>JAQBRF010000003.1 GCA_028286645.1 Candidatus Nomurabacteria bacterium
CGCTTGCCGATATTTCCATTATCATCCCACTCACATACCATTTTATTTGATAATAGCTCATACACTTCGCGGGCTTTCCCTATCAATTCTGGCTTGTTCTTTAAAAGAGGAAAAACGGCACACTTAATGGGGGCAAGCTCTGGCTTAAATTTAAGCACTACCCTATCTTCTTCATCATTAATTTTTTCAACGACATATGCATCTGAAAATATGGCGAGGAATGCCCGTCCCATTCCTACTGAAGTTTCTAAAATCCAAGGAATATATTTCTCGCCTGTTTGCGGATCGACATAGTGAAGATCAGTTCCTGAAAATTTCATATGTTGGCTAAGATCATAATCCGACCGGTCGTGAATACCCTCAAGTTCGTCAAAACCATACGTTGGGAAATTATATTCTATATCCCAAGCATCTTTTGCGTAGAAAACGAGATTACCATGCTGCTTCCAGCGAAGATTTTCTTCTTTTATACCGATATTAAGATACCAATTCCATCTATCCTGTTTAATCTTCTCATACGCTTCTTTGTTTTCATGCGGACGAATAAAATACTGAGTATCTGCCTGTTCAAGTTCGCGTGTTCGAAAAAGAAAATTCCGCGGGCTTATTTCATTACGAAAGGCCTTGCCTATTTGTGCGACTCCAAAAGGAATCTTCATTCGTGTCGTATCTACAATGTTTTTGAAGTTAAGATAAATTCCTTGGCAAGCTTCACCAGGCAAATAAACTGGGCGTTCACCTTTACCAGTAAAATCTCCTAGATTCGATTTAACAAGCAGATTAAAAGCATGTACTTCAGAAAAGTCCTTAGCGCCGCATGTTGGACATTTTATATTGGCGCGATTTTCGTCAAAGAGTTTATTTAATTCTACTTCAGACATTTTTTCGTCCGCTTTAACGCCTACTTTTTCAAGCTCCTTATCAACGCGAATGCGAGTATTACATTTTTTGCATTCTGCTAATGGATCCGAGAATCCCCCCACATGTCCTGAAGCTTCCCATACCTTCGGGTTCTTAAACATAGCAGAGTCCAGTCCTACATAATTTTCCTTTTTGTGTACATTAGTTCTCCACCAGGATGCTTTAATATTATTTAAAAGTTCCACCCCATATGGACCAAAGTCATATAGTCCGGCTTCTCCTCCATAAATATCGCTTCCTGGGAACACAAATCCCCTTCTTTTACAAAGAGATATAATATCTTCCATGCGAGATTTAGGCTCGTTTTCTTTCATATTCTAGATTCTAACACAGCTAGGTAAAGAATCCCCCTAAAATGGTATTAAACCATTTCATTATCGCACCTACAGAATAAATAATGAAAAGTCCTACAAGGCCCCATAGAAGATGACTCTTACCAACAGTTTTTTTATCAGGATCGTTAATATTAATAATAAACATAAGCCCTCCCCAGAGGAAATAAAGAAATGCTCCTACGAGAAATAATGTATAAGCAGGATTAAGGAGATTGGTAATGAGAGTCTCAAATCCATTCATATGAAAGAAGTATACCCTCACACCAAAGTTAACACAATTAACATTGCCACTATATAGATACTATTTTATAAAATATGCCTTTTAGATAAAAATAAGCGTAACTTTGGTGTGAGGGTATAGCATGAGTATAGTTCCCAGTTTCTAGTTTCATAAATAGAAGAAAGTGAATAGACATAAAAAAACAAGAAAACCCGCCGTAGCGGATTTTCTGTAATAAATATATGTATATTTTAAATTCTTTAGCAGGTTGTCATTCCCACAGGACACGGTGAAGGGACTCCCGGAATTGGAACCTGACCTCCTTGACCAATACCTGAAATATTTCCTACGAGCCCTACAATGCCCCAGATAGATACCATCACAAAGATCGCAAGAACTGCTAATCCCATTCCCTTAAGATTCGCTGCATGCTTTGTTGCATCATCATTTTTGAAAATAAACATTATCAAGAAATAGAAAAGCGCTAGAATGGCGACGCCTATAGCGAACGGAACGAGCCTGTTAACAATTGTTTGAGCCAAACCTAATAGGTTAAGGAGCGGGGTGCCATTTACTTGTCCATTTATTACCTGGGCAAATACTGATGTAATTCCTGCACTTAGGATTGATAGTGATATTAATGCTTTTTTCATATATTTATAATTAGTTTATTTAAGTATATCCCCCTTCCCCTTCTTTGCAAGGAAAGCTAGTGGAAAAGTATTTAGGTATAAATAAGGTATTTATGAATAATTTAAGCAAAGAAAAAACGGGGGTCAACCAGTTTCCGTGCGCACGATGTTCTGTGCTCCGGTTTTAAAGCGGGACAGATACAAGGTTTGCACGAAAGCCGATTGGCTCCCGTTAGTGTTTATTACGCGTTTACATCGCGGCTCTGTTGTTATGCAGTGAGCGACTGCGGTTGAGATTAGGCGGTCCCACCTCCACGTAACTTTGCGACGATCAACTTTCCAAAGAGGAAGAGTAGACCGACAAAAAGCAGGATGAGGAGGACGCGCAGGAGGCTCCCGAAAGTGGATTGGAGTCCAATGCCGAAGATGTCGAGCCCGTCGGAGACGCCGAACAGCGCTTTGCCCCATTGGCCGAACCCGCTACCTGTGGTATCGGTAATCATAACCAGCAGAGTGAACCCCACCATCAGTGCAATGAGCACGATGATAAGGATTACCCCCCCACTCATAGCTCCCTTGCCCACCTTTTGTACAGCCGTTTGCTCTGCCATGCAAACCTCCCGTTAATTGAAATTCACTTCACCGCCATTTCTGACGATTACGCGAAACTTCGTACCGAGCTTGCGGCCAATGATGCTGTCGCAGCTCTCCTCCATGTCCCCGAGCGGGCCGCACTTGAGGAAATTTCCCGGTACGTCCGCATCGAAAGCAATGTAGTAGTTACTGCCGGAAACGCTCACATGCCGCGTCGCCCTCGCCCAGACACAGCCGGCTGGGACTACGAGTCCCGGAGCCGCTTTTTCGATCGGGGCTTTTTCGAATGCCGATGTCATTTCTTCGGCGTTTCGGCAGAGCTCGACTTTTGCCGAACGAAGCTCGATCTCTCGTTGCTGCGGAATCGCGGCGGCATCCATCTGCTTCATCACTTCCGCTCGCTGCTTCAGAAGTCCCATGTTCGCCTGGCCAGTCACATAGTTCGTGGCGAAGGCAATCAGGCTCAGAACGATGAGAAGCAGAAACAGCACGATAAGTTGCGCTGTACCGCTCAAACCGTTGTACCACCCCATCATTCCACCGCGGGCTGCGGAGGCAGTTGTCGATTGACTCATTACATAATCTCCTTACAAGGTGCGTTAATGAATAATTTCCTTATTTAAAACTAAGGAAATCCTTAATATCTATTATACACCATAATCTATTAAATGTCAATAGAAAAAAGCCTTACTTATAAGGCTTTTTTCTATCTATTTTATTAATTAATGATACGGAGTGTCGCACACAAACCCGTCCGTGGCTGCCCCTGGAGTAGTATCTCCTCTACATGTACCGGAATATCCTTCTGGAGATGTGCAACTTTGCCCTTCAGAAATACATGGAGTTCCATGACTTTGCGCTGGCAATCCCGGAGTACCAGTATTAGGAGTTCCTCCTCCCGCACGCAAACCTGTAGTGCCCGAATTAGGGGTCCCACCTCCGGGAGAAAGTCCTGGGGTCCCCGTTGCAGTTGTACCACTTCCTCCTGTATTAAATCTCACCTGAGGAATATCAATACTTGATGAAGATGGTAAACCTAGTATTCCTTGTGCATACTTTACTATTCCCCAAACAGAGAACATGACGAATATTGCGATAAGTCCCCAGAGCATGAATTGATTTCCATTTTTTATTTTCGTCTGATCTCCATCGCGGGCGCCAATTAAATAATTAACAATCCCGAAGAAAAATGCGGCAACCGCACCAGCCAAGAAAAGAGTGGCAAGTGCTCTGACTACAGAAGAAGTAATCGCGTCTACGAATGTTCCTAAGCTGGTAATTCCCTGAGTCGGAGTGGTGGCCTGAGCGTAAACCAATACGGGAATAGATATTAAAGTAATAATTATTGCTACAAGATTTTTTTTCATATTAACTTTTAGTGTATATCAGCTTATTTTAGTTGTATAGATGAGTTGTCCTTTTTTAAATAGCAATAACTAGCCAACGCACTGTAGATACGTCTCATCGTTTGGACAGCTATTGGTAACATCCCACCATTGGTTTGTACCTGCCACATTATCATTTACACCCGGCTCTGGTACTGATTCTGGTGCTGGATCTGATGCTGGTGTTGGGTCTGGATCTGCTTGAGTAGTAACTTCGGTAACATTATCCTGTGGCGCATTATAGTCATAAACTGTTGAAGGTGCACTCTCCGGAAAATCTTGAGCACATGTCGCAGAATCAATATCGCCTGTTAAACGGCAAGAAGTATAATCAGTAGGGATCGCAGCATCCGCGGGTGCGGTATCTGGAAAAGTCTCTGCGCAAAGTGATGTACCATGCCCTTCTGAAATACACGATGAGTAATCTGTAGGCATAGGTATATTAGTATTTTGGGTTCGTTGCTGAAGAAGTTTTTTCGCTGCAGCTTGCAATGTATTCAAAGCACCTTGAGAAACAGCTTTTGATGCGGTGCTTCCCCCAGTGTTGGTCTTTCCCGTAGCGGCCGCTGAAGGCTTTCCTGCTGTCCCGGTAGTTCCTACGGTCCCATTGGATACGGTGGGATTTGTAGACCCTTGATTTACAACTCCTTGCGTGGAGGATTGCGCGGGGAGTGATTGCTGTACTGTATTTCGCAATGCGACTAAAAATCCTTGTGTCATTAAAACTATTAAAGTCACCACAAGGGATAGGAATAATCTTTTATGAGATTTCTTTAACGACTCTGGATTTCCTTGCGCAGCGACATAAGTAAAGCCAGTCCATACCCACATAGCAATTACCGCGGGATAAAAAAAGTAGCTAATGGATAATCGTAATACACCCATTAAGAAATCAGAGATGTTGGTAGTGGCGACAGGATTTGGCAAAAGAGTCCCATCTGCCGCAGCATAAGCGTGCGGTATAAAGCCTTCAGCAAATCGTCTAAGCAGCTGAAGTGCTGGCTCTTGCACTCCGATATATCTAAGAACGAATATATAAAATCCTGAAATAAGAAGAATTATAATTATAAATCCTAAAGTAGCATTTCCGGCCCGAGAGGTTGCTGTTTTAAATGCACCAGAATTTCCTGCGTTCCATGCCCAAAATGCTTGTATGTAACGGAATATAATATAAACCACCAAAAATGCCGTTCCAAGAGGAAGAACATATCCTGCATACACTCTATTTATGATGGTGGCAGCATCTGCTATTGGGTCACATTTGGTTGCGGCACTTCCTCCGCATAAACAATCTCCGGAGACTGAGGAACAAGCGGTCGAAGGTGTAGTAGAAGATGCCGGGGTTTGAGCTGAAGCAATAGAAACCTGAACAAAAATAAATAATGAAGTTATGAGTAGGGGCAGAAGGAGGATTTTTTTCATGATTTAAATTTTTTTACTTGTGTCATTTTAGCATTACATCTGGTTCTCTTAATGTGGGTTATAGGTATCTTGCATACGAGAAACAAATATAGCCGCAGCATCAGTTACTCCATATCTATTATTTAGAATGTCTGAAAGCATAGAATATGTATATCCGGTAGATTTCGTAGGATAACTATCATACCAAGGTCGCGCTACTAGCATGCTTTTAGAAACAACATCATTTAATCCCGGGGTAGTTACATAGCCTCTCATGGCGGGGACGCCACCCACGAGATTGGCTATTTGTAATGAGACATCACCTCCGGCAAATGCGGACTGCACCGCAAGAGATGCTGCTAAATTTCTCGTAGCTTTCAGAGTCGCGATGCCGTAAATGCGAGCTCCCGTAGAAAATGTATTTTGTCCCCTTGTCTGCGGAAGATATGTCATTTCGAAATCCCCTCTTGGATTCCTAGAGCGAAGAGTGCCCAACTCTCCGGAGTAACCAATATACATTGCTAGCTTTTCTGCTACAAATTGATCTGTCGCATTGCCAGCATAATCACTCCATGAAAATGTATTTTTAGTAGGATCGCCAAACTGTACGAAAAATCTATTGACATTTGATAATGGAAATACCTGATCTCCTTCCTTAACCGGACTATTAGCAAGAACATTAAAGTATGTAGTGCCGTCCGGATTATATTGCTTTAATACTGGAGTTTGCCCCAATTGATTTACGATAGCCATTATTATATCTTTCGCATATGGAGTAGTTGGAGCGCCTAATGCGATTCCTGATTCTATAAACTGATTTCTATCATCTAGCAATGTAAGCTTCGGCACATCAGTAGCCACTTCATCCCAATAACTCGGAGGATTTGCGATGCCATGCTTTGATAAAAGTGTACGATTATAAAACAGAACCATAGGCTCAATAGAAATAGGAAAGGCTAGAGCTCCATATGGAGTGAAGAATATGGAAGCACCGTCAACGTATGTATCCTTGTAAGTTTTTTCTGAAAAACTTGCTACAGGAAATGTATACAGCCTATTGGCTTCTGAAAGAAGAATCTGTTGAGGAGCAATTATCATATCGGGACCTGTACCGCTTGCTAAAGCTTCGACTAATATCTGAGAGAAATTATCCTCGGGAATTTGTCTGTATGTAACTCTGTAAGTTTTGGCCTGGGGGTTAAATGCTTGGATTATCGTATTCATTCCTTCTTCAGAAACTGTTCCCCAGACTATAACCTCTCCTTGAGGCTTGCTTGGGCCGTTACCAACTGGAAGTTTTCCGGAAAATATAAGCACGGCAAGCAATGCGGCAAATATACCAGCGCCTAAGATGAGCGTTCGTAACATAGAAAACAGTATATAGCCTTTAGTCGGTAGCCGGTAGCCATTAATACACAGATAACACGGAATTTAAATATTAAATCTTTAAAAAACTGGTAGCTATGTGCTCAAAGCAATAAAAGCATAATGATAATCCCCGGCATGGAGTCTCTTTAACATTCTAAACCCATGCTTTTGCACTAAATCTATTATTTTTTCTTCCGATACCACATGATCTTTGTGCGGGCCTATTCCTCCGTGAGACCCTGTCCAATCTACCACCAACAACTCTCCTTCTGGCTTTAAAAGCTTGGCTACATAATTTAACGCTGCACTTATGTCATCTAATTGAAATAATATATTTGACATAACTACAGCATCGAGTGAGTACGCATCGATTGGAATTCCCTTTTCGATATCTACCCATATCATTTCCACATTGGTAATGCTTCTTTTATCGAGCGCTCCGGCAAGCGTATGAAGAGCGTCGCGATGTACGTCTACCGCGTAGACTTGTCCCATCTCTCCCACTTCTTCTGAAAGCGCAATAGTATATGCTCCAGTGCCGCAACCAATGTCAGCCGCGCGATCCCCTGGTTTTAAGTATAATTCTTTTACTAAATGATCTGGAGTTAAAAACATGAGAACAGTATACAGCGTGTAGAGAATACCGCGTAGCGTGTAGTACACAGGAATTAACATACTAAATTTCTTAGTTGCGCCATAGTATACTTTCTAACATGATTAAAGTAATGAAAAAAGAAGAGTCAAAAGAATTAAGCGAAGGTGGCGCGTCTTCTTTTTTGGAATATAATCTACCATTTAAAAATATTTCTGTTGGAATTTCGAAAGTTAACGGGAGATACCCAGAGAATGGATTTGATGTAGATAATGAGATAGAACAAGTTTGGTATGTAAAAGATGGCGAAGGAAAAGTAGGAATAAGTTCAGAAGAATTTTTAATTTCAAAAGGAGATATGGTTCATATTCCCAAAGGAGAAAAATATTTTATTGAAGGGAACAACCTACAATTAGTGGTTTCAAGCACTCCACCATGGACGAAAAATCAGCATAAAAATGTAGAATAAAAAAACGCGCAGTTGCCAGCTGCGCGTTTAACATCTTAACATCTTGGAGTTCAGGACCTAGCGATCATTTGGCAAAAGCTCCACCTGGATGTGTTTTACTTCAACCACCTTCTTCCGCTCGCTGCCCATTTGAACGAGGAGTGAAAACTCGACGTATTCCCGGCGATGAATGCCGAACTTTTGAATACAGGTGAGCTGGAAAAAATTCGGCACACCATACCGTACATCGCGGGAGTTTACCAGCCTGTCCATCTCTTTCAGCCGTCCACCGAAATAGTGCTCGTAGACAAACTTCATTTCGACCGTGAGCCACATGTGGGTGCACATGTCGACCGGCCATTCCTTGCTTTCCTGGAAGCTGAAAGTCCGCCCCCACGTATAAACATTATCGACTTTAATATCGTCGAATGTGGGAAACGCTGTATCTTTCGGAAACAGCCCGCCGAGCGGATCCCGCGGAACTTGGATTATGGTCATCTGAATATCCTCATTTTGCCATTATTGGCCTCGTTATTCTTCTACCATTCTTAAACCGATATGTCAATTTAAATATTGAAAAATAAAACCGCGCCTCCCGCGCGGTCATTGAGTGAAAACTACACTCCCCATTAAAACATCTTTACCATCTTTTATCATCCACGTTTCCAAAAAAACTGTTCGGCTGGGAACGTGGATTTTTCTTACCCTTAACCGAATAAGGTACTCTCCGGCAGACGTGACGTGATTGACGTACGATAGGTTGATAGAGCGAACATGAGCGGCGGAAAAACACATCCTCTCCACTACATGCATTATCGCCTCGTTTTGACGGCCAAACGGCTGGCTGAAGATGTAATTGTTTACCGGCATTCGCTCGTAGAACATTCCGTACATGCAACAAACAACAGTGAAGGAATCTTCGAGACAAATCTGCTCGAAAAGAAGAGGTAGAGATTTTTCTTCAAAAAGTAATCTGAATTTGCTCACTTTCTTTCCCCTAGGCTTGGCGCCAAAATTGGCTTCACTCGCATTTCTACCACTATTTTATTAAAATGTCTATTATATATTGTAAATAAAAAACCGCACATATCGTGCGGTGGTCACGCGAGGTGACAGATGACGTGTCTCCGATTCATGGCGTTCTCCTAGGTTAATGTTTGGAAATCGTCTTTTCGACGAGCCTGGTCCGCTCGGCATCGCTTAGACCGCGTTTACCGAGCTCTCCTTTCAGCCGACAGAGCTGTGCGATGAGCACGGTACCACCCTTCTTATTCCGTTGAAGCCCGTTGTCGTACGCGATCCGAAGAACTTCCTCCACCTGCGCGACCCTAGGATCAAGCAGCAGAAGCTTCTTGGCTTCGGGGCGAAAGTACTTCGGATTCTCCATCGTGCGGATATCTTTCAGGCACTTTTCCTTCTGCCTGTCACTTCGTCCGGCAGCCTCCGTACGAGCTTGCGCATCGAGAAAGACCTGAGCTTCAGCTTCTCTTGCGGCCTTTTCGATCAGGATTCTCTGGTCTCTCGAGACCAATCCTGAATTTAAAAGCTGGTCCTTCCAATCAGTCGTCATTATGGTTTCCTTAAAATGAAAAATGAACGTTATGAAACCGCTCATTTTTCATCATATAATAGACTTCTATATATGTCAAGCCTACAAACCTATAAGCTAAAAATGTTTTAGATTCGAGGCGTGGGATGGCGAGTAAGGAGCTGTACAAGTCGCACAGTGACAAGTGAGCTGGGACCCGCAACAAAGAATATGAAATATTTTCTAGCTTAGAGGAGGTTAAAGGAGGCCACACAGTCACCCTCGCGTAACTTCATCACTCTCACTCCCTGAGTATCACGCCCTAATGTTGGGATAGAAGTAAGCTCTGTTCGAATTACTTGTGATGCCTTTGACACCGCTAGAAGCTCTCCAATTTCTTCTGTCACCACACGGGCCACGATCAGTTTTCCAGTTTTATCCGTAACTTTCACTGTCTTAATTCCAGAGCCGCCTCGATGCTGAGTTTTATATTCTGAAAGTTTAGTTTTCTTTCCATAACCATTTGCTGTCATGATCAAAAGCTCCTGCCCTTTTATTCCTGCAGGTATAAGATCCGCTGCCACAATGCAATCTCCTTTATCTAATTTCATTCCGATAACTCCCGCCGCTGTTCTACCCATCTCGCGCACATCCTTATGGCTGAATCTTATCGATTGTCCATTTTGAGTTGTAAGAATTACATCATCGTCTCCTTTTACGAATAGTGCAGCAAGTAGCTCGTCCTTCTCATCAAGTTTTATAGAGATAAGACCGCTCTTTCTAACATCCTTAAAGCTTTCTGCTGCTGATTTTTTAACAGTTCCGCCTTTTGTTATCATCATAAGTGAAACCACTTCGCCTTCTTTTTTATTCTTCATTTCTTTTGGCATTGGAAGAATCGATGTGACTTTTTCTCCATCAGTTAATTGAAGGAAATTCATAATGCTTTTTCCTCGCGTTGCACGCTTTCCTTCTGGTATGTCGTACATCTTTATCTGATAGGCTTTTCCTTTATCCGTAAAGAAGAGCAAGTCGCTGTGAGACGATGTAGAAAGCGACATAGTCACGAAATCTTCTTCTTTTGTATTCATGTCCACCACTCCTACTCCTCCTCGCTTTTGAGTGCGGAATTCCGCAGGATCTGTACGCTTCACGTATCCGCCAGAAGTGTAAACAAGAACTTCTTCTTTTTCTTCAATCAAATCTTCTGGATTAAATTCCTTGGCTTTATGTTTTATGATCTTGGTCCTTCTTTCATCGCCATACTTTTCTTTTATCTCCGCCATTTCATCTTTAATGATCTGCATCATCTTTTTAGCAGATGAAAGAATGGTTCTAAGCTCTTCTATCAATGCCTGTACTGCCTTCAAGTCATCCTCAATCTTCTTTCTTTCAAGTCCGGCTAGACGTTGCAGTTTCATTTCAAGAATTGCAGTTGCTTGTATATCTGAGAACTTAAATTTAGCCACAAGCTTTGCATGCGCGTCCGGAGTATCAGATGCTTTCTTTATCGTCTGAATAATTTCATCTATATGATCCAGCGCTTTCTTAAGTCCCAGAAGAATATGCTCCTTTTCTAACGCACGCTTAAGATCGTATTCAGTTCGAAGACGGATAACTTCCTTTCGATGAGAAATAAATGACTCTAACGCTCCTTTAAGAGCGAGAGTCTGAGGGACTCCGTCGACAAGAGCTACCACGTTGTAATGGAATGTTGATTCAAGCTCGGTATGTTTATATAAATAGTTAAGAACCTTTTGTGGCTGAGCTCCGCTCTTTAAATCAATCACCACTCGTATATCCTTTGTAGATTCATCGCGAAGACCTTTTATGCCGTCAATCTTTTTCTCTCGCACAAGATCTGCTATATTTTCTATCAAATTGCTTTTAAGCACTCTAAACGGGATAGAAGTGATGATGATCTGGAATTGTCCGCTTTTTGTTTCAGAAATCTCTGCTTCCCCTCGCACCACGACTCCGCCGCGCCCTGTCGCATATGCTTGTCGAATATCGGATTGGCCGAATGCGACTCCTCCTAATGGAAAGTCAGGTCCTTTTATAAACTCACAAAGATCCTCAGTTGTGGCATGAGGATTGTCTATCAAATGCGTAGTAGCATCTATAACTTCATTTAAATTGTGCGGCGGAATATTTGTCGCCATTCCGACCGCAATTCCGAGCGTTCCATTTAAAAGTAAATTTGGCACTGCGGTTGGAAGAACTGTTGGCTCTTTCTTTGACCCATCATAGTTTGGCACCATACGCACAGTTTCCTTTTCAATATCTCGCATCATTTCCATAGAAATGCGCGACATCTTCGCTTCTGTATATCTGTACGCCGCAGCTCCGTCCCCGTCTATTGATCCGAAGTTTCCTTGTCCCATAACGAGCGGATACCTGTATGAAAAGTCCTGGGCAGATTTCACCATCGCATCATACACAGAAGCATCGCCGTGCGGGTGATAATTACCGAGCACTTCTCCAACTATTGTCGCAGATTTTCTAAACTTCGCTCCAGGAGTAAGTCCCATGTTATTCATGGCATAAAGGATTCTTCTGTGCACTGGCTTTAGTCCGTCTCGAGCGTCTGGAAGAGCGCGCGAAACAATAACCGTCATAGCATAGTCCAAATATGCTGTGCGCATTTCGTCAGCAATATTCACAGTAGTGATTCCATTTAATGGACGATTTGGGTCAACGGGAGCTCCTTCGTTTGTAGACTTTTTTGCCATAAAAATAAGTAAAGATGATCATACAATTATAGCATAAATTTAATCAAAAATCCAGCAAATTATTGACCATTTACTGATGTGGTTCCTGTGCTTTGATATGTTTCTTTTCCTTCTATTAATGACGCAGTAGATGAGCCGATGTTGGAAAATTGGCTTCTTGCTTCACTCCAAAAATTAGAAAAAACTTCACCGGGAGGAGCTGCGGTCTCTTGAGTTACCGCCGGGGCGCTCTCGCCAATATATGTTTCGTGCCAAAATCCATAATCTGTATATAAAATAATTCCCGCGACAATTGCTGTAATTATCCCGGCAAAGATAAAAGCATGCATATGTTGCATATGCTTAGATTGTCGGCGGATATGTCGGACGTATTTAGTAAGGTAATTCATTAAATTTAGTTTATCACCATAAGCTAAAACTTTTTATAGCCTGCAAAATGACAAAATCAAAAACGAGGAGTTGTGGGTGTTTTAACTTCAGTTGTGCTGATATTCATTTCCTTTAATTTACTCTTAGTAAACTTTCTCCATTCTGAAATAGGAACAACCGACAATATGTCCGCCAATTCCTCCTTTGTATAGAAATCTTCTAATTTCCTTAACGCATACACCATATCATTAAAATGAAAATAATTACTATACCCATAAAAATGTTCGAGGGCCCCTATAATTGTTTCTATGTTTTCATTGCATGAAAGATAAGCCACGACTTCTTCCTTTAAATGAAAGTCTTCTTTTATATATTGTAGGTTTTGTTCAAAAACTGCCCTATTGATTGTTGCATGCCTTGCTTCGTGATTGATAATGTATGCTTCAATATTCTTTTTAGGCAAAGTAAAATACGGAATGTTCATTCCTTTGTATTGTACTTGACTTGCCGAAGATGGATAACCATGCGATACATCTTCATCAAAATGGTCTCCAAGAAAACCTGCGCTGTCATAATTTTCTCTATCATAAACTACAGCTACCGCTCCTTTAACAAGGTAAAGATTGACATCTTGATCTAAAGATCCTTCTTCTTTCATATCTTCGATGTCAGAAATGAATTTTATCCCCCCGATAATATTCTGTTGCAGGCGGTGGGCGCACATTATTATCCTTTCTGTATCATGAACTGTTAACCTTTCCACATCTTTTTTACCAGCCCTCAACAGAGTTTCTATTATTAACTTTTCTATATCTTGAAATGGATCTCCAATAATACTATCTGAAATAGGCTTAATGAGTGCTGCTGCAAATTCAGTTTTTCGCACATAAAAAGTGTTTACCGTCTCATTTCTTTCTCTTAAGTATTCTCTGATAGAGAGTGTACCTTCAGGCACCAAATGTATACCTTGATTTAATAGGGCGGTAACGACATGATTTTCTTTATTATTATTGTCTTGACTCTCTCTTACTTCCGGAGCTTCAGGTGTTTCTATTTGTTCCATTTCTTCATTTTCAATGAAGTGCTTTGCTTTACCAATATCTGAAAGACGTTCTAGTGCCTTATTATCTAAATCTACAGCTTCTACAAATGCTTCAGAATCTTTAGTTATTCCCACAGGATCCACAACGGCCCAGTTTAAAATTTTTCCATTATTTTCAGAGTCCTTGTCTGTATCTAATGAAACCAGTATATTGCCCAATAAATCACCATGAGCGATGCCTTCCTTATGAAGATTTTCTACAAATATTTTCACCTCACCTAAAAAAGATGGATTTCTTTCTAGAAGATCTTTCACATACCAACTTAGGGCAAAAATACTTTCATACCCGAGCAGCCTCTCTATGACCATAAATCTTTCTTTTTCATCTAGAAAAATTGGTGCTGCAACGTGTTCATTATCTATTAAATACATTTGCGAAAGAACTTCATATTCTTTACGTAGACTGTCAAACTTTTTATTCGCTATATATGGAGATGTGCGGAGACTGGCGAATTTTATAAAATCTCCCCTGTAATGAGCCAGGGCATCTAAAATCTCTGCACGCTTTATTTCTACCCTGCCGTCAGCCCTTTCTATATTTGGTGGGGTCGTAGGAAAAGATTTATCCATATTCGGAGTATACCAACTAAATTTATTATTTATTGATATTCACAACTTACAGTGCTTCACTTTTCTAAAATTAGTAAAACCCCAGTAAATCTATACGTAATTGCGCAATCAGCCAATAAGGGCCAATCTTTTATGATTATCCATATATGTAAATCATATACAAAAAACCGGCATACCTAGAAATGTTTTCATATTACATTTCGTGGAAGAGAACTATTTCTCCTAGTTTCCCTTCAATATCCTTTCTCTTAATCGTAAGCTTTTCTACTGGATCAGTTTTTTCCATTCCTGCTTCTTTCAAGAAAATAGGGAGAGACTGTTCGTCGTAATCCATCGGGATGATGAGCTTAGGTTCAAGAGAAACTGCAAGCTTATGAGAATCATATGGATTAAGTAAAAATGAATCACTTCCTACTGGAATGAAAAGAACATCAGTTTCATCTATAACTTCTTTATGTTCTGCTTCCAACATATGAGACAAGGCTCCTAAAAATGTAATTCGGATACCATCTAATGTAAGTACATAACTAGTATTTTGATATTCTTTTTCTACCTTTCCTTCTTTTAACTTTGTAGTAGTTCCAAATCCTTTTATAAAAATATCTTTTACTTCGTATTCCCCCGGACCTCGCACGACGAAAGGAACCTTTTCTCCATGCTCTGTTTGTTCAGCGCCGCTGTAATCTGGATGATTCGTGGTGATTAAAGTGATGTCAGCTCCATACTTTGCAACTTTCCCTTTTCCATCTTTCGATACTGGATTGACGGCTACAGTCAAATCTCCGACAGATAGTTTAAAATGTTCGCGGCCAAAGTAAGTAATAATCATACGAAATAAGTAATAGTAATAATTCGTCCATATTAACATGTGAGACTCACTTTTTAAACATTTTAATTTTAGGTAAGCTTAATTTACTTGACAAAGTTGGATAAGTATGTAAGTATAAAATAAATTGCTCATCACAAACCGGAGGGAATCGTGGGAAAAGATAACATAATATGGCTTCCTGGAAGCCGTAAAAAAGCTGGCGAGGAACCTTCCGTCGAAGAAAAGAAGCCCGCGCCTAAGGTAATCGTGCCCGAAATCGTATCCCGCTTCAAAAAAGACCCAAACGCTCGTGTGGGACTGGATATGGAGATGAGCGGCCTCACCAGAGAAGACGAGCGCATCTTTGAGGTCGCGTTCGTCATCGCCGACCGTTACTGGAATATCTTCGAGAAGGGTCCCCACATCGTTATCTACCAAAATCCCGAGGTGTGGCGTATTGCGCTGGCCAATCCCTTTATCGATGGGCATTTCATCGCCAATGGCCTACTTGATGAGTCGAGAAACTCGACCCACACCGAAGGCACCGCCGAGACGATCTTCCTGGAATGGCTCAACCAAGTAAGTGTGCCTGGGAAGCCGCTTTATGGAAACAGCGTTCACGTCGACCGGCAGTATTTGAAAAAGTACATGCCGCGAGTAGACGCCTTCTTCTCGCATAGGACTCGCGACTTCAGCGAGAGATATGAAGATTTCCAGGAACGCTACCCTGAAGATGCTAAAAAACTTCCCCGATTCGACGATGAAGGGGCGAGTCATCGGGCGCCAGCGGATGCAATGAAAACCCTCAAGCAGATCGGCTGGTTAAAACGATACAGGCCGAGCCAGGCATGAAGAACTCTCGCGGAAAAAACAGAGGGAAGAAATAATGAACCCTCTTGCGCGCCGCAGCCCACCCCGGGCTTGCGGCGTTTTTTTATTCTGTAATGAGATTTCAAAAGTATATGGTCTCCGATTCATTGCATAATAAAGAGAAGTGATGTAGTATTCTTATATTCTTTAAAAGAAGCCGTTCTGGCGTAATCCTCTGATTTGCGAAGTCAAAAGAAATCAGAAGCACCAGACCGATGTGGAATCCCCACTTCGTGTGGGAATTTTTTATGTAGATATTGCAATTGGCACTAGCTGCTAACGACCAATAACTATTAACTATAATATATGACAAACGCAGAAGAAGTAGCACCGTATGCTGAAGGTGCAGTGTTTCTAAAAGAGGAAGACATCGTAGAAGGTGTCGTAGTAGCGATCGAAAAGACCGCACTTTATGTAGACTTAGGCGAAAGCCGTACTGGTATTATTTACGGTATAGAATTTATGAATGCGCGTGATGTTATCAAGCGCATAAATATAGGAGATTCGATTTCAGCAAAAGTCGTTCTTCGTGAAAATGAAGAAGGATATGTAGAACTTTCACTTAAGGAAGCAAGACAAGCTCTTATGTGGAATGATGCAGAAGCTGCAATTAAGGAAAAGCGAGTTATGGACTTAGTGGTAAAGGATGCAAACAAAGGAGGACTCATCATCGAATGGCAAGGTATGGCAGGATTCCTTCCAGCGTCCCAGCTTAAAGAAGAAAATTATCCTCGCATAGAAGACGGCGATAAAGATAAAATATTAAGAGAACTTAAGAAGCTTATCGGCAAGAGAATTTCTGTAAGCATTATTTCAGCTATTCCAAAAGAAGGTAAGCTTATCTTCTCTGAAAAAGATAGCGGTGAAAAAGAAACCAAGGAAATAGTTATGGGCAACTACATCGTAGGCGAGGAAGTAGAAGGAACCGTAACAGGAGTTGTTGATTTCGGAATCTTCGTGAAGCTTTCTGATGGCGTAGAAGGACTGGTGCACAAGAGCGAGATTGATTGGGGGCTTGTAGAAGATACAAGATCACACGCTAAAGTGGGAGACAAAGTTCATGCAAAGATCATCGAAGTGAAAGACGGAAAGATATCACTATCACTAAAAGCTCTTAAAGAAAATCCATGGAAAGAAGCCGCGAAGAAATATAAGAAAGGAGATGAAGTAGACGGAGTGGTTATTAAATTTAATAAGCACGGAGCGCTTGTCTCTATAGAAGAAGGAGTGGCTGGGCTCGTCCATGTATCTGATTTCGGAGATGAAGAGAACTTAAGGAAGACTTTGACTCTCGGAAAAATTTACAAGTTTACTATCACCCTCTTTGATCCGAATGAAGAAAGAATGACGCTGACATACGGAGACAAGAAGGAATAAGAATAGTTTTCGGTTTACAGTTATTAGTTTTTAGATATAAGAAAGCCCCGTTTTATACGGGGTCTTTTCGGGTCGGTTGTTGGCTCAGGCATTTACTTCCCTCCTTGTGCCGATCTTGTATTCTTTGTCTCCGTGCTGAATCGAGCTGTGAGCTAAGATGTCCTGGTCGTTTGCTTCGGCGAGGTAAAAATCCGTCTCCGCCAATCTCAACGGCAATTTGAGAACAGTGTCGAACTTCAATGCGTTCTCCGCCGCCTCTTGTATATAACGTGCGATTTCCATAATTTCCTCGGTTGAGTGATGGTACTTTATCATTGTAGCATATATATTATTGTTTGTCAACTCCTTCCATATAATGAATTTTACTGAAGAATTCTCCAATGGCAATATCAGCAAACATTAAGTCTGAGGCTTCTCGCCTGTCGGAATCCTCTCCAATTTCTATTTCTCTTGCTTTCCCAAAGTCTATTAAAAACCAATTCCCACCTTGGTCCACCATAAAATTTCTAGTAAATACATCACGATGAACAATCTTCTTTTCCTTGTGCATACGAGTAAGAAATGCCCTTATTTTTCTTTTTACCTCCTCTTTGTCGAGTTTTTTCACAATTTCAAGAATAGTAGCAAACTTAGGATCCAGCGGATCAATCGCCATTTCTTCAAGAGTGTAGCCATGAATTCTTTCCATTCCAAAGTAGACTCTATTTTCAGAGGCTGTATAAAAATAGCTGTCTGGCACTCTAATAGATTCAACAACAAAACCTGTCATTTCTTCAAGTAATGCAGATTCCTCTCTAAAGGTGTTCCCATGCTTTTTCCTTTGATCCTCATCTACTAGATATTTTACGCATATTCGAGAGGAATATGGCATTTCGTATACTTCCCCAACGGTTCCTTTCCCCACCCGATAATCAGTATCTCCAAATGTATTTTCAATAATTCCAGCCACATCAGTTACTTCCTTTTTTATCTCTGGATCTTTTATGTTACTAATCCTTGTAAAAGTTTTAGCCTTTACTCGAGACCGGTTCTCTAACACGTCTTCCATTATTCTTATAGCTTCTTCAAGTTCTAGGTTTTCAACTTTTTCTCGCCATAACTTTTGAAGTTCAGGAGGCAAAGAAATCAATAACCTTTCTAGATCATCTTCATCTAATTCTTTTTTCTCGAAGCTTTTTCTTTCATCCATAAATTATTTTCCATTAAATTTCTCCATCGCTTTTTGGTAACCATCAGCCACAATAGCTTTTATCGCCTCCAATACTTTAGGAGAAATTTCTTTTATGGTGTTTTCTTCTCCATCAGTAACTTTTCCTAACACATAATCCTGCACTTCTTCACCATGAGGCGGGATTTTCTCTTTACCATCAGTATCTGCGGGAGCAATTCCGATGCGGATACGAGTAAAATCTTTCTTGCCTAAATACTCTATGATGCTTTTCAGTCCATTATGCCCCCCATCTCCCCGATCATGAGATATTCTAAACGTTCCATAAGGCAAATCTTTATCATCATACATAACAATCACCTGTCTTCCTTCGTTATAACGCAGGTAACGTGATACATCTTTCCCGCTTTCGTTCATAAAAGTAACAGGCACAAATAATTCTAAGGAAGAAACAGATTCTAATTCATCTTTTATCATTTTCACAAGAATGCGTGCGATGTTATGCCGTGTTCTTTCGTATTTAGTGCCAGGATTTCCGAGCGGGACAAGCGTATATATCATTTTGACAGTATATCAAATGGGCCCGATTTATGATTTAAAAATTAAGAATTAAGAATTTATATGAGTTAGCCTATTCATAAATCCTAAATCATAATCATGAGTCATCCAATTGTTGCATTGCAACAATTGGATATGTATACTGCGCTCATAATGATGTCTTCAGTAACTGATTCAATTCTAACTTCTATCTCAGATATATCTCAAAACCCAGTTTCAGTATTAATATTTTTTGTTCTCGCATTACTTGTCCTCTCGCTTATTTTGGCAATGATTTTCCCATCATGGAGAAAAGGATTGGTTGCTGTAAAGATTTTAGAAAAAGATGAAAGGCCCTCTTCCCTTTTAAGCTGGGTAATTGGAATTATTTTAATAGTCGAATGTATTCACGCGTTTATACTGCAGCCTTTTATAGTAGATGGAGGGAGCATGATTCCGACATATGAAACTGGCCAGTTCTTATTGGTAGATAAATTATCATATTTAGTAGGGAAGCCCCACAGAGGTGACGTCATGATATTTAAGCTTTATGAGGATAAAGCAAACCCTTATCAAGGAAAGCATTTGATTAAAAGAGTGATCGGACTTCCTGGGGAAAGAGTGGTAGTAAAAGGAGGAGTTACAACTATTTACAATAAAGATAACCCCAACGGATTTGTATTAGATGAATCATATGTTCTTTATAAAGACTTGACCAAGAATGTCGATGTGCAGCTAGATGATCACCATTACTTTATGATGGGAGATAATCGAGCGCAAAGTTATGATTCAAGAGAATGGGGACCGCTTGATGAAAAAGACATCAAAGGCCAAGCATTACTCCGCGTGTATCCACTATCAGCATTTTCTTATGAACCAGGACAGGTTAAGTACAGCAAATAATTTATGAGCGAAGAAATAAAAAAAGAAAAGAAAGAACTTCCTATATCTTTAAAAGGAATGAACGATATTATTGACGAAGATTATTACGCTTATCAAGGCTTATTTGAAAAAGCTCAAGAAGTTGCTGTGTATTATGGATTTAAGCCAATAGAAACGCCGGTTCTTGAAAGAGAAGAAGTATTTCTTAAAACTCTTGGAGAGGAAAGCGATGTAGTTGAAAAGGAAATATATGCCTTTAGAACAAAAGGAGGAGATCGCGTAGCACTCCGTCCTGAATATACAGCATCTATCATGAGAGCCTATCATGAGCACGGCATGAATAATCTCCCTCAGCCCGTACTTCTTTATTCATACGGACCAGTATTTCGCCATGATAATCCGCAGAAAGGACGCTTGAGACAATTCAGACAATTTAATTTGGAAATTCTTGGCACCACGCAATCCATTGCAGACGCCCTCATTATCCGCACGCTTACCACGATTCTCGAAGAGTTCGGGTTTAAAGATCTTATTATTGATATTAATTCAATAGGCGATAAAGACACGCGTGCGGTATTTATAAAAGACCTGACTACATATTATAAGAAACATATCAGTGAAATCTGCAAAGACTGCCAGGAAAGATTAAAGACTAATCCGATGAAGCTGCTTGATTGCAAACATCCGGAATGTCAGCCATTTAAAGAAGGGGCCCCATCATCCATCTCATATCTTTCAAACGACGCTCGCCACCACTTCAAGGAAGTGCTTCAATATCTAGAAGAAATGGGAATACAGTATCGAGTGAACAATACCCTCGTTCGAGGATTTGATTATTACAACAGGACTGTGTTTGAAGTGATAAAAGTAGATACAGACGAAAACGGAAAGGAGCGTGAAATTACCATCACCGCAGGCGGACGATATGATCCATTGGCGAAAATAATGGGCGGTAAGAAAGATGTCCCGGCAGTCGGTACTGGTTTAGGAATGGAGCGCATCATGATGTTCCCTGAATGCAAGAAAATCATGCCGAGAATTATAAAAGCTCCGAAAGTATATTTTATCCAGCTTGGATTTGATGCGAAGCTAAAGAGTTTATGCGTTATAGAAGTTTTAAGAAAGGCACACATTCCTGTTCATCAGTCTATTTCGAAAGACTCTCTCGGCTCCCAGTTAGCTATGGCGGAAAAAATGGAAATCCCCTATTGCATAATCTTTGGACAAAAAGAAGCTATGGATAACACAGTAATAGTGCGCCACATGGAAACGAGATCACAAGATACGGTGAAGATTGATGCTTTGTCAGACTACATCAAACATTTGAAATAGCGTGTAGATGGTAGCGTTTAGCGTGCAGGAGGAAAGAGGCATAAAATTCGACAATCTAAGTAATATCTTCTAGTATGAAAATTGTGACACCCTCGTGTTCACCTTGTCAGATAGATTCTGATAAGCCACTCTCTTGATGGGAGATGCGACAATGACCTGGACTCATGTTCCTGACTTTCTGGATTTTGCTCTTTTCAAAGTCTGGCCGGCACTCGAAGCTGGCCAGATACCAAGCCCTAGATGGATTGAGCACGAGCAAGCTTCTTTGCGGATAGAAGCATACGATGCAAAGTGGCCTCCACTCCTCCAGATACTCCAAGGTAAGAAGCTTCATGGTTTCAGACATAAAGGACAATACAGGGTCTCCTTACCAGAGCTGGCTCAGGTGGTCTCTTTCGAGACCCGAGATAAGGATAAATTCGATGTTGTACTCGAAAGATGGGTGAGTGAGTGGACGCTTTTTAGGATTGATTTGGTCAAAGACTGGGGCCATACCGTAACCAACGGAGAATTGAAGGCTCAGACCTTCTATTAATTCCGATTAACCGCCTGGAAAAAGCCGTGCGCTCCCAGGCGGCTTTTTTATTTTATCTAAATTTAACACTTAGTATCTATTGTCCATCTAAAAGCTACGGACTACACACTGCTCCCCCTATTTGACTATATATTTCTGATCTGTCAGGATTATAGTGATTGCACAACCGAAAGCGAGGATCATAATGGCACGAATTTGGCACCCCTGGGAAATGGCACCAATCAGCAAGGGAAGGCGTGATTGGATATGGGAACACACTAAGAAGATGTTTTCTGGTGCTCCTGAAGACTTCATCCACGAAGTGAGCGAAGAGGATGCCGTCGATCAACTTTGCTTCCTGGAAGCTCGACTTCACGGAAAAGTTGGCGAGCAGATTTACATGCCTGAGCTCTGGATCAAAAGCGCGCGCCCGGAAAAAGAAATAGTGGCGCTTCATCTGGGAATCATTGGCACCCGTGACCGTCTCGAGTACAACACGTGCGAGCACCGGTTTTGTCTGCCGGTGCGCCTTGGTCTCGTTTCTCACAAACAACAGCACGAAAGGGTGAACGCCGAGTGGGAAATCGGTAACATTCCCCCTACATGGTTTAAGGAAGAATCGAGGGTTAACGGTCTTCCTGGAACCACAATCTGCGTCGGCAGAGAAGAAATAAAAAGATACCTCCTGAGGCAAGTAAAAAGAGAGGAGTACGAAATATACGCCTCTCTATCAAGAAGCCTTAGCGTAACCCCCGTTACTCTTTGAAAGAGCCCCGCGTCTCAGCCGCGGGGATTTATTTTTGCAAGCCCATTATTTACAGGCTACAAGCTAATTGCTAAAAGCGATTCATTATGTTAGAATTTCCCCTACATATGTCAAACGTAAATGTAGAAGTAAAGAAGAACGCAAACGAGAACGCACTTTCTCTTGTACGACGCTTCCAGAAGCGAGTTCAGGAGTCAGGCGTTCTGCCTCGCGTCCGATCTATCCGATATAGCGATAGACCCCTTTCAGTATTAAAAACTAAAAGAGCCAGATTAAAGAAATTAAATAATTTAAAGAAATACGAATTAGCTAAGAGAATGGGCAAAGTAATTGAAAGAAAGAAAAGAAGATAGCAAATGGCAATCGTTGAGCATAAAAACTTAACCCTCGTCCGCAAAAATGGCCCAATTCCTGTTGTGCCATTTTTACGTATTAAGGAAGATATTTTAGGAAAAGATTACGATGTCACCATCGTTTTCTGTAGCCCCAAGGAGTCTCAAGAAAAAAATAAAAAATTCCGTAATAAAGATTATCCGACAAACATTCTTTCTTTTCCATTAGACAAAAAAGAGGGAGAAATTTATATATCTTTATCAAAAGTGAGAAGCGATGCGAAGAACTTTGAGATGAGTTACCGCAAGTTCTTGCATTTAATTGTTATTCACGGAATCTTGCATTTGAAAGGACACGCTCACGGTAGTACAATGGAAAGGTTAGAGTCAACTTTCCTTAAAAAATATTTCCGTGGCACGTAAAAATAGAGACATGATAGTTGGAATAGATATCGGATCCGGAAGCCTCCGAGCTTTAGGCTGTATTCATCTCGAAAATGCCAGATTCCCCGTCGTACTCTCTACATACAAAAAAGCAATTGATGGAATTGATAGAGGGAACATCACGGATCCGGAAGAAGTCTCAAATGCGATTATTGATGCCATTAACTATCTCGAAGATGAATCCGGCCATGACACCATCCACACGCTAGTTTCACTCGGCGCCTTCGGACTCACCTCTCATCACGCAAATGGACATGCGCAGGTTTCCCGGGGAGATGCTTCTCTTACGGAATTAGACATAGATAATGCGATTAAAGACGCTAATCGCGGAGTGCCGGACATACGAAATAAGGCAGTGGTTCACGCCATCCCGATGAAATATAAGCTCGACGGAAACGAAATACAAGGAAACATCATTGGAGTTCGCGGAAATAAACTAGAAGTAAAAACGCTTTTCGTCACATATCCTAAACAGCTGATGGATGTACTTAAAAAATCTTTTGATAAAGCAGGAGTCCGAGTTACAGACATAATAGCTGGGCCGATTTCCGAAAGCATTCCCCTTTTAAATAAAAAACAAAAAGTCGCGGGCGTTGCCCTCATTAATATTGGCGCCGGAGTTACATCTATTTTAGTGTATGAAAAAAACGTGCCCATTCTTGTTTCCACACTTGCCGTAGGCGGTGATGACATAACAAAAGATATCGCACTAGGACTTAAAGTTACACTTGAGGAAGCAGAAGAAATAAAAATAGGAAAAACCAAACTTTCATATTCAAAAAGAAGAGTTGAAGAAATTATTGAGGCACGCTTAGAAGACTTATGTGAAAAAATTAATAAAGAATTAGCTCGCATCCAAAGACAAGAACTTCTGCCTGCTGGAATCGTGGTATGTGGATCATCATCACAAGTAGCGCGTCTTGAATTCGTATTTAGAAATGAACTTAAATTGCCAATAAAGATTACATCGTCAGAACTTACCAGATTAACTAATGATGCACTTCGAGATACTGGATGGGCAAGAGGTTATGGTCTTACATTTTTAGCGCCAGATGACAGTGAAAAGACAGTATTTAAGGAAGTTTTGACATCTTTCTTTGCTCGTGTCAAAGCCTTTATAGGCCAGTTTTTGCCTTAATTTATAAGGATTTTTCAGGAAAATCCACTCAAAAAAATATCTTTGCAAAACCAGCTTCCAATTGATATAGTTACTGTATATCAGTAATTACATTAATTAATTAGAAATGGCAAAAGTAAATCCAGAAATTGAAAGCTTCGCTCGCATTAAAGTCATCGGTATCGGAGGCTCAGGTAAAGGCGCGCTCAATCATATGATAAATTCCAAACTCCAGGGAGTTGAATTTATCGCGATGAATACAGACACACAAGATCTTCATCATTCACTTGCAGAAAAGAAAATCCATATCGGAAAAAACTTAACCAAAGGACTTGGTAGCGGAATGGATCCAGAAGTTGGAAAAAGATCTGCAGAAGAGACTCGTGAAGAAGTGCAAGATGTGATCAAAGGAGCTGACATGGTATTCGTAGCGTGCGGAATGGGAGGTGGAACTGGAACTGGAGCCGCCCCAGTTGTCGCCTCCATTTCTAAAAATGAAGGAATTCTTACAGTTGGTGTAGTTACTAAACCTTTTTTCTTTGAAGGCGCTGCCAGAATGAGACTTGCAGAACGAGGATTGGAAGAACTGGAAAAAGAAGTTGACGCCCTCATCGTTATTCCAAACGACAGACTGCTTTCTGTAATAGATAAAAACACTTCGGTTAAACAAGCGTTTGAAATGTGCGATGAAGTTTTAAAGCAAGCTGTCGAAGGAATCGCAGACATCATAAGAACTGCGGGAACCATTAACCTAGACTTCGCTGACATCAAAAAGATTTTAAAGGATTCTGGAACTGCTCTTATGGGAGTAGGACATGGAGCTGGTGAAAACCGAGCGAGTGAAGCAGCCCAATCTGCCATTAACTCTCCCCTACTTGATGTTTCTATCCACGGAGCCAAAGGAGTTCTCTTTGCTATTTATGGGGGTGAAGATCTAGGAATGCTAGAAGTACAAGAAGCGGCAAAAATCATCACTGAATCAGTAGACAAGGATGCGCAAATTATCTTCGGTATCGTACAAGACAGCAGCCTAAAGAAAGATGAAGTAAAAGTAACTGTTATAGCAACAGGATTTCCCACAGGATTCTCAACACGTCCTCATGGACAAGTAACGTCTTCTATTCCAACATCTCCAAGCATTACTCAAGCCAAGCGAGAAATAGGACAGATGCAGCCAGAAGACAGAGTAGATAGGAGAGAAACTGTACGTGAAGCAATTAAAGAAGCCCCAGCGGACGCTGTTGAAGAAAGAGGAAGAATAGATAATGATATGAAATCTTCTGAAGAAACACCAGCCGTAGGAGACGATGGGAAGAAACCAAAAGTTGCTGGAAAGAAAACAATATTTAAATTTGATGATGACGATGAGGAAGAAGATGACTGGGAAGCGTTACCACCGTTTTTAAGAAGAAGGAAATAATATAAACCTTAGAATAAAACTCTGTTCAAAAACAGGGTTTTATTTTTATCCAGGCCGAGTTTCCATATTTGAAATACTTTCAATTATCGATTTATTAAAATAAAAAACCACTTTCCCCCGCGTCCAAATGTTTAAACATTCAGATATTCCCAAGCTTGAAATTTCAACCTTGGCTTCTAGTTATTACTAGAATTTCGCGTTTCGGATAGTGGTGATCTTCCTTAGTTTCTAGACTAAGAGATTCGTTTTCAGTACTTTAAAACAACAGCAGGTTACTTTACATACGCTCTTGAAACCATGACATACTGGTCATCATTCGAATACACCATGATGCGAAGAGATGCCGGGATCAAAAGCGAAAGAGACCAAAACCTCCATCTCCAGTACGCTCCTTCAGATATCTGCTTCAGCCGAACATGGGCTGTTGAGCCCACCCATTTCGCCACCTTCATGTCTATGGTGGAATTAAGCGGAGTATCCCGAAGCACTGAAGAGAGAGGGAACCACTCCCCAGCAACGGGAGCCTGAATTTCTTTCCACTGAATTTCTCCGCTAATGGTGGTGGTATCTGCGAGATGCAGTTTTCCTCCTTCATTCTTGAAAAGCAGATGAAACGGGTAGAAACCATTCTGGTCTCCGGGTACAGCTTGTTTCTTAGGTACGGACACAAACGGCCAAGTAAGCATTTCTGCTCCTTTAATAACTCCTCACGCCGGATGCGCTCGGTAGCATACATAAACCTACCATTTTCGTATGAATTGTCAACTATACCATTCCATCTCTCTTAATTGTTTCGACAAGAAGTTCTCTACTTAGTCTTACAATAAACCCTGACTTCATATATACATCATGAGTTGTGTGGTGGGGACGTATAATTTCTTTTACTTCATTTCCCTTTTCTTTAAGAAAACTTACAAGTTCTTCATAGGTTAAAGTGACGGGTACAATTTCTATATGATCGATCCTGTCGCCCTGAGAATTATCTTTCTTTTGATCTGAAAGTTCTAAATATTTAATTTCTCCCACCGCTGTATAAAGACTTTTTGATAATCCTATAAATGCGATTCTTCTTCCAGGTATTAAAGACTGATACATAAACCTACTATCAAATTCAAAGTGTTTGCGAGTATTTTCGTAAATCTCAGAGGTCGAACATTTTACACAAACGTGGTCGGCTTTTACTTTGTTTATAAGACCATTAACATTGCAAAAGATATCAAATTCTTTTATAAAAGGATCAGATTTTACATATAAATCCTCTATTTTTTGTATCATCGTTTAAGTATATCAATTACATTATCTATAATCTAAAATCTAATGTCTAAGATCTAGTTTAGTGGTATAATTTAAATCTATGTCAGAATCTAACTCTTCCTCTACACCCTACACGCTAACCGCGGATCTTTATGATTTAATAATCATAGGAGGCGGTCCAGCAGGATCTGCCGCTGCAGTGTATGCGGCGAGAAAACAGCTTAAGACGCTTTTAATAGTAAAAGAATGGGGAGGACAGTCGATCGTATCAGACGATGTCCAAAACTGGATAGGAACTACTCATATATCTGGGGCTAAGCTTGCAGATAGTTTAAAGACTCATGTAATGGAATATAAAGGAGAAATTTTAACTATTAATGAAGGAAAGAATATAACCAATATTTCGGGGTCTGATGGAAACTTTAAAGTAACACTGGAAGACTACAAGACTTTTAATGGAAAGACCGTTCTTATTTCTACGGGATCTGCTCGCAGAAAGTTAGATATTCCTGGAGCAGATATATATGAAAATAAAGGCATTACTTATTGTGCATCGTGTGATGGCCCCCTATTTTCCGGAATGGATGTTGTAGTTATCGGAGGAGGAAATGCCGGATTTGAATCCGCCGCGCAGTTACTTGCATATTCAAAGTCAGTAACATTGCTTTCAAGAAGCGAGCCGAGGGCGGATGCCATCACGATTGAAAAATTAAAATCAAAGCCTAATTTTAATCTGGTGGTAGGTGCAGTACCTAAAGAAATAAAAGGGAGTGCATTCGTTGAGTCGATTATTTATACAGATAATAATGGAAAAGATGTAGCTCTCGCAGTAGGAGGAGTATTCGTAGAGATCGGCCAAATCCCTGCCACAGGATTCGCCGACGGACTACTTGAATTAACCCCATCTAAAAATATAAAAACTGACCCCAGGACGCAGGAAACTTCTGTCAAAGGAATTTGGGCAGCAGGAGATTGTACCGACGTGCTATATCACCAGAATAATATCGCGGCTGGGGACGCTGTGCGTGCCCTAGAAGATATCTACTTACATCTCCACGCCTAGTATATAAATTTTAGAATAACAAAAGGGCGAGCACTATGTGCTCGCCCTTTTGATCTGTATATATTATATCATACCCCTTCTTTATAAAACAAGACTTACTTAAAAAATCAAGGTCTGTTATCATTAACGGATGCGAAATCATTTAAAGTCTATTCATAATTTATGGATACTCCTTGGTCCATTTCATAAACGATTTTATTTCCAATTATTTTTAATTTTTATATCTCAGATAATAGTGGTGGTATATGCAAAGTTAAATGCAGAAATGTTGAATTCTTTAGTCGGGAAAAATATTTCTGCTTTTGCCATATTAGCCAGTATCTGGCTAATAACAATTATTATAGATAATGGCATAAACTATATTTCAAAATTAAATTCCATTAAACAACTAGAACAAAAGATATATCAGCATCTAGAAGAAATATCCCTAAAAAAACTTTTTACTTTAAATATTTCCCAGTACATAGAAGAGCACTCATCTTTGAAGCAAACAGCTCTTGCAAATGGTGAGGTTGCTGTACAAAACATAATTAATATAATTATTACTTCTATCATTCCCACTGTTTCTCTTGTGATTATTTCCATAATAACGTTGGCCTTTTATAGCAATCTAATAGCCGTAATAAGCCTATTTATTATAGTAATAATCTTTACGTGGGCATACTTCTTTAATAAAAAACAATACCCATTAATCATAAAGAATCGGGATAACTGGAACGATCAAAGAAAAATAAGAACGGAATCATTTACCCATTTATCTCTAATAAAAACATTAAACAGAGGAGACTATTTTATAAAAAATTATCTGGATAAAAGAATGCAAATCATTGGGCATCATGTGTTTACAAGGTCACGCGCTGCTAGGCACTCAATCACGAGAGATGGGATTACTGAATTATTTTCTCTAATTACTCTTACTATAGCTGCTTTATTATTTTTAAAGGGAACGTATAGTATTGGAATAATTTATTTGATATGGAATTTAACTTCTAGAGTTTATTGGCAAATATCCTCTTTGTCAAACAACATAAGAGACATCCCTGTATATTATGCAGACTCAGAAAAGTTCATGGACATAATGGATAAAGAGAAAAGCTTCGATGAGTCCGGAAAGAAAAATTTATCAATTAACGGAGACATAATATTCAACGAAGTTAAATTTAAATATCCTAAGCATTCTGACTACTTATTTAATGATCTTTCTTTCGAGATTCCTGGAGGAAAAGTTACGGCATTCGTAGGTTCCTCTGGCTCAGGAAAGACAACTATCACCAAAATACTTTTAAGAAGTTATGATTACCAAGACGGAAACATTCAAATTAACCACCATGAGTTAAAAAATATCGATGCTGGGTATTTGCGCGAGCACATCGGATATGTTGAGCAGCATATAGACTTGCTAGATGACACTATTAAAGAAAATATTTTAATTTCTGTCCCTGAGAAAAAAAGAAAAGAGGCTGAAAAAAGATTAGAAGATGTAGCAAAGCTTGCTCGCATTGATCAATTCTATGACCGATTAGGAGAAACTAAATTCGACACCTTAGTTGGCGAACGAGGGATAAAGCTTTCTGGTGGAGAACGCCAAAGAATCGGAATTGCGCGAGCCATTATAAAGAACCCAGAGATTCTCATCTTCGATGAATCGACTTCATCTCTCGATACTGAAAACGAATCCAAAGTTATGGAAGCTATAAACGATGTATCCGTCGGCAAAACGACAATTATCATTGCTCACAGGCTTTCAACCGTTAAAAATGCAGATAAAATTATTGTTATGGATAAAGGTAAAGTAGTCGGAGCTGGAACACATGAGGAGTTAATGCAATCCTCCCTTATTTACCAGACTCTTGTAGCCCACCAACTTTCATAAGACAGCGTGTAGGGTGTAGAGCATGGCGTATAGGACACAAACCTAGGCACAACTTGATACATAAAATTTATCAGTAACTATACGCTATACGCTACCCCCTATTAACCAGGGTTGAGGTATACTTACAAGCAATGAAAAACGTACTGAAGCGAATTAAGAAAGCCTTTGGCCCTGGAGTGATAACTGGCATTGCAGATGATGATCCATCAGGAATAGCGACATACGCTCAAACTGGAGCAGTATTTGGCCTTACACAGTTATGGCTTGCCTTATATTGCATCCCCTTTATGATCTCGGTTCAGGAAATGTGCGGCCGCATAGGCATGGTTACAGGCAAAGGCATAACCACTCTTATAAAGTCCCATTATTCTAAACCCGTACTTTTTCTTGCCATCACTCTTTTATCTATTGCTAACGTCGTAAACATTGGAGCGGACGTTGGAGCCATGTCTCAAGCTTTGGCTATTATTTCCCCTCTTTCTTTTGGGGTTGGAATATTTATATTTACTATATTCACTATTTTTACTGCTATATATATTCCTTATAAAATTTATGTAAAGTGTTTAAAGTGGTTTGCTCTTTCGGTGCTTGCATATGTGTTTGTCGCATTTATGATTAATCATGATTGGGTTCTAATTTTTAAAGCATTAGTAATTCCTAATTTTCATTGGGAAAAAGAATACCTGATAAATATAATGGCCATGCTTGGGACAACAATCTCCCCGTATTTATTCTTTTGGCAGGCAAATGAAGAGATTGAAGAAGAAATTGAAACAAATAAGCTGGAGGAGTTCGGAAAAGGAACTCCGAAAGTTACTCGAAATGATTTAAAGCAGATGAGAACCGATACTGTTATCGGAATGGCTGCGTCGAATATCATTACATTCTTTATTATCATTACAAGCGCGAGCCTTATTTCTTCGACTCCCGGTCAAGTAATTACCGCAACAGATCTTATCCGGAGCTTGACCCCTCTTGCGGGAGGATTTTCTGCATACCTTTTTGCTATTGCGATTATTGGAACTGGATTGTTGGCGCTTCCGGTTCTCGCGGGATCTGCAGCGTATGCTTGGGCAGAGGCGATTGACGAAAAAGTAGGACTAGGAAAAACTTTTAAGGAGGCTAAATGGTTTTATGTAATCCTTGCACTAGTCATGCTGATAGGGGCGCTTCTAAATGTCTTTGATGTAAATCCTGTAGCCATGCTTTACTATTCAGCCGCGATTAATGGAATTCTTGCAGCTCCGCTTCTTTTTATAATAATTCATATTGCGAACAATAAGCGTATCATGCGGGAAAACACTAATTCAAAACTTTCCAATATCTTAAATATTTTCATCGCAATTGTTATGGGACTAATAGCTCTGTTTACTATTGAATCTTTCTTTAGGCCTTAAGAGCGGGTGGGAGGATTCTCCTACAAATCTTTTTTCGCCAGTCGCTCAAAAAGTTCGCAGGCCACTCCTCGGCATTTTGCCTGCTGACAAAATATGCCTCCGGCTTTCGAATCCTCCATAAAAGCACGCAGGTGCTTTTTCACCTCCGCAAATTAATCCCGAAAGGGATTTTAATTTTGCGGAGGTGGGAGGATTCGAACCTCCGATGAGATTACTCCCATGGCTGCTTTCGAGGCAGCTGCGTTCAACCTCTCTGCCACACCTCCAATTGGAGGATTATAGCATAATAATAGCCTATATTTGCCCTTATTTTTATAAGTAAATAGCGCTTCTATTTAATGTTATAATTAAACTACAAGCTCAAACTTTATGACTGACTCTGAAGATGAATATACAGTAAGCATACGTATTACACTGCCGGATGCAGTAAATACGATACTTAAAAAAGAGAAGGACCGGTTTGTTGTTGAATATGGCAGCAGTTACAAATCAGAACCCCATATTACTCTCTATCTTAATAGATATACAAAAGAAGGTTTTCCTAAACTCATCGAAGATCTCAAAGAACTTTCTCTTTCTCCTTTTTCTTTTACATTACTAGATCCTATAATGAGCCCGGGATATCGCAATTCCTACAATGTGGACGTATCCAATAAAACAGCTTTAGAGAAAATTCATTTAGCGATAGAGAGTGTAGCTTCCAAATACCAAAGTAAACTTCTTCGAAAAAAAGACCAGGAGCGATTAGAGCGGGGAATCTCTCCAAACTCTATAAAATGGGTTCCACATATTACTCTTGGGGAAGTGATAGTCGCAGCACCTCAACCTGATTTAAATGATATTAAGAATAATATACAAGAAATTATAGGTCAAGAAGTTTTAGTTTCCGATTTTACAGTATTCTTTTATGTAAAGAAAACAGGTGCAGAAAAAGCGGAATCGCTGGCAGAAGTTACGATATCATTTATAATTTAAATATTAATTATGATTAATAACGATTCTCAAAAAAGATTAGAAAAAACTCTCGAAATAGCTTCGTTGGCCGGTGAAATCCTAATGAAGCATTGGAAAACTACTTTAGACATAACCTACAAAAAAGATGAATTTGATCCCGTAACCATCGCTGACCAAGAATCCGACGATTATATTCGTAAGGCAATAAAAGAAGCCTTCCCAGAAGATTCAATTCTTTCGGAAGAAAATACAGAAAATCCCGATTCATTTGATGGAAAAGTGTGGATGATCGACCCGCTTGATGATACAAAAGCATTCGCAGAAGGACTCGATTGCTTTTCTGTTAGCATTGGATGTGTAGTAGACGGAAGGCCTAATATAGGTGTCGTGTATGCTCCTGCGCGATCTACTTTTTATTTTGGAGGTTTAAGTGTTGGTGGTGCATTCATGCGAAAGAATGGAATAGAACAGAAACTCGAAGGAAGCAGTAGATCTACTATTACAGAATCTAGAATTATTGTGGGTTTACCATCTAAGGCGATACGACCTCTCAATGAAAAAGTTGCTAATATTCCATTTTCACAATTCATTGAAGACGGTAGTATCTGTATCGCTCTCGGACGTCTTGCTGCCGGAGATGCAGAGTGCACCATTAACACAAACCCGCGAGTAAGCAAATGGGATTCTGCTGCCGGACAAGCGATTATTGAAGCGGTAGGTGGGATTGTAACTGATATACATGACAATCCACTTGATTATACTCAGACAGAACGAAACTGGGAGAACCTGGTCGCTGCATCAGCAAACCCCAAGATACATAAAGAGTTCATAGTCCATCTTAATGCATAATAGTTATTTCTTTTTGAAAATTGCGTACACAGGTTTGCCTGGCAACTCATTCTGAAATCCCGCTTTTACATTCTTTATGCTTGGATAGTTAATCCAGGGGTTCATCCACACCTCATTATGCCGCACTAGCCAATGGCCTATTGGAAACTCCTTGTTCTTTGCTATATATACAAATGTCCCATCCTCATGTATTTCCTCTTTGTTCTTTGCCACAACCTTACAATGCATATAGCTCTTCGGATCTGTTAAGATTTGCATAATATGATATGCATAAAAACCTCTAAAAGAGGCATTTTCTTCTCCTTTTTTAAATCTCTTTAACATATCTCCATAACCCACCCCTTCAATAAAAGCGGCGCAGGCTATCCCACATCCCGCCATATGTTCTTGAGCTACCGGTTTTTTCATTTCCCCATTCTAGAATTTATAATTTTATATGCAAGGGATATACCATATATGGTATAATCTTCTTTAATGAAATCCGTTATAACCAAGGAACAAAAGGAAGAACTGGTGACCGATCAGCATAAAATTGGCATGTTTATCAAGAAATTGCGAGAGGAGAAAAACATTACTCAAGGAGAATTCGCCGCATCCTTAAAGACTTCGCAATCCGCTGTGGCTCGCATCGAATCAGGAAATCAAAACATCACTATAGAGCAGCTTATGAAGATGGGCGACGCACTCAACCATAACATTCTAGGCATTCAGACGACCATAGATTTCAAGGTAGAAGGAGGAAGAAAGCTATCCGGTTCCATACAAACAAACACCTCCAAAAATGGAGCGGTGAACATGATGGTGGCGTCATTAGTTAACCAAGGCACGACCATACTGCGGGATATCCCTCATATTGAGGAGGTTTCCAGATATAAAGAACTGCTTGAAAGCTTGGGGGTAAAAATCCGCTGGGTATATGATGATACCGCCCTTTCCATAACTCCTCCTAAGAAATTAACATTTTCGAAAATGGACAAGGATGCTGCGGTTCGCATCAGGTCATTTACATTTGCCGGCGCATTCATTCATTATGCGGAAAGCTTCACCCTCCCCCATTCAGGCGGATGTAAAATGGGTGAACGAACGGTTGCTCCTCATAAATATGCTCTAGATTACTTAGGAGTAACTATTGAAACAAAAGCCAGCCATTATGTCATAACCCATAAGAAATTAAAGCCTGGAATTATTCCGCTTTACGAATCATCAGACACTGGCGCGATCACCGCAATCATTGCGGCTTCTAAAATAGACGGAATCACAACCATTAAATTCGCGCCGCCTAATTATCAGGTACAGGATGTTTGTTTCTTGCTTCAAAAATTTGGCGTGCAGATAGAAGGAATCGGCAGTACCACGCTCGTCGTTCACGGCAAAAGCGATATCAATGTAGATATAGAGCACTATAACAGCGAAGATCCTATTGAAAGCATGTTCTTTTTATCCGCCGGAATAGTCACCAAATCCAAAATTACTGTAACAAGGTGTCCGATAGAATTCTTGACCCTCGAACTTGAAAAGTTGAAGAGAATGGGACTAAAGTTTTCTTTATCAAAAGAATATATTTCAAAAAATGGAAAAACCAAGCTGGTAGATATTACCATATTACCTTCTCATCTAACCGCACCAAGTGATAAAATCCACACCCAGCCATTTCCAGGCCTAAATAACGATAACCTCCCCTTTTTCGTACCGATTTCATGCTTTGCGGAAGGCCAAACACTTATCCATGATTGGACCTGGGAAAACCGCGCTATTTATTTTACCGAGCTTAATCGTCTCGGCGCTGATATCAAGTTGCTTGATCCGCACAGAGCATTAGTTACTGGGGTAAAAAAGCTTCGCGGAGCTCAAATCGTCTCTCCTCCCGCGCTTCGTCCTACTGCCATCATATTGATAGCCATGCTTGCAGCTGAAGGAGAATCTTTTTTGAGAAATGTATATTCCATTAAGCGAGGGTATGCAGATGTAGCCGAGAGACTTAATTCAATAGGAGCAAAGATTACCGTGCTTCGAGGGATATAATATGGATTATTCTCGAAAGTACGCAGAGGTAATGAAAAAGATGTGGTCTAATCCATACAACGATCAGCGACCTTGCGTACTTAGTTGGCTAAATAAATATTGTAAGGAATTTCAAACGGTGTTGGATATTGGTCCAGGAGACGCTTACTACCTACAGCAAATTAAACCAAAAAGGTATTGGATTTTTGAACCAAATGATATTCTGGCAGAAATTACCAAGAAAAAAGTAGAGAGTCTAGGAATAGAATTCAAAAGATTTAAGACAATAAAAGAAGCGCTAGATCCAGAAAATTTATCTCAAGTAGATGCAGTGCTTATGCTTCATGTATTGCTTTATATGGAAATATATCAAATTGAAGTAGTATTAAATACAGCGAAAGACAAAAAAATAATTATGGTAAATCCTTCCCCTGGTGGAGCAGTGACAATTAAATTTGAAGAAAGTATGGGAAATTTCAGATCTCAAGAAAGGATACGCTTAAAAGAGGCCATTCTTGGGAATGCACGTTATCACGAAATAGCTAAAACCCATTTCAGACTTACCCCAGAAATACCGCTGGGTGATTTATCATTTTTAATAGCTCAACTGTCGATAAATGCAAGCATAACCGATACTCATGTGGTCATAATTAAGGCTAATAATTTCATAAAGGAGCATATAAAAGAGTGGAAGAAGAAAAATTATATTGAATTACCACAGGAACAAGTGCTTGAATTATTCAATTAGTAAAGAGGCATTTTTCACATTAATCCTACACTATTCTGCCGGAGATATTTTAGCTATATAAACATCTACTCTTCCCTTCTGGTTCCCCCAGTCGCTTGCCCACGCGATCAAGTTTCCATCTCGATTAATATTTCCAAAGGCGCTCCGAGAATAATCAGTCGCCGTACTGTAGTGGTGTACAAGCCTGCGTACTTTTCCGGAACCGTCCGTCGCCACTTGATAAATTTCACATTGAAATGGCAAGGTTACATTACAAGTATGTCCGCCTCTATCTGCCCCCTCTTCACTTGTAATCAATGCCCACCTTTCATCATCCGCGAGCATGGAAAAATGCACCTGCCCTTGGCTGTAATCGCTAAATGAAAGAAGATTTTTAGTCAAGTGGGGGGTAGCTAAATTACGGATGCAAAGATTATTCGGGTCACAGCTTGATACTAAAATTCCTTTTCCTGTATCTTCATGAAAATATCCGTCAACTCCCGAGGCAAGCTTAGTCATTTCCATATTATCTAAATTCCACACGTGCGTATTCCCGCTATCGTTTGAGACGGTCAAAAATTTTCCAGACTTATCAATTTGCACTTCGTCTACTTGCTCGTCCACTGGATCAAGATTCTTAAGAATAACTTTGTCACTGCTTTTTTCCCACACCATATATCCAATGAATTTTCCATTACTATTTGTCACAGTAAAGGCGAAACGATTATCATCCAAACTTTTCGACATCTGATTTAAGCTCCCACCCGAGAGCATGTAAGAAAAGTCTTTTACAAGCACCATTCCACCTGTAAGAACATTATATGAAGAAAGCCCTGCTCCCGGGGGACCAGATCTGCAGTACATTACATCTTTATCTGTCGCGCTCCATATCATATCTGATGCACAATTAATATGTGGACTGATTCTATGAGAAAGAACAAGTGTATCTTTATTGATTTCGAAAAACTCCGGATAAGTGTGTCCTTGGAAATCACATTCGACTGCGATTCTGCTTGAATCCATATTAAAGACCGGCCAATATGAATACCCGATAGTACAACTATTACTTCCGTCTGTCGCGTCAGTTAATCGCATAATGAGAGTGTCAAATATTGGATCGGTTGTAGTAGAACCGCTTGCGGCCGGCTTCTTTATAGGCACAATTGGGTAGGTTTTATAATTAGGACCACTTTCAATTATTGTGGGTGTAATTTTAGAGGTGGAATTATTAGGTGTTAAAGCCGTAGTAGTTGTAGCGTTTAGCACTTCCGCAATACTTTGCTTTACGATAGAAGCATGTTTTTTCCCGTATTCTATTAATGCATATATAAAAATCACGCCTATAATAATAGCAAACACCAGTTTAATGAGATCCTGATTTTTTCTTAAGAGCATGAGAGCAGTTTACTATAGACTTTGACTTAACTTACTTTAAATAGCTGTACACTTTTTCAGCTATTTTTTTATACCCTGCATCATTTGGATGAACCGGATCAGACATAAGCTCATTAGACCCGAATATCCCCTCTAATACATTAGGCACTAATATTACTTTTTTATCCTCTGCCAACTTTTTAAATTCTGCTTCGTAAGGATCTGCGATGTTAAAGAGTCCTCCTTGGATTCCAAGTAAAACAATTTTAATATTATTCGCTTGAAGCCTATCAATTATTTTCCCCAGATTTGAAAATGTTTGCTCCTTTGGAATATTTCCCAGGGCATCATTCCCTCCGAGAAGAACCAATACGAGGTCTGGCTTTTGTTTTATCAGTTGATCAATTCTTCCCAAGCCTTCCGCGGTGGTGTCTCCAGGCACTCCCATATTTACAATGTCGTGATTTAGCATTTTACCAAGAACAGAAACAAAATCATTTCCGCTGGTCGACCCCGTTCCATATACGAGGCTATCGCCAAAGGCCACGACTGTTGAAGTGGAAGTAACCAGCGAAGCAGGGCTACTCACTTTCTTTTCCCGGACAAGAAGAATAGCGCCAATAATCGCAATAATTACTAAAATAAGGAAAATGTAATTTCTCATAATTATATTCTAGCAAATTAGCAATCTTTAAGTGAAGGCGTCCTTGGTTTATTATCGTGCGGCTTATAAAATAATTACCTTCTTTTGATACTTCGTATTAATTAAATCTTAATGCACCATGAATCCTCCCGCGACCAAAAGCACTATCATAAAAGCTTTCCAAGCAAAACTCTTCCTATCTAAGCGTTCATTGAGCGAGTAATGAAGGACTCCCTGAATTAAGAATGTTACAAAAAATAGTATTAATGGACTTAGCGCTTCCATGGCACTCACTTGAGAAACGGAAGCAAGAGTGAGGGCTTGGGCGGTAAAAAGAGTGCTGCTTGCATCACAAGTTTTACTAAATACACTCCGAGTTACAAATATCCTCACGGGCCCATCAAAAAGCATGCGTCCTTTTCTTTGGATTAGGATCAAAAACAAAAGAGAAATTCCTGCCCAAGCCCAAGTATTTGAAAAGAAAGTAGGTGCGTCTATTCCGTAACTTGCATGCATAAACTTAAAAAGATACGCCTCTATCCCTCCATATGCAGACCAGAATATAAATATGCCAAAAATAGAAAGTGAAAGCTCTTTCTTTAATTTTTTAGTAACTCCATCAATTGAGAATCCAATACCTCCTATTACCAGAAGAAGAACACCCATACCTTGTAGAAGGGAAAGTGGCACATGCAGCAAAACAGTATCTATTAAAAGGAATACGGCGGGACCAATATACGTTATTGTGCCTATATTAGTAACTTCTATCTTCTTTAAAGCAACGGTATACGAAAGTCCGTAGAGCGCCGATAATAACCCGAATAATATTATTCGCCAATCAACCAATACAGATAAATTTCCTCCATACCAAAATAGGCCGAAGATAACTAATATAGCTGTAAATACTACAACACGATAAAAAGTTGTTATGGCATAATCAAGACTTTTCCCATTAATGAGAGAGTACTTATCTAGAGAGTTTTCAAACGCGTTGGCAAATAAACCTAAAAGGGAGAATACCTGCCACATAGTTATGTAAGTATAGCAAATTCTTCTATGGCATTCTTAAAACACAGATTGAACCACTTAATAAGGCCTATTACCCTCTTAAATATGGCGTTTTAGTTTAAATTATTGAGGCCTGGCTAATTATGGCTATAAATTATCGAAAATGCCTAAGTTGAGCTAAAAAGCTAGAAAAGATACATTGACAAAGACTCAAATTTTGTTAAGATACTTATATATTCAGTATCTTATACAATATGATCAATCGCAAACAAAAACTAGAAGAATTGATGAAAAGCATTGGGACTTTGCAGCGCAATATGGCATTTCGCGGTGCTGATTTTAATAAAATGAATCGGATTACCCCCTCTCAATGGGGAGTCGTCATGCTTATAGAGCAGCAGGACTCGACTTCCGTTAAGGAAGTTGCAAATGGCCTAGGAATTAGCAGCAGCGCGGCTACTCAACTTATCGATGGATTAGTCGAAAGTGGGTATGTATTGAGAAAAGAGAATATAAAAGATCGGAGAATTGCGGTACTCACCCTTTCTAATAAAACCAAAAAACATGTCGGCAAGATGAAGGAACAAATGATAAAAAAATTTATAGAGATTTACGAAGTCTTAACAGATAAAGAATTTAACCAATTTTGTGTTCTGCATAACAAGATAGTACAAAGGCTTTCTACTAAGAATAAGTAATCATGAAAAATATATTTGCATCAATTTTTAAAAAAGTAAAACAATTAAGCAACAAAACCAAAGTCATTCTTGGGGGTGGTTTAGTTTTAATAATAATTATATTAAGCTTATTTTGGCCGAAAGCAGCAGTTCATCAATTTATAACTGTAAAGGCGGGCCCTATAGATGAGATGGTTTCGGTCACTGGTAATACCGCCCCTTTATCAAGCGTATCTCTTGGCTTTGGAAATAGCGGGAACATCGCACGAATTGCTTCTTCCGTCGGAAAAAATGTAGTCAAAGGGCAAGTGCTCGCTGAACTTAATACCAGCGATATTTACTCACAAGTAAGACAGGCGCAAGCAAGTGTAAATAATCAAAAAGCCGCTGTTGCAGCTCAACAGGCCAGCTTATCATCACAAAGAGCAAAACTTCAAGGAGTTCAGGCTGGATCACGCCCAGAGGATATCGCAACCTCACAAGCATCTTTAGATAAATCCGTCCAAGATCTAGCTAACCTCTATAGCAGCATTAATGATATTTCTTTAGATAGCCATGCAAAAGCTCAAGATGCTGTACGCGTCCAGCTTGATCAATTCTTTTCAAACGCTGAAACAAGTAATGCAAAGCTAACATATCAATCTGCAAATTCACAAGCTGCCTCAGAAGCAGAAATGCTTAGATTCCCGGTTGCTCAGGCGTTGAACAAATGGCAAACAGAAATTTCAACAAGCGGTGCATCCCAAACAGAATTAGATAATTTAATTAAAAATGGATTAGCTCATTTAGATCTAGAACGAAGTTTATTAAACAGTCTTTCGAAGACTCTTGATAATGCGCCGTCACTAAGTACTTCGGCAGTAACTTCATATCGAGCGAGCCTTACAGCAGCCATTAATGAGGTAAATACTGCGGCAAAGAATCTTAATTCTATTTCACAAAATATTGCGTCACAAAAGCTTACGATAACGCAATTACAAGCACAGCTAGATTTAAAAAAGTCCGGCTCAACACCGCAAGATATTATGGTGCAGCAGGCACAAGTAGAAAACGCTGAGGCCGCAGTGCAAGGAGCTCTAGCTTCTGTACAAAGCGCAGAAGCGACTTTACAAGGAGTATTAGCCAAACTTCAAAACTCGCAAATCATAGCACCTATTAGCGGAGTAATTACACAATTTGATGCGAAGGTGGGACAATTCGCCTCCCCTGGCAATACTCTTATCTCTATAATTTCTCCTAGTGACTTTGAGGTTAGTGCGCTCGTATCAGAAATTGATGTCGGTAAAATTTCGCTTAATAACAAAGTAACAATGACCATTGACGCATTCCCAGGAGAAACATTCACCGGAACTGTCTTTTACATTGACCCCGCTCAGACTACAAGCGGAGGTGTGGTTGGTTACAAGATAAAAGTTACTTTTGATAAGCCTGACGCAAGAATGAAAAGCGGGCTTACAGTAAATATAGACATAAATACACGTCATAAAGATAATGTGCTTTATCTGCCTCAATCAGCTATTTTGCAAAATGACGAAGGAACATTTGTTCAAGTATTAGAAAATAAGACCGTTAAGAATTTACCAGTAACATTAGGTCTTCAGGATCAGAAAGGAAATGTAGAAATTACATCTGGCGTATCTCTCGATGAGCAGGTGCTTAATATCGGACTTAAGTAAAATGATTATTCTTCAAGATCTAAAAAAAGAATATAAACAAGAGGAAACTCCGACCGTTGCATTGCGCAGCGTAACTTTTACAATCAATAAAGGAGAATTTGTATCAATTATGGGACCGAGCGGTTCAGGAAAATCAACTCTGCTACATATTTTAAGCTTCTTAGATCGTCCAACTGGAGGGTCGTACAAGTTTTTAGGAAAAAGCATTGATGATATGAATGATGCGGAGCTCGCGCATGTGCGCAATAAAGATATGGGGTTTGTATTCCAAGCCTTCAATTTGCTTTCGCGATTAACAGTATACGATAACGTCGAAATCCCCCTTCTCTATTCAGATATTCCTCCGGAAAAGCGATCAGCGCTAATAACAGAAGCCGTTGAGTCTGTTGGACTCAAAGAGAAACTGCACACTGAAACAGGACGTTTATCTGGAGGCCAAAAGCAGCGTGTCGCTATCGCGCGAGCGCTCGTGGCAGATCCAAATATAATCTTTGCGGATGAACCGACCGGTAACCTTGATTCAAAATCAGGGCTCCAAGTCATGGAAATTCTCGCAGGTCTACATAAAAAAGGCAGAACCATTGTATTGGTAACTCATGAGACCCAAACTGCGGAGTTTGCTGATAGGATTATTTTTATTAGAGATGGTTTGGTAGAAAGCGACAAGCCGGTTATTAAGCGCCAAGGCGATGTGAAAACACTAAAATAATATGTTATTTAAAGATGCTTTTAAAACTGCGACCCGCGCGCTTACCCATAGCAAAACACGCACAGCTCTAACAATGCTTGGGATTATAATTGGTATTGCTTCGGTTATTATTCTTATGGCTATAGGGCAATCAGTGCAGAAAATGATTCTCGGTCAAGTAGAAAGCATTGGTTCAAATCTTATTATTATTTCTCCAGGAGCCCCAAGCGGAGGAGGCTTTTCTCCTCCAGCATCCGCGCGAGGAATTGTCATTACTTCATTACAGCAAAAAGATATTGATGCACTTCAACGTGAACCCTCGATAAAAGGCGTTGCAGCACAAGTAGCTGGTCAGGCAGAAGCGGTATATGGGGGTAAAAATAAAACAGTAAGCTATCAAGGAGTTACCAAGGAATTTTTCTCCGTGAGAAATATGAAGCTAAGCAAAGGCCGTATTTTATCTATTTCTGATATTGATTCAGCAAGTCGCGTAGCAGTTATCGGACCGGAGCTCGCCACTGCGTTATTTGGCACAAATATAGATCCTATAAATAAAAATATACGTCTTAAAAATATCACTTTACGCGTGATCGGAGTTTTAGATTCAAGCGGAGGAGGAATTGGAGGAGACCAAGGAAATGTCGTAATAATCCCGATTTCTATCGCTCAGAAGGAATTGCTTGGTGTATCATACTTTAATGTCATCATGGCACAGGCAGATCCATCCTATGAAGTTTCTTTTGTTAAGGCAAGGATTACTTCCGTAATACGCCAGACTCACGGCATAACTGATCCGACTAAAGATGACTTTAGTATTCAAACGCAACAAGATGTTCTTTCTTTATTAGGAAGCATCACTTCTATTCTTACCCTCTTCCTCGCGGCCATAGCATCTATTTCTCTCATTGTAGGAGGAATCGGAATAATGAATATTATGCTTGTTGCCGTAACCGAACGCACTCGTGAGATCGGATTACGAAAAGCCGTAGGCGCAACTGATAAGGATATTCTTCAACAATTTCTTATTGAGTCAATTTTAATTACCATGATAGGAGGCTTGATAGGCATAGCTCTCGGCGGAGCAATCGTAGGACTAATTTATATAGTAGCAACAACTTTCTTTTCAGTAGGCTGGGTATTTGCATTCCCAATATCAGCAGTTCTTCTTGGCGTGGGAGTATCCACATTCTCCGGACTAGTGTTTGGTATTTATCCTGCGCGCCAAGCAGGAAGAAAAAATCCGATTGATGCGTTGAGGTATGAGTAATAATGGTCGGCAACTATAAATAATAGTCCTTAGTATTTCCGATATCGCGGTATTTAATTTTGCAATCTTATAAAAGCAAAACCACTTTTAACAAGTGAGCTTAAAAAGGATTTAATCTCTGTTTAAAAAAGCTAATAAAATCAATTATACAAGGCTAGTTTCAGACTACCTTTATGTATTAGAACTAAATATCCTGTATCAAGATTAAAAGTCATTCTTGTTGGATAATTCAAAGATTTTACAGCTAGTCTAATCTGCCATATAGAGGGTTAAAATAGCCATATTCTAATTTTTTATCGTCACGCTTTATCCTCTTATCAGTAATTATTTGACTGAATACATCTTCTAACCCTTTTACTTCTATCTTTTTTAAATCTACTGTCCACTTAGAAAATAGTGGGTAATTTCTAAGAACATCCGAACCTTTAATTTTCTTTATTTTACTTATCAGTTCATCTAAGACAGGATCATCTTTTACTAATTCCGTGAAATCTTTGTAATCTCCATTTAACATTGATCGTGTTAATGCTTTAAATACAACATCTTCCGGAACACCAGTCCTGAAGGATATACTTTTTACAAGTAACTCAACTAATGCTTTACCAGTGCTATAAATGTCTCTATTTAATAGAGGAATGATTTCACTTGTGCTATATATTTCTGCCCCAATTTCAGTAATTTCAATTTTGTCGCCTTTTCTACGGAAGTATTCATATGCAATCGCTTCGGCAATGAGTTCGGTTAGACCTTCGTTAAGGGATTCATTTTCAGTTATCCTATAGGGAATGCCTAAAAATCCCACTTTTACTTCTTTTTCATTCAAGCCGACTCTAAATTTATTTTCATTCTCAACTTCGCGATCTGAAATTGCATGTGTGAGCTCGTGTGCTAAATAAAAAATAAAATCCTCTATTTCTTTAGATAGATTCCCGTTTGAAAAAATAACTTTATCTTCAATAGGATCATATGCTCCTTTAACCCTGTAAACATTATTGAGAAAATTAATAGTTTGATTATGTTCTTCTTGAATAGTTTTGCGGCTTATTTTTTCTGCTCGCTCTTTACCAACTCCAGCTTTTTCTAATACTTCAGAACAAATACTTTTGAGTAATTTAAAATCTACTAGTTCTAACTTTTGCTCAAGCTGTGAAGATTCTTCTCCCTTCTTCTTACTTTCTTGAGGAAAAGACATTCCTGGATTAAACATACTTGAATCATATCACATAAGAATCTTAATTTGTGACCCAAGTAGGAGAGAATTGGAACTCTCTAATTATAGAGCTTTTGGAGTGGCAGAAGTTGGGAAAAGAACTAGTTTCTGCTTAAAAGGCTAATAAATTTAAGTAGCTTAACTCAATTAAAGACTCCCTTTATGTATTAGAACAAATAACATGTCACAATAAAAAGTATATAATCACCCTATGACAATGATATTTGGAGTAAACCTATGTGACCGCATTTATTTATCTGGAGACACGAGGCTTACAAATAAAGATGAACAGGGAAATATAAAAGAAACTAAAGACTGCATCATGAAAGTGGTAATTTTATCGCACGATCTTGCTGTTGCCGCTGCAGGAAGCGCTAAAATGGCATCTTATCTTATAAGGAAAATGGAGAAGAGCGATTTGATAAACTTCAATATTAGGGAAACAAGAGAAAATATACAAAGCATATTAGCTCCTATAGTAGAAAAATATTGGATAGATAATAAAAGTCAGGAGGAGGTCTGTTTTATTTTCGGAGGTATTAACAAAAGCAAAAAAAAGGAATTTGAAGTTCAGCAAGTAAAAAATGAGCTTGATAAGTTTTTAAAACATCAAGAGTCCAAGGGTACATCTCTTAGTGTTAGACCCGCTCTAAGTAATATTTTATTTCAGAAAGAGTTTGATGAACCATATGACTCTATGGTTTTTTCCATAAAAATAGCTCCACCTCTTACTTTTGAGGTTAATGACACTAAATGGGGAGAATACTTAGCATTTGGCTCAAATGGAATTACAAAAGAAAATATACCAGATTACACTCTTGGGAAACTAGAGTTTGAAGTTAAACCTCGCGGAGAAGATGAGTTATCTCATGATAATATGATTATTACAGCCTTGGTTTATTCAGTTGCTAAAGAAAGAAAGGAGCCCACTATCGGAAAAGCTGTTACTACAGTTATTCTCAACGGAAATATAAGCGCCTTAATAGGGGGTGGTGTATTTCTAGCAAATGTTCATGAAAAACCACTAACTGCTGAGCATGTTTCTGAAATTGTTGTTATAGGAGGCACTGTTTATAGAAGAGATGATAAAGGAACACACCATAAATTAACTAGTTTAAAAGACTTTAAGGAATTCGGTAAGCTTTATATGGCAATTTAAGTAGAGTAAATAAATATGACTATTAAGCAACAAATAGCAATCAATAAAGTAGTGGAAAACGGTGGTAACATAAGCAGAGCAATGCGAGATTCTGGTTACTCAGAAGCTACAATAAATAATCCATATAATTTAACTAGAAGCAAAGCCTTTCAAGATTTATGTGAAGAGATAGGGTTAACAGACGAATTGCTTGTCCTCTCTCTTGTCGATGATATAAAAAATAAGAAATGGAAGCCTTTTGATTTTAAAGTTATAAATGCAGTACGGCTTCCGAATATAAGACCCGTTAAAAAAAGATTAGATAATAAGAAGAAACGGTCATGACCACACAAAAGAAGATTGTGTGGTTTGTTTTAGCGCCCCATGTGGATGTTTTACTGCAAGGAACCAACAAATACTACAAAATTTTCACCTTCCTTTTGTAAGTTTATACCTTTAAAAGGACTAAAGCCCATAATTGTGTGTATACCATTTAAGTTAGTGTGGCCACTTTTCTTTAGATAAGAAAATACTTCCTGAGCTAAATTTGTTAAATTACTACTACCTCCCGATTGTAAAGAAACATGTACGGGATTATTTTTATTTCCTATAAAATCAGTAATTTTATTTTTATCTTCTTCAGAAAGATTTATTTTTGTTTCCCCGAAGACGTTTACATTATTATTACCATTTATATTGTTTTGATTGATATTCATACTTTACTTTGTTAAAAACTCATAAATATAGCTAGCAATTATTGAGATTATAATTCCTCCGATAAAACCTTCTCCCCGCACTTTCCAAACAAATTTATTATTTATTTTTGTTTCATTGCCCGAGTTTGAGAAATTAGCATTGTTTTCACCATTGGTATTATTTTGTTTTATATCTATAGGCATGGGTTATGGGGGCTAATTGTTTAGAATGTTCCTCTTACTACACTAGATAGTGACTCCCTATGGGACTGCGATTTTTAACAAGTTGAGTACAACTTAAAAAATCGGGAGCCTCCAGGTCACAGATTTAAAAAGCATTATTAAATTTTTTAAATCTGTGACCCCACGGAGAATCGAACTCCGCTTCCGAGCTTGAAAAGCTCGTGTCCTAACCGATAGACGATGGGGCCAATAAACGAAATTATACCCTCATCGTCCTAAGTAATCTCACGTATGGGCGATGAGGCCAGCTGGTCGTATCCCAGTCATAATTGACTGGTCCAGTGGACGATATAATACCATGTTTATAACGTTTTTTCAATAGTTCTGATTGGTTATATACTATAGAAATGGAAATATTTTTTACACCCTCGGTTATTTTATTAGCAACCATTGCAGGTTATATTCTTGGAGGTATTTGGTACTCCCCTTTGCTCTTTTTCAGGTGGTCTTTAGAAGCAGAAGGACTGACGGTTGAAACAAATCCAAGGCGCGGGAGATCATATAAAACTAAAGTATTACTTTATACATTAATAATCACAGGCATTTTAGCCTCATCTCTTGCTCTAATTTTAGATATAGCAAATCCATCTTCTTTGAAGGACGCATTATATCTATCCCTTTTAATTTCTGTGGGGATAATCGGAGCGACGCGATTAATGGATCTTATGCATAGTGCCATTGGCACTTATAATAGTGGAAGGAATCAGAAGAAATTCCTCGTGTGGTCACTTTACTATATAGTAATGTTTGCGGTCATGACTATTGTCATGTATTATGTCCGCTAGATAAAAGCATCATATGCAGGGGCGGTTAGCCCCTGTCATCCAAAGTTAGATCATTATGTTCTATGTCTATATTTTAAAAAGTAAGAAAAATGGTAACATATACACGGGCTATAGTAATGATCTTAAGCGTAGATTGATAGAACATAACTCAGGCCACAATGTTTCTACCAAGCCTTATATACCATATGAACTCATTTACTATGAGGCTTATAGATCAGAAGGTGACGCCAAGGAAAGGGAACAACATTTGAAAATAAATTATAGGACAGCTGTACAATTAAAAAATAGATTAAAAAGATCCTTGGCGTAATCTCACTTTGGATGCAGGGGCGGTTAGCTCAGTTGGTAGAGCGTCACATTGACGTTGTGAATGTCAGAGGTTCGACTCCTCTACCGCCCACAAAACACGAAGTGTTTTAGGTAAAAAAGCAAACTGCTTTGCTTTTGTGAGGAGTCGAATAGGGGTCGCGAGGTCTTCTGTTCTGAAGACATGAAGAACTGACCTTGTGACCGAATCTCCTCTACCGCCCACAAATATGGATCAAACAATAAAATTACAAATTAAATCGGGACTAACTTCATTTGACGGGATTATTTTACCTGACAATTTTATTGAGCAAGAAATAAAAAGAATGGGAATTAAACCTGAGGAAGTTTCTATGTTGTTTGTAAAGGAGATGCTAAGGCGTGTGCATCATTATTAATCGCCCATTTTCATAAATTTTTGTTTGTCCATAATGCAGATCTATGGACGCTAGGACGTCAAAATTTACCGCTACCCCAATTAGACGAAATAACAAAAAAAGTAGAAGAATATAACGAATGGAGAAGTGGCAGAAAATCAGAAAAACCTGAATGGTTTAACGAGCGAGATGATTGGCATAAAGGAAATGATAATGATGGGCCAAAAATGAAATAACTAAAGTTTACATCTTCATGCAGATATAAACTTTTCGTCTAAGCCCATAAAAAACCACACAATCTCCTCTTTGTGTGGTCACAGCCATCTTTTTTTATCCTTTCCGTCTTTTTTATTTGGCCTTATATTCGGAAGCCGTACTGCATTTATAACTCTAAAATCAAAAGGCTCCCATTTCTTTTTTTCAAGATCATTAAATCTCTCGCCTTCTCGAATCTTTTTTACCGCCTCCTTTTCTACTGCCGGCTTGTCTCTTCCCAAGACAGGAATTGTCAATTGAGAGATCTTTCGGCCTTGCCTACTTATAACATCGCCGGTTACAGCCCACATTGATTTTGGGGCCAGACAAACGTGTTTCATAGCAAAGTGTCCTTATCTGGGGACCTTGCTGTAATAATACCATCTTTTACTCGTGGTGGTACTTCTCCCCTTTTATTATTGTGAATGCCCTATAAATCTGCTCAAGCAAGATAACCCGAACTAGCATATGCGGAAAAACCAGGTTTGACAGCTTCCAGACATAATTAGCCCGCTCTTCTACGTTTTTTGAAATCCCATACGCTCCCCCTATTATAAAAACAATTCTTCTCACCGAATCTACCATTCTATTTTCTATAAGCTCGGCAAGTGCTTCGCTTTTTATGTCTCTCCCCTTTTCATCGAGTAAAACTATATAATCTTCTTTCTTTATATGCGATAACATCTTTTCGCCTTCTTTTTCTTTCGTGCTTTCATGAGGAATATATAGCCATTCAAGCGGAGCATAGCGCAAAATCTTTAATGCGTAATGATTAAGCAAGTCTTCGGAAGTGGCATCTTTTTCTTTTCCAACGGTTAAAATAAGGATTTTCATCAGAATGGTATAATATACACTACGATATATAAATAGTATAAGCAAACTTATGGCACGACGCATCACACTATCTTTTACATGGCATTTAGTTGTTATCGGAATGATTATCATTCTGATTATTTTAGCTGGGTTAGGATTCGGTGGATATAAATTATATAAAAAGATTCAAAACACAGAGCTTACTCAAAAGCAAATACTGCAAACCCAGGAAGAAGAAAAGTTGGCCCAGGCACAGAAAAACCAAGAAATTATACAGGAGCAGCAAAATGCATTAAACCAGGCACAGACTGAATTAACCCAGACTAAATCAAATGCTGAGAAAACAAATTCGCAGCTAAAGACTATTTCTCAAACTCTTCAAGCGCAGCAATCTGCTCCGAAAGATATAATCATTTCTTCAAATGATCTTTCTCCTTACACCACAGGAGTAGTACAAGTAATATGTGTAATGGGCAACAACATCTCAAGCGGGTCCGGAACATTGTGGAACTTTAATGAAGTGCCGAACGCTGTTCTAACGAATTATCATGTTGTAAAGGGGGCGGATAAATGCGTTCTTTCTATTACTAATAGCGCGAATGTAAATATAGGATTATTTAACTTAGATGCTTCTATATATTCATATAATAAAAGTATTGATGAAGCGGTACTGTCCATCACTTCTCCTATATCTGGAAATACTCCTATATCAAACTATAATTTCTCACTATCAAAAGTTAGAGAATGCAGTGCCGTCATGCCAGTAGGAACTCCGGTAGTTATAATCGGATACCCTGCATATGCGAAAAGAGATACTACAATGGAGCTCGGCACCATAGGAACTGTAAATGTTATTTATAGAACAGTAACGAATGGAATTGTCTCCGGATACGATACATCAGCCGCCGGTGAAGCGAATTATTTCGTATCCGCTAAAATAGACGCGGGAAATTCTGGAGGTATGGCAATAGCCAAAGACCCAAAAGGATTATGTTTACTTGGACTTCCTACATGGCTCACAGTGGGAAACTACGAAACGCAGGGGCTTGTTCAAAATATTCACAATGTACTGCCATAGCCAGATTTTAGACATTAGATTTTAGATTGTAGATTAAATGTTAGAATACATACATGGCTTCTTATAAGGAACTTTCTGTTTGGCAAAAATCCTATCAATTAACACTAGATATTTATTCTGCAACCAAGAAGTTTCCTAAAGAAGAACTTTTTGGTTTAGTCTCGCAAATGAGAAGGTCAGCTGTTTCTATTCCTAGTAATGTAGCGGAAGGAAACGGCAGGTTTGGGAGGAAGGATCACCTTCAATTTATTAGAATAGCTTATGGTTCTGGGTCAGAACTTGAGACCCAACTTCTCTTATCAAGAGACTTGAAATATGTATCTGAAGAAGAATTTAAAAAGTTAAATATATTGCTTGATGAAGTAATGAGGATGCTAAATAAATTAGCTTCGTCTTTATCTAAAATCTAATGTCTAAAATCTACCATCTACTACCATGATTTTACTTGCTATTGAAACAAGCTGCGACGAAACAGCCGTATCTATTGTAAAAAGAGCTCGCGGGAAAAATGTAAGATTCGAAGTTTTATCACATAAAGTCTTATCTCAGATTGATATCCATAAAGAATATGGCGGAGTATTCCCAGCTTTAGCTAAAAGAGAGCACGCGAGAGTCCTTACTCAATTAATTGCAGAATGCTTAGAAGAGGCGGATCTGCTTGTTGAAAGAACTAATGAATTTCATCTTCCAAACGCTACCCGAAAAAAGCTAGATACCATGCTTGAAAGAGAGCCGGAGATGCTTAGAGCTATGAAAGTCTTATTTGAAGGAATACAAAAACCCGGGATTGACGCAATTGCAGTAACTTCTGGACCTGGTCTTGAGCCAGCGCTTTGGGTCGGAATAAACGGCGCTATGGCTATTAGTCATGTATGGAATATCCCTCTTTACCCGATCAATCATATGGAGGGTCACATCGTGGCAAGCACTCTTAACTTAAATGAAGGAATATATGAAATGCCAGAAATAGAATTACCTGTCTGCGCTCTTTTAATTTCAGGAGGACATACTGAAATTGTAAAAATGAATAAATGGAGATCGTATAAAGTTATAGGAAAAACAAGGGATGATGCCGTAGGAGAAGCTTTTGACAAAGCCGCACGAATGCTTGGACTCCCCTATCCAGGGGGGCCAGAGATATCACGCCTGGCAGAATTAGCCCGCAAAGAATCCTTAGTTGTAAATGAAGACTTGCGACTTCCTCGTCCCATGCTTCATAGTGGAGATCTTAGCTTCTCTTGCAGCGGATTAAAAACAGCAGTGCTAACAAGAGTAAAGAAATACGAACCCCTTGAAGAAAATATAAAGAAAATGCTTGCTCTAGAATTTGAAAATTCAATAGCTGATGTGCTCGTAGCAAAAGTAAAACAAGCCATGTATGAAACAAGATCAAAAACATTAATAGTCGGAGGCGGAGTAAGCGCGAATTCTCATATCCGATTTGTTCTTAAAGATCTCGCAGATAAGGAGGGGTTTAATTTGTACTTGCCTGATAAGTCCCTTTCTACAGATAATGGACTTATGATTGCCGCGGCCGGATTACTTCACTTAGCATGCCAAGACAAGCCGAAGGTGAAGATAAAGGCCGGCGGCTCTTGGAGCATAGAAGACTGTTAAATAAACAAAATTACTTCAACTACTTTGTCGCTACGAAATCTTTCTCAATCAATGTAGGTCCATCTACATCTCCTTCTAAAAATTCCTAGGCTTCGCGTATCTAAAGCAATTTTCTTTATTTAATATAACGGAAAATAAAATCACCCTAATGGGTGATTTTATTTGCCTCGTGCTCCATCGTGGAGAGCGTGGCATGCTCCAAAATAAGTGCCTTATGTGAGCGCGGTCGCCCTCCGCGATGAATCGCGAAGAGGTTCCACTCACCTAGTATACATTATTAAAAAAGAAGTCAAATATATTTACCCAGAAACGTAAAGGGGCACCTTTCGGTGACCCAATGCGTAGGCATTTATTCATTTTGTAAGCACGCCAATTGCGCTCACATATACAGTTTACTACACTCATTCCTGCTGTAAAGTGGCAAAGTTTCACTGTCTTATTAGGGGAATTGGAAATTATGCCTTAGAAATTATTTCCTTCTATTTCTTTTTGGTTGCAAGTAGCTGTTTAATATATGCATCTATCTCCTTAGCAGATTCAGGATGATTCTTCTTTAGCTCACTTAATAGTTCTAAAGCAAGAGGGAGCTGATTTGTACTTACCAATGCATTTAGTACATCTGGATCAAGCTCTACTTGCGCCCCATTCTTTTCAACAACCGTTCTTGCTTCTTTATAGCTCTTTGCATATGCAGAACTGATCAGTAACCATCTTTCTGCCTCCTTATAGGCCGGAGCGTAATCATAAGTCTCGCGAGCTAAAGCGTAAGCTTGAGGAAATTTCCCCTCCATAATATAAGCTCTAATTAAATCAAATGATATTAGTTGTTTTTTTGGAGCGAGTGTATGCGCCTCAGTTAAAACTTTCTCACCAGAAATCGGATCCCCTATTCCATTGAAGAACATTCCATAAATAGACAGCATTCTTACATTATCTTTAAAATCTGGATATGATGTTTGAATATCTTTTTGAACCGCAGCTTCGAAAGAAGATATGGCAGTTACTGCAGCTTCTCTGTCTGCTTCAGCTACATTACTTGGAATCTGAATTTGAGCAAGCTGGATTCCCATTTGCATAAATTGTTCACGTGTTTCTTCTGTGCCTAATGTATTCATAGCAAGAGCTTGTGTAAATGCATTCTGTGAAGTATTTACTGCCTGTCCAAAAGGCATTTGCTGTATAAGAGTGTTTATATCCAATCCTTTTATCATAAGCTTATTAACCTTAAGGGGCCTGTAATTAACGTAATACAGCGAAGCGATTAAAACTATTAGCACCACAGGGCCCCATAGAAGATTTATTTGATCCTGAGAAATTGTTTTACCTCCAGCAGTTTCATTAGAATCCCTAGTTCTGGTTACAATGTAACCCAATAATGCAATGAATAATATATAACTTGTTAAGTTATCAAATACGAATATATTATGTACAAAATATCCAGCGATTACTCCTGTAAGAATAGCTTTTTCTTTTAATGGTATATGTCCTCCCTTTTTCCAAAGAAGAAAGAGTGCGGAAACATACAAAGACAGATAGGCTAATAGCCCTAGAATTCCTCCCGCAACGAGCCAATCGAAGAATACATTATGAGATCGGTCATACCATGGCTCAATATTCCACATTTTCTCTGGTATAAATTTACGAGCGTAAATGTATCCGAAGTTATCTTGTCCGTATCCTAAGATTGGGCGCTCTTTCCATGCGCTTAAGCTTATTTGCCATATTGCCAAACGGCTAGAAGCTGTGATGTCGGTAGGAGAAATACTCGCTATACGTGCAAGAGTCGGAGAGGATTGAATGAATGAGGTATTTCTAATACTTTGGAATAAAAAGAGCGCGGCTATCATTAAAATAATTACTCCTAACCCTACCTTTCGGTATGTATTATTTGTTTTAATGAAAACCGAACCGCATGCAATTATAAATACTAATCCCGCTATCGCGCTCACTGGATAAAAATAATTTAAAAACCCTACATCAAACACAAGCGCGAGCGCTCCGTAAATGCTGTAGAGAATGGTTACAATGTAAAGTGCGATAATTTCTATTTTAGAATCTGCCATTCTAAATACCATGGTGGCGACTGTGGCTAATAGTGCTACCAAGAATCCGATCATCGTTCCTCGAGTCCCAGAGAAAACTATTCCAAGCAAATTCAATAATATTAAAACAGGATAACCCCAAGCCTTTCTAGGATTATCAGATTTAGACCATTCTAATGCTAAGATACCCACAAACATAAGGCAAAAGATTGCAAAGTATGCGGAATTTCCTATTGTAGAATCTAATCGAGTTGCGCTCTGATGAATTGCGAAATGGTCGCTAGCCCACTTAGCAAGCGACGGGAAATGATTTGCTACAAACAGCCCTGGCGCTCCTAACCACTGGAAGAAAGCGTACAAGATAATTAAAATATCAGAAGTGATGAACACCTTCCACATTCTTTTCCAATCCACCAATGTATGCAACATTCCGACAAGAACAACAAAATACGCAAATAGATGGATGTGCCCTACGAACCCTTCCATTCTTTCGTAGTTGCTCCAAAGGCTTTTTGTCGAATCAACACCGAAAAGATCAGCTATAAGAATAACTAATATAAATATTCCGTAACAAATAGTGAGAGGAGACTTTTTAAGATTTATGCGATATTTTGTATCTTTTAAAGCTAAAACTACCCATCCCGCAAAGGCTATTTCTACGAGAATGCGAAAAAGGAAATTCTTCCCAGAAATAAACGGAAAGAATAAACCGGAATTGCTTCCGCTTAGAAAGTCAAAAGGTCCGCCACTTGTCACAAAAAGGGCGATAAATGGGATAATTCCTAAACAAATCCAAACGATATTTTTAATAGTCTTTTGCATACAGCCTTGTTGAAAGTAATAATAGCCCAAGTATACACCTGAAAATACTTAATTTATAGCGCGATCCAGTCCGGCGGACAGAGGGTATTATTATCCTTCATAAATACATTTTTCCAATCTTGTGGAGCGATTATAACCTTATCATTACTTTTATTAAGCATTGCCCCCCAATAAGAAAAAGAAGAATTGGCTATGATTCCATGTTTACAGTGCGACATAAGAACCATCTCCTCAAAGTCATAAGGAAGTATAGGAGTCTCGCATGAAGACGTCCCGAGAATATCTGCCCCATGAGCTTTAATCCATTCTTTGTCATCCGAAAATATATAAAAATATGGATTAGGAACTTTTTCTTGAATCAGAAGTATCGCTTTTTTGTAGTATTCCATACTTAAAGTTTCTAATTCTTTTCCATCCACATAGTCCCCTCTTCTAATGTGGACAAAAACAGATTCTTTTGTTGTGACCTCGCTTTGAAGTGTGAGCAGCTCGGCGCTAGGAACCTTTAAAGTAATCTCGTCTTGTATATAATCAAGTATTTGGTTATAAAATAAATAACTTTGCCACCACCCCTCTAAATAGACACTGTCTTTTTCTTTTAAGAAAGATACTAACTTTTCATCATAACCTATGTGATATTTTTTTATAAAAAACTTATTTAACGCTTTTCTAAATAAATAAGCAAATTCGGATAATTTACCAAAAGGATATTTTACCTTTGTGATTTCTTCAGGCGTCGCAACCTTTATTTTAGTATTAAATTTATCTAAAACATATTCCCGTTTTGTGTATTTATGCTTTTGAGTAAAAAATGAAACATCATATGCCACCTCCTTATTCAATTTAATTTCTAAGAATCTTCCAAAGGAATATTGGAATAACTGATTACCTAATCCACCTTGGAGTTTGATGATTATCATGAAGATAAAATAAATTATACCATGATGGTATAATGGCAAATATGATCCCAAAAGTGATCCACTACTGCTGGTTTGGACCAGAAAAACCACAAGAGGTTTTAGATTGTATAGAAAGCTGGAAATCTACAAATCTAGGATATGAAATAAAAGAATGGAATGAGCTTAACTTTCCCATTGAAGAACATCCGTTTGCGAGCAGAATGTATAATCAGAAAAAGTGGGCATTTGTGGCGGACTATGTACGGCTCTACATCCTCGAAAGGGAGGGAGGTTTTTATTTGGATGCCGACATGACCCTCCTACAATCTTTAGATTCTCTATCTTTAAATGAATGCGTGCTAGGCGAAGAAGAGCCTGGAATTATAAGCGCCGGAATGGTTGGAGCTATCCCACATCATCCATTTATAAAGGCCTGTAAAAATCTTTATGACTCACATCAAGGAGACCTGATTACTATCCCATTAATGCTTACTCAAGCCTTTAAAGACTATCCTGATAAGGATAAACTGGTGGTTTTACCACCGAAAGCATTTTATCCGTATAACCAAGATAATATTAAATTGTATCGCGGGCAGGACCTGGGCCCGGATGTATATGGGGTGCATATGTGGCATCATTCGTGGGGCAGTCCGCTTTATAAATTCCTTAAGAAAATCGGTATATTGAAATTTGGGAAAAAAGTTACGGGAGCCTTGGGAATTAAAAAGATATTAAAAAAGCTTTTAGGCTTTGTCTAAAATCTAATTTCATGAGATTTAGCATTATAACCCCCACATTCCGAAGGCCAGATAATCTTAAACGAGCAGTCGACTCTTTGCTGCGTCAAACATATAAAGACTGGGAAATGATTATAGTAAATGACTCCCCAGACGATCAATCGTATCAATCATTTGCCTCCCGCATAAATGACTCCCGCATTCATTATCATACAAATACTTCTAATAAAGGAGTTAATTATTCTAGAAACTTCGCGCTAGATAAAGTATCGGCAGACTCCAAGTGGGTAATATTTTTAGATGACGATGATTATCTAGCGCCGGACGCTTTACAAACTTTCCATGATCTTATTATTCGAAATATATTTGGATCATGGTTAGTTACCAATCGTGCATATAAGAGCGGAGAAAGCATAACAATATTTCCGCACGTCGACACATTTTATAACTACGCATGGAGTTACTTAATATTTAAAAGATGTAAAGGAGACGCGACGCATTGCATAGAAACCAAGCTGCTTACTGATAAAAGTATTCGATTTTCAAAAAATATCAAGCAGGGAGAGGAGTGGCTGTTATTTTATCAAGTGGGTCTTTATGCGAAAATGTATTATCACGATCATAACAGCACAATAACCGAAGGGTATGCTTCCACAGGCTTAAATTTTAGAAAAAGAGGCAGGACGGAACAGTTTGAGACCTTATCAGTAATTCTGTATGAAGGGGGGAAATTAAATTTTATTTATAAACCATCTTTTGTGGTTTATCTTTTTTTACGTTTTGTAAGAATACTAATTAAATAATGGTTTTGGTATTATCCATACTCAAAATGGTATAATCCTACTAATTATGCTTACCTATATTTCCCACGCTTTATATAAAGTATATGTAAGATTCTTTGGCGAACATTTTAAAAAAGAAGGGTTCATCCTCTACGCTAGAAATGTACAGTGGTTATCGATTTCCAAATTCTTTACTCTTCTTTTTTCACTATTTACAACAATACTTATAGCCCGTTTATTAGGTCCATCTTTATTCGGAACGCTTAACTATGTACTCAGTATAGTTGGAATATTTGCCGTAATAGCCAATCTAGGAATAGACACCATCGTTTACAAAGAATTAGTCAACTCTAAGGAAAGTCGTTTAGTAGTATTTGGCAGTGCTATTACATTGAAACTTATCACAGGAGTTATCGCTACGATCCTAGTAATTTCTTATACGATTATTTTTAATAAATTTGATTATATATATTTGATCTTAATTCTTTGCCTAAACTTTTTTTTCCAGCCTTTTACCTTACTTCATCTAGACTTTTTAAAAGACGCCGAATCCAAATACATAGCAATAACAAATATCATTACTTCACTTACTATAAGCGTACTTAAAGTATGCGTTATTGTATATATAGGGTCACTCCCATTATTTATATTTATATTGACTCTTGAAAATGTTATTTATTCGTTATTATATATTTATCAAATAGTCTTTCTTAAAAAAAGGAGCCTTCAACTCACCGCTTCTTTTATATGGATAAAAAAGATACTAGCTCTTTCAATTCCTGTTGCGTTATTTAGCGTATTTACTGAGATATATTCTCGCATTGATCAGGTAATGCTTGCGTCTTATTTAAATACTGAAGTTGTAGGATTCTATTCTGCGGCAGTGAGAGTGGTTGATGTATGGAATATAATACCAAGCATTTTAATTGCGTCGCTCTTTCCTGCCCTTGTAAACAGTAATAAAACAAATGAATACAGCAAAAGAACAAAGTATTTTTATATACTCATTGGAGCAGTTGCATTAATAGCGTCTGTTATAACTTATATCTTGGCCCCTATAATTATTAAAGTTCTATATGGAGAAGCCTTTGCCCCAAGTGTGCAAATTCTTTCTATTTATTCATTTTCACTTTTTGGAGTATTTATATCTTCTGTCTTATTTCAAAATATGATTATCAATAACAAGAAGTTAATGCTTTTTGTTTTTCCGCTCGCAATAGCCGCTATAAATATATCATTAAATATATTTTTCATTCCCCTGTTCGGAGGGGTAGGAGCTGCTTGGGCTACTGTTATTAGTTATACTGCGGTTCCTGTTATTTACTTTATATTTAAATTATTTCAAAAATATGTCTCTACTTTCAATTAAAAGTAAAATACCTGAGAATTACAGAGTGGTGTTGAGGAAATTACGCAATAGGGTATATAGATTTTGCGATCTGTTCTTAAGAGAGTTAACAAGCCGCACATACTATGGATATAGAGTATATTACCCCAAAGGGTGCGGGATAATCGACCGAGTGAGATTTCTAGCTCCCGAAAGGACATATGAACCAGAAATCATTAATCTTTTAAATAAAAATACCAAAAGTAAAAACCCTGTCTTTATCGATGTTGGTGCAAATATTGGCTTAATTTCAATAGCCTATTTATATCACCACCCTCAAACAGAAATAATAGCTTTCGAACCTGGCCCAGTACAAAGATTTTGTTTTGGTGCCACCATTGTCGCCAACAAATTAGAGGATAGAATTACCTTAAAAGAAATCGCCCTCTCAAATAAAATAGGTCATGCAAATTTTGTAACTCACGGAAGCGTGCACAATAGCGGAGACGGATTTATAGAAACAAATAGAATGGTTAGCGGCGAAAATGTCATAACTGTAAAAACTAGCACCCTTGATGAAGAGCTGTCCCCGCTTAAAATACAAAAAATAGATTTTATTAAAATCGATGTTGAAGGATCTGAAATGTACGTTTTAGAGGGGGCCCGCGAAACTATCGAAAAATTTAAACCAATAATTGTCTTAGAGATGGCCGAAAAGAATTTATCTTCTTATCAAATTACTTTTGAAGAGATGTTTTCTTATATAGAAAAGATAAATTATGCCTTATTTACAATAGAAGAAGTAGAGATACATTCAAGTAAGGATCTCAAAGTATCCGGTATTAAAAATGATATGTTCATAATAAAGCCAAGGTTAAACTAATGTGATAAAAAGTACCCTATTTACAAATAAAATTGCATAGCCTAGAATGGCATAACGATGTTCACAATTGTCACTTCATTATATAGATCTTCAGAGTATTTACCGGGTTTTTTAGAAAAAACAGAAAAATTACATAAACAGCTTCATTTTAGGGGCGTTACTTTTGAACACATTATTATCACAAATGATATAACAAAAGAAGAGGATGAGATATTTAATAAACAGACATTAACCATCAGACGCATAGATGTGGCTCGCGAAACTCTATACGCTTCTTGGAATAGAGGAATCAAACTAAGCACTTACCCTTATATAACCTTCTGGAATGTTGATGATGACCGATATGTAGAAGCATTCGAAGAAGCTGAGGTACTATTAAAAAAAGAGAGAAAGGAAATTATGTATTTCCCTTTTGTATACAAACGCTACATTGTTGCGGGTCCGATTAATATTTTAGTTAAAAAATACGTAGTTCACCCCGCTCTCTTTGATAAAGAAAGATTCCAGAGGGAAATGCATTTAGGGCCATTTTTTATATTGCACAAAAATATATTTGATACTATTGCTCTATTTAGAGAAGATTTAAAAATTACTGGAGATTTTGAATTTAATAGACGTGCCGCAGAAATATATTCGTTTACACGTATGGACTCTATCGCAGGATCTTTTAATAGTTACGGGAAGGGTTTGTCTACTACCAGTAAAGAACAAATATTTAAAGAAATCAATTCATACAATGAGCCCTCCCCCTCGCGCTCTCTGATTACTTCCTGCTCTAATAAGTTTTTCCCTTCAGTTATAAACTTAATTGGGTCCATTAAAAAGAACTACCCTGCTCACCCGCCAATTTTTGTATATGATTTAGGATTATTCCCTTCTTTTAGGAAGGAGCTGTCTAAAATGGATAATGTAATAGTAGTTTCAATTCCTCCCTTTGCCCCTCATTATTTAAGTTGCTACACATGGAAAACATACATCCCACAACATCCAATAGCCGCATTAAATTTATATCTCGATGCAGGAACACAAGTACAAAAGCCTCTTGATGAACTCTTTGAAAAGATTCAAACAAATGGCTATATGTTTGTTGACCAAGGAGACGAGGTTATAAATAAAGATATAATTTCTCCTGAATTAATTTCTAAATACGAAATATCAGAAGATGTTTTAAAACGTAAAGTAATCACCGCGGGGATTATGGGTTTTACTAATTCTAACCAAAATATAGAGAAGCTATGGGACACTCTTTATACAGCTGGGAAAGAAGGAGATTGTCTTGGTTTTTCTAAGAATGAAATGTGGAAGAGCAAAGGCAGAAATAAAACTGAGATAATAAGAGGCTGTAAAATATTCCGGCATGATACGACCATATTGTCTGTGCTTGCGCCATCGATTATACATGATATAAAAGTTGAAGATATTAAAAACTTTTCACCTCTGATAACGGGAAGATCTCAATACATTTATAATTTAAGATTAAATTATAAATCCTTGCCATACATAAATACCCCTTTAAAAGAAACTTACAATTATTTAGAATCACTGGTTTACTACTTTAATAGGATATATATATACGGATTCATTTCTTTAAAAAGAATTAGACACTACATCCCGACTTTATTTTTAAGTGGCGAGGAGACCATTCAATCAATATTTAACTTAAAGTTCATGGACGATCTTCATGAATATCCTTCACAAACTAGCAATATCCGCTATTATCACTTTTTAAAAGCTAGAGTTATTAGAAAGTTTTTAAATAGATCCCAAAATCAAAATCCGATTTTAAATGTAAATCTTTTAGATGCGGGGGCAGGACGTGGGCCATATAGTTATTTAGCTTCGCCATTATTTGATACGGTCTATTGCGACGAAATGAATCTAAATGAACTTTCCATAGCAAGAGATCGCTTAAAAGAAAAAGCCAACATCTTATTTGAAAATAATAATTTAATTTCTACTAAATATCCTACTAATTTCTTTGATGCAATAACCTGTTCAGAAGTATTAGAACATATTGAAAAAAGATCTGCCGCTGTGAAAGAACTATATAGAATATTAAAGCCTAATGGAAGAGCTCTCATTTCTATGCCGCAAAAAAATAGTCTGTTCTATATGTTTGCCCGATTTAAGCATAGAAAAATACTTAATAAAAAAGAAGAACAAATGACGCCCGACGAATGGGAATTTGCCCAACATTTTAAGTTTGACAGTAGAGATATTAAAAGATTATTAAAAGATGGAGGCTTTGAAATACTAACAACAAGCGGAGCCGCCACACTTCCTGTTGGAGAAAGAACATTTTCGCTTCTGTATAATAAAGCCCCATTTTTACTTAATATATATATTCACTTAGAATTTCTTTTAGAGAAGCTATTCCCCTCTTTTTCTGCATTCTATTTTGTGGAAGTCAAAAAAGCATAAATCACCCGTTAGTTTAAAAGTGTTATTATAGAAGCATAAACATGAAAGTCATTACACTGGTTCCAGTAAAAAATGAAGAGTGGATACTTCCTTATAGTTTAAAAAACTTCTCATCATTTTCTGATGTCATTATAATGGCAGACCAGAGATCTACAGACAACACAGTCGCAATTTGCAAAACCTTTGATAAAGTGCGAGTAATAGAAAATCCATATAAAGAACACACTAATGAGATTAGATGGCTACTTCTTGATGAGGCCCGTAAATACGAAGGTGATAAAATTATAATTTGTTTAGACGCTGATGAGCTAATCAGCCCTGACGCCATTATAGAAATGAAAAGGTGGGCAGCCGACACAAATAGTCCTATTGGATTTTCTTCTAGATGGATTCAGGCTTACGGGTCTATAAAAACTTATCGAGAGGATGGAGTATGGAAAGATAATTATAAGCCCTTTGCCTTTTTAGATTCTCCTTCGCTTGATTATAATCGCGTCACTGTCACCAACGACCATGCCCCTAGAATTCCTTATATAGAAAATATGCATGTTTTATCTTCGCCTATTATCCATCTTCAATATCTTGCCAGATTACGATCGGAGCTTAAACAGGCATTCTATATGTGCAAAGAACTCTTAGAAGGAAGAAGTCCGAGAGCTATAAACTACCGGTATTCAGCTGCCAAGTTTTCAAATAAAATTCCAATAAAATCTATAGATGAAAAATGGTTAGCTGGAATACAAATTCCCGGAAATGACATATTTGCTTCATATGATCCAAACAAACTAAGTGATATACGACATTTATTTGATCAAAAAGGAATTCTCTACTTTGAAAATCTTGATATTTGGGATATAGAACTGCTAAAAAAAGATTTCGTAGAAAAGACTGGCAGGCTCCCTTATCCCAAAAAATATCCACTTTTCCTGGTAAAAGCTAACAATATAAAAAACAAAATCAAAAGTGCTATAATGCATTAAAATTATATGAATAATCAAGAAAGAGAAGAACTGAAGAAAAAGATCCTAAAACGATATGAGCTCTATAAACTTCAAGGAAGCCGATTTAAAAGGATTTTAAAAGATCCTTTTAGGACAATTATTTATTACATAATGCAGGCAGCTGGATATATACATCCTTACAAAGTAAATTATAAAACCATGTGGGGAGATAAGATGTCATTTTATTTACCTGAAGGAGGAGCAATCTACTATTATGGATTTTTTGAAGCGAACTTAAGCAATTTCCTTATTAATTTCTTGCATCCCGGAGACGTATTTTTAGATGTTGGAGCACATGTTGGGTACTATACAATGCTTGCTAGCAGCCTAGTAGAGGAAAGTGGGAAAGTTTATAGTTTTGAACCTACCCCCAGAACATTTGAGAGTTTAAAAAATAATGCGGCAGCCAAAAAAAATATAGTTGTAAATAATAATGCAGTTTTTAATGAAGAAACGGAAATTGAGTTTTTTGATTACGGACCAAAATATAGCGCATTTAATTCTTTCCAGGCAAGAACTAGCGAAGACATTTATTTTAAAGATGAGGCGAAAAGAATTCTTGTTAAGACCATACCGCTAGACTTGTATTGCCAAAGAAATTCTATTTTACCCACTATAATAAAAATAGATGCAGAAGGGTCAGAGCATTTAATCTTAGAAACAATGATCAATTTACTGGATAAGGCTCATACATTAGTTACTATTGAAGTTGCGGGCGGAGAAGAATGGAAAGATAACTGCTCCAAATCTATCAATATTTTACTTTCTCACGGGTATGTTCCTTTTGAGATTTCCTTAGATGGATACTTAAAGCCTCATACTATCAAAGATGTTTATGGGTATGATAACCTTTTATTTGCTCATAAAGAACACCTAGATAAAATCGCCAAGGTCTTGGAGGAGGTCAAGCAGTAGTCTTAATGAATATGAGAGAAAAAATAAAATTCCTTCTTAAACATTCTCCTATATTTATAAAGACTTCGATTCTTCATCTGAGGGAGGGCTATTTTTCATTTGTTTCTTCTATAAAAGAAGGAAGGCAATACCCTAATATAATTAAAACTAGGCAGCTTAGAAAAGAAGTCAGGAACATTCTCATTTATCATATCTCTGGCATGAGTTTTGGCGGCACCGAAAAGGGTCTACAATTAATAGCAAATAACTTAACTGATGAATATACAGTTTACTTTATGTACTCAAGTAAAAGCTTATCGAAAAGACAACAGGAGCTAATGAATCAGAAAGTCCATCTTATAGAATTTACTTATTCGGACGTAGAAAGCAAATTCCCTTATTTTATCCACGGCATGAACCCGCATGTGAAGGATATCATCAACCAAAAAAATATTGATTTATTTATTACTGCGGACGCTGGCCATTCCCAGTATCCATTTAACACAATAAAAGATATCCCGATTATAATGATTAATATATTCGGTTCTCCCACCCTTCAGAAAAACATTGTGGCAAATGTTTTCCTCTCAGAAACTGTAAAAAAATATTCAGAGCAATTTACAGGCAAAAGAGAGAGTAACGAGGTGGCTTTTCTTCCGGTCTCTCCTCCAGAAATTGACACGGAAAAAACTGGCGAAGAATTAAGAGAAAAACTTAATATAAAAGTAGCAGACTTTGTTTTTGGAAGGATTGGAAGAGATTCAGATAGCATATTCGATCCGATCGGCATAGAAGCATTTAAAAAAGTCGTTAAAGAGCTCCCGAATTCACATTATTTAATCATGTCTCCACCGCCTATTCTTGTAGAAAAAGTTAAAAAAGAGAAGATCCCTAATGTCCACTTCGTAGAAAAGGGCGGTAATATTTGGGAATTTTATGGGGCGATTGATTGTTTAGCACATTTCCGGTTAGACGGTGAGACTTCAGGTCTTAATATTGCTGAAGCAATGTATATAGGCAAGCCCATCATTTCTCACAAATCCCACATTTGGAATGCTCATTTAGAATATTTAGATAATAAATTTTCTCGCGTAGCAGAAAAGGATGACATACTCCAATACAAATCTTACATGGAAGAATTTATAAACATCAAGAAAAATCGACCAGAGGAGTGGGGCGAAATGAAAGAAGAAGCAAGGAGAGTAGCTGAGGAAAAATTTTCTGAAAAGAAGTATGTGGAAACTATTAAGAAGGTAATAAGTTCTATAGAACTAAAATAATCCCTTTATCCAACTAACAAGCCGGGTATCCTTTTGAGACTTTGAGGTTGAAGCCGCCATAGGTATGGATGATACGGTATTCGTAGATGAGTCCACGACCTTAGTGCTGGTCGCCATAGTCGCAGATTTCACTTTTGAAACTTTTACCGAGGCTTTTTTTGCCTTTGTTACAGTTTTACTGAGAGCTGGTTTTTTAATTTCCTGAAATACCGGCATAGTTGTAGTCGCTACCCCTAGAACAATTTGTTCTGGTACTTTTGGAATATATCTTGTGACTTCTTCCAAGGTAGGGAAAAGTATTCTTACTTCTGTAGATGACCAAATTGTCGTACTCGCAAAACCGAGAGCCAGTCCTGAAATTCTTGTAGTAGCCCCTCCTGGAATAAGGGTGTTTTTAGGAAATGGATAAATAGCCCCTCCGACAGAAAGCTTCCATTGTGAAAAGTCCAAATCATATCTATTAGGATTTATTACATCTATATAAGATCCATATTTGCCCGAACCAGTATTTACAATTGAAATATCTGGAGGTATTACAGTTACAATCATTCTGCCAATACCTAAAATAAGACCATTCCCCACTTCTGCTTGAGCGATATATCTACCTGGATATGCATATGCATATTCTGTTGTGGTTCCATTTGCCTGCCCACCGTCCCCAAATGCCCATGTGACATTTGGATTGTCTATGTTTCTTCCTGCGCGTGTCATAGCCGCAACAGAAAAAGTTGAGAGAGCGCCTGCTACTACCACCTTTTCAGGTGCCATATAAATCATAATATCTGAACTTGGCGGAGAAGTTTGTTTTATCGTTCCTTGATTATCCGTAGTAGTTGCATTTGGAGTAATCGGAGCAATGGTTGTGCTAGTAGAAGTATTAGAAGAGATTTCATTAACAGACCCGGGAGTTCCATTTCCTTTCACCCATAAACTATTTATTAAAGAAAGTGTTGTCCCATCATCATTACCTCCAAGCGTTGGATTATATGTAACTGAATCAATGATTGCACCCGTGTTATCTTTTACAGCAAGTGGTTCACCAGTATTTGATAAAGAAAACGAACTGTCATAAAGCACCCCAGTATAAGAAGGAAAATCAATTAGAAACTTAGCAGGATTATCTGCAATGACTGCGTAACTATTTGAATTCAGTTTCCCCGACCCCGCAAAAGAAGTAATGCCATGATTCGTATTGCTCTCATTAAATTTCCAAGCAGTTAAGTCAATATCATTACTAGTGTCGTTATAAATTTCTACCCACTCTCTTCCGGCATCAGACCCTTGCGGGTCATACATTATTTCAGAAATATATAAAGCATGTGTCATTATGACACCGGAACAAATAACTAATAAGGTTATTGTGTACCTCATAAAAATGATTTAATTATTATTCTATAAGTTTCCGAAGTACATCCTCCGGAACTTCTGCACTTATCTTTTGAGTAGCGACTTTAGTTTCTACACTTACTTTTACATCTTTGTCTTCTGCGTTACCTTCTACTTTTTCTTTTTTATGTTCCTCCATTGCGCGAGCCAATGCATCTTTTAATGACATAGCTGGTGTGCCCCCGACTTCTGCCGGCTTCCTTTCTTCGGTTCGTTCTTCTCTTCTAGGATTATTTCTCGGAGCTCTTTGAGCCCTTCTGTCTTCCTGTCTCCTTCTTTCCTCTTCTCTTCTTTTTTCATCTTCTGCTATATTTTTCCTATCAAGCTCCATCATTGCTTTAGCCTGCGAATCTTCCTGATTAGTAGGTTCAGGTTTATATTCTCTTCTTGGAGGCAATGGTGTATCATTCCTTATCTGCCTTACATTTACCTGTCTTTCTGTAGGCTCTTCTCTTCTTTTTTCTTCTTTTATAACCGGTTTGTAAAAATCATTAATTTCTTGCTCAACTTCGGCAACAGGTCTTCCATAAGCTTTCCTGGAATACGCTATAACAGCCTGAGCTGAAGAAATGGCAGGCTTTTGGATCGCAGGGAGTGTGTGGGCAGAAAATGGCCTAGAGCCTTGTCCATCTATCATCAGTCTTAAATATACCTGATAGGCGGAAAGGTTAACGAAGTCATCGAGTATAAAGTATGGAGCGAACTCTTTCTCGAACATTTCCGCATCCGTCGCGCCCACGCGAAATACTATCATCGTTCCCACGTTTCCAAATACCGCCGACTTCACTTCGTCTGTCATCTGTTCTACATATTGGTGGGCAACCGTTAAAGCGAGATTGTACTTTCTGGCTTCAGATAAAATACTTGCGAACGATTCATTGGCGAAGTTTTGGAATTCATCCACGTACAAATAAAATGGCGGAAGACTTTCAAGCTCATACGGACCGGCGTCTGCTCGTGACATTGCAGCTAGGTAAATTTTCGTAATTAAAAGTGATCCGATCAAATTCGCATTTCCCTCTCCTACTTTTCCTTTAGAAAGGTTAACTATTAGAATCTTTTTAGTATCCATGGCGTCTCGCAAATCAATAGAAGTGCGCTGCTGTCCGACAATATTTCTGATGAGAGGATTTCCAGCAAATTGTCCCACTTTGTTTTGTATGGCCGGCGCTGCTTCTTGAGCGAATCTTTCTGAGTAGTTCGCATATTCCTTTTCCCAGAATTCTTTAACTGTCGGATCTGTTACATTAGAAACAATCCACTTTCTATAATCTTTATCAGTAAGCATTCTGTTTACCCCGAGCAAGCTCTGCCCATCATTTTCAAGCAAGGCCAAAATTATATTATTTAAAATGTATTCCATTCGGGCACTGAATGTCCCCTTTCCATCCGAATCTACGAATGTTTTCTTAAATGCAGCCATAATGCCGTTTGCCACTAAGTGCCGCTTTTCCTTATCTACTTTTTCCAAAACATTCAACCCAATTGGAGAGTCGGTATCAAATGGTGCAAAGTAAATCACATCTTTTATGCGAGATTCTGGGATAAAGTCCAGCATTTTTTCCGCCATGCTTCCGTGAGGATCGATTATACACACCCCTTCTCCGTTTTGAATATCTTGCACGGCCATATTTTCAAGCAAGGTGGATTTACCCATACCTGTTTTACCAATGATATATGTATGGCGAGTTCGGTCTCCTTTTTTTATGCCGAATGTAACCGCTTTATTGCGATAATCAATCTTGCCAAGATATGTTAACTTTTCTGGAATAGGTTCAGCCATTGTGTACTAGTTTACAGTTTTCTGTTGTCAGTTACCAGGGAATTGCTTACCATATTTCCTGATAAATCTTTGCCTATCTTTTAGAGTGTCAAACCAAAAAATAGTAGGATATTTTTTCTTTCCCTTTCTTATTAAGGCCTCATAACGATGATTCCCATCTCTTATAGAGAGGATGGGCCACGGTTGTGGATTAACAATCAGAACTGGCACCTCCCATCCTTTTTCTATTCCTTTCACCATATCATTTGCTCTTTTATTAAATTTCTTTAGTGGTTCTGGATACTCCATACTTTCTTCAGGGCCACAACATCGAGTAAGTTCTTTTAGTGGAAAATTAATTGGCCCTATCCAAGAATGGTAACCCTTCTCTTTTCTAAGTTTTAATCCTTTGGCCATTCCTTTATTAATCCCAGGGCCGTGAAGAAATTCAAACACCCAGTCGTCTAGTTTTCCTTCTTTTGCATAAGCTTTCACTTCCTTTATGGAGAAATCGTATAACTTTTTCATTTGTTTATTATATATTGTTTTTTGAAAAAAGCTCCGACAATTAAAGGTTTCAAAGAGCCATAAATTGTTTCAGATTCTAGGCGCGGAGAAAAGTTTTTTGTAGGCGTACTCTGACGTACGACGGAGAAAAACTAGAGGCTCCGCAACAACGAAGATGAGATAATTTATTGACTCTTAAGCGCTCCTAAGGTGTACGAATTCGCCGGATCCCAAAGCATCCAAGAATTTATCCCTAATTTATATCCCGCATCAATTTGAGCTCGCACCATTTCAGCTGTGTATGTCGCTCCTAAATCAAAATCTTGATAAAACGGACGATACTTGGCTATATAAATCGAAGGATCCTGACCAGTACTCGACGCGACTTCTTGCGCGATTTTCACTCCAGCACTCATTGAATAAGTAATAATTTCTCCTGGGTGGTCTGCTGGATTCTTAAATCCATCTGTCCCTTCATAAAAGTGCGATGGATAAACCATTGGCGAAACATAATCAAATGTCTGAAGCGCCACATGCATATCCTGTCCAAGAGTTTTAATATCCACAGTTGTAAGCATTACAATGCCGAAGATATCTGCAGAAACGGGAATCTTTTCTTTGTGCAATGCATCCGTTATATATCGATAGAAATCTCCCACTACACCCGCTTTATCATTTAATCCTCTATCTCCAGAAATGGGGAATGTCATATCGGACAATTTACCGTCCGTTGGGAAGCGGATATAATCTAAATTTATCTCATCAAACCCGCGGGCATATGCCTGTTTGGAAATGTCTAGTAGGTAATCCCACATGAGCTTATCTCCAGTATCTACCCATGGCACCCCTTTATTGTCCTTCCAGACGCCTCCTGTTGATTTAGAATGAACTGCCTCATCTGGGTGCGCCTTTACATAAGCAGGATCTTGAAATGCAGCGACGCGCCCTATTACATAAATATTTTTACTGTGGAGCTCTTTAACGAAATCATCCAAGTCTGAAACTCTCCCGTCCCATGAGACAAGTCCGGTATTATCCTTTACATCAATCACCACTGCATTTACTTCTGTTGTATTAATAATCTTTACAAGCTTCGCTCGAAATGTTTTATCGCTTGCGACCCATGAAGACATATAAATCGCTTTTACATTTACTGGAGTTTTAATGTGGGTAATTTCCACAGTTGCCGCCTCTCCTTTTACATTTGGTAAAATTGAATCGGCAGCATTCTTTGTCGAGCTTCCATTTGTATTAAAATATTCTGTGCCTAAGCTTTTAGAAAATCCGAGATCTTTATATCCGCTGACCGACATCCAGACGAAAAGAAGAAGTGCTATACCTATGATCCCAAATATGAACCTCATGAGACTCGCCTATCAAGAGTTGGGGTTACAGGAGTGCTTTCGTTTTCGGGAGACGCAGGCACATATACGACCTTTTTACGCAAATCAAGAGTACTTACAAATAGAAGTACTCCGGCAACTATAAATACTACATCTTTAAAAATGCTTGGAATGAATATCCATGGAGAAAGTATTAGGACAATGGCGACAGTTCGTTGTATTCCTCTAGGTGACATAATTAGAAATAGTATACAGAGTAATTTAACTTTGGTAAACCCAATAAAAAGTCCCCGCCGAAACGGGGGCCAAAACTCAAGCGATATCACCACGCATACGAGCAATATGGAGGAGAGACTAATGTACATCGACGGATGCAGGAATTAGCCCTAATTTAACATATGTATATATTTTAACTAATTACCAATGACTAATCACTAATAACTGTATATAATATGCCAATGACTCGCCTAGAAAAGGACTTTTCCCTTAAGAAGCACAATACTTTTCACTTAGATGTACATGCTAAATTTTTCGTAGAAGTCCATTCAAAAGAAGATTTAATAGAGGCTTTAAACATCCCAGAAGCCAGAGAGAACAAAATATTTATTTTAGGCGATGGAGCAAATGTTTTGTTTAAAAGCGACTTTAATGGCCTCATCATAAAAAACTCCATTAAAGGAATAAGGACCATCGAAGAAAATGATGACCATGTAATTTTAGAAGTAGGATCAGGCGTTGACTGGCATGAACTCGTCACATATACAGTAAACAATAATCTTCAAGGAATAGAAAATCTTGCTTTCATTCCAGGAACAGTGGGGGCTGCTCCAGTTCAAAATATCGCAGCCTACGGACAAGAACTGGCAGAGACATTTGAAACCCTGACAGCGATTAGTATAGAAACTGGAGAGGAAAAAGTATTTACTAAAGAAGAATGCGAATTTAAATATAGAGATAGTATTTTTAAAGGAGAGCTAAAAGATAAATATTTTATTACGCAAGTTAGACTAAAACTTTCTAAGCATTTTAAAGGAGTAGACACAACATATCATTCACGATATGAGTCTCTTGAAAGTGAGCTTCAAAGTATCGCCACTCTACCATACAAACTCAAAGATATTTATAACGCCGTAATTAGCATAAGAAAGAAAAAGCTTCCACAGGTAGAAGAAATTGGAACTATCGGGTCTACATTTGCTAATCCATTTATTACTCAGGAGCAATTAAAAGAACTACAAAAAATAGTTCCGCACGTGCAATTTTACCCAATCAATAAAATGCTATACCCGAAAATGGATGATCCCGCACTTATTGGCCTAGAAGTAGTAAAAGTCCCAGCAGGCTGGCTGCTTGAGGAAATGGGATATAAAGGAGTGCGTGATGGAAATGTCGGCACCTTTCCGCGTCACGCTCTTTGTGTGGTCGCGTACGATGGGGCCAGAGGAGAAGAGGTATATGCCTTTACCGAAAAAATGAGAGGTGATTTTAAAAAGAAATATGGAATTACACTCAAGTACGAAGTGAATGTTATATAAACCAGATGTTAGACATTAGATTTTAGAAAGTTTCCGGTTGCAAGTTTTCTCCGTCAAAGGACGGACCTCTCTCGTGGAAATTTTCAGTAAAATAAAAATCCCGCGACAGAATGGCCGCGGGATTGTATTGAACTAAGTCCCAGAAATCTACCGAAGGTCTGTTTGCCGGGACATTGCTACCACCGCTGAAGACGTAGAGAAAACTCTTCTATTGTCTTCTACTACTTCGGCGTCATCATCAATATCCTCCAAAGTCTGAGTCGGGCGAGGAATACGAAACTGCTGGCTAACGGGAAAACTGCCGTCATCTAATTGCATTTCGAGCAATCTTTCCATAAGTGAGCGGTCGTATATTCCAAGTTTGGATTTAAGAAGAAGAGCCAGTGAAATTTCAACCGGGTCGGAGGAAATGCTTTCTCCATTTAAAAACCCCGCTTCATATCTCACATACCAGGGAGTACGCCACCAATAAGATCGCGGATCCTCCTGCGCCAGCCTTTTGGTGATATACCAGCCAGCTTTAAATCGCGCCGTAGGATCCTGTACTACGTTGGCAGCTAAAGCTGTAACACAGGGGTGGGGCTCTGCCCATCCACCTATTGGATACCCCATTTTAGCAAGAGTTGCTGGGAGGTAGGTTGAGACTCCCCCATCTTTCCCTTGATGAGCTAGAACGAAGCGCTCAGACTTATCGACGATCGAACGATCACGGAACCCCACCTTTGATAAAAACTGCAGAACTCTCAAAGTGGTGTCTGCGTCAGCTGGCACGCGTTCGTTATAAGACCACCCCCCATTTTCCCCTTGCAAGGCAAGTAGCGCCTCCAGAGTTTCTTTAGGGGCCACACCAAATTCCGCAAGGCTCGATGCTACACACGCAGTAGTCCAGGCTAAGCTTGGGCCATGGCGCAACTGAAAAAAGTCTTGGCAGATGCCATCTTTTGTGCAACCAAGGAGGTATTCCGTAGCCGCACTTATAGCTTTCCTGTTATTCATGTAATACCCCTCTAAACGAATGAACATCTATAGGAATAAACCCTATCAGTATCTGTATAAAAAATCAAATTACCTCCCTTCAACTATCACCACAAACTCCCCTCGCACATGGTCTGGATTATTCTGAAAATATTCTTTTACTTCTTGTGCCGTTCCTCTAATTACCTCTTCATGCATTTTTGTAAGCTCTCGCGCAATTACGATATTGCGAGGTTTAGAATTCTCTGTCGACTGCAAACTATCGACCATCGACTGCATTGTCTTTTCAATCCTATGGACTGATTCATAAAACACTACCGCTCTATCAGACTCCGCGATTTCTTTAAATAAAGTTTCTCTCCCCTTCTTATGCGGCAAGAATCCTAAGAACACAAATTGAGCAGAAGATATTCCGGAGGCTGAAAGTGCTGTGGTTAACGCTGATGCGCCGGGAAGTGCGATTACTTTCACATCTGGCAATTCATTTCTGATTTTATCTACGAGTAATACTCCGGGGTCTGAAATAGTCGGCGTCCCAGCATCGGACACTAATGCTATCCGTTTTCCTTCCTCTAACATTTTCATAACGCGATCAATATTTTTTAATCCTGTTTGAGCAAAGAAAACGCTTGTTTTAGTTGTAATCTCATATTCCTTAAAAAGTCGCTGTGTGACGGACGTATCTTCGCACAGAACCAAATCTACTTCTTTAAGCACGCGAATAGCCCGAAGTGTCATATCTTCGAGATTGCCTATCGGCGTGGGCACAATGTAAAGAGTTCCAGGCATTCAACTTATACTACCACAAGTCTATTTTATGGAATATTTGTCAAAATCTTCACCGCTTTTTATAAGCAATCTCTTTAGTTCCTCCGTAAACTCTGTTGTCTTTTCTGCCAAGTCAATCAATTCATCGGAGTTTGATAATACAGGGCTATCAGAATGCATTATTATGGCAATTGCCCAACTTTCTACCTTATTAACAAATTTTTTAATTAACTTTATTTCTTCTTCATTTAAATAGACTCTTTCCACTACTAGAGGAGAAGATATTATTTTTATAACAACTACCAGCTCGTCTGAAATGTCTTTTACCTCTTTGTTAAACAACCAATTCTTAGTCAAAGGATCAGGAGGATTAGAAACAACAAATTTCTTTATATCTTTATCCAATCTCTGAAATGTACTTAATATTTGAGAAGTTACGGAGAAATCTTCTGGATTCTTTGGTATATAGTCATTCTCTAATCCGAATTTCATAAAAGTTACCAAATACTAAATATATATCCAAGCACTAGAAGCGTAATTAACTGATACCCTGCCACGATCAAAAACTTTTTCATGCGCAAACCTTTCTGTGAATCCCATATCACGCCTGCTGCTTGCGGCATCATGAACCCAAGCCAGACAAAGAATGCAACTTGATATCCGCCTCCGTTCCATGCTTTCACAAAATTATAAAAGACATAACTTGTAAGTAAGCTCAAAACAAACTGAAGCACATACATCATACCCACTCCTTTCATCGCTTCCTTTTGCTCTTCTTTGCTTAATTTATCAGCTCCCGTAATTTTCATCCACACCTTTCCAAACATTGGGCCATACCAGATGCCTCCCGCTACGAATAAGAAAACAGCTCCTCCCAACACTGCCCAGTAATTTACTATTATATTCATATGCAGTAATACTATACCTGACAGGATTTTAAGCAAGTGGGTAAATGCATACATTGCTTACTGAGTAAAATCTTCAGGCAATTATATCTCCTATTTCCCCTTCATCTATGTCTATTCCACGACCTCGAAGTACGGTCTGGCCTTAGCGGATTTGCTTATATCCCATTATTTAAACGTGTTTCTTCTATCTTTAAACCTTGCTCTCTGTGATTATAATCATAATAAATCCGAAGGCCTTTCGTAGTTGTATAATTATCTGAAACGATAGTAATTTTTTCTCCGGACCATATGCTTTTATTTGTGTCCATTACAATTGATTCTATGCATGAATCATACAAAGAGTAGTTACTTTCCACTATGCGATCTGCATCATTTACTTTAAGCCAAATTAGATAATTTTCTTCTCCCGCTCCGCACATACCATTTGGATTGGCAGGATTTGAAACCATAGATACCTTAATAAGAATATACATATTTTTATCTTTCGTGGCCGCATCGAGTACGGATACCAAAGCATTTTTAAGTTTTACATATTTTTCCACCCCTTCTTTTAGAGTTTGAGGAAGTGCGAGCAAGATGGTTTTACTTGGAGATTGCAGTAAAAAACTACTTTCATTAAAAGACGCCTTATAATTTTCTTTGCTCTCTGGAAGAAAGGCAGTATTGTTACTAAGCTCTGATGTAACTGGCTTACCTTCACTTTCTAATGCTTTATCATACCCTCCGCCTATTATTGAAGGAGACCTTTTTGCTACATAAGACAGGTAAGCCACCGCGAGTACTAAAACTAATATAAGTATTGCCGAAATAATTATCCCTACTTTCATACTACAATACTATACCTTATGCAACAACCTGAAAAGGGATAATACTCTGTATACGAGAATTAAAATCAAAATCGGAGAAGGCGTTAGAACCTTCGTCTTTTTACTTTCATGTGCGCGAACCAAGATTCGAACTTGGGACCGCTCGAGTATCAGTCGAGTGCTCTACCAGCTGAGCTATTCGCGCATATTTATAAGAAAACAGATGACGGACTGATTCACTTACAGATTGCAGAGAGAATCAATTTATTTCTCTGTCTTCTGTTATCTGTTATCTGGGTTTATAAATCCTATCATAAAATAGGTATTTTTGGAACGTGTTATGTCCTCGGCTTTGCTTTGCTTCATAATAAAAAGCGCGGTCCCCGTAGGGCCGCGCCGGTGCATCATGATGATGATCTTTACTTCTCCACCTGAACCCCCGAATAGTACACGTTGGGGCCGCCGTTAACGTAAAGCATGAACAGCCCGGCGAGAGCGAGGGCGGCGATAATCGCAGCCCTTAAATAACGATCTTTAAACTTTTTCGACACCATGAGACTCCTCACGTTTACTTGCGATGAATCGGTGCGACGCGCTTGCCCATCATGAAGTCTAACTTGTCGTTGACCTGGCTCCAGTCAACCAGGACATACATCCCTGCGAGAAAGCTCACGATTGCGGCAGCAGTCATCGCGGCGGCATGGAGGCTTTTCCGCCTCCGCGCCGAACGAGAGAACATGATTCTCTCCTTGGAAGGTTCCGCAGGTTCATGGCCCAGCGACTGAAACTGTACTAACTTGCTTGATTTAGCACTCAAGATGGTCTCCTTTATGTGCTGATTTATGGGTGGACACCCTACCTATTAACGATAGCACATCTAGGTGTAAAAGTCAATAGATAAAACCCTTATAAATCAATGGCAATTTGACTTATGGGTATTAAAAACATACGATAAAAATAAAGCGGGAAACCGTATACAACCTGAGGAATGAAAATGCCTTTTACCGACGCACAACGTAAGCGGCTGGAAAAACATGAGTGGGTAGTGACTACAGCAGATATCCCTAACACCATGTGGGCCCTTGCTGCAGAACTCGCCCGTCTGGGAGAAATATCAACGGATGAACGCGGGAAGGAAATCCCATATAAAGGGAAAAAGATTCAGGTGCTACCAGTAGAACGATTTATTACGATTCAGCGGCTCGCTGACAATCGCCGAGCACTCTCATTCAAATTCACAGCCTTTCATCGCGAACATGACTGGCAGGACTGGGAGAAGTTTGGCGAGGGAGTCAATATGGCCAAAGGAGAAACGCGAGAACAAAAGCGTGCCGACAATCGCAGCGCTAAACAAACGAGAGAAAAGGTCGACAAAGTCAAAGAAGCAAATGACAAACTAGCCCTCCTCAGCCGAAGCCGGACGGAATGATCCACGGATGGCGAGGCCGCCCTTTCAATCCTGTACCGAGCTCTGCTCTGGTACAGGATTTATTTTTAAATTAATGGTCTCTTGACAAAGATTATAATAGTTATAGTGTAAGGATTAATACTATCAGCCAGGAGGCATGAAATGCACGCTCTTTTGCAGATGATTTGGAACGTCTTTTTTCCGAGAAAGCTTCAAAGGGAGAATCATGCTGTCGCCTCAACCCCGCCCAAGCCCAGCTTCCCTAGAAGCTTTTACCAAGGAAAGCCGGTGCTCATAGCTGGAAAACCTGGAAAGCTCGCCAGGAAAGCCAAGCTCGCGTATTATCGCGAAACGCGCCGGTGCAGAGGTGAAGTCTGGATACTGCTTTATTCGACAAGCGGAGCGCCCTTTCGCCGGCGAGCAGACGACCTCATCGAATGGTTGTAACTGTACGAAGTGGCCGGGTTTGCGCAAGCAAACCCGGCCCGCCCCATCCTGTACTGAGCTCTGCTCTGGTGCAGGATTTTCAATTTTAAAACACCCTTTCAGGCGTTTTAATCTTTAGATAAATTATTAAAAAATAAAATTTTATATGAAGTACGAGAAGCCTAGGAATTTTACGAGTAAGACGTACGAAGTGGTACGTTGAATAAGTAAAATTTCTAAGGCGACAAAGTAATTCGATATAATTTTCTTTTTTACACAAATTGTGTTTTCGGTATTTCTTCTGTCACACCCTATGCGCTTAACGCGACTTTTGTTACCTTTCGCAGTAACGCGAATGAATTTGAGTTTCATTAAACTTTAAAACTTCTGTATAAAACAGATCGACAAAGATTCTTTAACCCTAACCGAAGTTAGGACTAAGAAACGATTTCACATTGAATTAATCCACGAGCAGCTTCCGCTACCCGTGCCTTGTTACGACTTACTCCCTGTCACCGAATTCACCTTAGTGCGAGACAAGCTCATCCTTTGGGTGCCCCCGGCTTCCTTGAGTTGACGGGCAGTGAGTACAAGACCTGAGAACGTATTCACCGCGGTTTAGCTGACCCGCGATTACTAGCAATTCCGGCTTCATGTGGTCGAGTTGCAGACCACAATCTGAACTGGCGCACGGTTTGAAGGATTGGCTCAGGGTTACCCCGTCGCGACCCGTTGTCCGTGCGATTGTATTATGTGTGTAGCCCAGGATGTCAAAGGGACATGCTGACCTGGCGTCATCCTCTCCTTCCTCCCAGTAATCTATTCACAAAGTAGAGAAAATAAAATACAGGATGTAGGCCAGACGATATGTATATTGCTATACACGATATCTAACCTACATTCTATATTCTATGATCTAAACCTTATGCTCAAATTACTGGGCAGTCTCGTGTGACACTTGTAACACACGATAAGGGTTGCGTTCGTTACCCCACTGAAGGGAACAGTTCAAACCACGAACTGACGACGGCCATGCATCACCTGTCCACGAGCCTTGCGGGGGCCAGAGTTTCCTTAGGCTTTCTCGTGAGTTTCAAATCCTGGTGAGGTTCTTCGTTTACCATCGAATTAAACCACATAATCCACTGCTTGTGCAGGTCCCCGTCTATTCCTTTGAGTTTTAATCTTGCGATCGTACTTCCC
>JAQBRF010000001.1 GCA_028286645.1 Candidatus Nomurabacteria bacterium
TTCTTCCCTCATAAAAGATCTTTACATACCGAAGCACTTCATCGATCACGCGGCGTCGCTCCATCAGACTTTCGTCCATTGTGGAAGATTCTCGACTGCAGCCACCCGTAGGTGTATGGGCCGTGTCTCAGTCCCATCGGTGGAGGTCAGCCTCTCAGCTCTCCTAAGCGTCATAGCCTTGGTGAGCCATTACCTCACCAACTAGCTGATACTGTTTAAGCCGCTCCCAAAGCGATAAATCTTTACTCTTGCGAGACTATCGCGTATTACTCCACCTTTCGGTGGGCTATTCGCGACTCTGGGGTACGTTCCTAAATATTACTACCTCGTCTGCCACTAAACTGTCAGCTTCCATGCTTCACTTGTATTGCTACTCATTCCGCGCTTCCACTGATTAGTCTCGTTCGACTTGCATGCCTTATCCACGCCGCTAGCGTTCATCCTGAGCTAGGATCAAACTCTATTTAATAGAGTGTGACAAAAGAAAAACAAAAAATGCACAATTTGTGTAATATATCTTGAAGCGTCATACAAGCGTATTTTTATACTAATTGCTTAAAATAAAAATACCCCTGCAAGCTTCATATTCTTTTGACAAAAAGACTTCTATAACCACTCACCCATAGTGAGAAGTTAGAAGACTATTTTAATCGAAACCATATGAAAAGTCAAGGAAATGGCGAGATCCTACTTATCGGGTTCAGCTACTGTAGATCTGCCCAGACGAATAGTATGGGGTTCTCCTTTTATCCACCCAAGAAATGTATCAGAGGTCGCCATTTCCCCATTCCAACTGGGAAAATTGGTAGAGGTATCTTTCATGTTAATAAATTTGTAAACAGTCCTTTCTCCTACACCATTTTGATTAAAACCGACATCAATACCTAAAGAAATAGCTAAATACTGGCCGTCTGGCGAGCACATATCATTACCAACCGAATAATCATCAAAACTTTGGTAGTCTTCTTCTTGATCTAAGATAACGATACTATTATCTTCTTTCTTAATAGATAAAATGTGATAAAAAAGATCCCCCGAAAGCGCTTTTTTACTTTTCCCGGATAAGATGAGGGATTTTTTCTGATTTGGAAAATAAAGTTCTGTCGGGTTTATCAGCTTACATCCTTCCAACTTTTCAGTAGTAGAGGCTGCCAATGGCGGTACCTTTTCCGAAGAAGTAGACGGCTTTCGGATTTGATTCACAACTAAATCCATTTGCTCAACTTTTTGCTTACTATTCATTACATGATATAAAGATAAACCGATAAGAACAACAAGTAAGCATAGTAGTAAAACATTAGCTTCTTTTTTCATTTCCCTAGTGTAGCACTTAGTGGATTTGTAAAAATAGAATAATAAAAGATATACTGCACACCATGAATTCTATTCCTATTATTGCCATCGACGGCACATCCTCCTCCGGAAAAGGAACAATTGCTTATAAATTGGCTGAATATTTAGGGTTAAATTATTTAAATTCAGGAGCACTTTTCAGGCTTGCCGGACATTTAGCAGTAGTAAGTGGAATTGATATCCATGACCATTCAGATGAAAATATGAACAAAATAGTTGATCTTTTGTTAAAAGAAAATCTAGACTTAGAATTTATCGGCAAGAAGGTTATACATAATGGAGTAGATATCTGGCCCATACTTTCTTCGGAAGATGCCGGAGTTGTAGCAAATACTATTAGCTTTTATCCCCCGCTACGAGATGCAATTAATGATTTTCAGAGAAAAAGGGTTTCCGCTCCAGGACTGGTAGACGAAGGAAGAGATGTAGGAACTACGGTATTTCCAAATGCTAATGTAAAAATTTATTTAGATGCCTCGGTAGAAGCCCGTGCAAAAAGGAGATTAGTCGACGAGCAAAAACGCGGATCAGGAAAAACTTACGAAATTCTTTGTGCCGAGCTTGCGAAAAGAGATGAAGTGGACAAGGCTCATAAGGTAGGAGCTTTGAAGGTTGCAGATGATGCACTATATATAGACACAAGTGATCTTACCATTGAACAAGTGCTAGAAAAATGCATTAACCACTGTAAGGAGAAAGGGATCGTGAAATCTTAGAAATGAGATTTCATAAAATCTAATAGAGGTTTTTCTATTTCTTCTGAATTATCCTCCGCCAAAAATGATGTGGCCGGAGTTTTCACTCTTTCTTCATAAAATTCCACCTCTCCTTTCTTACCATCTTCATAAAAAATATCTATGGCTATAAGAGGAACTTCCGACGTAAAACTTACGAACATTTGTCCTTCTGTTGGGATTTGATTAAGAAGCTTAAAGAAAGTATCTATATCCTCGCTATTTGTTAGCTCATAGCAGCCTTTTGGCTTATCTTCCTTGCTGTCATTTGACCGATCAGTAGCATGTTTATAATTTGAAATTACCATTCTTACCACTCCTTCCCTTGCAGGCCATTTATATATTCTATTTTCCATACCGACATTATACCAACTCATCCTCTAATTCTATAAATTCCGGCGGATTATTTTTTCCAGAAAAAATTATTTTAGCAAAGTATTTTTTATCTTCTAAAGCTTTTTGGAAAATCACCTTATCAGCTGGCATCATCTCATGATAAGGAATTTCCGTCTCTTTAAAGAAACTAGGCGGCCCCATTTCCTTGGTCTCTTTTGGTTTTCCCTTCCATCCTTTTACCAAAAAGAAGCACACATCCATAAATAATTCTTCTGACTGACTGTCAAAGAAATATATCCGCGATACAAATTCAAAATTTTTTTCTTCCGCCTTTATACCTGCTTCTTCTTTTAATTCCCGAATAGCGGTTGAAAGTATATCTCTATCTCCTTCTTGCATCTTTCCGCCATAGCCATTCCACATTCCAAGCGAGTAGGAAATTTCTTCTCCATCGCGATGAATAGCTTTCTTCTTTCGAGCAAGACAAATTCTTCCCTCTTTATCCATGAGAAGTGCGACTGTGGCTCTCCTTTCTCTTTGCTCCATTAGAATAAAGTATACACCTACTGTGTACTACTAGATCTTTTTATTAAATATGGTTGTTATACTTATAAATATTATAATCACTTATGCTTTTTAGTACATCAAAAATAAAACAGGTTGGTTTACTCATCATACTTTTAGGTACAATTACTCAGACAGGAATAGCTGGAAATTCAATAACTAAATATATCGGAGAAGATGCAACTATTAATTGGTCTGTTGGAGGAGGGGCGGATTCTTGCAGTCCATCATTTGATGGAGCCACTCCTAATACAGGTGCTTATAACGCATGGCTTTCAGGGAACAAGCAGGGTACGGGATCTCAGACCTTTACTGTAGCAAATGGAACAAACTTTTCAACTCCAGGAACTTATACGCTTCGCTGTACGGACACATACAACCAATCCGCAAGTGATGCTGCAACTATAACCTTCAGCTGTCCTGTGGGATCTGCATGGAATTCATCTGCGGCTGTTTGCGTATATCCTCCGACAGTTACAGCCTCACTTACTCCTACAACAATAGCTTACGGAGGATCATTCACCTCTCTTACTTATAATTCGACTCATACAACTTATTGCGATATTTATAATAACGGAGTATTAGGCTGGGGCAATGCACCGGTGACATATACTTGGGGACCAACGGGGCCGTATTATAGCACTGTAACGTGGACAATAACTTGTTTTAATAATGTAAATCAATCCGCAAGTCAATCCGTTACCTTAACGGTTACACCTAATAGCGGACCAAATCCTCCTACTATTTCTGGACCAACAACTGGCACACCAAACGGCAGTAATTCTTACACTGTTGTTGCTACAGATCCGAACGGAGATCAGCTGCGATATGGAATTGATTGGGATATGGACGGAGTCGCAGATGAATGGTTGCCTGCGGGAAGCACATATGTAAATTCAGGAACTTCGCAATCTACGAGCCATAATTGGGGTAGTCCTGGCACCAAAACTTTCCAAGCTATTGCCCAGGACAGTTGGGGTACGAACTCATCATGGACAACATATTCTGTGAATATCTCCTGCCCTGTTGGACAAGCCTTTGGAAATAACGCCTGCATCTCTGCACCCACTGTCACTGCGTCTCTTGCTCCTACTTCTATTTCATATGGTGGATCATTTACTTCTTTATCATATAACTCCACCAATGCTTCGTATTGTGATGTCTATAATAACGGAGTATTAGCATGGGGAAATGCTCCGACAACATACACATGGGGACAAACGGGGCCATACTATAGTACAGTAACATGGAATTTCGTTTGTTATGACATAACCGGAAGATCTGCAAGCCAGTCAGTAACCTTAACTGTAGCACCTGCTCCAACTGTTGATGTAAGCTTAACTCCTACCACAATTCCTTACGGTGGATATTTTGATTCAATGAATTATACGTCTGCAAATACAAGTTATTGTGATATTTATGTAGGTGGAAATATGTCTTGGCCGCATGCGCCCACAGCCTTCTCCTGGGACCGTACAGGTCCATATTATGGAAATCAGACATGGACGTACACCTGCTATAACGATGCTGGGGTTTCTGCTACTAAATCTGTAACCTTAACTGTTTCTCCAGCACCCACGGTTACCACATCGATGAACCCAACCCACATAGCCTATGGAGGATATTTCGATTCAGCATCATACAGTTCTACTAATGCAGACTACTGCCGTATTACTCTTGATGGTACACCAATGGCTTATGGAGGACCTACATCCTATGATTGGCCTACCTCTATGTCGTGGGGCCAAAATGGTCCCTACTATAGCGATCATACCTGGGTGGTAACTTGCTATAACGGCGCAGGACAATCAGCAAGTCAATCAATGACTTTAACTGTTGATCCCGCACCAACTATTTCTGCAACATTAAATCCAACGACTTCAATAAGTTACGGCGGCTACTTTGACTCAATGTCATACACTTCTACTAACTCTACTTATTGCGAAGTATACTCAGCTGGCAATCCAGCATTATATACATCTAATTCATACCAATGGCCTACCGCCTTTTCTTGGGGAAGAACCGGACCTTACTATAGTAGTAATACTTGGACCTTCGTGTGCTATAACTCAGCAGGACAACATATCAGCGCTTCAAAGACTTTAACAGTTCAACCTAATTCCATCCCTCTACCTCCAAGCATCACCGGTCCTACAACTGGATTCCCAAGCACTACTTATGAATTTGACATCACTGGAACAGATTCAAATGGAGACACCATTAAATACGAAGTAGACTGGGATATGAATGGGACCGTGGATCAAACTGTTCCCTCTCCTTCTACATATGTTCCTTCGGGAACTATGCAGCCTGTTTATAATGATTGGGCAAGCGTGGGAACAAAAACATTTGAAGCTCGCACAGTAGATAGTTGGGGCGGTACTTCCGGGTGGACAACTTTCACAATTACTATAAACACACCTCCTGTTGTATTAGATGCCACCATGAATGCAAACTGTGCCGTAGAACCGCCAGCGCCGACACTCTCACTTCAATGCGGAAATTCAGATTATTATCAAGTAAAGAATAGCGCTAACATAATCGTTTCTGGTGGTCCGCAGACGAGTGCGACAATTAATATTCCTGATGTCGACGAAACCTACAACGTTGTATGTAAAAGCGGCGGAGCGAGCGGATATTCAAGCGGAGCGGTATATAGATCATATACAACCAATATGTGCACTCCGAAGTCTGCTGTCCTTACAGCAAACCCACGAAGCATTAACAAAGGAGGGTCAAGCTCATTTGATTGGACAATAATCCGCCCAGGATCAAGCTGTAATCTAACCGCGGCTGTCGTCTGTACAGGAGGACATACTGCCTGTACCCAGGATAGATTAAATGCAGAAACTGCACTAAACCAAAAAATACAAACTGAGAACACGGACGCGAACGATCCAAATAATGCCGGAACAGTAAGAAAGGTTGTGGCCGATGCCATTAAAAAGTATGCCCCTGGTATAAGCGGAAAAGCTATCGGAAAGAAAACTTTGCAATTAGATTACACAACAGATTTCACGTTAGATTGCGGTAGTGGTATACAAAGTAAAGTAAGAGTACAGGTTACAACGGATAATGAGGGGTAATGAACAGAGGACAGACTAAAGATATAAGGAGTGCAGAGAAATTAAACAGAGTGGCGCCGTAGGCGCCACTCTGTTTAATTTCTCTGCCCTCTGTAATCTGTTTTCTATTGTCTGTCCTACTGTCTCTTCGCGAATCTCTTATGCGTAACAGCGATTAAAATCAAAATAGCAAAGAGCACTACAGCCATTAATGGAAATGTAACAAATCCGTATTCGATAAACGTCGGAGTTGAGCAGTCCACTGCAAATGGAGCAGTTGAGCATGGTCTATATACCGAATACCCTAACTGCATTACATGCTGGTAAGCCCCGATCAAAAGTCCAAGTGTAGATAATATAATTGAGTAAGCAAGCACTGAGGAATCTTTCTTATACCAGGCATACGCAAACATAAATGCTTGGGGATATAAAAAAACTCTTTGGAACCAGCATAGATCACATGGAAGAATACCTAAAACTTCTGAGTAATAAAGTGAGCCGACTAATCCTGCTAATGATGTTATAAATCCTATTGGAAACACATAATTAGCAACTCTTGGTAGAAACTTAGCTCCTTCCCCCTTTTTCCAATTAGCAATAATTGCCACCAGCCAAATAAGCCCGATTACTAATAAAATTATAGTTCCTGCTGATAATAAATGATTTAATGATGCGATTTGCGCTGTATTGTCGGTCATGATTAATTAGTATACCCCAAGTGGAAATAAGCAGAAACTATTTATTTCTATTCCAAACAGTAAGAAGTGGGGATGCAACAAAGATTGAAGAATAAGTTCCCACTACCATTCCTATGATAAGGGTAAGAGTAAAGTATTTTGTCGTAACGGGACCAAAGAAATAGAGTGCGAGTAGCGCGAGAATAACTGTAACCGACGTATTGATCGAGCGAGTAAACGTTTGCTTTAGGCTTTTACCTACTACTTCATTAAACGGCTGCTTTCCTCCAGTCTTTAGATTCTCTCGTATTCTATCAAATACCACGATCTTATCCGAAATGGAAATACCGATAATTGTTAGGAGAGCAATTATAAATAATGTATCCACTTCTGCGCCGAAGTTATGAGAAAGAATCGTATAAATTCCTGTAGGGATGATGATGTCATGAAGAAGAGTAAGCATAGCTATAACCCCATATTTCCACGATGGAAGCGGATGAGACACGTGGCGGAATGCAAAAGCAATAAACGCAAGTATCATAAGCACCACCACGATAAGAGCGATAATTGCCTTCTTAGTCATCTCTGCACCAAGAGTTGGTCCAACTGTCGAGATTTGCGTATAAACAAAAGGAGTCTCTTTATCTGGATTTGCTAACTTCTCTATAGTGTCACTAATTGACTCATATGTTTTAGATGAAATTAATCTATAAGTATTCGGCCCAGTTTCATAAAGACTTATATCCTCATTCTTAAAATCTGCGGCATTTAATACTGGTATATTATCGCCATAAGTAATATCTATTACCGATCCACCTGTAAAATCAATCCCCCTCTTAATTCCATACGTATGCATTAAGAAAAATGAGACAATTACTAAGAGAACTGATAGGCCTATAAAGAATGTTTTATATTTAATAATTATCATAGTTTTTAGATTTTAGACATTAGATTTTAGATAACCCGAGCTACTTAGTACGAAACCCAGATGAGAACAGAAATTTCACCAACCAGCTGCTTGAATTTGTTACAATTGATCTCATAAATACCCGAGTGATAAGCTGTGCAGAAATCAAAGATACCACAGCTCCCAAGAAGAATGTAAACGCAAATCCCTTCACCACCGAAGTCCCCATCGCAAATAAAATTACTGAAACAATTATAGCTGCTGTGTGAGAGTCTCGTATAGAAGTCCATGCCCTCGCAAAGCCTTCTTCAACTGCATCCTTTAAACTCTTGCCATTTCTAATTTCTTCTTTCATTCTTTCAAAAGTAAGAACATTGGCATCCACGGCGAGACCCACTGAAATAATGAACCCGGCGATTCCAGCGGAAGTAAGCGTAACCGGAACAAATTTAAACAAAGCAAGCATAAGAATGCTGTAGCAGATAAGAGCGATAACGGCCATTACACCCGGAAGCCTATACCAAAGAATCATAAATATAACTACAAGTAGAAATCCAATCAGCGCCGCTTTTACCCCGGCGTCCACCGCACTGCTTCCAAGAGTCGGACCTACAACGTTTGTTCCTGAAATTGATATTGGGAGCGGAAGCGCTCCAGCATTTAATCTTCCCACCAATGTCTTTGCTTCCTCAGTAGTAAAGTTTCCTGATATCACCGCTTTTCCTCCTGTAATTTCTTCATTGACTACTGGAATTGAAATTGGGGAACCGTCCAAGTAAATAGCGAGTCTCTTCCCTACATTTGCTTTTGTGATTTGGGCGAATAGATTTGCTCCCTCACTAGTGAATTGAAGCTGAACCTTTGGCTGATTGGAGGTCGAATCAAATATTAGCGAAGCTTTTTCTATATAGCTTCCGGTGAGTTTCGTCTGTTCAAAGTCATTAATTGCAAGATCTGTTGAGGTCGCTGCTTTGGCGCCAGCTTTTTCAGTTCGGAAATCAAGTGTCGGAGTTTCTCCGATCATCTGCGCGGCCTGCTTCACGTCTGTTACTCCTGGAAGCTCCACCACCAATCTCCACTCACTTGAAAGACGAGAATACTCAGTCGTAACAGTAGGCTCCCGTACTCCGAAAAGATTTACACGTCTTTCTACTACATCACGAAGAGATGCCACGCTATCAGAAACATTTGAGTCTGGTGGAAGATGGCTTGTGTCTATCTTATAAGTCAAAGCGGACCCTCCAGCCAAATCAAGGCCTAAGACGAAGTCCTTGCCTCCTTTTACTAAGTAAAATCCTACAGCCGCTATTGCTACAATCACCCAAAATGCTTTAATTTTCGCTGAGTTCATAGTCTATATATTAATGGGGCCTATTGTAACACATTTATTAATTTCCGCTTAGATGGATATTTTTTACGGAATCCATAATACGTTTCATAAATTGATCATTTATAGTGTCAAATCGAACCTCTAAAATTCCGTTTTTAAATACTCCCAAGGTAGGAGTACCATTTACACCGTAAGCTAAAGATAATTTCTTATCTTCAGAAATTTTTTCTTTCATTCTTTCACTTACCGAACATTCTCTCATTGTTTTTGTATCATTAACATATTTATCCGCTATATTTAAAACCCAATCGTTATCTTTCCTTAAATCATTATAACTTTTATAAAAATCAGAAATAAAATTAAACATCCCTTCATCACCCGATTGTTCAAAAACACATTCAGCTATAGCAGCTCGTCCTGCAGACTCTGGTTGAATGTCAGGTAAGGGAGAATGTCTGTAAATTAAATTAAAGTGTTTCTGATAATCCTCTTTAAATTTATTTTCCATTTCATCCCCTCTTCTGCAGGACGGACAATCCATACTGAAATAATTCACTATCGTATAAATAGAATTACTTTTCCATTTATAATGATCAGTCAGGGATGGCACCATCATCGGCTCTATATCAGATGAGGGGAATGAAGGTTTAACATTTTGATTACTAAAAACAAAATAAGAAAAACCTATAATAATTAAAATTAATACCGCACTATATATAAATATATTTTTTCTAAATTTACTTATTTTTCTCATTATTCTTACGGATTTATTGGATTTTAATTGTTTATTTCTACCGATTTATCTAATGGGGCATTAATGTTTGTAAAAATTGGTTTTGTTATTGTCGGCACGCCTTCATTGGCCCAATTCTGTATGCCTCCATTAATATGGACAATATTTCTAAATCCATGTAACTGAAGATACCCATATGCTATGGCCGCTAATCTTCCGCTAGAACATATCAAGTATATTGTTTTTCCAGAACGCGGCAATGTTCTCCAATTATCGTATAAGTTGGCTATAGGCATACTTACAGAAGATGAAGCGTGTATGTTTTGATACTCTCCTAAAGATCTTACATCGAAAAACAAATATTCATCTGGATGTTGAAGCATTTCATTATATGCAACCTTTGGATCAATTTCCACAGTTTTAGGCTCAATAAATTTTGTGTATCTAATTGCCTCAATAGAAAGAGAAATGAAAATTCCTGCGATTACTAGTAATATAGCTGCTAAAAATAACTTTTTATTTAACTTAGAAAGTGCAAACTTATTTTTCATATTAATAACTAAAGCTTACTACCAATATAATCAATAAAATCTATTATTTTCTTATCTGTGGTATTTTTTCTAAGTTCTAATAAATATGGGTACCTAGTTTTTATATCCATGGTGGGCAATGATTCTTTTAAAGCTGGATGTAAGTCTTCTGCTAGTAAAAGCTTAATAACATTTTCAGCTTTTGAGAAGTTTTTTATACCACTTTCAAAGTTAGCATATGCTGTAAGAGTATACTGCTTATTACTTCTGTTATTAGTCTGTTGATCATAATTTATCAAATCTTCATATGATTTCTCTACTTGGTCTATTGGCAACGCATTAAATTCAATGTTTAATCTTGATTGTAATATTACATGATTTAACATAGAGCTTGTAGTCTCCGTCCCTTCCCCACTATTTAATTTCATTTCTGAAATATTTTTAATTATAGCAGCACTGTATTGATTATATGTATTGATTGCCTCACTTTTATCATTAATACTATCAAGCTTACCCTGAACAATATAAATCGCGGGGAAAGCAAACGGATACAGATTATATATTTGATTCATGTATGTATAAATAACTTCTTTTTCCGTAGTCCAAATAATATTATTTTCTGTAGCTATTTGTTTTAAAAGATTCTGATCGTGAAATTTTGCATACATTAAATATGCCCTTATCATTGCGAGACCTCTTGTACGAGCAGGATATGTAGGATTTTTAGAAAGCTGAATAAAATTGTTAATACCCACGCTTCTGTCTATATTAAAACTGCTGTCTGCGATATTAAAGTCTATTATAGCGAGTTGACTATCTGTCTTAGCCACTTCTTTACTTTTCTTAAATGACTCTAATGCCCCAGCGAAATCGCCGTTTGTGGCTTTTTGTACACCTATCGAAAAATCTTTGTTAGCAATTTGCAAACCTGAAAAAGTGTCAGTGCGTTCCTGTGATACGCTGTTAGTTTTATCCGTATAAAACCTCCAAACAAAAAAACAAATCAGGATCACTATTACTAAACTTATGATTATTTTTTTATACTTCATAAGAGTTATTCGCCTCCTCCACAATCCCCACCGCCACCGCCCCCACAATCCCCACCCGCTACACCTATAGTAGGGTAATCTCCTCCTGGATCAGTAGAAGCTGGAAAGTCTGCGTAAGCTTTGGTTATAGATAAGACATTAGAGTCATAAACAACACTGTGGGAACTAGAACCTATCTTTGTTGCAATAATTCCTAAAACTGCACCAAGCAGCAAGAGTGGAATTTTCTTTACCTTTAATAGCTTCTTTGACATATTCACATATTAACATACCCATACTCATCCCGTTTAATGTTTATCAACAGCCCTAGATTGCCCCTTCTACATATTTATACAATTCACTCACGTGAGTGGGTATATACAAAATTCTTTTTCCTTGTGAGTCACGCTCAATTTCAATTTTATTTACAATTCTTTCTGTTAACCTAACTATTGAAACCTTTACTCCTGTTTTAATATCAAGTTCGTACAATACACCGTCATTACTCCCAACAAAAACACTTTCTCCATCAATTATTGGACTTGAAAAAACTCTTCCTCCGGTCTCAAATTGCCATTCAGTTTCCTTTGTAATTATATTAAAACAATATACTTTTTTATCTAAACATCCAATTATAATTTTATTATCAGTAAGCACGGGAGTGGAATAAAATCCAAACATCCCCTCAAATCTATAATAGAGTGATCCGTATTTCACAGATAAAATATATACTCCGCCATCTAAACTCGCAATAATTACTTGCCCCATACTTTCATTAAAAATTGCTCCATATTTAATTTCTCCTTTGGTTTTAAATTTCCAAAGAACTTCTCCGCTCTCTGCATTAAATGAATATATAAATCCATCGTTACATCCACATATGACCATATTGTATTTTTTATTATATGAGGGAGACGCATGTGTTTGTCCTAACATTGAATAATACTTCCACTTTTCTTTACCAGAATTAATGTCAATCGCCACGACTCCACCCTTTTTTTCTATTAACCCAAACTCTAATCCTATAAATACTATCCCACTTTCATAATCTATACATGGGGAAGACCCGACCCAGTCAGCATCACTAAAAACCCATTCTCTTTTTCCTAATAATCTGTCTAAACAATAAACATTTCCATCATATGCACCAAATATTACTTTATTCTTGTATATATTAGGAGAGGATAAAATTCTCTTTCCCTTTGAACCAAATAAAATCTTGTACTTCCATACGACTCCCCCATTTTCTTTATTAAGACAGAAAAAGTTTCCATCATCCGCTCCCATATAAATATAATTATCTTTTAATAAAGGGGCCGATTTTGGTACTACCACATACAAATTAGGCTTATTGGTCAAGGTAACCTTATATTGGAAAATATATTTTTCATCATATAAAATCCTTTCAGATAATTTTATATTTTTAACTGGCAAAACATCTGAAAAATCATTAAGATCAAAAATGCTTACAACATTAATTCCTGAGTCTGTCAGGTCTTTATAAAAGCTTAAATCTCTATACCTAAGACAGACAAATACGGAGCTGACCCTATACCCCTGTTCTTCTAAGATCTTTATTTGTTTTTTTATAGTTGACCCTGAATTTAAAATATCGTCCACCAAGATAATTGGATCACTTTTGTTAAGTTCGCCTTCAATTAAATTTCCTAATCCATCTTTTTTCCTCGACTTCCTAACATAGAAACCTGTGACACATACATTATCTGGCGCAAATATAGAAAGACAGGCTATTAAGGGCAGAGCTCCACTTTCCATGCCTCCAACTTGTACTCGGTTATATTTATCTTTAAATTCTTTCCAGAAGCTTTCTGAGTATTCTTTTAAAAAATCTTTAGCTAGAGATTGATTCTTAAAATTAAAAAATAGTCCCCCAGGTCTATCAGACGAATTTAAAGATACTTCGTTAATTTTTTCTTGTTCATATATTTTGTCCTTAATGAAATTAAACAAGTCAGTATACATATTAAGATACTTTAACAAATTGATATTAAAAAGCAAAAAAAAGCCGGCGCGGGGGCCGGCATCTACACTTCTCGCTTTATTTGGATACCCTGATGTTTACCCAGTTTCCTGTTATGCCGAGGAGTTTCCCCCTCAAAGTATTCCCCTCGATCTCGAGCTTGAGCTTTCGAGCCGGACATCCGTAGACAGCCGGAGGGGGAACTTCGAGCTCGAGGGTGTTACCCCTTCTCACTCCGTGCATGGGCAGGTTCCCGCCGCAATTGACCCGCTGATACAGCAACATCACCCCTTTGACTTCTTCGCCCACCACAGAGGTAATTTTCATGCCCACCCCAGACGGAAAATTGTCCGCAGAGTTCGAATAAGACCCCTCGTATTGTCCCAGAAGGGCGTCGGGGGTGACAGCTGGAAGAGATTTTCCTTTCTCTTCCATAGTTACTGCCGGCGCCGTCTTTTCCTCGGGTGAGGAACCTTGGGCGAAGGCTGTAAACGCGGAAAAAAGAAAAGGTAAGACCGGCAGTACAATGGCTGTTTTCATGATACACTCCTGTGACATAATATGACCAACATCTGATTTAACTACTCAATAAGTAGTATATCATATATACATAGCTATGTCAATAGAAAATATCATTTAAATAGACAAATTGAAGCTGCTGTTTATTTTTATTGGAAACATCTAGATTAGATGGTGTAAAATACACAGATGAATAATTTTGGCTTAATCAATAATAAAATAAATAGATTCCTCATTCTAAAAGAGATGCAAAAGGCCATTAATTCTGGACGTATCCCCCAAGACTTAGGCGCCGCAAATAGAAGTAATACAATGAAAGAAGTTATTGTTTCTTTTGATGGAAGGTATGCAGATTCACACCCTAGCACCGGATGGATAAATCTTGTTTCATCTTTTTGGCTGCCAGATCCAATATTTCGAAAAGTTTGCAGTAAAGATTCAAAATTCCTCTACAAAACTCCTTTATACAAGCACTTTCCGAATACTATTAAATATTTAAAGCAATTTGCAAAAGAAAATAATTGCGAACTACAAAGAGTAATTTTTGCTTCCCTTCTTCCCGA
>JAQBRF010000002.1 GCA_028286645.1 Candidatus Nomurabacteria bacterium
TTTATACAAGCACTTTCCGAATACTATTAAATATTTAAAGCAATTTGCAAAAGAAAATAATTGCGAACTACAAAGAGTAATTTTTGCTTCCCTTCTTCCCGAAGGGAAAGTACTTCCCCATGTAGACCGTGGTGAGTATTTTAAATATCGCGATAGATATCACTTAGTATTAAAATCCAAAGGAAGTGAATTTAGCAGTGGAAATGAAAAACAAATATTTCAGGAGGGAGAGATGTGGTGGTTTGCAAATAAAGAGTTACATAGTGTAAAAAACTTAGACAACTCTGAAAGGTTACATATTATTTTTGATCTTTTACCAAAAAACCATTACACTCTTAAACAAAAAATTGTTAAATATTTTTTTAATTATTTTTTTCAAAAATACTTTGATACTTACGGAAAAAATGAATTTACCTACTTTTTAGAGAATAACCCTACTTTAATAAAAGTGTTACTATCTAAATAAGTACATTATTACAAAATGATTTTAAAAAAGAAAAAAGAATTGATTTTAAAGATTGTCTTACTAATAGCCATTATTTATATATTATCTTCATCTTCTCTTCACTATAAAATTGGAAATGTTTTTTTCGGGCAAGTTTCTTCCTTATACAATGTAAACTTAGCTAATCTTTTTTTTAGAGCTTCCATACATCCGATTATTGGCAATCCTCCCCTATTTGCTCATTACCAGCTTTCAAGAACTTATTTTATTAAAGGAGATTTAGATCAAGCGTTGGCAGAAGCACAGAAAGAATTAGAAGTTTATCCCGAAAATATTCGAACCTACTACATACTTGGACTCACTTTGGGATATATGAATAGAGAACATGAAGCGATAGATGCTTTTTCTAAATTTATAGAAGCAAATCCTGAAACATGGGCGGCGAGAAACGATAAAGCCTGGCTTCAGTTTAGAATAGGAGACATGGACGGAGCATTAGCTACAATGAAACCCATTTCTTACATGAAGAACAATCCATGGGTCCAAAACACATACGGAACGATCCTTATGAATAAAAAAGATTACAAAGGCGCAATGGAAGCATTTAATCAGGCTCTCAACGAGACTAGTATGATGACGACAGCCGACTGGGGGGAGGCCTATCCCGGAAATGATCCTAGAATTTATGCTCCGGGATTAAATGCAATGAAATTATCAATTGAAGAAAATATAAAGTTATTAAATACTAAGTTGGACCCACAATAATACTTATGTGCATAAGAATCTCTACTAGAAAAAGCGGCATGCTATCCTTAATCTTATGAACATACGGCATATCTCACATTTTTCTCACATTTTAAAGAAAAAGAACAAAAAGTTTCTATATCCCGGATTAGGTATACTGGCTTTCTTGTTTATTTTTATAGGAGCTTTCGCCGTAACGAAAAATGGCAATCCAGAAGTATCTGAGCTTAGCTTCGTGGAACATTCATCTTTAGGTAAAGACAGCGGATCTGTTGTACCCGCCTCATGTGAATCAGGGTATGTTCATTCAGATGCAGAGAACCCCGCAGGTGATCCTAGTGTGTGTGCTGACAGACTTCAGTTTTGGGCAGATAGTTATTCTGTGACTACTGGAACAAGCGTCGGTCTGCACTGGTATTTACGTACATCCAGACCAGATATTTATCCAGAAAATGCCTTTCTAACTAGAGGGTGGTATGCGCCTGGGGGTTATTGGCTGACAGGAGGTGAAGCTATAGCTGTACAGACCTGCCAAGCATCTGGGGATTGGGTAGGAGAACGCTATACAGAAAATGTAGCTGACCCTGTAGGATCTCAACATAATCTCTCAGCTTTAGGGGGAAATGGTGGAGGGAATGGTTATTGGTACGCCCGGTTAGAAGATACCTATACAGGACCACTAAGCGGACCAGTAACATTTTATTTATCTTGTACTTTAACTTTTCACGATGGAAGTCATAACTTAATTACAGTTACAACTCCTACCAAAACCGTACATATAGATGTTACACCTCCTATTGCTCCTACCGTACAAGTTAACTTCCAATAGTTACAAGTTTCTTTTATAAAAATCATTTCCCCTGTTATACTTTTCTTATGTTTAATCTTTGGCCTTATTTAATCCGATTAGCGATAGCCCTTTATTTTATTTATCCTCATGGGGTTGCACTCTTGCAAGGAGCAAAGAAACTAGGAACTGCGGTATTTGCTTGTATTGATGAGTACATTCCTCAAACAATTGCCTTTACTCTCTGGCATGGGCTTTTTGTGCTTCTAGGAGTGTTTATTCTTCTCTGGCCACGACCAGTATTTCCTCTCATCGTCGCCCTCTGTATCCTTTCTAGCCAGTTATACATAAATTTCTCGATGCAAAGCTACTCGGTTATAAATATGCTTTTATTTGTTCTTGTATTGATAACGCTTGCCCTCATCATCTATCACTCCCGCCCTCAATTTAGATAATTCTATTTTGTTATACTGATGAAATGAAAACATCCTTGGATGCGCCGATTTCTTCTATTAATCGAATCTCTCCTATTCATGAAGAAGGGTTAAAGAAATTAAAGTTAAAAACTCTTAGAGATTTGCTTTATCATTTTCCTGTTCGGTATGCAGATATGAGGGAAATAGCCGGAACGGGTAATTTAACTCCTGGCCAATCAATCACAATTTACGGCATCATGGAAAAGGTGGTTGTGAGAAGGAGTTTCAAAGGCCACATCCCCATGACTGAGGCGCGTATAGCAGATAACACCGGCACTATACGATGCATATGGTTTAATCAAGCTTATATCGGGAAAATGTATCCAGACGGGACCAAAGTAAAAATTTCGGGAACAGTACAAGAAGATACGAAAGGTTTTTTTCTATCAAATCCACAAATTGAAAGAGCGGTCGAAATTCCTGAAGCTGAAAGTAGTTTGTTTGCGCCAAATGCAGATGTAAACTTTCTTACCCCAATTTATAGAGAAACAAAAGGAGTGACCTCGCTTTACCTATACACCCTTATAAAAAAGGCTGTAGCGGGCGGATGCTTAGATGATGTATACGATCCAATCCCGCCGCACATAATTAAGAAATTAAATTTGCCAGAATTGAAAGATGCGCTTTTATATATTCATTTTCCTAAAAACGAATCATTAACTATCGGATCAAGGAAACGTTTCGCATTTGAGGAAATCTTTTATATGCAGTTAAAATCCTATCAAGAGAAAGTGGAGGCGAAACATTCTTTAAGCTATAAAATACAAGTTGATAAAGATTCAATACAAAACTTTATAGACAGATTCGACTTTACTCCGACAGACGCCCAATTAGACGCGATAGATTCTATTTTAAAAGATATCGGAAAAGGCGAACCAATGGGAAGATTGCTCGAAGGTGACGTAGGTAGCGGAAAGACCTTCGTCGCAGCCGTAGTAACTCAAGCTATCTTACAAAATAGAATCGGTAAAGCTGGACCCCGCTTACAAGTAGCATATATGGCCCCTACGGAAATATTAGCCAAACAGCATTTTGAAAGCTTTATAGAATATTTTAAAGGAACGGGCGTAGAAATTGGGCTTTTAACTGGTGGCGGATGCTATAAATTCCCAAGCAAAACATACGGAGAAATGTACACGCATACTTCGAGAACTCAGCTTTTAAAATGGCTCGCAGACGGCCGAGTTTCGGTTGTGATAGGAACGCACGCACTTATTCAAAAGTCGGTGAAGTTCGCGCAATTAGCTCTTGTGATAATTGACGAACAGCACCGCTTCGGAGTAAAGCAAAGAAAGTCATTGGCTCAAAGCAAAGATGAGAAAAATAAAGTTATCCCGCATTTACTATCAATGACTGCGACCCCTATCCCCCGCACCCTTGCTTTAACAATTTTCGGAGATTTGGATCTAACGGTAATCGACTCTATGCCAAAGGAAAGAAAAAGAATTATCACCGAAGTAGTTCCGCGCACTAAACGAAAAGAAATATACGAGCATATCCGCAAAGAACTCCAGGCTGGTCATCAGGTCTATGTGATATGCCCCCGCATAGATGAGCAAGATGAAGATGAGAGACAGAAAAGAATTCTTAAAAGCGTGAAAGAAGAAGCCAAGCATTTAGCAGAAGTGGTGTTCCCCGAATTTATCGTGGACATTCTTCACAGTAAAATGAAAAAAGAAGACAAGGAAGAAGTAATGCAGGACTTTTTGGATAAGAAATCTGATATATTGGTTGCAACTTCAGTAATAGAAGTGGGCATCAACGTGCCAAACGCGACAGTTATAGTTATAGAACATGCAGACAGGTTCGGGCTTGCCCAGCTTCATCAATTGCGCGGCCGCGTGGGACGAAGAGAATACCAGTCATATTGTTATCTTTTCACTGAAAGCGAGGGTGAGATTACTGAAAAGAGATTGCAAGCTCTTGTTAACGCAAAGAATGGATTTGAGCTTGCTGAAGCTGATATGATGGCCCGCGGCATAGGAGCGCTTATGGAAGGCAAGCAGTGGGGGCTTAGTGATCTTGCAATGGAGGCAATTAAAAACCCTAAGCTTGTAGAAATAGCGCGCGATGAAGCAAAGGAATTACTAGATAATGATCAGACATTAGAGAACTACCCAGACCTCGCTAAAATAATAAAAGACCGAGAGCAAGTGCATATGGAATAAGAGACAGCGTGTAGCTAGTAGCGTATAGAGTGTAGATCTTAATTCGATAAACCAGTAAGAGATTCTCTTAATTTATTCCTTAAGTCATCTACTGATTCGTATTCGATAACTACGGTATTTGGAATTCCTTGTGCTAATTTACTTACGAACTGACCCTTTTCTATTAAAAGAATTCTTCTAAGACCTAAATGATAGGATAGGCCAATTTCTATTCCTACACCGTGACTTCTTTCTGAAACTTCGGCTATGATAACATTGCTAGTCTTTAGATTTTCATAATCTCTTTTAAAGATCTCCTCGGGTGTTCCTCCAATTTCAAACACAAATGGTTCTATGCCATTTTCTTCTACTATCTTTTTAATTTCTGGCAACAACTCTAATCTACTATTAGTGTGACTAACAGGACATGTTATGTAGGCCTTCATGGGTGCATCCGCCTGGACTCGAACCAGGGACCAGTCGTGTATAAGACGACGGCTCTACCAACTGAGCTACGGATGCATTTGTCCCTAGAACTATACCAAATTTTAATTATTTAGTTAAATTAAATTCTAAGAACTTAAATTTTACACCACTTCTTCCCTCTTCTTCGGAGTAATTCCATTAGCTATTAAGAGATTCTCAAATTCAGCTCGTTCAATATTTTCTACCCTCATAAGCTCTTCAGCAATAGCAATTAATGCATTCTTTTTTTCTAAAATAATAGTCCTTGCTCTCTGCCATGCTTCGTCCATGATCCTTTTCACTTCAGAATCTATCTTTTCTCCAAATGATTCGCTGTAATCTTTTCCATATATCCCTCGCATTTGATTATCCCCCTCTGGAACAAGCGCGATTGGCCCAAGCTCACTCATGCCATATTTCGTAACCATGGCGCGCGCCATATTTGTCGCCACCTGAAGATCATTTGATGGACCAGTAGTAATATCCCCAAATATTTCCTTTTCGGCTACATATCCCCCCATAGACATAGCAATGTCATCTAAGAAGGCGCTCTTGCTCATCAACCGCCTCTCATCAAAAGGAAGCTTAAGCGTATATCCTCCGGCATGACCGCGAGCAATGATAGAAATTTTGTGAACTGGATCGGCATCCGGCAAACATGATGCAACGAGAGCGTGACCCGCTTCATGATATGCCGTAATTTTCTTTTCTTTAGGAGTAAGCACATGACTCTTCCTTTCAGGACCTAGCATTACTTTTTCTATTGATCTAATCAAATCATATTGAGCAATTGTTTTCCTGCCTTCTCGTGCAGCCAATATCGCCGCCTCGTTCATAAGAGATGCAAGATCTGCCCCAGAGAATCCGGGCGTGCGTTCTGCTATAACCTTTAAATTCACATCTTCAGCCAATGGTTTTGTTTTAATGTGCACCGAGAGAATAGCTTCGCGATCACTTCTATCAGGAAGTTCTAATATTACTCTTCTGTCGAACCGTCCTGGGCGAAGAAGGGCTTGGTCTAACACGTCCGGCCTGTTTGTCGCCGCCATGACTATTAAATTCTGAGTTGGCTCAAATCCATCCATCTCCACCAATATCTGGTTTAATGTCTGCTCTCGTCCTTCTCCTTGGCCTCCTATAGAAGCTGATCGAGTACGCCCAACTGCATCGATTTCATCGATGAAAATAATCGCAGGAGATGACTTCTTAGCCATATCGAATAAATCTCGCACGCGTGATGCTCCCACACCCACAAACATTTCTTCAAATTCGCTCCCTGACAAATGCAAGAACGGAACTCCGGCTTCTCCGGCTACTGCGCGAGCAAGCATAGTTTTACCAGTCCCTGGGGCACCCATTAAAAGCACGCCTTTAGGAATCTGCGCTCCGATATCAATAAACTTTTTGGGCGCACGCAAAAACTCTACAATTTCCATCAGCTCTTCTTTCGCTTCCTTGGCCCCCGCTACATCTTTAAATGTAACTTTTTCTTTTGCATCATTCGGATCGATAATTTTTGCACGTGATTGCCCAAACGAAAGAGCTTGCATGTTAGCGCCTTTGATCCCACGAGCTAGCCACCAAATCATAAACGCTAAAAATAGTATCGGCAGAATTATAGGAATAAGAGACCCCCAAAATGCCAGTCCCTTTTCTCCTTGGACAGTAATATTTGTCGTAGAAAGAGTGGAGGTGCTCACTCCATATGCGCTTAATGTTTGAAATATTGATGCATTGGCCTCTTTCTTGCTTTGTACGCTTGTCTTATCTTCTTTAATTCCAGTTATGGTATCCCCCGCAACTGTAATTGATGAGATTTGCTTTTGGCTGACGAGTGATGCGAATTCCGATATAGGAATAGTCGGAGTATTTTTCCCTGTTTGGATATAAGAATATGCCCAGGTAATTACCATGAAAATAATGAAGGCGCCGACTAATTGCTGAGTGATTCCCCTAAACTTCATTCCGCTTTTCGGCCCTCCCGCTTTTTTATTATCTCCCCTGTTTTGAAATTTATTCTTAGCCATCTCCGTATTCTAACATAAATTAAATATTAGACTTTAGGCTTAATAAGTTAGATAATACATACTATCTCCTATGAAATTAGTAGAAAATAAAAAACTAACTCTCGTCTATTCTATTCAAAATACATTTGAAGCAGGAATAGAACTTGAGGGCCATGAAGTAAAGTCGCTTCGCTCTAAACTTGGGTCCCTGGAAGGATCCAAGGTGCTTATTCGTGGCGGAGAAGCCTTCCTTGTCGGAGTATATATTCCGCCATATCAAGCGGCGAACACGGAAAAATCATACGACCCATATAGGACCCGAAAGATTCTTTTAAATAAAGAAGAGATAGAAGAAATGTACAATTTCGAAATGACGAAGACCTTGACATTACACCCTATTTCGTTGTACACTAAAGGCAACCTCATTAAGTGTGAAGTAGCAGTTTGTAAGAAAAAAGATACGCGTGATAAAAGACAGGACATAAAGAAAGATATAGACAGACGAGAATTACGAAACCTTTAAAATAATGTATTTTGTATATATATTATACAGTGAAAAAGATGGTAAATTGTATGTGGGCTGTTCCGGTAATTTAAATAAGAGAATAGCCAGACATAATAATGGATTAGTCCTAGCAACAAAAAATCGTCGACCTTTGGTCTGTATATATTATGAAAGTTTCACATCAAAAGGAGAGGCTTTCGCTCGAGAAAGATATCTTAAAAGCCTATGGTCTGCACATTTTAAAGAAAAAATTAAGAAAGACTATCTAAATAAACAATCCGCGTAATTTATTATCGTGATAATAAATTACGCGGGCGGCTTATAAGGCTAATCCGTCTGCTGGGCTCCTGGCAGACGGACGCCCGAAAATTGCTTTGCAATTTTTTAGGGGGGTGATCTTTGGCTTCGACATATAGAACTTGCTTGCATGCGCATTGCCGAGATTGCGAGATACCTCGTTAACCATCTCGCAAACACGTTGCAAATAAAACAGCAACAGCAATCCGTTCACCATACGTGAATGGACTTGTCCCAGCATTCGCCTAAATTTTAGGCCGATCTGGTGTTATACCGATTCGCATCTGCGGAGTTGGATATAGCAATATAACAGCAGATGTAGATGTATTTATTGCATAGTAATTACATCGAAACTCTTATGCTATACATGTACAGGTTTTCGTTTACTTTCTATCTGTACGTGCGAACACATCAGGTAAACTACGCATTGTAGAAACATGTAGCGACTCTATATACACGGCGGTTCGATCCCGCCCACCTCCACAAAAATAAGAAAACCGCCTCAGGGCGGGTTTTCTATATTTTTGTAGGATGCCGGTGTAATCACCGGTGCCACTCCAACAAAACCGCTAGGCGGTTTTGTCTTGTCATTTGTAGAGGCGGAAAACATGAACTGCTTCATGTCTGTGCGGGATCGAAGGCCGCAGGCATATTTTGACAGCAGTCGAAATGCCGAGGGGCGGGCTGCGAGAAAACTTTAGCCGATGCGCCCACGTGCACAAAACTTCGCGATGTGCGCGGATTTTTTTGTAGCATGCTACAAAATTTTTATTAATAGACTATTGACTTTCTTTCAGAATATTATATGATAGAAGTAACTTCACTTTACACGAAAGGAACTCTATGAAGCTCTTTAAGATGATCTGGGAGACTATGAAAAAAGAAGGAGTACTGAGCGTAATGGCGCTGACATTCCTCCTCTGCGCTACTGCCGCCACATTCGTGGGAAGTATTGGACTGCCTGCGATAATGACCGAAGAGCAAGCGGTTCGGTCTTATGCCGCCGATCCGAATGCCTACGGCTTGTGGACGATCATTCTCATCGTGTCCTTCGGCAGCCCGCTAGTCGTGGGAATTGCTATGACACTGTGGAAGCTGGCGTGGCCCTCAAAATAACAAGGATCTTCCACTTCACAGTGCCACAGCCCGCGACTAACAACCGCGGGCGAATTTTATTTATATTACGTTTAATCCAAATCACCCAAACACGACCATCAATAACCCCCGCCTCGGCGGGATTTTCTTTACTTGTAATCTACAATTATATCAATAAAGTTTTTTCCTAGACTTTTATATAACAGTTTGACTACTTGACATACTATAAGATATATGATATAATAAAAGTAAGGGCTATCTCTAGCCATTCGCTGTTTAACATCAAGGAGAAGTCACGTGGAAAAGACCGCCGGAATACTGGTAGTCGTATTTTTCTTCGGGGCACTCCTCTGGTATGCCCCTCTCATTCTCAACCGAATTGTTTCCCCGCCTCCCGCAACCTGGATCATAGGGTGCTCCGCCGTGACGCTTTCGGTGTGGTCCTATCACCATACCCCTGGTGCGAGCATCTTAGGAAATGTCGCGCTTTACGGCACGGCAACTTCCATGGTGATCACGCTTGGATTCATCGTCTTTGCGCTCGTAAGAGACAGAGAATGGAAAGTGTCATTCGACCCTTTCCAAAAGATGTGTCTGGTGATCATGGGGATCACTCTCGCGGTCTTTGTCTTCAATAAAGACCGCGCAGATGTCGCGTATTGGACCACCCAAGTATTACTGGTGGTGGCATACGCGGTGACCCTCGTGAAAGTCATAAAGCGCGGAGTCGCTTTTGACTCCATCGGCAACTGGGCACTCATTTTCATGGGGTCGGTTGCCGGGAGCCTGCCCGCAGTAATGAAACAGGATCCTGCGGGGATCGGAAACGTAGCACGAGCGGTCATCTCAAGCGGGATCCTGCTTGCATGCCTCATCTGGTATGATCGCAAGACAGGGTTCAAACGCTGGAAAGAGGAGGTGGTGGCATTAAAAACGTTTTACATACAAAACAAGTAAGTCCCCTCGTGGTTATCCGCGTGGGGGCTTTATAATTTGCTATACTAATTCTTAATGAAAATCTTAATCGTTGGAGCTGGAATTGCCGGACTCACCCTCGCCTCTTTTTTAAAAGAACACGAAGGATTCGATGTCGATATAATTGATAAAGCTCCAGACTGGTCACATTTAGGATTTACTATTGATATCTGGGATGTAGGGAGAAGAATACTCGCCCGACTTGATTTAGATGATGATTTCGACGATCTGTCACACCCTGTACATTCATATTATGTAGCAGACAAAAAACTAAACAATCGTATAGTACTCGAACATTTTGAAAAATTTTACAAGAAATACCCGTCGGTCTTATCACAAATTAATAGAAAGGACGTTCATGCCATTCTGATAAAAAAGTCTGAATGTGACATAAGAATGAATTTAAGCATTGAATCGGTAAATGACGCGGGGGATAAGGTCCTGGTCACATTTTCAGATAAATCTATAGAAAGCTATGACTTAGTAGTAGGAGCAGATGGAATACATTCCCAAATCCGCGAACTTATCTATCCTGATGTAAAGATTGAATACACTGGTGATCGAGGATGGTTTACTTGGATTGCGCAAAAGTATGTATCACCTCAAACCATCACTGAAATTTTAGGACCAAATACCATGTGCAGTTTATTCGATAACCCTAATCAGGCATGCGCATTCTTTACTGCAAAGGAAATTCCTGGAACGTTTTGTGACCCCTCAACTCGAATGGATCGACTAAAAAAACATTTTAAAGATTATGGATCTCCGATTCCGGAAATACTTTCAGAACTTAAAGCGGAAGATTTAATGCCGACGGACATAGGCTTTATAAAAACTGACAAATGGATCAAAGGGCGAATAATCATTATTGGGGACGCGGCTCACGCAATGGAGCCTTTCGCAGGAATAGGAGCATCTATGGCTATGGAAGACGCGTATGTACTCGCTGATGAGCTCATACAAATACAATTAAAAGAAATCCCTAAAGCATTAGAAGCTTATAAAAAAAGAAGACTTCCTCGTATAAAATTGGCCCGCCACCAAACACGATTAAATTATTATACAGATGTATCCAAAATTCCCGGGTTACACTTTCTGGAAAGAGTGCTTGCTCCATTTTTCTCCACTTCACATTTTACAAAAGGATATGCTAGGTTATTAGAAACTGAACCATAATTATATGCAATTAGAATATTTAATCTCATTACTTGTAGTACTACTAATATCATTTATTCTCCAAAATAAATTTAAGATTACCCTTTACAAAGATTCAAAGAAAAGATTCCTTTTACCTGCTTTATTTTTCTTTCTTTTCATTTTAGTAGACTCCTTTGCAATTTGGAGAGGTTATTGGGCTTTTCCATCAGAACATAATGTAGGATTAAAAATAGGATTAATGCCTATCGAAGATTATATTCTCGGATTAGTAATCCCTTATTTTGTATTAGTAATTTATAATATCTCTTCTTCCAGAAAGTAATATTGTCCCGCTACGCTTTTTATGGTATTATTTACTAACTAAAACGACTTTGGCAGATAAAGTAAACATCAACAATAATATACGCTCGCTTAAACTTCGTGTCATTGGACATATGGGAGAAAACTTAGGCGTACTTACCAAAGATGAGGCGCTAGCGAAAGCAAAGAGCCTAAACCTTGATCTAATAGAAGTCTCTCCTAACGCCGATCCTCCGGTAGCTAGAATCGCAGATTACGGAAAGTACACCTACGAAACATCTAAAAAGCTAAAAGATGTAAAAGCGAAATCCCATACCACTGAAACTAAAACCATCCAATTAAGCGTGGCGATCGGCGAAAATGACATTATGATTAAGGCTAAAAAGGCGGCGGAATGGATGAAAGAAGGTCACAGAGTGAAAATAGACCTACAACTAAAAGGACGAGTAAAATATATGGATGAGAAATTTCTACGAGAGAGAATGGACCGGATCTTAGCTATTATACCTACGGAATACAAAGTAGCCGAACCCTTAAAGAAGGTCCCCAAGTCTATGATGATCGTCCTAGAAAAGTCTAAATAGTTTCTCGATAGGTTCTTGATTTCCTATATAAATCATGTTAGAATATCGAAACTAACTCGAATCTGCGAGGAAACGTATGAAGACAAATAAATCATTCCTAAAAAGACTAAAGATCACTAAAAATGGTAAAATCATTGGCCGAAAGCCAGGACTTAACCATTTTAATGCAAAAGCCTCACGAAGAAAGCAGCTTGCTGGTAAGCGTGGACAGGAGTTTGTAATGACAGGAAAAGAAAAGTCTCGTTTCCTACCAGGACTTCTATAGGAATTCTGTATCTACCAATAACTAATCACTACCAACTAATAACTATCTTATGGCACGAGTAAAAAGAAGCAAAATAGCAATGAAGCATCGCCGGAACGTTTTAAGTCAGGCGAAGGGATTTAGATTTGGAAGAAGCAAGAAAGAAATTGAAGCTAAAGTTGCTTTAAGAAAGGCGGGAGCCCATGCATTCGCTCACAGAAGAGATAAAAAGAATGACATGAGAAGACTTTGGACGGTTCGCCTAAACGCAGGATTACGAGCAGAAGGAATGACATACAGCACATTTATCGGTACACTTTCAAAGAAAGGAATGACCATAAACAGAAAAGTGCTTTCAGAAATCGCAGCGCAGCATCCAGAAACATTTAAGAGAGTGCTAGAGCAAGTAAAAGCATAGGCACAAGACCACTGAGAGATGTCAGATTATAGACAAGTAAAAAGAGCGCCTAGGTGCTCTTTTTACTTTTGATTATTAAATCTGAAATCTGTTTTTCTAATATCTGCTATCTAATTTCTATCTAACTTATAGCCTTATCTCCCTTCCGTTTCCTTCTTCTTGCTTTCTAACCATTGCAATTAATCTTTCTACTAGCTTTTTCGGATCTTTCTCGAAAATTACATTTGGATTTACTCTATTGCTGCTTTTGATTATATTTTTAATAACCTCATCTGTAGCCCATTCTCCTTCTACTATTCCTAAGGGCATATTTGCCTCCCAGGCAACGGTAAATTCATGAATAGTCCCAATACGCCCACAGCCTATTATCATGGCGTCTGAGGACCTTACAAGCATTAAATCGCGCCCTGGGAATCCGAATCCTGTATAAACTACAGCGTCAAGTGCCTTTAAGGGAAGCCTGTATACTTCTTCGTGCTCTTTCTTACTTGCTGCAGGAGATAGACCAAATGAAAATCCTCCAGCTTCTTTCGCTCCTTCTGCAGAATACATAGGAAACCCTGATGTAGCACCCGTCATGATCTGCGCTCCTTGTCGCGCTATCTCTCTTCCTATTTCTTTAGCTATCGGTATGACTGATGGTCCGCAATGCGCAATTTCTGCTGCGCCGGAAACACCGATTGTAATTCTTTGAGCTTTCATTATTTAGATAGTATATAGGGTATAGCGTGTAGCGGATAGTGGAAACATAACAAAATAAATGACTAAATTAAAAAGATTAATAGAAAGAGATGTAAAATAAATTAATGTCTGTATTCTATCATCTGAAATCTATCCCAGTTCTACGGCATCCCCTCTTTCTGGAATTACTATATCTAATCCATATTCTTCATGAAGTCTTTGACCTAAGAAAAACGAACTCTTCGGCTCTCCTAAAACTATAAAAACTTTCTTTAACGATTTTGCAATAGAACTGACAAAGGCTACTAGATTATCACTATCTTTGTGTGCAGAAAATCCATGTATATTTACTAATCTCGCATTAACTTTCACCGGCATATTATGTATCATCACTTCTTTTGCGCCATCTACAATTCTCCTTCCGAGAGTATTTACGCTTTGATAGCCTACGATAATAATCGTACTATTTGGGTCTGGAAGATATTTAGCTTCATGGAAAAGAATTCTTCCTCCGTTACTCATTCCGCTCCCCGCGATAATTACTTTTGGGCGAGAGTCGCTAGCGATTCCTCTACTCTCATCCGGGGATAAAGTTTGGACCAGGCCTTTAAATGCAAAGATGTCATCTCCGCTTTTTATTATCTCTTTTACATTTTCATTAAACCAGCTTTCGTACTTTTTATACACGCGGGTAATGTTAATTCCAAGCGGCGAGTCTAAATAAACTGGAACCTCTGGTATTTGTTTACTTTCTACTAATTCATTAAACGCAAGCAAGATTTCTTGAGTACGCTCAATAGAAAAGGCGGGGATAAGCACTGTGCCTCCTTTATTTATCGTAGATACTACTGCCTCTTTAAAGATTTCTATTCTTTTATCTTTGTCTTTGTGATTCCGGTCTCCGTAAACGCTTTCCATAACTAAATAATCTATATCTTTTAGTTCTGTAGTGTCTTTCATCAAAGGCGATGGAGTATTTCCGAGATCCCCGGTAAAGGCAATTTTCTCTCCTTTGTAAGAAATTTCAATAATAGCTCCGCCCAAAATATGTCCAGAATCATGAAAAGTAACAATTGCATCTTCATCCTTTGTCTTAAATATAAAAGGCTTTTCATATTCTAATGCAATGCTCCATAAATGAATGGCTTGAAGTACGTCCTTTTCTTCATACAAAGGAGGCTCTCCTGTATGCATAGCTTCTTTGCCTAATACTCCCATGGAATCAAGCATGATAAGCTCGGCAATTTCACGAGTGGGTTCGGTACTTGCGATAATACCCTTAAAGCCCGCCTTTACTAATACAGGAATACGTCCAACATGGTCTAAATGCCCATGTGTTACAAAAAGCATATCAACGCTGGAGGTGTCGTATTTAAATGATTCACGATTCATGGGGATAGAATACTTCTCTCCCTGGACCAGTCCGCAATCAATTAAAACTTTCTTTCCGCCAAATTCCACAAGAAAATTTGATCCCGTAGGCATCTGTGCCCCTCCATAAAAAGTAATTTTGAAAACTGACATATTATCTTTTCGCAAATAAATAAAGCACACTCATGCCGATAAATCCGTCGATCGTATCTTTTATAGTATCGAACCATCCATTCCAAACTCTACCCAAAAGCATGTCATGGATGTATTCGTATGCCTCCCATATAATAGCTACAACTATATATGCTACAAACAATTTCCAAAATGAAACCTTTACACCATTATATGCAAGTAGCGAAGCGGTGAGGGCGGCCACACCCAATCCTCCTAAAATATGCATTGGTATGTCTAACCATTTTATTTCGTAGTACAAATGGGTTGGGTCAAATATAAACTGTGATATGGAGAAAAGGATAATCAGATAAAGAGCGGACAGGATAATATTTTTCATATCTCCAGTGTACAGTTTTAAGCTGTTAGTTTCCAGCTATATCACTTTATTAATGGCAGAGAAAAAAGCAAACTTTCGTTTGCTTTTTTCTCGTGGGCCCCTAGGACATCTTCCTGAACTTTATTGTCAGGTGGGTAGGAAAAGGTGAGGCCTACTGGCATTCACCCAATATTCCATGACCCGAAGATGTATTAAGCAGAAAAATACCTAGAAACCCTATTTCCAGTAAATCAGATTGTTCTTTTTTTGTAAAGGAATTAGAGAAAAGCTAGAGAAATTGGGCTATCTTAATATTACTGTATCAAAATATTGCTCTTGGAATTTAATAGCCCCCATTATTTCTTCATTTGTCAGAGTAACACCTTCAGGAACAACAATTAACTTATCGTCATCATTATCTCTTCTATGTGCAATAGCAATGCATATTCCGTCTGCCTTATCTAAAGGTTTATTTATTCCTAAAAAATAGGCGTCTAACTCTTCTCCATCGGGAGCTTTTGTGCCTGGGATAAATCCATAATTAACTTCATACACAAATCCGTGTTTAGGATGGTTAGTCCCTAATGGTCTATCCATAACCACAGCCACATTTTCCCCAAGATATTGTTTTGCCATTCCTAGAGACTTAGACTCTTGAATAGGCAGTTTGTTATTTGCCATCTAACTAATTACTATTCTAACGCCCCATCAAGGTTTACATCATAAAGAATTTCTTCTTGAACCAATCTATAGTTGATGATTTCCTCCGGCTTAAACCAGATATCTATTTCTCTTTGAGCCTCTACCTGATCTCCATCTGTGCAATGAAGTAAATTTCTCATAGCGCGGGATTCTTCCACATCACAAAGAAAGTAAGAATCAAAAGTATAATCTCCGCGAATAGTTCCTACATCTGAATTCACCGGGTCTGTGGCCCCTGTGAGTTTTTTCACAACCTGCACCACATGAGCTCCTTCCCAAATCATAGCCACTACAGGACCCGAAGTCATATATTTGACTATCGCTCGTATAATGTCCCTTCCGTATTCAATAGGCTCTTTATCTAAAGGCAGATTAAGAGTTTTTCTGTTTTCGTAGATTCCCGTCCCCTTTTTAAGAAACCATGCATCATCTTTTTTATAATGAGCCCAGCATTGTTCTTCCGTCACATTAATGAACTTCATCGCCACAAGCTTTACCCCCACTCTTTCAAAGCGGGAAATAATCTCTCCCATTAAGGATCTCTGTACTCCGTCTGGCTTAATCAATACTAATGTTCTTTCTTTTTTTGGATGAGCGTGTGTAGTTGGTTGCATACTTTTAACAAATTTAAAATAATCTATAGATCATAACATAAAAACTGTAGTTTTTAACCTCTAGTTATTTAATCCCCAGGATGTTCCTTATCCCATAGGAGTCTTTCAATTGCCGCATCTTGAGCAATCTTATAGTCTTTAATAAGAACAGAAGCACCTGCGGTTTTTGCATTCTCTGAATAAAATGCTCTGTCGCGGCCCTCTTTATCACCCAAGAATAACATTTCTTCTTCGTCTGAGTTAAATTCTCTTTTTGCTTCTTCATACGTTGAACTCATAACTTTCATGTTTCCATCCGAATCTCTAATAACCAACTTACCGTCAGAGAATACCACCTTTGTTCCGTCGGTGGTGACTCCGACAATTTCTTTTCCATCATCAATAATCCGCGCCCAGACATCTCCCCCCTCTTTTACGGTAACACCGATTAATCTAGAATAAACACCTGTATTTGGATTAAACAAATAATCTTCTAAGCCCGAGGATTCACCTGGAAAACCTTTTTGCTTCTTCTGTAAGTCCTCCCGTAGGAAATTTTCTGTATAGGCGTCAATTGTTCTAAAATCATCCGGCGATATACCGGTTAACATGCTTCTGACTTTAAGCATGTTTTCGTATTCTCCTCGATTTTCGTACAAAGATTCTGTTTTGTTGTCTAAATCACTCATAGACTTATCCTCTTGCGGTAAATCATATTTAGCACTTAAACTTTCCATTCTTGCCGCATGTTGCGCGGGTGTTTCTGCAGGAGAGGCTTCTTCTGCGCTTGCCATTTCGAGATTTAGAGAATTGCTTTCTGATGCGAAATCTGGTGAGTTTTTCATTTTTTAATTATAAACCTTTCTAGCAGGAAAGAAACCGCTGTTCTTTCCTTTTTTGGATGCATATATAAGTCAAATTAAATGTAAATATCACTTTATTCTACTATAAATCACCAAAGAATAAACAAAAACTAATTATCAATTTTAGGGTCCCCCTTCTAATTTTTGGCTCATCTTTTCTATCATTTTAGCCATATCATTTACGACTCCCTGAGACATTCCCTGAAAAACCTTATCAGCTACATCTTGGGCCACCTTATTTGTCGAGATCGGCATCCCGTTTGTATCCTTTAAATCATATTTGAAAGAAGCCAGTGACTGTTTGATATCCAGCTTCCCCTCCGTGTCTAGATTTTCAATTGAAGCTTCAACCAGGTTTTCATTTACTTGTGAAAAATCAATAGGTAAATTATTTTGAAGCATGTGATTAGACAATGCCGTAAGGAAGAGCTGTTTAAAATATGCATCTTTTAAAGCTTTGTTTAAGATGCTCATTGTATCTTTAGTATCAAGATCGGTTTCTAATCTATCTAATTCTGGATTAAAGCGCTCTAATATCTCCTGATCAGATTCATTTCCTTTGTGGGCTTCTAGCATGGCTTAAAGTATATATCGAATTATTCATTAATAAAAGAGCACCTCTAGAGGTGCTCTTTTATTAATGCGCTACGTATGGCTAATCCGCAAAGCGGACGCCCGGTTGCACTAATGGGCAACATAGGGAAGTAGTCCCATGAAGCGGGCGCGCTTTATTGAGTTCGCTAAAGCTCGCTGATTCTTGGCAGTAAGGCCGGTTTTTCTTCTATTTAAGATTCTTGCATGTGGATTTAAGAATTTAACTAGGATTTCTGTATCCTTATAGTCGATAAACTTTATATTGTTTTGGTTAAAATAATCTTGTTTTTTCATAAGTGTATTTGTTAATTTGTTTTAAGTTAAATTGTTTTAGATACGCGAAGCTTAGAAATTTTACGAGAGAGATGTACATATTAGTACATTGATCGAGTAAAACTTTCGTAGCGACAAAGTAGATGAAATGATTTTACTTAAAATGGTATGTCGTCAACATTAATATTGGCATCTCCATAATCAATGGTATCCAAATCCGGCACAGATGAAGTTGGCGCTGGAGTGCTGGAATCTTTTTGGAAGGATCCCGCTCCTTCACCTCCACTTCCTCCTTTAGGACCGAACTGTACAGCATCCGCAATGATTTCAGTTCTGTATTTCTTCTCTCCTGAGGTTTTATCATCCCAGGATCTCGTTTGAATTCTTCCTTCAATCATTACTCCTTGGCCTTTCTTTAAGTACTGAGCAGATGTTTCTGCTTGTCGGCCGAATACTACGATATTATGATACTCAGTATTTTCCTTTCTGTTACCATCTTTGTCTTTATAAACACGATTAGTCGCAAGTGAAAACGAAGTAACTTTAGCACCCGATGGAAGAGATTTCATCTCAGGGTCTCGAGTTAGATTTCCGTATAAATATACTTTATTTAGATACATAATTTTATTATATCAGATTACAGACATCAGAGTCCAGATTGCAGTTTTTCTGATACCGGTCTTCTTCTCTCTGGTTTCTACTTCACTTCTTCGCCAGTTACTTCAGGAGTGACTTCTGGTAACTCATCTGCTGGAGGAATTATGGCAGTTTCTGATCCTGCGATTACTTCTTCCGGCATAGTAGTTGTATCAATATCGTCTTCATTGTTTACAAGAGATTCTGCCTTTATGACAGGAGCTCTTTTTGTGTAGACGGTGTTTTCACGTACTGTTTTAACAACTAAATATCTAACAACTTCTTCATCTAACTTTATGCTTTTTTCTAATTCCTTTACCTTTTCACCATCTAATTCGAATTTGATCCATCCAAAGTACCCTTCATTAAAGCGCACATTAATATTGTTAACGACGCGGATCATTTCATAGGCAAGCTCCCTCATATATGGGGCTTCTTCTGAGATGAAGCTACCTCCTAGGGTAGCAATAGACTGCTTGATTGCGTCGGCTTTCTCAAGCGCTTTGTTTTCGTCAATCTTATTATCAAAGATATAAGATATTTCGTAAACTCGGCTGTCTACTATGGTTTCATTATTTTCAGTCATAGGAGCATACTCTACCATTAATTAGGTAAAAAATAAAGGCCCCGCCAAAGCGGGAGCCTAATAGAGCCGATCGTCAAACCCCCTCACTTTGGTTTTTCCACTCTTGGAGCGATCTGATAAATTCCTTGAAAATTGGGTCAGTGAGTTGGACCGCTTCACCCGTTTTATCGACCACACAACTTCTCACGAAATTCAGGTGGCGATGAAATGCGTTGTAGTAGTCGCTCCCGTCTCGAAATGTGAAGCATTCGAAGATATTGGACAACCTCTCGAATTCTTCGTCGGGAGAAAAAACTGACCCGAGAGGAGCCACCGCTCCCTTATCCTGAAAAGAGGTATGGAAGTAATGCTCCGCATCCATTCCCCAGTAAGGGACCTGGGTCTTTTCGCAGGAAAAGTACAGCTCCTTATCTCGATCTTGTCCATGAGCCACCCAAAACTTCGGGGCCACGACAATTCCGAAACGACTACGTTTCAAATCATTGGAATCTTTCACGAACACGATGCTTCCCGGCGGTACTTCAAGTACGTATTGATGCTTTGACATGCTATGTCTCCTATGATGTTCCACTAATGAGAATAAACACTGGAGGAAGACCTTCGTTTAAATACTACGCTTATAATCTTTTAAGTCAAAGCGTCTTAACTTAAAATAAAGCCCACCGAAGTGGGGGTGCCTCACCTTCAAAGATTGGTGAAGAGGTTGATGTCGGCCACATAGTGGGGGCTCGCCTGAACACATGTGAGCAGAGTGAAGGTGCCATCTTTGATCATGCGTTGTATGTTACGAATCAAAGATGTCGCTGGCGTGTTAAAAATGGCGAGAATGAGGACCCTTTGGTCAGGTCGCACCCAAAAAAGAACGAACCTCCTGGTGGTGCCCACGCGCAGGTGTTTAAGTCCTGGGTCATCTACACCCACGAACTTATACTCTCCGGCAATGCCCACTTCGATAAGAAGGTCTGTCCTTTCCAGACGGTGGACACTCCCCACAAGATAAGAAATGTCGCTAGTTGATAACCTCTGCCGAGACTTCAAAATACTCTCCTTGGTGGATCTAACATTTATATCCTCTACTTTTAACCAAAAAAAGTCAAATGCCGAATGTTCTTCTCGCGTTTTTTAAAAGCTGCTCCCTTACTTTTTCCCCAGCCTCTCCTTTTATTTCTGCTATTTTCGCCACTACATCTTTTACATTTCTAGGATCATTTCTTTTTCCTCTATTTGGGACTGGAGTAGCGTATGGGCTATCAGTTTCTGCATGGATATGTTCTAATGGGATAAATCTAACCACTTCCTCGTATTCAGAAGCAAACGTTATTACCCCGGAAAAGCTCATGGTAAATCCTATATCTATAAACCTTTTTGCTATTTCAATATTCCCAACAAAAAAATGAGCGTTTCCCTGTAACTTTTCTCCATGCTTTTCTTCGTAATTTTCTAAGAGCTCAAGCATATCTTCATAAGCGTCCATTTTTCCCTTGCTTGGTCGTCCGTGAACCATGAGAGGCTTATTCACTTCAAGAGCAAGCTTGATCTGAGCATCAAAAATTATTTTCTGGCGCAGTTTCTCATCGAGAATGGCACGAGGGTTTCCCGGATCTTCTTGTAAGCGATAATAATCCAGTCCGCATTCCCCTATGGCTACTACTTTCTTGCTTTTTAGTAATTCTTTGTATTCTGAAATATGTTCGTGAAATATTTCTTCCATGTTATCCGTCGGATGAAGACCAACTGTGGCGTATAAATTGTCATGGAGTTCCGCCAAAGCTACAGCCTTCTTGCTTTCCGTAATATCAGACCCGACTAAAATTGTCCCGATATTCTTATTCTTCATATCATCTATGATATAGTCTCTATCCTCATCAAAAGATTTATCGTGAAGATGGGAATGAATGTCAAAAAATGAATAGTTCATATGGTAGTTTTTTTCCTAAGGGCATACATTTCTCCTGGCACAGGTAACATATCCATAGCTTTCATGACATCATCATTTGAAAGAAATTCGGGTTCTTGCGAAAGAGTAAAGAGGTCTTCATATGTATCTGCGTATTCTATAAATAGCCTCTTTGCAACATCTGGAGTATATGAGTCCATAATTACAATCTCTCCATGCAAAGACAAGACTCGGGCCAATTCAGAAAAAAGTTTTTTAAGATGCTCTTTAGCTAATTCAGGGAAAATCCCATGCAACGGAGAAGGCTGAGAATTTCCCTGCACCTTGCCAACCTCCATTCCTGAATTGCCAAAAAAATTCCTAGCTAAAATATATTTAAATTCTCCATCTCTAAAAGGTAGGTTGTAGGCCTTGGCGATAACTCTGGGCACTTTTTCTGAATCATTTAGATTATTTTCTTTTAACATTGCTTTTGCACTCATGTCTGAAATAACAGAAAAGCCCATGTTAACGCCGGATTTCTTTAAGTAGTCTACAATCGGTCTAAAACCTGCGCCAATTTCCAATATCTTTTCAGGAGGACTTTCGATATTTCTTTCAGGTGAAAATTCCATATTATAATCGCGCAAAAAGCGGTTTTTCTGGCATTTTGTTAACACTGATAGTTTCCTTAATCTTTTCTGCCGTTCTCGGAATAATCGGTTCAAGCATTATAGCTACCTCCCATAAATTTCTGACAAGTTTATAAATCATTTCTTTTCCACGAGCTTCATCCACTTTTATAACCTTAAATGGCTCATTTGTTTGCATATACTCATCCATCTTTTGTGTCGTCTGAGTTATAGCTTCTACTGCTTTTTTTATATCATACGCGTTCAAGTTTTGTATATACTGTTTATATAAATCATCATCTTTATAAGTTTCGCTCCATTTGTACTCCTCTGATAGAGTAACTTTATATGTTTCGGCTAATTTCATAATGCGGTTAGTAAGATTGCCTATACCATTTGCTAAATAAGCCGAATATATATCTTTGATGCTTGTGATGTCAATATTAGTATCTTCAAACGAAGGAAGCTGCAGCAAAAAGAATCTTAGTACGTCCTCCGGAAAATCCGTAAATGGTTTAAATAATTCTACTACCTCGTAAGGATTTATAACATTCCCTAATGACTTACTCATTTTTCTTCCATCGACTCCATTTATAAAACCATTAATTATGATTTTTTTAGATGGGTTAAGTCCTGCTGAGATTAGCATAGCTTGCCACATCGAAGATTGCTGGCGATTATTATCTTTTCCGCAATATTGGATAACCCCACCTGATTGATTCCACCACTTTTCAAAAGTATCCTTATCATGCGGCCATCCAATTGCTGAAATATAACTAACTAAAGCATCAAACCATACATACATGACTTGTGTCTCGTCCCCTGGTACAGGTATTCCCCAAGGCATTTTAGATTTTAAACGCGAAATAGAAAAGTCCTCTAAGCCTCTTTCTGTCCACTTCAAGGTTTCATTAAAGCGAAATTGAGGAGTGATAAAATCAGGATGTTCTTTATATAAAGACATGAGTTTATCTTGGTACTTTGAATACTTAAAAAAATAATTTTCTTCTTCGCGAATTTCAATTTCAAGGTTTGTGTGGAGTGGGCATTTACCGTCTACTAACTCACTGTCGGTTTTTTCCAGTTCACAGCCATTGCAATATTTCACCTTATACTGTTTTTTATAAATATCGCCGGTCTCATCGCATAATTTCCAAAATTTCTTCGCTGCTTCTATATGTTTTTCATCTGTAGTACGGACAAAACTACTAATAGAAAGATTAAGAGCTTCTATAAGTTCAGAAAACTTGGCGCTATAAATATCCACATATTCCTGAGGAGTTTTGCCAGCGAGTGTCGCCTCTTCAAAGATTTTAACTCCATGTTCATCTGTTCCTGTATTAAAAAAAACTTCTTCGTTTAATGAATTATGGTATCGAGCAATAGCATCCGCACGTACTATTTCCATAGCAAAGCCGATATGCGGATCCGAGTTCACATAAGGAAGCGTGGTGGTAATGTAAAAAGGTTTTTTAGATGGCATTCTTTCTTTTGTCAAAATCAGCAACTAGCTCCATAAACACTGAAGCTAGCGGAACGGCTAATATTATTCCCCAGATACCTGCAAACTTCGCGCCAATTATAACGGCCACGATTACGATAATAGATGGGACCCCAACTAACTTAGTCATAACTCTCGGCACAAGCACATGATTTTCCAACTGATGGATGATAATAAATATTACCGCGACTATTCCTAATAAAGAACCTCCTCCATGAGCATAAGCTAAGAATAATCCCGGGACCACAGAAAATAGTAGACCGACAATAGGAATGAGTTCTCCAAAAAATGCAAGTATCGCAAGTAATGCAGCGTATGGAATACCTAAAATAAGCATTGGGATGAGCACGAGAATTCCCATTATAAATGATAGCAGAAGCTGTCCCTGTACCCATAGTCCGATCTTTCTTTGGGATCTTATCATTATATCCTTTATGTATTCTTCATAGCTTTTTGGAAAAATTAAATGCAAGAACTTTTCCACCCCTCTTTCTTGAAGAGAAAGATAAAATGCCATAACAAACACTATAATAATATTCACTACAGAACCAAGTAAGGCCGTCGTGGTAGCGAAGAAACTTCCAGCGCCGAACAATGTTTCTTTCGCCACTGTAAGAATTTGCGTTCCGGATATTTCACCTGAATAAGCCTGAAGAGAGGCAGAGAGATCGCGAAAGCCTAAGTCCTTGCCGAAGATCCTAAATGAATCTAATAGCTGTGGGAGATTATGGATAAATCGCGCAGCATCATCTGCAAGCGGTGGGACAACTACCGCGACTAAAGAAGCAATTATTGCTACAAAGATAATAAAAATAGCTGCGACAGATAGACCGCGGGATAACCCCCATTTCATTAACGACTTAATAGGCATTTCTGCGGCGGATGCCAATACCACCGCCACAAGCAAAGCAATGATCACATCGCGCGCGTAGTAAAGCCCGGCAAAAAAGGCAATCCAAAGTATAGTTTTAATAATAGTAGACGAGGCTACGGTAATGCGTACATTTTCTTTCATTGCTTTATCCTATCATAGGAATATTCTATTTGCCACGAAAGATTTACTTGTCTACTACAATTCCTGAATTTACACCTAGGGATTCATTTGATAATTTGGTGGTAAGCGCCGATATCGTGGTACGAAGGTGAGCTTTTGAAGTTTCTTCATCAGCATCCAATACTATCCCAGAAGTAATAGAAGGAGACTTTCCTGCATGACTCTGAGAAGGTTTAACAGTGAGCCCTATATCCCCTGTGGTAGTTTTTCCTGCATCAATACGCCCTATATTCCATGTAACCGTCCTAGTATTTGGCTCATATGTAATAGCAGCATTATCGGAGGTTACCCCTCTCCAGGAAACATATATTGGAAGTACGAATGATACCTTTGAATTCACCAAAGCATTTTGCGCAGAAACAACTATATGAGCTGTATATGTCGTATCTTTATTTACTACAGGAGGAATCGGCCCTGTATTAGTAAATGTAGATATTTTATAATGAGTCTCTGCATTTATCGTGGCGCTTCCTTGAACCACCCAAGACTTATTAACTTTTGCCACTACATCATTACTGGATTGAAGGGAGCCAGCTCCTGTTATCCCTACTTTAAGCGACGGTGAATTTGTTCCTTTTAGAACTATAGGAATAACGACCCTTACGTAACTTTCTTTATGTGGCGGCAATGATTGGAAGTCAGGAATAATACTTTTATCCCAAGTTATTGTTCTGGAAGCCGAGTCATAATACCCTGTGCCTGGATCAATTTGATTATAAAGCGGCGCATCTCCATCAATATTTAAAGTAAGCTTTACATTCTGAATAGGCGTATCGCTGCTGTTAGTATATGTAATCGTAAGAGTGGCACTGTCTCCGTATCTTAATGTCTCCGCCTGGCCCCTATCAGTATCTAAAGCTACTTTGAATGAAAGCGGTGAAGATCTTAAGTGAATATCATACACCTGAGAAGAATATACTATGCCGATAGTATTTATGTTACCCCCCTGAGAACCGATTATAGCCTTCATGGTACCTGTTTCGCCACCGGAACCAGAAAGAGCTCCTGAGAAACCAATTTTATATGTCGAACCGCTCTCGATAGCGGGGATCTGCCATGTGGGGCCATATCCGGATTGCTTTGGGCTAGAACTATTAAATGTAAAATTTGCCGGGAGAGTTAAAAGAAGTAAGCTGGGAAGCGAGGTGGTGGCAGTATTATTTGTTACTATCATGGAAAAATCTCCGTTTTGATCAGCTGATAATGTATCAGGCCCCGAAAGTACTATAGACAGGGGTGGAGTTTTTAAAACTACAGAGGAAGTAATGGTCTTGCTAAAAATCGCATTTGATCCGCTGACCTTATAATCCAACTTTAATGTGACGTCTCTTGCTTCCGCCTCACTTCCATAAAGTGTTATTTTAAAATCCTGTTTTTTATATTCATCCGGATTTATTGTCCCTATAACTCTTTTTTCTTGAACTTTTTCCTGTTGATCTTGTGATCCCACCCCCTGCTTATAAATAAGAGTAAGGGAAGCACTTTCTAATAGAACGCTATTTTTATTATGAATAGTTACAGTTACTGGTATTTCTTCTCCTCCGGAAATTGTAGGGGCTACATCAGCCGTCATTTCAATATTATTGCTAGATACAATATTTCTAGAGGATAAAATCCTCCAAGACGTAAACAAAAGAGCAAGCAGCAATATAATGCCTGAAATAATTAAAAACTTAGCGCCAAAAGATAAGCCTTCATTCTTCTTTAGCTCTTTTATAATTTGAGTATTTTCACCCCAAGAAGTCGGAAGCTCTACCTCGCGACGATTCTTCACTCTATGGACAGAGATTGATTCCTCCTTTTTCTTTGGATCATATAATTGGTGCTCAATGGAATCTAAAGCACTATTTTCTTCAAACGAATCGTTCATATTACTAGTATAACAGGGGCAGTCGGTAGCGGGTAGCGTTTAGAAAAGGAAATACGCATTTCTTTATAAGAATTTATTCCAACTCCGCCTATTCTATCTATAACTGAATTTCCTTGAGGACGAGAGAGACGTGGGAGTGCACATCTTTATATGCAAGCGTTAGGTGGGTATATATATCGTCCATACTCCAGGAAATATATTCCTTCATGTTTTTGGCGCCTATAGCTTTAATATCTGCATATCCTAAATCTACTAAAATTATATAATAAAGAAGCACCTTTGCTTTTGAAGGTTCGTAAGTAGTGAACTTCTGAAAAAACTCGCCCAGCCTGTCGTATAAAATCTTGTGTTCTCCTTCGCCACGAATAAGCCTTCTAATAATTTTAATTGCTTCTTGTACAGCTTCTCCTTTAGCTTTTTGATTTTCTGCCCCCACCAATCTCCATACCTCCTTACCTTTCACTAAGGTAACTAGCCCCACTCTTCCCGGGAGCACATGGGCACGCAATTTGCTGGCAAGCTTTCGTATGCTTCTTGCATGGACCATTACCATTCCAAATTCTCGGGTAAATAACTTTATTACACGATCATGCTCTCCTTGATCAAAAGCATCTATGACAATACTTTCGGTTGTATGTTTTTCAATAGCCATGGGAATGGATTTTAGACATTAGATTTTAGATGGGGAAAAATCACTAATTAAAACTCGAAAGAAATTTCACCGGAAGATACTTCGACTTTATTTTTTAATTCATCTTGAGTAATTTTAATTTCTGAAATATTACAGATCTTTTTCAAATCATCCAAAGATTCATCATCAAAAGAAGACTGGAGTGTGAGAATAACTTTATCTTTTGGCGATAATCCCATTTCCTTTCTCTTATCTTGAATGGCTCGGATTAATTCACGTACATCCCCTTCCTTTTTTAATTCCTCAGTTAAATTTAAATCTAAAGATACCACACTGTCGCCCTCTGAGCCAACTATTATCTCTTTTACATTTACTTCTTCTTTTATTAACTGATGATATTTAACTGAAATGTTTTTGATAGTGGTCAAAGTTTGAAGAGGCTGACGCACAGAAATTTTACTCTTGGTTCTTTCCATTAAAGCTTGAGACACGACATCTCGAACTTCCTGCATTTCGGATATGATTTCCGATTCTACTTCTCCACCCTTTGGCCAACTTTCTAAGTGAACACTTTCTTTTTCTCCTCCAACTGCTTTATATATTCTTTCTGATATAAATGGCATGACGGGAGCCATTACTTTTGAAAGCTCTAGAAGAACGTAAGTAAGCGTTACATATGCGTTCTTTTGTTCGTCTTCCCCATCATCCCCCTTTAATCTACTTCGTGAGCGTCTTACATACCATACGGATAAATCATCAATTAATTGCTCAAGCGGACGCACAGCTTCATCAATTTTATAACTGTCATAAGATAATGTTGCTGATTTTATAACCTCATGGATACGGCTTAGTATCCACTTGTCTATAACAGCATCTGAAGTGAGAGGAGAAGTGATTTGAATCTTATTCATTTCATAAAGAGATACTACATTTTCCAATCTAGAAATTAACTTTTTATATACAGACGAGACATTTTCGTCATCAAACTCTACATTCTCGCCTTTTACTAAAGGACTAGAGATAAGAGCATATCTAATAGCATCAGCTCCGTACTTTTCAATCAATACCATAGGATCGGTGTAGTTCCCTTCTCTTTTTGAAAGTTTTGCGCCTGACTTTGCCATTACCCACCCGGTAACTATCACATGCTTATATGGAGCTCTGTTGAATAACCCCACCCCTAAATTAAGAAGCGAGTAAAACCACCCCCTCGTCTGGTCCATAGCCTCACCAATAAAGTCTGCCGGGTATGCTGTATCAAATAAATCTTTGTTCTCAAATGGATAATGAATAGACGCAAACGGCATTGATCCTGATTCGAACCAGCAGTCAAACACATCGGGAATTCTTTTCATTTCGCCTCCGCAATCACAAGTAAATTTAAAATCATCAATATATGGACGATGAAGATTAATAACTCCTGTTTCATCTCTAGGAATCACCTTGGGAACAAGCTCACGAGCAACGGCGTTAGGCATCCAATCCCCAGGACCCAGATTAATCATTTCATTATTTATATCGCTGTCAGTCCTTAAAGTTACTCCAGAAGAAAGCATCCAACCTGGACCTCCGTGAGTAATTATTAAAATATTTTTACCTTTATATTTCTTTTCTAAGTCATACCACGCGGACATTACCCTTTTCATTAGCTCTCGGTGAGTCTCACCATCTTTTATTTCAGAATCTAAATTTATTTCTTTAAATGTGCCGTGATAATCAGATATTGGCCTTTTATCAAAAACCCCTAGATTAAATTCCTTCAGCCTTTCCTCCTCAATTATTTCTATCCCGCCTAATGATTTACTAACTATTTCCGCCGTCTCTTTGGTACGAAGAAATGGAGATGCGACGATTAAATCAATTTTTTCGTTTAACGCTTCTTTTACTTTTTCTGCTTGGCTTCTTCCATTCTCGGTGAGATGATTATTTGGGTCACCACTACAATCTATTACGCCATTTTGATTGCTAATTGCTTCTCCATGGCGCATTATAAAATATTTATTATTAGCCTCTCTTCCTTCTGAAAGTTCTTCTAGAGATCCTATCACCTTTATTTTTTCACATTCTTCACATTTCCATACAGGAAGCGGCGCCCCCCAATATCGTGCGCGAGACACGGCCCATTCTCGTGCTCCTTCTAACCACTTTCCAAAACGCCCATCGCGCACATGTTCTGGCGTCCATCCAATTTTAGAATTCTCTTCGAGTAATTTATCCTTCATCTTAGGTACATCCACGAACCATGATGATGTTGCATACTGAATTAGCGGAGTCTTACATCTCCAACAAAGCGGGTACGAGTGGATTATTTTATGCTTTTCGAAAAGTAATCCGTGGTGCGCTAAATATTTTATTATTTCAATGTCCGCTGATTGCGTGTCATTTACTTGTTTTACCTTCATCTGGGCAAAGTCAGTAACTTCAGAAATAAATCTCCCATCCATAGTTACATGCTTTATAATTGGAATATTATTTTGCTTTGCTAATTCCATGTCTTCCGCACCAAATGCTGGCGCTTCGTGAGCTATCCCAGTTCCTGTATCTAATGTAATAAAATCTGCATGCCAGGTTTTCCAAATGTTTTCCTTATTTTCTAATTCTGTATCTTTGAAATATGGAAATACCGGAAGGTAAGATTTACCGAGCAGCTTTTCTCCCTTGAAGGTATCTACAACTTCGTATTTATGATCCTTTAGTACTTCTTCGACTCTTTCTTTTGCCAATATATATATGCCTTCCATTCCATCAACTTTTACTTTTTCATAATCAGCATCCTTATGAAGAGCAAGAGCGGTATTGCCTGGTAGCGTCCAAGGGGTCGTAGTCCAAGCTAAAATAAATGTTCCCGGTTCGTCTGTTAGCTCAAACTTAGCAGTTACAGAAATATCCGTAACATCATGATATTCTAATCCCACTTCAGATTGAGCAAGAGGAGTCTCGCACCTCGGACAAATGTGCATCATTTTAAATCCTTCATAAGCTAAACCTTTTTTCCATAACTCATTCCACGCCCACCAAATACTTTCGGTATAAGTTGCGTCCATGGTTTTATATGGATGATCCATGTCCACCCATCTTCCAAGTCGAGGGATTACCCCCCTCCACTCTTCTTCGTATTTAAGAACTGACTCATATGCATCGCGATTAAATTTATCAATACCAAACTCTTCAATATCTTTTTTACTATTTAAATTAAGTTTCTTCTCTATTAGATTTTCTATCGGAAGACCGTGGCAATCCCATCCCCAAACTCGGCGAACACGCTTTCCGTTCATAGTTTGGTATCGTGGGACAGCATCTTTTACAACACTTTGAAGTATGTGGCCATAATGAGGAAGTCCCGTAGCAAATGGAGGACCATCGTAAAAAGAGAAATCTCCCCTTGGCTCGTCTCCCGCTGGAGTTTCTAGCGACTTTCCAAAAATGTTATTTTCATTCCAAAAAGCTAGTACTTCTTTTTCTTTTTCGCTTATTGTTTTTTGTTTGTTTGGTTCTTGCATAGATAAAAATAAAACTCGTCCTTGAGAAACAACCAAAGGTTGCTTTCCAAGGACGAGCGCTATATTCGCGATCGTGGTACCACCTTGATTCTCCCTCACAAATGTTCGGGACTCATTTATGGGCTCTACGTTCCGTAATTTACGGAGTTCTTCCCGAAGCTCAGGGGTGATTAGTCCCGTCGTCGCTATATATTTATCTTACATCAGGAGGATAAAAAGTAAAGAGCTCTCGACTCCACGGCAGCGGAGTGATTTCTCGCCCTGGCCTACAGGAAAAATTTACTCACAACTCCATGGTCGTTGGAGTGATTTCTCGCTCATGCAATCCGGCGAGAAATCACATTTTCTCGGGAGCTTCTACGGCGATCATATTTAAAGACTTTTTTAATACTAATGATACGGAGTTAACAATTGCCAGCCGATGTGGAGTAGCTTGATCGCCTTCTACGATAATTGGAGTTGTCGCATAATAATTATTAAATAACTGAGATAGGTCAAATAAATATTTAACTATGTGTTGCGGAGATATTTCTTCTATTGCTCTAATAGCCAAACTTTCAAAATGGATTAATTTTCTTTCAAGCGTAGTGATATTTTGTTCATTACTATAAGAAGGTGAACTATTTAAACTTTCAGATTTCTCTAACAGCGAGCGGGCGCGGGCGTATGTATATTGCACATATGGACCCGAGTCTCCCTCAAAAGAAAGGGATGTTTCTGGATCAAAGTTAATGTTGCTTCCAAGTTTAGAGCGTAAAATAGAAAACTTAAGGGCAGCGAGCGCCACTTGCTTATATACTTTTTCTTTTTCAATTTCTTCTAAGCCCTGTAACTTTTCACTTCCTATATTTTTTACTTCTTCTATTACAGTATTGATAACGTCCATTGCGAGAGGTACCCCGCCTAAACGCGATGACATTTTCTCTCCTTTAAAAGTCATTCGTCCGTGAGGAATATGCTGACTTTTTTCTGCCCAGTTCTTTTCTATCTTTTCTGCAGCAGCAAGTACCACTTTAAAATGCGTGGTTTGTTCATTGTCTGTCACAAACAATGAGTAATCAGGATCAAATTTCTCAAACTTATAAGACAGCAGTCCGATATCTTTGGCTTCATAGGTAGGATTGCCTTGGCTATTAATAAATACAAGAGTATTTAAATCTTTTCTTTCTTCTGGCGGAATATAAACTATTGCCCCTTCGCTTTTAGTAAATACTTCAGGTGTGTATTTAAGAACTATTTCTTTTCCAAGATCCCCTGCTTGAGATTCATAGTAGAAATCATCAAAGTGAGAGCCCAGAGAATCCATTAATGAAATAAAGTATTCCATATTGAACTTCTTTGCCTTTTCATAAATCTCCAACTCTTTGCTTTCTGTCTTAGAATATAACTTTTGCGCAATGCTTTTTATTTCCTTTTGCAAGTCTGGGTACTTTTCGTAGTGAGCGACTCCTTCTACATAAGACTTTCCTAAGTATGCGACTATCTCTTCTTTATCTTTTTGTAAAACTTCTTCAAATTTATCTTCCTCGAGCTTGATTATATAAATAGCTTTCGCGATGCCTAAAGAAATGTCTGATGGAAAGGCAATGGTATTTACTTTGGCTCCTCCGGCTCTCATTAAATGCCCTACCGCCTCTCCAGTGATATTATTCATTAAATGTCCCACGCTAAAAGGTTTGAAAAGATTCGGAGAAGAATGTTCTATAAGAATCTTTTTCCCGGTGTATTTGGTTTCAAAGAAAGCCTTTTCTTCAAAATTCCTAATACAATCTCTAATCACTTCGTCATTTAAGGAAAAGTTTATAAATCCTGGCCCAGCAATTTCTACTTTCGAGATTACATTGCTTTTGTCTTCATTTAATAAGAGCGCTAATTTCTCTGCTGCTTCTTTAGGGGAGCACTTTAGTTGTTTCGAAAGTGGGAATGCGACATTTGTAGCAAAGTCCCCATGTGAAGAATCCTCCGGCTGTTCTATCGTAAAAATTATATCATCTATGATATTAAGTTTTTTTACTGCTTCATGTACTATTTCTTTTATCTTCCCTGAGATATTTTCCATCTCCCTATACTACCTTATTTATGGGCTTTTTTACAGGTTGCACACGGCAAACATTAAGCATATTCTAAATACATACGCATTTACCAAAAGGAATATATGCGATCCTACCTTGATCTTTTACGGCGTGTGCGAGAAAATGGTGCTCAGAAAAGAGATCGGACTGGCACAGGGACTCTTTCCATTTTCGGAGAACAACTTCGCTTTGATTTAAATGCGCGTTTTCCGCTTCTAACCACGAAGAAGGTTTTCCTGAAGGGAGTTATCCACGAATTGCTCTGGTTCTTAAAGGGCGAAACCAACATCGAGTACCTGAAAGAAAATGGTGTAAAGATCTGGGACGAGTGGGCCGATGAAAACGGCGATCTCGGACCAGTATACGGGTATCAGTGGAGAAGCTGGCCGGCGTCTGATGGCAGGTACATCGACCAGATATCTCAAGTGCTGGAGCAGCTTCGCACCAATCCCGACTCGCGCCGAATGTGTGTATCAGCATGGAATGTAGCCGACTTAGACGAAATGGCACTCATGCCATGTCACATGTATTTTCAGTTCTATGTGGCAGATGGAAGACTTTCGTGCCAGGTCTATCAACGAAGCGCGGACATCTTCCTGGGGGTACCATTCAACATCGCGTCATACGCGCTGCTTACAATGATGGTCGCACAAGTTTGCGGACTCGCACTCGGGGACTTCGTTCACACCTTTGGTGACACCCATCTTTACTTAAACCACATCAAGCAAGCAGATGAGCAGCTCACACGAGATCCTCGACCGCTGCCTATCATGCATCTTAACCCTGAGGTAAAAGACCTCTTCGCATTCAAGTATGAGGACTTCACTCTCGAAGGCTACGATCCGCATCCTGCAATTGCAGGCAAGGTCGCAGTCTGAACTTTCCGCGCAGGAGTGCGCGGTTTTTTATTGCAAAATAAATTTAGCATAAAAAATGCCCGTCCTTTCGGCGGGCAAAAATGTGTTTCCTGCTTCATGGTCACAGGGTCGGCATCGTGACCATCGGCGGAAGTTGCGGGATCAAATTCTGGTTCGCGGAGAAACCTTCATAGATCGGTGCGTCCGGGTCCACCCGATCGAGCCCGAAAGAGGCGACAAACGACCCTTCATAAGCTCGCACATCAGATGAAAGGGTAACCATCTCGAGAGTGGCACCACCCTGAAATCCATGCCCGAAATACTCTGCGAAATGGATTGCCCCCCGGAAAAGACTGGAATCGAGCTGCTTCAACGAAGCACATAGTCCTTCTCGCAGGTTGAGTCCCTCTCGGGTAATGAAGAGGTAATACCCCGTTTCCCGCAAATCAACGTAGAGCCTTCCGTCGCCGCCCCTGTTCGCGTACACCGGTTCGAAAAAGTCCTCCCACTTTTGCCCACGAAGGGACAAGTCCAGGACCTTTGCGTCTTTCCGAAGCTTAAAACCGCACAGACCCTCCTGAAGGTGGAGCGTGGCGAGTAAGCGACCGTCCGGAGTTACTCGTCGAAGCTGCAGTTCTTTTTCCAGAGGCTTGCCAGTTCGCGGGTCGATGAAAAGATTATGGCCTGATACAAGGATCTTAAGCACCTCTTCTCTTCCGAGCCGCGCATCTTTGCGAGAAATGCGCATTTGAAGAAGAGATTCTTTGCCGAGGCCAGTCACTGGAATACGAGAAATCGCACTAATGATAACTCTTCTGGAAAGGCCGTCGCGCGAATAGGCGCAATTCATTTCCCCGAAGCCATCTACATGTGCTGTGGACTCGAGTCCAATACGGGCCATGCCAGACCTACTGCTGAAACCCACATGGAACGGTTCGAGCAGGTTCAGCCGTACGGCTGCCTGAGCAAGGACTGTGTGTCCAGGCCGCAAGATCAGCCCGTCAAGCCCCACTTCTTCCCCGAACATATTCATATCCGGGTATCCAGTGGAAGCAAAAGGCTTATTGGCCAGGCGCACGGGCTGTGAAAGGCCGATGTCGATTGTTTCATTTTTGACTTCGACCAGCCCTCCAGTCTTAACCAAAAATCCCTCATCCAGAAGCATCCGTAACGCATCTCGTCCTAAAACGCCACAGAACGGCTTTTTCATATCTATGCCCTCCTTGGGCGAATGGTTAGGTTTACAGAATGCACCGATGGTGCACTGTTTCGTCCTTACCCTATCATAAATTTATACCGAAAACTACTTGAACTGTTTTGCAAGTTTCGGTCCAGATTGCATCTTATAATTTGAATTTTTCTGATCATAATGCACTTCCGGAACTTGCGCCATTCTTTCAAAACGGACCTTTCCTATCGGCTGACCATGCGTAACTACCACATCTTCGAATGATCGCACCTCTAATGTAATAGGCCTTCCTTTTCCTTCGCCTTTCGCTCCGTACCCCCACCCCGGGTCGAAGAATCCAGCATAATGAGTTCTGAATTCTCCCGTTCTAGAATCCATATCAACCATTTCACTTGCGATATATGGAGGAACTCGCAGAGCTTCTTTCGTGGAAAGAATATAAAAGCTATCTTTGTGAAGCAACAGACTGTCTCCATTTTTATGTAATGGAGTAAAATACTTTGAAGAATCTAATGATGCATTAGCTGCTCCTAAATCAAGCACGGTGTTGCCTCCCCTACACTCGTATCCGACAATGTCTTGAGACAAATCAAGCGTGAGCAAAATAGATCCGTCGCCATCAGTCATCACGAGATCATTATATTGGGATGGTACGCCATTTAATTGATACACAAAAGGCGATATCTCAAACTGCTTTCTAAGATCTTCTTCACTAAAACGAGTATCTTCATTAAAAAAACGGATTTGAGATATAGGAAAGTTAATGGGGAGTAAAACCGGGTAGGATCTAGGAACAACAATGGCCCACAAATCCCCTTTGCTTCCCTTTGGCAAAGTATCATACCTGGCTACGTCATCTTTTATAACTCTTACATGCAGGTCATGCCGCCCGGTGGATGATTTCGGATTGCAGTATCCATAAATATCATGAGGGAGATCAAACTGTTCGTTTAAACGTACGACATATATCACCCCTCGTTCTAGAGGTTCGTTAATAGCATGCCTGGTGCCATTCATTCTTTTAATTAAAGATTGTATTGACTCTCCTGTTTTTGGCAAAAAGACTCCATCAACTCTGTATATCTCTCCTGATATGGTTACGTCTATAGATGCTGGACTTATATGCTCCTCCTTAACGTTCTTAAATACACCTAAATTAACATTCTTCTTTAGATCTTGTGATGGAATAGCTCCCTTAGTCATCAAACCATCATAACAGATACATTAACCAAAACAAAAATCCGCAACTAATGCGGATTTTTGTTTGTATTTTCACTAAACTACTTTTATTCCTGCAGACTTGGCCGTACCTTCAATAATCTTAGCAGCCTGTTCTACAGTATGAGCAGTTAAGTCTTTTAACTTAATTTCTGCAATTTCTCTAATTTTATCTTTTGAGATTGTACCTGCTCCACCTTTAGAATTTCCTTTAGCAACGTTTGCTGCTTTCATTACAAGAGAAGTGGCGGTGGGGGTTTTAATAACGAAATCATATGTTCGGTCTTCGTATACGTAAATCTTTACTGAAAGCCTTCCCTGCTGACCTTGAGTGGCAGCATTGAACTTGTTTACGAAATCTCCAATCTGAACACCAGCCTGTCCAAGAGCAGGTCCAAGCGGTGGAGCAGGAGTGGCCTTCCCTGCTTCTATCTGAACTTTAACGTATTTTGTAATTTTTTTAGCTGCCATATAAGTTTCGGTATTATAACACTTAATTTATTTAATTTCAAGGTCTTCTTTTATGTAAAAAGAGAGAAATTGCTTCAGATGAGCGAAGCATAGGGATTTTGTAAAGAGACGTACAATGAGTACGTTGATGAGCAAAATTCCGTAGCGACAAAGCAGATGGAGTGATTTATATCTTTTTAATCTGGAGGAAGTCGAGCTCAACTGGAGTCTCTCTCCCAAACATGTTCACAAGCACCTTCAGCTTGCCTCTTGCCTTATCCACCTCGCTTACCTTGCCTTCAAAGTCTTTGAATGGACCATCAACAATAGAAACTAATTCCCCGACTTCTACAGCTACCTCATGCTCAATTTCTCCCGTTTTCATGCGATTAAATAGAAAATCAATTTCTTTTTGTGATAGTGGAACCGGAGTTGTCCCAGCTCCCACGAATCCTGTAACTCGAGGAGTGTTACGAACAACGTACCATGAGTTATCATCCACAATCATGTCTACCAGAACATATCCAGGATAAATTTTTTCCTCAACTTCCACACGCTTTGTCCCCTTAATTTTAATTTTCTTTTCAAGCGGAACTACCACATCGAAGATTTTATTTTCCATGCCAAGAGACTCGATTCTCTGCTTTAGATTTCTCTGCACGGCATTTTCGTAACCGCTGTATGTATGGATAGCATACCAATGTCGCTCTCCTGTAAATTCTTGTTTAGCCATATGAATAATTTATAGTTACTGGTAATTAGTTATTTGTAAATGCAAGCTTAAACTTTAAAGATGCTTATTTAGCGAGAAACTTTGTAAGCGCTTCACGAAGTCCTAAGTCTATTCCTCCAAGCACAGCCGCCACCACTACAGATAAAACCACAACTATGATTGTGTAAGTTATGGTCTGGGAAACACTAGGGAAATGAACCTCCTTCAGTTCAGCTTTGGTTTCTTTTAAATATTTAATGATGTCCATAATGAAATTATATAATGACCTTATTCTAAAAAACACCCCGGGGGGTATTGATAAAGTAACTATACTAAACAAAGAGAAATAAGTCAACAGCAAACAAAAAAGCACTAAATAGTGCTTTTTTGTTTCTTATAATTAAGAGGTTTAGTCTAGATTATACATAATGGTTACATGTATTTTCTTAATAGTTTCACCTGTTGGAATGCTCACTGTTTGGTTCCCCGCGGCTTGTGGTGCCATTCCGAATGCCGCTTTATCATACATAGGGTATGGCATATTGCTTGAATCATCGCTATAACCAACGATGTCTCCTAAATCTACCCCAAGAGATCTAGCGGTTTCTTTAGCCTTTGCTCTGGCATCTTCTACCGCTTTTTGTTTAGCTTCCGAAATTATCTTATCCATATCATCAACTGTAAACTCAGGCCCTGTAATTTCTGTTATATTTGCTTTTCCAAGTGTGGCAATGACATCTCCAGAAATATCAATCTTCCTAACTTTTATCTCTAAAACTTCAGCCACATCATATCCTACGATCTTCGGAGCGCCAACCGGGCATGACCCATTTATGCAATATGTATTTTGATATTCATACTTAGGATTAACAGTGTATGAAGTAGTCTTAATGTCCTTTTCTGCAATTCCCAAAATCACCATTTGATCCGTTGCATCTTTAATTTTAGCTTCTACGGTTTTTTGAGCTTCAGGCACAGTTTTCCCTGTTTCTCTCACCGTTACATTTAAAGTCGCGATGTCTGGTATTGCAGTGGCTTCCCCTTCTCCAGTTACAGAAATGCTAGCTTGCTGTCCTCCTGGATGCTCTGATGAGCTAAATGCAGACATTCCTAGTCCCAAAGCACCGAATGCCACACATAGTAATGCAATGCCTCCTGCAATCCACGTATATTTTTTATAATCAAAATTTCCCATATATATTTTTACTATTAATAATTTCCTTAAGTATAACCGCTATCCTTACTATATACTATAAGCATTAATTTCTAGAACTGTGACAAAGTAACCCAGCCTTCCATTAAATCCGACCATTACTATACATATATCCCAATATAAGAAGTATGAGTAACAGCATTGCAATTGCTATAAAAATAAGATGCTCATCTTTCTTCGTCGGAGGAGTTTTAGTTATATAAACATTCTCTACCAGTTTTTCTGGTGGGAGTGTTACATCTTCTTTTTTTTCTATCTCTTTTACTTCAGGTGCTTTTGCTTCTACTTTACTTTCTACTTTTGTTTTTATCCGCACTTCTTTCTTTTCCTCAATTTTGGTTTCTAAAGAAGGCGCAGGCTCTGGCATGACATCTCCATAAAATACATCTTTATATTTAGAAAACTCCCAAACATGCGGAGCTGTTTCAAATGGGCGAAGAGGTAAATTGTGCGGTGGCTCAGCTTCTTTTTTAGCAACTTTTATTTCACTAATTTTTACATTTTCTATTCCTGGCGATAGCAAAGACTCTGGTTCTTTTGTTCTTACATCAACATCTTCATTTTTATCTAAAAGAAGATGGCCCGAATCTACTTCTGGAGGAAGAAGATTTTCTTCCTCCATCTTGGAAAGGCTTTCAACTTTCACCTTACTCATGGAAGGGCTTTCTTTTTTATGATGGAAAAGAAGTACTGCATCTTTTATTGCTCTCTCATCCCATCCGCCAGCTTCAAGAAGCGTAATAAGAAGCTCATCATCAAGATCGGGGTGACGTTTTTTAAGTGTGCTAAGAGTTTCTTCTATCTCATTAAGGGTCATTACTTTTATTTCTTTGCCGGAACTTTTGGTGTGGCTGCAGGAGCTGCGGCTTGTGTAGGTGTTAGAGTTTTCTTTAAGGCCACAAGGTCTGCATTTCCTGGATTTTGCGTAAGAAGCTGATCTACAATTTGCTTGGCTAAGTCTGGCCGTCCGCCGTCTCTAAGTGATAACGCTAAGAAGTATGCGACATTTGCATTATTTGGATCTAAAGTTAGAGCCTTGTTAAGAGCAGTTACAGCATTGGCATAATCCTTTTGTCCGTAAAGCAGAAGTCCGGCTTGGACATATACTAATGGATCATTCGGCGCATTCTTCACTGCTTCAAGAGCATAGTTTAATGCTTCTGTGATTTTATTATCTGATGCTTCTAGCTGACTCATTAGGTACAGTGCGTCGGCAAAGTTTTGCTTCTTTTTAAGTGCTTCTGTTAATTGAATTCTCACTCCTTCTTTTGTCCCCGCAGATGCCTCTAGGCGAGCAAGTATCACATAAAGATATGGATTCTCTGGATAAAGTTTTACGGCTTCTTCGTATGCGGCTTTAGCGTGGGCGTATCCAGAATCCTTCTCGAAAGGAATTGCCAGTTCGTAGGCCTGTCCTAATGAAACATAATTCTTATAATTTGATCCGTTTAATTTAACAGCATTTAATCCTGCATCAACTGATGAAGATGCGTTTGTAAGATAGATGTTCTGAATCTGATCTTGAGATAAAGTCGTAGTTGAAACTATTAGCCTGTTTGCTTGTATACCTGTTTCAACTTGTGCTCTATAAAACCCATCATATGGATATGCTACCGAAGCGCGGCTTAAAAGTGTTATAACTTCCTGTGGGTTTGTTGATGTTGCCGCTTTGCTATAAAGAGCGTAAGCTTTTATTTTGTTTAAAGTGACTCCTAGGTTTACGAGTAATAAGACAGCGAGAGGAATCATTAAGAATGCAAGTTTTTTACTTGGGTGATATTCAGTAAGTCTTGCCTTTGCGATTCCAAGGCCTGCCACCACCATCCAGACCATTAACATCGCAAATGAGAATGGAATCAGCCATGCGACAATCGCCATGTAAAGAAGTACCATGGTAAGCATGCCGAGGATTAGGTGCTCTTTCCCCTCCCTTACTTGTCTATAGCTTAGATAAGTACTATATAAAGCTGAAAGTACTAACGCTAAGAATGAAACTAACCCTAATATTCCTATGTTTACAAAGAGAGTGCTCATCGTATCTGCCCCTTGATTGAAGTCATAAATAAAGAATGGTGATGCAATTACACTAGCTGGACGATAAAGCTGCCATGCACGGTCGAAATGCCCCGCCCCTATTCCAAACACACCTTCTTTTAGCATTACAGTTTTGCCAACTATAAAAGAACTCTTTGAATCCGGACGGATATTATCTTGCACTGAAAGAGACACAGCCCACGAAAGGAAGAATATGGCGGTTACTACGATTGCTGCTTTGTATTTTTTAGCAAGCGGAACCTTTTTTACAAATAAGAGACACCCTATAACAAATATTCCAATGTAAACCGCAAGGGCAGAGCCCGTAGTAAATCCAGAAAATAACTGATTCCCTACCGTCGCAATTTTGCCAGTAAACATAAGAGCAGATACAAACACGAAAGACGAAACTCCCAGCATTACCAAAAGAATATACTTAAGTCTTTGTCGCAAAGCTTCAGGAAGAGTTCTCACAAGATACATTACCGCCGGGAGCATAAGAAGCGATACAGCAGACATTGGATTAAACATATCTCCAAAAAGTGTTGTTTTCTGATCTTGCGAAAAGATTACAGAACCGATTACACATATAGAAAATGCGATATACGAGTAAAACTCAAGCTTGGAGACTGTATGCCAAGTACGGGTTATGGCAGCAGAAATTACGTATGAAACCAGCGCGACAGCTACCAGAACGGTCATCGTCAAGTAATAGGTTATTTCAGGCGCGAAGCTTGTACGAGGAATAAAGAATAATGGAGATCCTACGATTATGCATATAGTGGCATATCTATAGAGTCTGGAAAAAAAGGACGCGAGTAATTTCATGTTTTTATAAATAAATTGTTATTATGTAATCTTATTATATCTCTATACGACGCGATTTGACTGTGGATATAACAAAGCAATAGAGAACATAAAAACAAGCTATACTCATATGATGGATACAGAATCACAAAAAATAAATCTTCAAAAGGAAGACTCTACCGTGCAAAATAAAAAAGATATAAATCTTTACCCCGCTCTTCGAAGAGGATTCCTCATTTTTTGCATCATAGCGGCAATCTTTATCATTTTGTTTTTAATTTACCAAAATGGTAAAAGCATATATGCTAACGGTATCTAATCTGCTTTCCAATGTTCCCCCACTTTTCGGAGATCTGGCAAAAATCTTATCTGGTGAAATAGTTTTCTCTCATCAAGCTTTTTTAGAAGCAAGCCTTGATGGGTCTCCTTACGAAGTAATGCCTCAGACCATTATCTATCCAAAAACAACCACGGATATAAAACATGCAATTGCATTTTCTAGAGAGTTTAAAATTCCTATAACTGTGCGAGGTGGAGGCACATCCCAAACTGGCGGCGCGCTTGGAGAAGGAATAATTATTGATTTAACCAGACATTTTAACCGCATTAGAAATGTAAACATGATGGATCACACTGTAACGGTAGATGCAGGGACTTCTATCACTACATTACAAGAAAAACTAAAAGGCTGGAATATGGAGATCCCTTCGCTTGGAGTTGATAGCAATAAGTCAACAATAGGCGGACTCGTTGCTACAAAAAGCGCTACATCAGCCTCCTTTTATGCAGGCACGATTAGAGAATGGATAGAGGGAGTCACAATAATAGTCGATACGGGCGAAGAACATATAATTAAAGACGGAATTACTCCAAGCGGGCGGCTTCTCGGAATTTATCAATCTGTTTTTCCTTTGCTTATTGATTCGTCCCCCATTTTAAGAGCCGCCAAGCCAGAACAGCCTGATGATGCGACAGGATATTCTATATGGAATACTTCCATTGGACCAAGGCAGCTTCTAGATCAGATAGTCGGGTCGGATGGAACGCTTGGAATAATTACATCAGTAACATTCAGAGTGTCCCCAAGTAAGCTCTTTTCTATTACAAATGCTATACAAATAAAAGATCCGGAACTAATATCCATGTTTGTAGATGTAGCCGTCCATCATAATGCGGAAAGAATCTTTTTGCTTGATCAGACACTTGTCACTCTTACTCAGAAATTTCACCCGGACCTCCTTCCTTCACTTAAAAAAGCACAGTTTACACTTTTGGTCACCCACAGGGATGATGATGTTAAAAAGGTGAAGAATAAAGCTACTATGTTTATAAAAGGTCTGAAAGTCGAAGAAGATGAACATGTAGAGTTTGATGAGACATTAGTAAATACCATAACTAACTCTGACTTTGCATATTCTCTTATCCATAATTATGGGAGAGGAGCCCATAAGGTTATAACTTCAGCTGGAGGGATGATCGTCTCACTTCCACAATATGCATCACTAATTAAAAATATAGACGAATACATGGGGAGCAAGGGCAAGTTATATGCGCTTTCTGGATATGCCGGCAGCGGACATTTATCTTTGCTCTCTCTTTTTGACCCCGGAACAAAACACTTTGAAGAAGAGATTTTAAACTACAACGAAGAAATCTTTAAAATTGTTAAGAAACATAAAGGAGGCATAAGCGCCGTAGGAGGAGATGGTCTGGCTCGCACCCCCTACTTAGAATCCTTTTATAATGAAGCAACACGAGAAATATTTAAGAAGCTAAAAGAGGCATGGGACCCACTTTCTATATTTAATCCATCAAAAAAGGTTGGCGGAAGTACAAATTATCTGCGAACTCACATTTCAAGGCGATAATTACCTCTGAGGCTTATCTATTAAATGCTTGATCTGATCTCGCGGATCATAACTTGCCCTCACCACCTCGCGGGCCCAGATACGGAATTCTTTCCCCCACTCTCCTTTGACGCGGAATCCGAGCGCGATTACTACATCTGCATTATATACGTATACTTTCCTTTCAACTTTTTTCTTACCTTCTGTTTGAGTAATCATTAAGGCTCGTTCGCTTGATGCTTTCATCAGTTCTCTTTCTCTATAAATCTTTTTTAAATGATCGTTTATTGTGGGAATGCTGCGCCCATAAATCCGAGCAATTCTTTTTTGAGTGCTCCAAACTTCTTCGTCTAAAATAAACACCCCTTCTTTTACAAGTTTAGGGAATTGATCTATATGGATGCGAGGAAGAGCGGATTCTGACATGAAAAAAGTATAACACTAAGGCGTACCTTTCAATTCATTCCTTAATTTCATCCAGATTTTTCCTAAGTTATTTTGTCCGTCTTTATTCGGGCCCCAGCCCCAGAAAGCGTCCCTATAAGACTCTTCAATGATTTCTCTTTCCCCGCTATCTCTTAACTTTTTCTGTACATATTCATGCTGCGTAATCTTGGCACGAATAATATCTTCCATAATTTCGAGTTTCTGACTTTTTAAACTGGCGTCCATTTTTTCTTCATGGCGATGTGCGATTCTGTAAGCCTCGTCAGCAGACCTGGCATTTCTTATTTCTTCTTGGATCATCTCATCTGTAAATTTAGAAGCTTGGTATGCGTGCTCTACCGTCATCCATAATTTCCCTCTCCACTCAACGACAAAAGAAGAGAAATTAGAAAATATATAAAACTCACTTTCATAAAACAAAATTGGTGAATCTTTCATAATATTAATATCCTTCTGGAGGCTTAGCTTTCTTCCCTAAAAGATTTAAATCTAATTCTTTTATATCCTCTATTATCTTTTCTACATATAATTCAAAAGATTGTTTTTCTCTATCTGTAAGCTTTTCTAATATGTATTCAACTGTCTTATCAAAATTATTTTTAAACTTTACATTTAAATCTTTCCACGGCACCCCTTTTAATAGCTCTCCTAGATTTTCATCATATTCTAATACCCCCACTTTCATAAGATAGGCAATTGCCGGATATCCTAAGTCCCCTTTCCAGTAAGATGAATTATCATTACACATGATGGCATTTTTGGACGCGTCGTACGAAATATCATAGAATTTATTCCCGCTTGAAGAATAAACTTTAGCTTCGTCTCCAGATACTTCTATACGCTTATCCGCTACTACTCCTAAAGCCTCATAAACTTTGGGTTTACCGGGGATTTTCCATTTCATTTTAGTAAGTATACCTTAGAGCAAACTTTCTTCTACTAGTGGCTTTTTTGATCTTTCCCGAGTAATAAGCCAGATAAAAATAATGATGGCGAAAAAGAAAAATATGAATCTGCTTGTTTGCGTTAAATACTTTTCAATTGTCTGATAATATTGCCCGAAGTAGTATCCTATTACCATATAAAATACGGCCTTCGGAATTGAAACAATTATCATACTTATAACATACTTCCTAAAATCATATTTAGTCATTCCCGCAGCCATCATAATGATAAACACTGGCGCCTGCATAAATTTACCTATAAGGATGGTTTTACCTAAATGTCTATCAGTATGATTCTTCGTTTTTTCTAATCTTTCTGCGGTAAGCCCCAGCCTTTTACCATACTTTGCAACTAGTTTTTTTCCCCCCTTCCTTCCAATCCAATAATACATAATATCTCCTAACACATCTCCTCCTACCACCACTAGGAAAACCAGATAAATATTTAAAGTTCCGAGGGAAGCCAGAAAACTAGAAACCACCGTAGCTATAGGTCCCTCAAATGTTACGATGGGGAGTAATAACCAATACTTATACGTTATTATTAAATAATAAAAGTATTCCATTAAAGTTTAGTGTACAGCATGAATTATGAAGAAATAATTAAGTCCTTCTCGACTTCTGTAATGCAATGATTGAAAATGCCAAAGAGACTAAACTTAAAATAAGAGGAAGCGTGGAACTAGAGTCTTTCTTGGTCTCTATTAAATCATTAATAACTTCAGTCTTGGAATATGGCCCGCTCTTAGAAAGATCGGAGCCCCCATCTTTATTCGGCTGAGCATCAGCATCCAAATCCCATGAAATTATTGATCCGTCTTTATATGTTTGATATGCCTTCCACTGTATGTTAGTTGTAGATATTGGCGCTTTAGCACTAAATAAGAAATCATCTCGCTCTCCTGCTGGGATATTCCCTCCTGTCCAATCTATTTCCGTGATCTTGCCTTCGGAATTTTTCTTAACTTCAATTCTCCAGCCCGGTTTAACATTTGGAGTCACATAATCTAACCCCGAAGGGATAAGAAGCTTAAGTGAGACTGTAGGGATACTTTTTTCTGAAGGGACCCCTATTGTAAAGGTTTGAAACATTCCTATTCCCACTTTATTTGGCGTCACTACAACATGGGCAAAAGCAGTAAAAGACAAAGCAAGAAGCGGGAGGGCAAGTAGAAGTTTTTTCATAATTATTTATGCCTCCTATTATATATAAATAGGAAAGCTATTAATAGCAGAGCCGCAATTATAAGGTAAATTTCATACTTTGGCGCTGAGTCTTGGTTATTTGCTCCTTCGACCCGCTTATCAAATATTATATTAAATGCCTTAAAGTCACCGCCTGATTTTGGCACTCCGCGTACTGATATTTGGTATATTCCCGCGTGCGGAAAGACCTCGTGTACAGTTGCGCTTGACTCGCCTTTTAAAAAGATCTTGGTGTTTAAAATATCCTTTCCTCCATCTGTAACAGATAAAGAACAGTCGCAATTATTTGAATTGAAAAATCCCCTGCTGTCGCTTAGTAAAATTAAAAGCTCTGAATTTTCTTCTGCTTTCGGATCGTCATTTGGATTAATATGCAAAAAAGCAGAAATAGTTCCATCGTACTTTACTTCATGAGCAAATACATGATCATACGATAAAAAGTAACTACACAAAAAAAGCATCCCCACAGCCATAATTAGCCTATTCATATGATGAGTATATCAATGCTTAGAGCAAAAGTATTGTATTTGTAAAACATGATATAATTAAGGTTATATGGATTTTAAACCTGGCTCAGGAGAGCCTCGACCAGACAAGCTAGAAACAGAGTTTGCTTCCGAATTAAAGAATTTATTTATTGATTTAAATAGAAAAGGATACCCACCAGAAGGGAAAGCTCTTGTAGTAGATTTTGTTACACGGTTTATGGAGGGATTAGGACGTCCTCCGTATGCAGAAATTAGTGATGCTTTTCAATTAATTTGTAACATGACAAACCCTTACGCCCCCGAAGAAGAGCTCTACAAAGATGTAAAGTATGGAGCATCAAACTTAGTGGCAGAAGCATATGAGCAAATTTGGAATATCAATGCGGCCGAAAAAGAAACTAAGAGTGTCTTAAAGAATACTTCCCAGCCTGAAATACATTAACTCACCCCATTCATCGAACAGAGGTTAGCCTTTCACTGATTTAATATTCAAAACAATGAGCTTGTGTCATTGGTAAATAATTAAATAATGTTTTCAGTGTCTAAAGTGTATATAGATCTTTATATTTTTTCTCTATATATTCTATAAAGTAACTGCTGTTTAGCTTTTCGCCCGTAACTTTTTTAATTAGTTCCCCCGAGGAATATGTTCTTCCTAAAGAATGTATATTTTTCTTTAACCATTCTCCTGCTTCTGTAAACTCACCTTTTGCCATCTTCTTTTCCATGTTGGGCATCTCTCTTTTCATAATTGCAAAAATTTGTGCAGAATATAAATTGCCTAAGGCGTATGTTGGGAAATAACCAAAAGCCCCGATTGACCAATGGACATCTTGTAGCACCCCCAAAGAATCATCTGGCACGTCTACTCCTAAATACTCTTTTACTTTTGCGCTCCAGATAGTCGGAAGATCCTTTAAATTGATATGACCTTCCATTATTTCCTTCTCTATTTCAAAGCGAATTATAATATGGAGATTATACGTTACTTCGTCTGCCTCGGTTCGGATAAAACTCGGACTAACTTTATTAATAATTCTATAAAACTCTTCAAGCTTTATGCTTTTATATGGACTTGGAAATTCCTTTTGAACTTTTGGATAAAAGAACTTCCAAAACTCAATGCTTTTACCAAACATATTTTCCCATAGTCGGGACTGTGATTCATGGATACCTAAAGATATGTATTCAGCAAGCGGAGTGCCGAAATGTTTTTCCGGTAGACCCTGTTCATATAATGCATGTCCAGTCTCATGAATAGTGGACCCGAGTGCGTACATTAAATCATTTTCTTTATATCTGGTAGTTATGCGAACATCTTGCATATGAGGACTCTCGGTAAATGGATGAGTGCTTATATCTAGCCGACCAGAATTGAAGTCAAAGCCTATTTTCTCCGATACGTACTTATTGAATTCATACTGCTCGGGTATAGAAAACTTGCCGAGTAACTTTTTTGTATTTACTTTGACTTTCGATTCTTTTATCTTTTGAAGATATGGAATAAGAAAACTCTTAAGATCTTGAAGTACCGCTTCGACTTCTTTCGTTGTCATGCCGGGCTCATATTCATCAAGAAGCGCATCGTATGATGAATCTTTATATCCGACAAGCTCTGCTTCCTTTTTCTTCAATTCTACGATTTTAGTAAGCCATGGCAAAAAGGCCTTAAAGTTATTATCCTTTCTAGCCTGAGCCCAAGCGTTTTGCGACTTAGATGCGGCTTCAGATAGTTCGCGGACAAAAGACTCTGGAAGTTTCTTTTTTCTTTCAATCTGTTTAAAAACTTCTTTTATGATTATTGCGTCCTTCCCTTTTATTGATTTAGAGTCTGCTTCTTTTTTTAATTCATTTAATAACCCGTCTCGTTCTATGGCTAAAAACTTTCCATGAATGATTCCAGATAGCAGCGACACTGCCACAGCTCGAGAGTCTGAGGCATTCTTTGGCATCATAACTTCTTGGTCCCACTTGCTAAGCTTTAATAACGTTTCTAAATGCGCTATTTCTAGCAGTCTTTCTTTCAGTAAATCAATAGGTTTAGTTTTCATAAGTATGGTCATTATTCCATAATATTTACTAAGAGCCAACTTTAGAGGGTTAGCCTGCGCTCTTTTTTAAAGAAGAACCTCGAAATTTCAAAGACACCATAGGCGATAAAAAAAGCTGAAAATACATCGATAGAATAATGTAAATGCCCAAGTATTACTATAACCGCACCTACAAGAGATGAAAGTAAAAAGAAATAACGCAGATACTTACTTTGCCAAAATATGAGAGCAAGCAGAAATGGATACCCTGCATGCCCTGAAAAGAATAAATCATTTCCAGAACTCACAGTAAATAATATTTCTTTCACATGATTTTCATGATGAATATAGTTGTAATACTCAACAGAGGGAGCCGTTAAATGAGTCATCACCATAAAAAGCGATCTCACGAAGAAGAAAAGGGCTGTGCTTTCTAAAACAAATGGAATATATTTCGGTTCATAAAATAAAACACCAACCAATATTAAAATAAAAATAAAAGCTCCTTGGAAAAATATAATGCCCACATTAATTACAGGCAATATATCCAAAAGAAGATCAGGCACGATGTATTGGGAGTAGGTCTTAGTGTAAGTAGTGGCTATATAAGTAAGAAGCAAACTAATTACAAAAAGACCCACGCTTACTAATAGGTGGAAAAGCACCGCCCTGTCTGTCCAAAACAGTTTATGTTTAAGTAGGAAATCTTTCATTTTGTACCTCTCTTTAAACTACATTCTGCACGTCTTTCCGAGTTCTTGCAATGTATACAACCGTTCCGAGTATTGCTGCGAGAAAAATAAGGCTTGTCGTTGTGGTACCCAACCCTAGACCCCCATTATCCTTGGCCTGAGATAAATAATCTCCAAATGATGCTCCAAGCGGGCGTGTTAGGATATATGCCGCCCAAAAAGCAAAGACTGAGTTTAGGTGCAACTTTTTATATGCCGCATATATAATCGCAATTAATATACCAAACAAAATAACAGATACTCCGTAGCCTAAGCCAAAAGATTCTGCAGTTAAATCTCCCGCGGCGGTTCCTAATGCAAAGGTAAACAAAACAGCCAGCCAGTAAAATGATTCCCGTCGTACTGTATAAATTGTATGAATCGACAAAGTCTTTTCGTAAATATACCAAGCACTAAATATAATTGCTAAGGCTACTGCAAATATAATTGTAGTAGTTTGTAATGCTACCCCGAAATTATCCACCAAATTATCCGTAATCAGAGTTCCGAATATGCTTATAAGTACTACTGCCAGCCAATAAATGCTCGGTTTATATTTATCCGACATAAACTGGAAAAACAAAGTCACGATAAGCAGGATACCCATGATTAACGTAGTGCCCGATAGGCCTAAATTAAGATTGGTATTTAAAAAGTCCGCCGCAGTTTCCCCTACTGTCGTACATAAGATTTTAATAATCCAGAAATAAACAGTTACTTCCGGCACCTTATTTAGCATCGTGCGTAATTCAGGTGTTTTCATATTCAAAATATAACTAAATTTTATGAAGAAGTTATGAAGATGCCTTTCTTATAAGCCCGAATCTAGTTCTTTCCTTCCTCCTCCATGCTCGCCAGCCCTCTGCGGTAGGATAGCAATTAAAACTCCCACGATAACAAGGAGAACGAGAGAGGCAAGGGGGCGGCTAAAGTTAAGCCCTCCATGAGAGATTGGCTTATCTAAGAAGTCTCCGAGGGTGGCACCGAGTGGACGAGTAAGAATAAATGCCGCCCAGAATAACCACACGCGCGATATCTGGGTCTTGTAATACATAATGGAAAGAATCAAAAGACCTATCCCAAACACAGCAGATGCTTTTAAATATCCAAAGTTATTTGTATCCGCCATCCAATCTCCAAGGGCTGTACCAAGAGTTTGAGAAAATGTAATTGCGATCCAATAAAATGTTTCTGTCTTTGGAGTGTTAACTGTTTCTACTGAGATTGTGCCGCTTGACCATTTCCATAACCCTAAGGTTGCAAGTACGCATAAAAGTAAAATGAGAGACCCTCCTGTGTATCCTATGCCTAGGGACCTGTCAAAGAAGTCTGCCATAGTAGTTCCCGCAGTCGTTGAGGCGATTATAGTTGCCCAATAAAGGCTAGGGTGAAATTTTTTCGCCTTTGTCTGAATAACTATAAGCACGATTAGAATCGTAAGGAAAATCGCAGTACCTATCAAATAGCCTAAATTAAGAGTCATCGTAACTGCGTCTCCTCCGGTTTCTCCTAAAGTGGTACAGATTATTTTTATAATCCAAAATCCCAACGTTACCGCGGGAACTTTGCTTATAACTTTTTGTGATATTGAGTTCATATAATTTTGATTTAGCAAAAAATAATTACCACCTCAATCCTTATAAAGGACTAAAGCAGTAATTATTTTTATTTCTATTGGGTTACTTTTATAGTAGTTGTGCCTGTCGTCTGGTTTTCTGCATTTGGATTAATGGAATTTCCGCTGTCGTCATTTGTTTCCTCGTCTTGTTGATTATTCATTTGCATCTTTTGTTCTCCCCGCCCCCCTCTTTCTCCTCCATGTTCATGGCCTCCAAATGATCCGATAGCACCCCCTATTCCTCCTCCTATAATCGCCCCCACAAGTGCGGCTAAAGTTATAATTGTAACGGTCTTCTTGTCTAGGTGCATGTTTGTTGTAGTTAGTACGTATCATTAAAGCAACACGTTTCTTTACACTAGCATCCTAGACATGAAGAAATCATGAATTGAGTGTCGTTATAAAATGCTTTGTAGTTTTTTCTTTTCCTTTAGCTTCTTATAACGCAGGCTTCCATGGCTTTTTGTATTATTTGTTGTCTTCCCGTCGCTTAAACTCTGTACTTTTGTAACCTTGGCTACACTTTGTGCTGCAAATGTCTCGGCAGAAACAGAAAGCATGGTAGCACTAAGACTCACCGCCCCGATAAAAGCCAGAGTTCGCAGTCTTTTATATGGCTTCATAAGTTATTATTGGGTTATCCCTGCATCATCGTTTGTTTCGGTATCAGTTCCTGCTTGATCCTGTTGAGAACTTTTATTTCCATCATCATTAGTCTCGTTATCTGTGTCCACCGCTCCTGTCTTATCATCTACTTCAACCCCGCCCTGATCTTTTATGTTATCAGTATCAGTTGCCGAAGTTACAGAAGAAGTTTGTACTGTGGGTGCAGCCGCAACTACCGGCGGAACAGACTGTGCTTGCACAGCAAGTCCTATAGATAATGCCGCCCCAGTAATAACTCCTAGTCCAACTAATATACCCGTTTTTTTATTTTTCATATGTTTTATATTATGTAAGTTTTTATTAATGTTAATAGTGCTTCATATGCGCCGTATGAAGTACATTAACTATAATGAGTAGACATGAGAAAAAAATGAATTTATGAAGGAATTTTAATAATAACCTCTGTCCCTTTATGAACTTCGCTATTAATTACGACGGTTCCTCCGCTTTTCTCTATAATTTCTTTAGTTATGGATAGGCCAAGACCGGAACCATTATTATCGCTTCGAGAATGAGATGCTTTATAAAAGCGCTCAAATATATATGGAAGGTCATCCGACGATATGCCTGTGCCGTTATCTTTAATTGAAAGCTTCAAATGCTTTTTATCTTTACTTAGAACAACATCTATTTGTCCTCCTTCTTGAGTGTAATTAATAGCATTTTGAATAACGTTTTGAACCGCTCTCGTTAAAAGACTCTCGTTGATTAAAACTTTTCCGTTTTCTTTTATATTTAAATTCAAATTTATAGACTTTCGAGCAGCCTGATGGGAAATTCTCGCTACTATCTTTTTTATGCACTCACCCAGATCAATTTGTTCTTTTGAACTTTTTGAATCTGATTCGCTGCGCGCAAGAGTAAGCAGATCTTCTGTCAAGAAAGACATTGTTTTAATTTCTTCCAGGCCGCTTTTTAACACTTCTTTATACATGTCGGGGTTCTGTGTTTTATTCTGAAGAGCAACCTCCATCCCTGTTTTTAAAATAGTAAGAGGAGTACGCAAATCATGAGATGCATCAGCTGTAAACCTTTTTTGCCTGTCCATGGCCTCTTTGATCGGAGAAAGGGTCCTTCCTGCCAATAAATACCCCAGACTTCCCACAAGAAGAATAATCACTCCATCTGCCAGAAATATGGAAGCTTCTAGCCCGTCCTTAGTTCTTATGAAAACTTCATTACGCGTATGATTGTTATCAATAATCTCTTCAAATGAATCTCTAAGATTCTTTTCTAGAGTAGATATAAGCAGCACGCTGAATATGCCCGTAACAATAACAGTGCTTATCAAATAATAAACAGTTAACTTTATGCGAGCTCGCTCAAACGGATTATGCATTAAATCTGTAGCCCACCCCGTGAATTGTCTCAAATATTGTTTCATTTTTGTTTTGAAGCTTCTTTCGAAGATTTTTAACGTGAACATCGATTATATTACTAAAGGCATCATATGCATGATCCCATACATGGGCGAGAATTTGGTCCCTGGAAAGAACCTGGTTTGCATGAAGCATGAAATATTCCAAGATCGCAAACTCTTTTAATGTAAGAGGGACCTCTACGCCGCGCTTGGTAATTTTATGATTAAGCGTATTTAATACGATATCGCCACATTGCAATTCACTCGCCACCATTATTTCCGGACGTCTTAGAAGGGCACGGATTCGCGCTACTAATTCCTCAAAAGAAAACGGCTTAATTATATAATCATCTGCCCCAGCATCCAAGCCGCTGACTTTATTTTCTACCGTATCGCGCGCTGTAAGCATTATAATCGGAATCATAATATTCTTATTTCTTAAAGTAGAGCATATAACTATTCCGTCTGTTCCCGGAAGCATGATATCTAGCAAAACTATATCATAGTTATAATATCCGAATTCTAAGAGGGCAAGCGCCTTTGTCCCATCATGTACAGCATCTACTGCATACCCAAAATTCTCCAGTCCTTCTTTAATAGAGTTCGCAAGCTTTATTTGGTCTTCCACAACTAAAACCTTCATAAGGGTACTATACACTTTTCCCATGAATTTTTCATGAAGGGATCAATACTTCAATAAAATACTATAACAGATTTACAATAATTAAAGATCCTGAGGCTAAAATAGTTAAAGTCGAGGAAATTAAAAGAGTTCCCATTTTACAGTGAAGTCCATACATAACCCAAACGAGGCTATTTAATAAAATAATAAAAAGTGACGTTTGTGACATAGTATTGGTCGTATGGGTACTAAACACCCTATAGACTTCCGGGAAAAGGCTAAGGCCGGAAACAAAACTGCTTATCACAATTACCCTATCTATTACATGATGATGTACTGTCGAATGATTTTCTTTCATGGATGCAATAATCTTTTTATGGTTTAGTATCCAGAAAACTCCTCTGTCTTTATATCGTCCTCGCTTACTTTCATATCGTTGAGAAGTTTTCTCATGGCTCCAACCATAGCCTGAGGACCAGATATATACCATACAACATTGTTGATATCTGGAACATGTCTTTTTATCATGTCTTCATCCATGTATCCTTTTTCTCCATTCCAAGATTCTTCCTCTTCTGTAAAAGTGGGCACAAAAGTAAAGTTCGGATACGATTTCTGACAGATTTCTAATTCCTTGAAGAGGGCTGCATCTTTTTTCTTGCGATTTGAATAAAATAAAGTGAGTTTATGAGGAAGGTTATTGTGGCTGGCATCTTGGATGATGCTGTAAACAGGAGTAATGCCGATTCCTCCAATTAAAAATACTGCTTTGCGTTCCGTGTTTTGGTGTAAGACAAAAGAGCCAATTGGTCCATCAAGCTCCATCTCTACTTCATCTCTATTTTTAAGATTTCTTTTAAATGCGGTGTCTCGCATGCGTGTAGCAAAAGCAATATCGTCCTCATGCGGAGCGGTCAAAATAGAAAAGGCGCGAAGAGGCCCTTCGGTATCGTCTTCCTTCGGATTAAGGATTTTCCAATCAAGAAATTGCCCAGCTTTATAAATGAACCCTTCGGGTTTGGTAAAGTGAAAGGCCATAGTACCGTCTGCGATTTCCTCTTTTTTTATTAGTGTAGTTGTATATTTCATTACTTAATTGCATTAATAATGGTAGTTACTAATTCGTCTTTCATGCGCGGAGTATAATAGACTGATCTTCCGACTTTTTCTTTTGTCAAAAGTCCAGTAATTTCCAAAATCTTTAAGTGCTGGGAAGCAAGCGACATTGATATGTGGAATGTCTTTGATATGTCACTCACGCATAACCGGTCTTTCTTTAAGAAGCTTCTAAATATAAGGCAGCGCCGTGGATCAGAAAGAGCCCCGAATATAATCGGGAGCCTTTCATCTTTTTTCTTCATTAAGCTTTGCAGCTTTTCTATTTCTTTCGGCTTAAGCATTCTCCCAGTGTACAGAGTTTACTTGGCTATTCCAAGCTCTTTAAGTCCGTCCGTAAGCGTGGCCAGTACCACTGCCCCGACTGCCAGCAACACATCGCGAATAGCAATGTCTATATAACCAAGCATGAGCAGATTGATCGCAATTATAAGAAGCCAGGCGGTAGCGAGATACGCTCCGATCTTTTGAAACTTAGTAAGAATAAGCAGTGCTACCACAACTTCTACAATACCGATAATAACGAGGAAAGTTCCTACGCTAAAAGGAAGCATGGATTCTGCAAGCGGGCTTACATACTTCGGCCAGCTTACTATTAAATTAGTTCCAAATATCTTATCAAGTCCTGCTAGTAATACTACCAATCCATAGGCCCATTTGAGTAAATTCCAAGAGAATAATACTTCTTTTTTTCCATTCATAGTTGTTTGTTAAATACTTTAATAACTATTTAAGTATATGCTATATGGTATTTATTGTAAAGAGGCTAACTGTCCACAAAGAGTTAGGAAGCGTATGTATCAGAGAGTGACGGATCGCTCTCCCCTAATGGTGTATGGGTGACGCAAAGATCCCGAAGCATATCTTCTTTGGCAAAGGTAACCTTTGGATTAAACTTTATTATCTGATCTGCATCCCTCATGGCATTATAAAGTGAAACAGAAGCTCCGGGAGATGGCGACATGTTAAACAATATATTATCTCCTAATATCTTCCCCTCGCCGAGCAGAAGACTTCTGGTATTTGTGTCTACTCTTTGCAATCGCATTCCTCCGTAATTTTTGGCCCTCGTAATATCAGACCACCTAAGCGTAGGAATTATTTTCTTAACTTCGCCCAAAAAGAAATAGGTGCCCACAAATGGCAGGTCGTAAAAAAGGTTTTTAAGAAGATACCAAAACCGCAAAGGGTCAAGGAGAATAGCTCCGAAGCTTATCCATGTCTTTATCCTAAAGATGCCAGCAGACGAAAAGAAATCCTTCATGGTGCCTATTTTCCTTGCTTCCAAAACTGGATAAAACCGTGCAGTGGGACCCCACCTTGTCACATTTGATTTAGTTAAATCCGGATCTCCATGAACAGCAGCAAAAGGCATTCTTTTATCTTGGACTCTATAGACTTTTCCTTGCAACTTTTGAGGGGTAAAATAAAAGCTTCCAGCAATGGGGATAAGGGAAAACTCTTTTCCATACCCAAGAGATTTAGCAAATCCGAGACTATACGCATCAGTGTCTACGACCACCACATCTGCATAAACATTGCCACGGGAGGAGTGGAGCGTGTACCCGCTATCTCCCTTTTCTATTTTTTCAACTTTTTGTCCCAAAAGAATATCAATTCTTTTTTCCTTAATTTGCTTTGCTTTTTCACCTAAAGATTTGGCCAGATTTCCAAAGTTCACCGCATACCCTTCCGGATTATACAAAGCTAGCACGAGTTCTTTTGAATCGCGTCCTTTTATTATTTCCGGCTCTAATTCTTCGATTTCTTTTCTGCCAATCTTTTTTAGCGTTGGATATAATTCTCCTATTTCTAAAAATCTTTTTTCCAACTCTTCTACTTCATCTTTTCCAATGGCTAAAACCATCTTTTGTATGCTGGAAATTATAGGCTTTTTCTCTTCTTCAGATAATGAATCCGTATATCTCTTGACCATCATGGCAGCCGGCATGACTTGCCTGGCTTTCTCTAATGGGTAATTAGTTTCGATATCCCCTACATGAAGCGTTTGACTATTATTTACCGGATTTGAGTTTACAATTCCTAATTCCTCATACTTTTCAATTAAAACTATATTTTTTATATTTGTATATTTAGCCAGCACATATAAAAACGCGGTGCCGCTAGCCCCTCCTCCTATTATTGCTACATCATAGGTATTATTATCGTTCATATTTACATTATAACACTTTAACAATGGTTAAAGTAACAACTTCCTCGCAAAACTTAAACACCAACCTATTGGCTTATATTGATATATTGTTTAAATAATAAAGGAAGGATATTTTTAAAATAATCATATTCTTCCATAGTATATATGTGGGTACCAAAATCAACTCTTACTGTATATGGCCACTTTTGGCCACTGTTACTCATTACGCCAAAATCAATTTCATTACTCGTTGACACCAAGTCCCAAGTAGAAATATGGCTTGTTTGATTATTAAAAAATGCATCCGATCCGAAACAAGAAGAAGTGTCTTCGGTGTCACAGGGAGAGAAAGTTATCATAACTTTCTGGCCCTTTGGGGTCGTCGTAGAAACAGTAATATCACCTTCCTTTTTTTGGATGCTTGGTGCATTTATTGATTGGGAGACTTGTTGTAATACTAGAGGGTTCATTTGATTTTCTTTAAAAAGAAAATAAGCTGTCGCGAGTATGATAATTACCACTAATAAACTTATAAGGACTTTTTTGTTCATATTTAAGAGTATACCAGGCCTTACCTCCCTCCTCCACACTATAATTTATTAATTAACTTCTTAATTGCTTCCTGATACTCCTTTTGCCCAATGTTATGCTTTACTCCTTTTATTATAGTTAAGCGACTATATTTAATCTTCTTTTTAGCCTCTTTAGATCTAATTAGTACACTTTTATCTTCCTTATCTCCCACGAGCAGATAAGTCTCACTTTTTACTTTAGAGACAAATTTAGCGAATGAATAACTATCCACAAAAGCCTTTCTCCACCGCTTAACCCAAGAAACTTTAATGGTTTTCTCCATGTCTTCTTCAAAATACGGAGATAGCGAACAGAGGATGAAAGCCTTTGGTTTAGTTTTTGAAGCTGTAAGATATGCAATCATTGCACCGAATGAGAATCCGAGAATATATATCTGTGTACCCTTCTCTTTCTTAAAAACTTTTAGAAACTGGTCGAAATAGTTCGAGAAGTTTTGGGATTTCTTCCGATCTTCCCATTCTATTTCTACATGTATCGGAGTTATTCCTTTCTCTTCAAACATCTTTGCTATTTTGTTGTACCCTTTCTGCCTCTTATGGGATTCTCCGCCTCCTGGAATTATGTATACAACTTTTTTCATGCAGTAATCATATCTTTTGGTGTAGGTGTTCCAAATCTTTCAAATTTAAATTTAATACCTAAGAATGTTCCCACGGCAATACCAAAAGCATAGACAAGTAGACTGACCCAACTAGATTGAATATCAGTCATAACCTTGGTCATAATGGTTACAAGAACTCCGAACTCTACCAACACGCTTACGAAAACTGCCACCGCCGCTAGCAAAGCTTTTTCTTTGGTTATTAATCTCAGAACAATTACTCCTAAAATAGTAGAAAATACTCCGACCATGAAATAGAGAATGAAATTTAAAGGATGAATCATGTTTATTTAATTATAGCTTAAACTCTACTCTTGTTTCTTTCTAAATACAAGACCATTAATTAAGATAAATGCTGGTATTTTTCTTTATTTATACAAGTGTTACAAACGCGTGCTCCTTACCCTCGGTTTATCACACTCACTTAATTCGCTGTTTTCCTTCACGAAGAAACTCGTGTTCCTCCGACCCTCTTCACACCGGTAGGCACAAGTTCAAATCCTGATTGGTATGCCTATCGGGATTTGAACTTTTTGTGTGCTTTTGTGGAGGTTATAGGAACTAAAATCATGCTTCCTATTAAATTAATTTTAATGGAGCGTTTTCCGTTTATTACAAATAGTTTCTAAGTCAATCAAATCTTGTAAAGATGTTTTGATTTGTGCAGCTTCATCATCATTTTTAGGAGTTATTTGAATTAAAACATCTTTGTAAGTAGCGACAACCTCTAAGATTTTATCAACTAAATTAATGTTTAGAAAATCTGAGGCAAGTATCCTCTTCGAATCTTCTATAAAAGCCCGGGTACGGCGCACAAATTCTTCGACTAAAGATTCATTTCGGTTTTCGCCGATAGTAAACTTTTCCATCCCCAAAGTATACCCCACCCTGCTCCAAACTATATTTGGTGTGGTGTGGTGTATGTTACAGGAACTGAGATGAAAGTTACCCTACGATATCACATACTATTTTAAATAGTATCTATAATGTTTTTTATTAGATTGTGCCGAAACTCTTGTAGCTTTGGATATGATCCCATTCGTACAGCAAACCACATACCTCTTAAAAGGTTGAACTCAGAAAGATTATCAGAAAGTTTTGGTAAATTGTTCATTTGATAGACCTCATCAATTCTTCCTGTAAGTAAGCTTTTTTGCTCAGGCGTGAAATTGTATAACCGATAAAATTCATATTCAGAAGATTCAGGAAACCAATTTAAATGCTCTATCATTCCGCCAATGTCATACCCAAGAGGACCTGAAAAAGAGTCTTCAAAATCTATAACCCCATTTGGATATATATTAAATGGTCCAAAATCGCCATGACAAATAACGAAAGGTATGCGTTCTAACTTCCTTTGAACCTGTGTATAGGCTTCTAGTATTTTTTCTTTGTATTCTGGCAGTTCTTCACAGAGAAGATCTAAATGAATTGCTTTTGTAAAAGCATACCATTTCTTATTATTAGTACACGTTTTCAGCTGCGCTTCTGTGAAGCGGACACATACTTTAATGTAGTTATCAAATGTATCATCAGAAATAACCCCATTTAAAGTGACTTCGTCTCTAAATATAAGGCCAAAATGTTTTTCTCCAAGTGATTCTTCTATGTAGAATTCCATTCCATCTATCTTTCCTTCTTCTATAAGTTTGGGCACTGGGAAACCAAAAGATTCTAACTTTTTATGAATTACTAAATTCTTTTGAACTTTTTCTTGATCCCCTATTCTGAGGTACTTGAGGCCGGAAATGTATATAGCAGAATCACCACCACGCTGAGTATCTACATGCACGTACTTTTCTCCTTTGAGAGACAGTTCTTTTGGGAATTCCATTCATAAAGTATACCCTACCCTGCTCCTCACTATAATATGTGTGCTTTAGTGAATACTGTAGGAACCACTCACTTTAATAATATGGTAAAATTACCCTATCTATAATCACCATGAAAATAAAGGATCAATACAACGAAATAGGTAAAAATTATTCCCACGATAACCAAACTTTTTTTAAAGAAAAGGGAGAAGTAGATTTCGGGCGACAATTCATTTTAGACAATCTTAAAGAAGTCGAGAGTAAAAGCATCCTAGATGTAGGCTGCGGGGCGGGAGATGACATCATGATTTATGAAAAGATGAAGTTTGCAAAAGTTTTCGGTGTTGACCCTTCTCGACTTATGATTGATCAGGCACTTGGAAAGATCGCGCATAAAGAAAACGTTCAGATCGGTGACTATGAGAACCTTCCCTTCCCTGATAACAGTTTTGATTATGTCGTGGGGAGATTCTCACTTCATTATGTAGAAAATATAGATAATGCTTATAAAGAAGTTCTCCGTGTACTTAAACCTGGAGGCCAATTTATAGCTATTGCGGATCACCCGATGGCTGATGCCTTCGAGAAAAAGCGGTATGAAAAAAATGGGAGGACATACATAACCATTAAACTATTTGATGGCACAATAGAAGTTACATTCCCTCTACATCTACTGGGTGAATATATATCTGACTACTTTTTAAAATCCTTTAGATTAATTCAATTCAAGGAGCACGTCGGATCAGAAAGAGAGGTTACTCACGTCCCAAATGCATTTGGCATTACCGCTAAGAAGATTTAATCAATTCAAAAGCATAGAATGCTCTCGGGTCATTTTCTAATTCTCTCTTTCCAATTAACTTATATTTAAATCCTGAACTTGTAGCAAGATTTAGCATATCGTCAATATTCCCAAAGTTAGATTGGGAGATATATATCCTTCCAGTAGGTTTAAGATGTTTTTGGAATCCTTCAAAAAGTTTTTTGTGTACTACCAGATTTGTATCTTTTATAGTTTGTTCAATGAATTTCCTATTTTCATCTTTAACTTTTCTGTCACTAAAAGGAGGATTGCATGTAATAACATCAAATTTCTCGTTCTGTTTTAGCGCAGAGAATACATCAGAGACTCGACCTTCTGTCACATTCTCAACATTAAATCTTTTAGCATTAATATTCACCGTTTCAATCGCTTTTGGATTGATATCTAATGCTACTACTTTCCTAGCACCCTTTAGAGCAGCAAACACTGCGATTACCCCTGAACCGGTACATACATCCAGCACTTCATCTGTAGGATGTATGACCATATTATTAACTATTTCTTTACTATCATCATGCGGCCAAAATACACCTTTCAAAACTCTAAAGGTTTTATCAAGATAGGCCACCTCCACTCCTTCTTCGGGAATATTCTCTAACTTTTTAAATATATTTTCTCGCTCTCTTTCTATTCTCTCCTGCTCCTTATCCGTAAGCCTCTTTATTTCTAGTTCCATTGAAAATGTATCAGCGTCAATTAATGTGAATCTAAATTGAATCTATTTTTCTGATTTACTAATTTTCCCATTAATAAACTGCGCTCTTATTGGTAACGGCATAAAATTGTGGGAATCATCTACAGTATACGCGCTTGTAATCCCTTCAAAAGAATTAAGAGATTTTAAATATTTTGTAACTTCTTCTTTAGTGGTTATGTTATTGTCGGCCAAGTTCTTTAGCATTAGCCCTATGTCAATGGCAAAAGATTCAAATCCTGCGGGTTCTCTGTTGTTTCTTTTGATATAATCATTTTTAAACTCTGTAGCATATTCTCCTGTATTAAATGGAGTGGTCATGGTATAAACTTTTTCGGCAAGACCTGCAAGTGCTTCCGGAGTCCCTGGATTAAGAAGTACTCCCAAGACATCATAAATTGGAAGATTTATCCCTGCTTCTTTAGCTTGGACCATTATGCCTTTCCACTGGCTGGTCGGTATAGCTATAATCCCGATCACCTGTGGATTTGCTTGTTTAACTTTTGCTAGTTGGGTCCGGAAATCTGTATCTGTATCTTGAAATGTCTCAATAGTAACTTTTATTCCGGCAGAATTCAGCTTGGGAACAATCAAATCCGCAGTTGATTGGGCTCCTTCGTTTTTGGCCTGGAGTAAAGCAACGTGAGTTATTTTTTGATCAACTATTCTCTCTACAAAGAAATCAGCGAACTGTTCAGCTGTCCAGAATATTCTATATGCATAGTCGTTGTTTTTACTTGTTGCATTCATTGCAGCAACAAATGAAATAATAATTGGGGTTTTACTTTGCTGCGCCAAAGGGATTATGGGTACGGTTGCTTTTGATATTGCTGAAACAAGAATATCGACACCATCTACTGTTGTAAGCTTTTGAAACGCAGCCACTCCACCTGCAGCATCTCCTTTACTGTCTTCATAAATAATTTTAATTTTCTTGTTTCCTCCCACAACAGAATCCATCCCCTTTTTAAAATACTCTCCGTATTGTGCGGTGGGTCCTGTAAAAGGAAGAGATGCTCCGACCACAAGAATATCGTTACCTTTGCTTTCTCTAAAACCCAATAATTTATAAATACTAAATATTATAACTACCAACAAAACTAACATTAGAATGTATTTGGTTGTTTTATTCATAAACCAAAGTATATCACTTCTGCGGTACGGATTATTCTGTCTAAAAGCTATTGATTTATATGCCTAAATAATCTGTATACTACAGCGGACGACTTATTTTCTTAGCTTATTTTCAATCTGTAGGAAATAGAAGGACTCTTGTGGGAGGTTATAGGAACTTTTGTATTAACCAACTAATTAAAAATGTAACTACAAATATCCCCACAGCCCACGGTAACGCAATTATCCAAGCAAAAGAAGGAGGGTTGCTAGTTATAGGATCATTTCCTGAGGCTATGTGGTCGGCAATTCTTTTATATTCAATAAAATAGATGCTAACAAATGTCAGCAATGCTATGACCAGAGAAATAATAAATGATATTTTCATAATTAAAAGTATATCAGGCCTTACCTCTCTCCTCCACACTATATTTGGCCCATTCGCGACTACACTCAGGACACTAAAATTTAAACTTCTGTGGTGGACTCCATTATTACTTAGGAGCGAGTTAGAAAATAAGTTACTCCTCCTCCTGTTTACACTGTATCTTTAATAAATACTTTCATCACGATTATAAACAATGTGTGAAGTACCACTGGTACAACCAAACTACCAGTAACGTAAAAACTGAATCCCAAAAACATTCCTGCCATAAAAGTCATAGTAACGAGTTTCCAGTTCCATTCAGTAAGTCGAAAGCCTTTTGCTCCGTTTAAAACATGGGCAAGTCCAAAAAATAATGAGGACAAAATTATCGAATTAGGGGCGTCAAGGATTGAATAAAAATATGTCTGTACAAATCCTCTGAAAATAATTTCTTCTGGCACTGCAATTAATAGACCTGCGTACAAAATAATTATATGTAATTTAGATAAATTTTTTCTATTTAAACCAATAACCCCGAATTTCAAAAAGTAATTTATAGCAAAAAAGATAATGAAAGCACAGATTGTTATTGGAAGTAAAAACACTAAATCTTTCGTACTAAACATAAAGAAAACTTGTGGTGATTTCATAAAAATGAAAAAATACACGCAAAAAAGAACATATATAGAAACTATAAAATTATGATACCTAGATTTAAATAGAGCTTTCACTTTAGTGAATAAAGTATACCAGTTCCACTCTATCTACAATTCGCTAAGGATATGCAAATGTTGTAACTAAAAATTCCCTGTTGATTCAGGAGATTTTTAGTAATTATTCATTGCTGTGGTGTAGTGGACTCCATTATTTACTTAGGAGAAAGATGGGTTAGAAAATAAGCAGTACCCTTGTAGTAGGTTATAGGAACTGAGATGGGGGTTTACCAAGGTCTCGGGCGTTCCCTTTTAGCCCGCGCTTCAATTTGTGGAGCCTCTTTGATTAAATCTTCTTCGGATTTACCGGACACTTCTAGATACCGCTGCTTTCTCCAGTATGTTGCCCATTCCATCAACCAGTCGACCTCCTTAACAAACCGATCTTCAGAAAGCGTTGCGTCCTTGAAATCTTTCCTAAGAACTAGTTGAGGCATACCCGAGTTTAAAGGTTGTTCATTTATATAGAAATAACCCTCGCCAAGCGTAGAAGGCTCACGATCTCCCGCCCTTTTAACTTCATCAAAAAATTCTTTTCTTTTAATCATGAGGTGGGCATCATTTACTACAAGACCAAACACTGAAAACTGTCCATCGTTTGCGGAGTAACTGAACTCGGCAGCTCCGAGTATCACTTTGAAATCCTGTTGGTCTTCTTTAAGAGAGACGTTATCTCCTATTTTCTTCCCATAGGCGGTTACATATTTTTTGGCTTCTTCGTTTGTCATGTGTTTTGGTACATTATTAGATGTTTGTATATTAAATCCTTTTTTATAATACATAAAGCCTGCACCTATAAGGAGCAATATGGCCACAATTATTAAAGACTTTTTCATATTCAATCAAAGTATATCAGTAATTAACCGCATTCTTCACTGTGGTTAGTGGGCTATAAAGAACTTCTTTATTGCTTAGGAACATCCTCTCATCACCCTATATTTTATGTAGGACATAAACAGGATTAGAACTCATGAAAAAGAGAATAGAGTAAATACCCTGCTGAAACAATTCCTACAATTACCGCAATTATCATCAAACTTATATCCCAAATTCCATTACAAGGAAATGAATTTAAAGAGTTTTGGGTGCAGGGTACTACCTTATCGATTATATGTCTTGAGAAGAGCGCCCTATTACCGATGATAAATAAAATAGCTGAAACTACAAGACTAATAATTGATATTTTTATCATATTTGAAGTATATCAGTTCGCTAACGTTGATTGCTAAGTATCGAACACAATCTTTAACCCTTTGGCTACACAGTAAAAATTAGAGCAGTCCCACTATGGCAGTATTAATTATCAAGTACTTGAGAAATTAGCTCGATGAAGTCCTTAGCCCTCTTTTTTTGCTCAACCGATAAACTTTCTTCTTTTATTAATTCTTGCAAATAAAAACGGACGCCCATTAAAGCTTCAGATCCTAATGAAGCACCTTCAACAACTGTGTTAATTTTATTTTGCCAAGCGTTTAAACCTTTTTCTCCCAATTCTGCGGTAAAGTTTCTAACGTCATCATAAAAGTTACTTGGAAGAGTCATCCAAGAAGTATATCAGTTCCCAAGGAACTATTACCATATAGAAAACCAAGATTTTTAATAATCCTTGGATGTCATTATGACTTAGACAGAAGTTTCGTGAATTTTAATGGTAAACACCGTTTTTGATAAACCACAGGAACCACACTAAAAAAATAAGTACGATCACGATAAGCGCTCGTCCCAACCACACAAGCCATATAGGGTGATAAAAGATTAGCAATATTGCTAACCCTGCCAAGACAAATGCAATGGGAACAAATGGAAAGGTATTCCACCAGAACGACCATGCCGCAACTGCAAATAGAATAATTATAGTAATTAGCACAGATTTTGACATAGCGTTAATTTTGTATGCTATAAGTATACCAGCTCCTACCTCTCCTCCATATTATATTTAATGTAGTTATACCTGTCCCTCTCTCTAGTTAGCAGCTGGAAGGAAAATTACCATGATTTTGGTCTATTCTTTAGCATGAATTCATTTATTCCAGGAGCTTCTTTAATAAGTTCTTCTTCTGTTTTTGCATTTATTTCATTAAATCTGTTTACAAACCAATAATCTGCATCTGAGAGGAGCCACCCTATTTGAATTTGTAGGTTTTTCCCATTAGTAATAGGCGCTGTGTACGTTTTTGTTAGAAGGAGCACATCCGGATTCAAATCAAAAAGTGGCTCGCGCAAAAGTTCAAATTGAGCCTCGCCATACATCATGGTGGTATATTCACGCTGTCCAATACGCACTAATCGGTCCCATAGCACGGGATATTTACTTAGTGTTTTGATGTCATATCTTACTAATCCTGAGACCAATAATTGCTTTTTTTCTGCATCATACCGAAAGATAGCTCCTTTTACGCGTACTGGCAGACCCTTTGGAAGGTCACTTTCCAGAGAACCGGTAATGTTCAAGGGAGCAGCATTAGATTCTTTAATCCATAGTTTTACTATAGCTTGAGCATCTTCAATTGTTAGTGTCTCAGCTTGAGATTGTTGAGTTATATGCTGTAATTCGAGTTTTGGAATAGGTGTGCTAGATCTTTTATAAAAATAAAAGGCGCCTAACATTAATATAATTATTACAATTATTCCTACTTTATTCATTTCATAAGTATACCAGCACTTACCCTATGCTGCTTCACGCTATATTTAGTCCATTTGCGACTACGCTCAGGACACTAAAATTTAAACTTCACTTCGTTCAAATAAATTAAAGTGTGTGCTGTGGTGGACTCCATTATTTACTTAGGAAGGAAGTGAGCTAGAAAATAAGCAGTATCCTTGTGGTAAGGTATAGGAACCGAGATTAATCAGAAAAAGTAGAAAAGAAAGAAATCTCTCCTGTTTTCTTATTTAGCGTTAACCCCTGATACTCAGCTGGAATTCCTTCAGATTTTGGAGATCGTTCCCCCAGCTGTTTCTCAAGTTGACCAAGCAATATGTCGCCGCCTCTAAATAATCTAAATTGACTATTAGAGATACTCGCACCTAATGGGTTCAATTTTGTACTTAGTTCATGGATAAACCCTTCCACATCTTCTGTTTCTAAACCAAAAGATAGATGGGCCGCTCCTGCAACTTGAACTCCAGGATCATAAGCGGTCAATACGGCACAAGACCCTCCCGGTAAAACCTCTAATGTTTCTACTTTGCTATTTGGACCTATGACTTCAATAGAGTTAGTTAGTACTTCTATTGATCGTCCCTGTTCACTTTGATTTTCAAAAAATTGTTTCGGCTCTTGTTCCATCCCTAAAGTATACCCTACTCCTCTCCACACTATATTAGTGTGCTATGTAGAGATTACACGAATTGCATTAACTAAAAAGGGAATTGTAAGCTGATTCTAAAGAAGCATTTCTATCTGGATAAATATCAAAATAAGGAAAATTGTTTTTAGATGCCTCTTGTTCTATCTTTTTACTTTTTTTAATAAAGTATTCTGGAAGAGTGTTTTGCTTTTCTTGTGATAAGTTACTTACCCAGTCTGACTTAGGGTCACTCTTTTTTATATCTTCCAAAGTTATGTTGCTTGTACCCAAGAAACAACACCTCAATTCTATCTTCTCTTTAAGAGATGTGACTTGCTCGGGGGTAAACAGGTCTCCTTCTATAACATAATCCTCATATTTGTTTTGAAGAATTTTCAAAAATTGCAGTAAATAAGGAAAAAACACTTCTGCCTTTTTATCTTCTTCCAAAGCTTTAAGCCCTAGTTGGGTGGGTGAAGAATCTAAAAGATTCCTTATTACATCAGTTGAAATATTAGAAATATGCTTGCGTTCAAGCATGAGAGCCGCCAACGTACTCTTTCCGACTCTTGCTGTTCCTCCAATAAGATAAATCATTGCATAAGTATACCCTACTCCCCACCACCCTATTGAAATACATATAAGGATGTGTGCCCTTCGGACTACCTTAGGACAATCAATTTTCAACTCAGACGATATTAGGACTATTTTATTTTCTTTTTGAGAAATTTCAGAACATGAGTATCTGTATATGTAGCTATATCCAGTTCTTTCGAAAAGATATTGATTAGATTTTTCTTTTCTGCTAGTGAGATTTCATTACTGCCAGGAACATGTACAGAGGCAAGGGCGATATTTTGGTGTTCTTCAATAAAAGAACGTATTTCCTCTCCTCCATCTTTAAAAAGTCCATCGTCAAGAATGTCCTGTCCATCGTACGAAGCTCGGACAAGCGCATTAAATACTTGATCTTCGGGAACGCCGGAATAGACATGTATCTTGTGTATCAAAATATCTATAAGCATTCTTCCAATATCATACGTTCTATAATATCCTTCTTCTATCATAGAGCTATTTCCTGATCGTCTAAGATATTCTTCCAGCACTTTATCAGCAATCTTTTCTACCAGCCCTTCGTTAAAAGCAACACGTGTCCTATTAAAATTTTCATCATTACTAGTCAAACCAGAGACCTCAGCTGAGATTGATGTACCGTCCTTTTCCTCAAAATCCTCATACCCGGAAAATTGAGTAGTATGTACCTGTTCGTGAATGAGCAGTTTGAGGGTTATTAATCTCTTTCTCAACTTCTCATTCAAGATAGGTGTGATGAATTTGAAATTTGCAGGATTGAAATGCAATGCCGATCGTTCCCCCATTTTTTCCCCAGTTGATTTGTCTACAATAGGCTCTATACCCGCTGTTGCCGCAAAATAAAATGCGTCATAGAAATATTTTATGTCTTCCTTTTTCACAAATTCCATATCCTTCTCATCTAGTCCCGCTTTCTTATATATTTCTTCGAATATGGTGCGCAGTAGATCAAAATCCACCCTCTCCAAGTCCTCTTGAATCTTTTCCTTGGATCCTTTAAAAACTTCCTCTTTTGTTTTTTCCCAAAGACTTTTACTTTCCATCACCAAAGTATACCTTACTCTCCTCTATACTATTTGGTACCGTAGCGGACTCCATCAGTTAGGAGCAGAGCGACTTAGAAAATAAGCACCACCCTGGTGGTAGGTTATAAGAACTGGGATTAAAAAATAGAAACTATTTAATACTAAACTTTAGTCTCTCAGATTTTTCATTCATATAAATATCTATTTTAAACAGTTGCAAACTTAAATAAACACATTTAAATATTTAGTAACCGCAAGAAATTCATCATAAAGATTATGCTCTTTTAAAACAGAAATAAATAAAGGATGTGTGTACCCATCAGCAATAAATTCATGAATATCTTTCCTGTAATTAAAGAATGTTAACCCATCCTTCTCTATCCCGTCAGGAAAGATATCTTTTATCTTTTCAAAAAAAGTTTTTAGTTCTTGTGTAACTTCTTGTCGAAATTCAATTGCATGAATAATTTCATGCCTCTTTGTTATTTCAGATGTACCAGAGTAAAATAATAATGCGTCAAGTCTATCTACATAAGCTCCATTAGCTGTTTTACTAGGAGCTGTATTAAGGTAATAGGCTGGAATGTCGCGCTGTAAATTAAAACCAAATTCCTTGGCTAAAGTTACAGCATTTTCTACTTTCATTATCTGCATCTTAGTTTGAGTTCCGTCTTTCTCAGTCAAAGAGAAAGTATCTCCTTCTTTTTTCCAAGGGACTAACGGGTCTCTCACTAATAATGTGGGTTGTTCTTCCATCTCCAAAGTATACCCTACCCTGCTCCACACTATGTTAAAAGACTCAGGTGCGCCTTACCGAACCTTCATTCGTTTCACTCCTTTTGGTTTTAAGAACCCACGGTTCTCAACGCTCGTAAACTCGCTGCTCTCCTCCACATGAAAACTCCCGTTTTCTTGACACCTTTCCCACCAGTAGACACAAGTTCAAATCCCGATAGGTATACCTATCGGGATTTGAACTTTCTGTGTGCCTACCGGGACTTACTTGGAACACCATAGAAAAACAAATAACTTCGTAGAAAAACATCTTTGTTTCTGACATATATAAAGATTACATTTCTAATAAGCCCCAATTTATATGAGTCCTCGCCCATTTGTCGTAAAAAGGTATTACCGTATCTGATATTAAACACCATTCGTATCTAAATCTACTTACTGCTATTATTTGCTTATGCAGAAACGACATCATTTTATACCCGATTCCTATCAGAGAAATTTTATTAACAATGAGGGAAAAGTATGGGTATTAGATAAAGAAAAAAAACTTTTTCAGACTAATCCTACAAACATCTTTGCGGAGGCGTACTTCTATTTACTTCCTGGCACTACCGAGGAAGAACAGTTGCGAGTAGAAAATCTGTTAGGTCTTATCGAAACCGACTTCGGGGCAATCTATAAGGAGAAAATTAATATAGGGCTTCAGATGACGCAAATGGAAAAAGGCAAACTTTCATACTTTGTTGCATGTATGTACCTGCGGACTAAATTTATGCGTAATCAGAATCTTGATATGTATAAAAAAATGAGGTCTGCAATGCAGGAGTGGGGAGAACATTATAAAAACATGTCTGATGAGCAGAAAGAAACATTTGCTTCTCTTCACCATTCAAGTGATAGTGCGACTATTACGATAGATGACATGGACTATGCTATCGAAAATAATAATGAAATTCATACTGAACAACTTATATCCCTTCTTCCAGAGATTGCTGATATTTTATTTAATATGGAGTAGTTTTTTTTGAGCCCTCAGAATACCAACAAAACTTTTATAAGTTCTGATAATCCTTTTTGTATGATAAGACCAGAAGCTATTGCAAAATTTGGTCTCAATAAATTTGGAAGTCTACCTGGTCTAAAGGCTAAAGACGTAGAAGTTTCACTTCCTCTTTCATCTACTAAAATGCTATTTATGAGTTGGAACTTAAAATCAGAGGTGTTCATGAAAATACCAGATGATAATGTCGATGTATTTAATGCTCGAAGTAGATTACATGCTCATGATAAATTAATAGCCTCGAATAAAGAGGTCCTTCAGGAGATTGTTGATAAATCAGACGGAAAAGATAAGAACGATTTTAATATGTTTGATTTCGAAACTAAGTAGAGGATTAGACTTTATATACTCTGTAAGTTACTTAAACTTACAGTCAGTTAAGTACCCTCTTTCGTCGATAACTGCCATGCCCACTTGCTTACGGCACCTTATAACATCTTGATTTGAATCTCCTATGTGTACACCTGGGTAATGCGCCTCTTTAGGTTCATTTGCTTTTATAGAAAAAACCCCAGCAATTAATACAATAATTATTAAAAAATACTTCATATTTGCATTTTGGAAGCAAAAAGCCCCCAAGGTTGACGACCTTTCGGCCGCCCATATCCGTTTCCAGATACGTCTCACTACAAACAAACTCTTGGAACCGTAATTACTCAATGTGATAATAGTTTTGCAACTACTTGTTATGGAAACCATGGGGGCCTACCGGGAATTTCTTCGACAAGTATTTGTTCGCCGCCGCTCACAAATCTCGCCTCCCGCCCCTCGCCCATTTTCCTTGCTAGAAAAATATGGCTGTGGTCTTCGAATCCGGACGTAAACAAAGCAGTTTGTTTACTTAGGCACACCAAATACAAAAACGGCCATAAAGACCGTTTTTGTATTTGGTGTGCCTAGTCGAGACACCGGTCGAACTTCTCGCGAAATTGCAGAGATGTTTTTAAGCACTATCCCGCAGGCAACGTCTCGACGTCCTGATGTCCCTACTACACAGCAGAATCTTCGTCTGCAGTAGTTCGCTTCTGTCTTTTTTCTTCTTGATAGTCATTCCAGAGAAGCAGCAGAAAGTCACTCATAGCTGCGTCAGCTTGACGAAGTTCTTCTTCGGTGAAGTCCGGGAAGATCTCGCGAATCACTGGTGCGACTTCCATATCTTCGGGTAGGCGTTTGGGGTGCATGGGGCGATGGGAGGCTCTGAGGTTATTAGGCAGAGCTAACGCTATCCATAGCACGATATTGACAAATGTCCAAAATATGATTGGATATAAGTAAGTAGTTCTTGTCCTCAGTATTTGGTTGCGGAATGAAGTTCGAGACTTAAGCAGTTCGCGAATTTCTCCCCTAACCAAGACGAGGTCAGCATGCAGATCCACGAGAAGATTGGAAAGTTGGGTGCATCGGTATTCCTGATGTCAATGATCCCGAACACTCCCGAAGGGAACGAAGCGATCGACACTATGCTTGCGAAAGCGGGCGCGCAGATGCTGCTGTGGTGCAACGCGCTTTACTATCCGACGATGGAGTTCGCCGAGTGGGTGCATCAACAAGAAACTCGCATTGAGGAGCGTTTCAAGGCAAACCCTGCTTTGGATCGCATGAAAAAAGAGGCGGATTTCCTTCTCGAAGCCCACTGGGATCAGGAGTTAGAAGAAGCTCGCGAGGAATACGCAAACGATCCCGAGCATCGAGCTATGGTGGCCCGAATCAACGAGAAGATCGAGGAGCGGCTCGCCGCGGATCCGGAACTACGTCGGGAGTTTGAGGAAGGACTGGCAGCACATATCGCTCTTGTCTGCGAACAAAGCGCCCGCAAACGGATTCACTAACATTCTCCTTCTGGGAAAACACTTCAGGCGGCCCTCCCGGGCTGCCTTTTTACTTTTGATGCCAAATAGAGAAAGTATCCGTCAAGAACACACTTTGCAAAAGTGTACAAGGCTGGTCGAGGAGAAAACGCTTACTCTGTAAGTCTCATTTGCAATGCAACAAATTACTTTCTCCGCAAGACTACAAAAATTGCCAAATTTTCCTATTAGTGTGCCTACTCGGGACACCGGTCGAACTTTGAGTGAAATTGCCGAGTTGTTTTTAAGCGTCATTCCGCAGCCAACATCTCCACGTCCTAACATCTCTACTCACTAACAGCGGCCCTTCAAAATTGACAGCTTGAGTATGCGTGTTAGGCTGAAATTGGATATCGCTTTACATATCCTCATAGTCGAGCCCCATGAACTCCGCAGCCCGGAGTGCCAACGACCTCCTATGACCGCCATTGCGGCTTAGCCCCTTCCGAATCGGAGGGGCATTTTTGTTTCTCAGAGTTGCCTCTCGGTCCCAATATGTAACCGTTACGCGCTTTGAGGTTTTGTCTATGCTAAATGTGGTCGATATTATTAGCCAAGACCAAGAACACATATGGAAACACTAGGAGACCGCTTCCTTGCGCCAACCGCTCGGGAGAACCTCTTTGAGTCAATAGACTATCTTCACGAATCGATTCGTAATGCACGCGAATGCGTGTACGACATCGAGCGAAGCATAGACGCTTCGCTTGATGAGATTCGAGGAAAGAAGCCTGAGGCAGCTCAAGAGAAGAAGTAGGGTGTAGCTAATACACCCCTCTCACGAAGACGAATATCGTGGGGGACATGGATTTAAGTTGCAGAAACGCAATGCGATTTGAATCTGTGTGCCTACCGGGATTCGAACCCGGACTGAGGGCTCCACAAGCCCGCGTGCTAACCATTACACTATAGGCACCATCTGCTACATTCATTTCTGAATTAGGCCTTTACTCTAACATGATTTCAAGATTTTTCGAAGAAATTATGATAGTATTTCCTTACTTGCCCAGGTGGCGAAACTGGTAGACGCACTACCTTGAGGTGGTAGCGCTGGCAACGGCATGGAGGTTCAAGTCCTCTCCTGGGCACAATTTTTTAAACGGCTTCGGCCGTTTTAAATTTGGGCGACACCTGCGTGTCGTACGTAAGGACTTCCGGAGTATGATCCCGTTTTCTTAGATTATAATCAATCTCTTGAAATCGCAGTCCTTTAGGATTTTGCGAGCACGCAAAACGACGAGGAGTGGCCGGCGAACTTTTCTGCTCGGCGGAGAGAAAAGATTTGTCGAAAAGGCCCTCCTCTACACAAGTCAACTTTTAAATTAAAATCTCGATCTTTCGATCGAGATTTTAATTATGCTGCGACTTCTTCTGGAGCCTCTTCTTTCGCTACTTCCATTGTAGTAGTTGACCCTTTCTTTACCACGCGAGTGTCTTCCTTCAACTTTCGGCGTACATCTCTAAGAGCCTTATCACGAACATAGTAAAGCTTACTTCGTCTTGTTCTTGAGCGTCGAACAATTTCAATCTTATCAATCATCACTGAATAAAGAGGGAAAATTCTCTCTACTCCTACGCCTGAAGTAACCTTTCGTATTGTAAATGTAGCCCCCATTTCAGCTCCGTGCTTACGAGCAAGAACCATTCCTTCAAAGGCTTGAAGACGGGTCTTTCCGTCAGACTCTTTAATTTTATTCCAGACACGAACAACGTCTCCGGATGAAAAATCCAAAGCTTTTCGCTCATCCATGTTGACGGGTGTGAATTTAATAGTAGTTTTCATAAGATGCTCTTAGTAGGAAAATACTATCACGAATTATGGCCTTTTGCAAGCGGGAATCTTCAGTCTACCCCCTTAAAATTAAGTGCTTTTAAGGAAGCTTTCATGTCCTTAGGAATTGGAGAAATGATCGTCATTTTTTCTTTGCCGGCATTCTCTAATGGAACTTCAAGAGTAATGGAGTATGCATGAAGCATAGACCTTGGCGCTTCATTTTTGCCTTTAAAAGAACCATACAGATCGTCACCTAAAATGGAATGCCTTATGCCTCGGAAATGCGCTCGGATCTGATGAGTGCGCCCTGTCACTGGATACACTTCTACATATGAATAATGTTTCCCATCAGGAGATAATGACCTTTCTAAAACCTTATATCTAGTTATTGCATCCCGCTCCTCCCCTCTTTGATCTTTCGCAAACATATCTACTACTGTTCGCTTGCGGAAATCGCTTCGTGCGCGTGCTATTGGAAGAGAAATCATGCCTGTATCGTTTCTTATATGCCCTTCTACTATTGCCCGATATACCTTACGCACCGTGTGATCTTTGAATTGTTTTTTAAAACTTGTATATGCCACATTATCTTTAGCAAGCACAAGCACTCCAGTAGTATTTCTGTCGAGGCGATGTACTATTCCTTCTCTTCCTTCATCTCCAATTAAAACTTTGTAGGTATCTTTTACCCAGTCTGCGATAGTATATTCGGACTGTCTGCCATCCGGATGCACCATAATACCCGCCGGCTTATCAATTATGACGGCGTGAAAGTTTTCAAAAAGAATAGGGATTTTCATACTGCCTACTCTACCATATTTTATATGTGAACTACGAGCCTTTAATCCGTGCTAATTTAGCATAAACGGATTAAAGTTCGTACCTCTGTCGTAAGTATCTAAGCCTTCCTTGTGTTTAATAAATTTTATTACTCTGTGTGTAACAGGTAATGCGATTATTTCCCAAGCCGTACAGAAAACAACGGTAGATATTGTTAGCGGAATAACTTCATGTAATGGAAACCATCCGGCAAAGTAAAACGCTGAGAAAAAAGCTATGGAATTATCGACTGTTTGCCCGAAAAATGTAGACACGATAAGGCGCGCGTGCATAAACTTTCCATTCGTCAACAGCTTCATTTTTGCAACAACAAAAGAATTCGTTAACTCTCCCAGAAAGTTCGCGACGAGGAATCCGAGTGCAACTATTGGTGAGGCCCTAAAAATCACGTCAAAGGCTTCGTTGTATGGAAAGGCAGGGTTGGGCACGAAACTGTATAAAGATGTAAGAGTTGTGGAAAGAATCATACAAGTAAATCCTGTCCAGATAATTTTCCTGGTCACCCTATAACCATAAACTTCAGTAAATATGTCTGCGAATATATAAACGAATGGATAAGCAATGGCACCAACAGAAAAAACAAAGTCGCCAATATAAAAAGTTTTTAAGGCGGTAAAAGTAGAAACAAGATAAAAAGTAAGCCAAAGCATGCCAAAAACACCTAGGTACTTATGCACCGAGCTTGCTGAAGTCGTTGGATCAGTTATAAGATGTTGCATCGCGAGAAAATTAATTAAAGATTGACTTCAGTGGCTTCGTTTGGACTTGATAATCTTTTATCTCCACCAGTTATTTCTAATTGTCTAATGAGCATTTGTCAAAATAAAAGTGCCTAAAATTACTTATATTTCATGTAAATAAACCGTTTCTATATGTTTTTTGTCAAAATAGTCGACAAAAAGCAGATAGAAATGTTAGGCTATTTCTATGGATAAAGCACTCGTGACATCGTTGGAAGAAATAGGATTTAAGCACAAAGAGGCTTTGGTTTATGTAGCTTTAACATCTGTTGGAGAAAGCCAGGTGAGCGAGCTTGCGATATTAACAAAACTAAAGAGGCCGATAATCTACGTAATCTTGGAAGATCTAATTAAAAGAGGCTTCGTCTCTAAGTTGCCCGGGAAGAAAGTAAATACATACCATGCATTTGATGCGGACATTATTCTGAAAAAGTTAAAGTCGAGCATCACCCACTTTGACGAACTTATTCCCGTCTTTAAAACATTAAGAAATCGAGGCGGCGTTCGACCGAAGATTTCATACATAGAAACAAAAGAAGGTATAGAAAATTTGCTAGAAGAAATAAACTATACGGTCTCCCCTCTTTTTATATCTTCCTATGCAAGATTTGAGCATCATTTCCCCGGAGTGCTAATGCGCTGGATAAAAAATTATAAAAAAGGCCTCTATAAAAAACTGGTAGGTCGTCATATAGTTCCAGACGATAAAAAAGAATTCTTTTATGCGAAAGCCTTCCTTGGCATTAAACAGAATGTACGAACGCTTTCAATATTGAAAGAAAATAAAATGGATATTTCTATTTATGCAGATAAAATTTCAATAACAAACCTCGGGGACGCTCTTTTTGCTGTTGTTATCGAATCAAAAGATTTGGTCGGCTCTATACGTCCTATTTTTGAATTAGCTTGGCAAAACGCAAAAGAGATAAAGTAAAAACATTTCTGTGGGAGATACAGGACTCGACTACAAGTTTTCTTTCGCCGTCGCTCAAGAAACTCGCAGCCCGCGGCTCGTGGTTTTTCTTGTTAGAAAAACATCACTGCGCCCTTCTCGTCCTGCAAAACAAAACCATTTGTTTTGGTGGGAGATACAGGACTCGAACCTGTGACCTTCTCGGTGTAAACGAGTTGCTCTACCAACTGAGCTAATCTCCCAATGTGTTAAAATATACTACCTTATTTTTAGGCTTTTAACAAGAACCAACATATACAAAAAGCTTCCGATATGTAAGTTTTTTTGCTAGTATTGTCGTATTCATTGCCCCTGTAGTTAAATGGATATAACTGCGGACTTCTAAGCCGTTATTGCAGGTTCGATTCCTGCCGGGGGCACAAAACGTAAAGAAAATCATATCTCTAAAAGATTTTAGTTTTGGTGTGCGTAAGTGTGCTTTTAAAAAGTTTTATTCCTGACTTTTTAAAACCACGAGGCGGGGTCGAGAGTACTTATGAGCAACTCACACTTTAGGGTGATTAGCGCAATTAGTAACTCGTGACCAAGGGGTAAACAGTCTGATAAGATATTCTGTCGAAACTCCAAATATGGTAAAATATTCAAGTACCTGCAAATGAAATAAAAATTTAATTAAATCATAAATTATGAATAACAAAACACTTGTTACAATTATTATTATCTTAGTAATACTTATTGGGGGGTATTATCTTCTCAGAGGAAACAACTCCATGAGCAATATGGGCGTAACTCCGTCAGGACAAACACAGACGACTAATAATGCTAATGGGGCAGATTATCAGCCGAATCAAACAGGAACTACGGCAACCACTTCCACAACAGGAACGGTCTCTGGCTCAGCTGGCGCCGATATAACAACAGGCGGACAGACAGTTAAGAGCTTTACTGTGACAGGCCAAAACTTTTCTTTCTCTCCTGCTGCTATGACAGTGAATAAAGGAGACAAGGTTAGAATCACATTTAAGAATGGACAAGGAACTCATAATCTAGTTATTGATGAATATAACGTTAATACTGGAGTAATAGGAAGTGGTGCTGAAAAGACTGTTGAATTCACCGCGGATAAAACAGGAAGCTTCGAATACTATTGTTCAGTAGGAAATCACCGAGCAATGGGAATGCACGGAACTCTTACAGTTAAATAAGACAGCGAGAAATTAAAACCTCCGCCAAACTACCTGGAGGAGGTTTTAATTTTGTTTGTTATACTAATCTTTATGAAATCCAAAAATATTATTTTACTGGTAGTTATTGTTGCAGTTATTTGTGCCGCTGTTGGATATTATTACGGATATAACTCTGGCCTTGATAGAGCTGTAAACATTTTAGGAAAACAATAAATGGCAGGCAAAAGTGGAAATAAGAAGATTGGTGTTTTTGATTCAGGATTTGGCGGTTTAGATATTCTAAAAGGAATCACCAAAGAAAACCCTTACTATGAATACATATATCTGGGAGATACAGCTCGAAGTCCGTATGGTACTAGAACTCAGGAAACAATTTATACATTTACAACCCAAGCAATAGACTTTTTCTTTGAAAATGATTGTGCACTAGTAATACTTGCCTGCAACACCGCTTCAGCAGAAGCTCTCAAAAAGATTCAGGAAGAGTATTTACCACAAAAATATCCTGGGAAGAAAGTCTTAGGAGTTCTCATTCCTGCCATTGAAGAAGCAATTGAGAAATCCAAAAATAAAAGAATCGGCATCGTTGCTACTAAATCAACCGTAGAATCAGGTGCATTTACTAGAGAAATAAATAAGAGAGACAAAAGTATTAAAGTATTTGAACAGGCCTGCCCGCTTCTTGTGCCAATAGTAGAAGCTGGGGAACAAAACCATCCTGCGACAAAATTAATAATAGAAGGATATTTAAAAAATCTTAAGAAGAAAGAAATAGATACATTGATTCTAGGCTGCACTCATTATGGACTGCTGGAAAATAAAATAAAAAAAGAATTAGGCAAAGGGATACGCATCATTTCTGAAGCGCGGATTGTGCCTAAGAAGCTAAAAGAGTATCTACAAAACCATCCTGAAATTGAAAAGACTCTTTCGAAGAAAAAGAAAGCTGAATTCTATTCAACTGATCTTTCAGAATCCTTTTGCCGTTTAGGAAGCATCTTCTTTGGTGAAAAAATAAAAGCAAAAAAAATTACTTTAGAATAGACCTATTTTAATGGTAAAGAGCTTGCTCAGCTTCTTGCAGAGCTTCTTCTCTATTTTTATCAAACTTATCTAGTATTTCGGGGTGAGAATTCACATATTCTCCAAAGATCTTAGCCTGTTCACTCATTGCAAAATCATTAAGACTTTTGTTGTGAGACTTTGCGAGAGCCATCTGCATATATAGCTTATTTTGCAATCTTTTCTCAGGTGCGGTAAGAAAACTATCGAACTGAACATTCTCATCATTGCTAAAATGTTCCATGTTATTCATATTTTACTTCTCTTTTTAATCTGTCTTCTAACTTCCTTCCCAGCATTCTTCTGGCATCCCCTCTTCCACACACCCAAACTTCGTCTTTCCCGATCTTTGGCACCACCATATCAAGCGCTTCATTAATTGCTTTCGTAATTTCTTTTTCCATCAATCTCTTTCCAATAGGAATCAACTCGCCGTCAAAAGTTAAATAATCATCTTCTATGCAAATGTGATGAATCATAAGAGTAGTTTACAGTTATACGCTGCCCGTTGCCAGTGAACAATTTCTTAAAGAAAATACTTATATGCTATATAAAGTAAAATCAAACCGCCCAGGATAAGGATAGCGCGCTTGGTATGCTTTAAAATATACACACGTGCCTCATCGCCAAATTTATACGAAAAGTACGCCACTATTCCGACTCTTATCAATCTCCCTAAGAAAAAAGCAATAATCACAACAATAAAATTTAACGAAAGCAGTCCCGACAGAAATGCAAATATCCTGTCAGGCAGCGGAGTAAAAGCCGCTAGAAACATTGATATGAATGTATTCTGATGAAGGATGATATCTGTGTAATGAGATATTGTTGCGCCTCCTAGCCATGAGTCAAAAAAACTTTTATATAAGTTATATAAAAACTTTCCTACTAAATATAAAATAGCCACTCCTGTTGCCGACCCTAGAGCAGAAATTAAACTTAAAACTTTCCATGATACATCTTTCCTATAAGTTAATACCGCCGCTACGATTATCTCTGGAAGCAATGGAGAAATAGTTGCTTCAAGCAAAGCTACTATAAACACCGCCGTTTTAATCCAGGCATGGTGAACTATATACTTAATCCATCTATCAATTCTTCCGAGGGGCTTAGCGTAGTTTTGTTCCATTTTTTAAATTATTACTTGGATTAAAAAGCGTAAAGTTCGCATCATCATTTGCCGCAAGGATCATTCCATTAGATTCGAGGCCTCTAATGATTCTCGGCTCTAAGTTTGTAACAAAGGGAAATTGTTTGCCTATTAATTCTTCAATGCTTATAAATTCTCGTATTCCTGAAAGAATCTGCCGGGGTGATTCTTCTCCCAGATCAACTGAGAGCTTATAAAGCTTGTCCGCTCCTTCCACAATTTCCACAGAAAGAACTGTTCCTACTTTTATTTCTACTTTTGCAAAGTCTGCAATTGTTATTCTTTGTGCTTCCATATTACCCATTTTCTCCATTACCCTCTTCTTCGACTTCTTCGTCTCCCTCACCCTCCTCTTCCGCTATTCCAGGACCATTAGTTTTATCTAAATATCTTTGCAAAATAATAGCAGCAGCCTGATCGTCTACTTCGTGTGACCCTTCCTTTCCTGGCTGCTTGCGAGCTTCCATACTTGAATACCACTCCTTTTCAAAGGCGACCCTGACATCTATCGCTTTCTCTATGTCGACACCAAACTTTCTGGCCTGCTTCGCAATTTCATTGGGCTTTCCTTTTTGGTCTACGCTTTCCCCGATAACGACAGTAGTAAATTTCATGGCCCGTATCAATTCCAAAGTATCTTTCAGAAGATTTTTATCATTAGGAGAAATCATCAGAGGAAATGCGAGCATTCCCTCGTCGTCTGACTGCGCAAATCCTACCTTCTTCGATCCGTAATCGATTCCTAAATATTTCATTTAGTTAGTATACAAAAAAATTATTATATACCCAACAATTGCTAGTTAGCCGAAGGATCTTGGCCTGTAACTTCTTTATATGTAAGATGCTTTATTGTAGTAGTTGCCATTTTTCCACGTATTCTTTCTTTTTCTGTATAAAGATACCCCGGCTGTTCATTATTTCTGTCAGACGGATCAAAGTCTTGGGTTATTTCTTTGGCTAATACATATTCTCCGTTTTCATAATGATAGACCTCGCTTGAATAAAGATCTCCTAATCCTCTCCATTTATCAAAGCTGGTGATTGTCCTTGCGTCTTTATCAAAAGAAGGATTTATTATGCCCGGAAGGGCAAGAACGAAGGCTTTAGTCTTAGGGTTATATACGTAATAATCCATTCGCATATTATATGCCCCTGAAGATGACAGTACTTCTAAATCTAATATTCCGTCGAAATTTATATCGTTAAATGAAAAAGGTGAAAATCCTGATACGCCGAATAATTCGGAATAAATAGTATTCTTAGCATTATCTGGCGCAGTAGTAAAATTCAATAAATGTATGACGCTACTGGTTCCGCTCATTATATCGGCGTCCCCTTTTTCATCAATGAATATTTCTATGCGGTCTCCATTTTGCGAAAGAGGCTGTGTGCATAAAAATGGGAAATCATATTTTTCTTCACTGTTTACCATATCTTCACATACAAGCAAAGGCGTAGATGTTGCAGTATTTACTGCGGCAACATCAGACACTTTAGGCCTAAGGAAGAAACTGTATGCAATACCCCCTATTATTAATAGAGCGATAACCCCACCAGCTATTTTACCTATTTTATTCATGCCGTCAGTATATGATAAGTAAGGTTTAAAAGCGCGTGAAAATGTGATAGAGTATCGTAACAATCGAAAAATACGGAGGAGTGGCAGAGTGGTCGATTGCACCTGTCTTGAAAACAGGAGTCTGAGTAATCGGACCGTGAGTTCGAATCTCACCTCCTCCGCAAAATAGGAAGTTCGTAAGAACGACCATATTTTGCGCAGTGCATTTCAAGGAGCGTAATCGCGACTATGAATATGCCTCCGCAAGATTAGGTGTGGTATTATTTAAAGACCAATATGTCATTTTTAGTTTTGGCTTATCCAAAGATATCAAAAGAAGATTTTGATTTTATACAAGCATACCGAAGGGAAAACGATCTTAAATTCTTTAATATTGTAAGCCCACATTTTACAATAGTCTTTTCGACAGATGGTCTTACAAAAGAAGAATTTGTAAATGAGATAAAAAATAAAGCTAAAGGGTTACAGAAGTTTAATTTTCATCTTAAGGTTGCAACAATAAATAAAGATAGCTTTGATTCTTATTATCACGAATTTTTAGTTGCTGATACTGGTAATTCTGAAATAATAAAAATACATGACAAATTATACTCAGGCATACTTTTTAAAAATTTAAGGTTTGACATTGATTTCATACCGCATATCGGGATTGGAAATTCAGAAAATATTTTAGAATCAAAAAAGAGAGTCGACGAGTTAAATAAAAAAGATATATCCATTTTAGGCACGATAGATAAATTAGACATAGTCGAGTACACCGATAATAAAATAGAGACCCTCGAAGAAGTTTTACTGGATTAATCTTTTTCATAAGCGTTACCGAATCTCACCTCCACAAAATCGCGAGCGTATTCGCGACTAGGTTTTGTGGAGTATATTCAAGGAGCGTACCCGCGACTATGAATATGCCTCAACTGGCAGTTTTGAAAGACGGGTATTAAAATATCTTGTTTTAAGCTACATTTCAAAACGGAAAAGTGATAAAATGCAAGAACCCTGAAGAGATTCGGATTTCAACTGCAATGAATTATGTACTCGGTTTTTTATTGGTTTTTCTAGAAAAGATAATCATTAGCATCTCTAATGTTTTTGATGGTGAATTATCTAGGACTACCTTTAAATCAGTTTGGACGATAGTCATCTTAAACGGTCTTCTGATACTTCCTGCTCTTCCAATAATCTTCCTTGTTTTAGAACCAAAAACGATAAGCGCTGGGCAAGTCTTCCTTATTCTACTAATTGCAGCAATCGAAGTTTTTTATCAAATTCCATATTATAAAGCCCTGCAAAGCACTGACACATCAGTTGTCGCTTCATTATTCGGATTCGGCAGCATCTTTACTCCTGTATTCGCATACCTTATTATTCATGAAGTTCTTACTCCGGTACAATACATTGGTTTTACAATCATCGTGATTGCATCGATTCTTGCTAGTTTTGATAGAAAAACTTTCAAAATCAATAAAGCTTTCTACTATATGGTTCCTGTTGCAATTCTTCTATCCTTTCAAGATGTAATCCAAAAAGCTGGACTTGAGCAAATAGATTGGAAGACATTTTATTTTTGGACTTTCGTTCTTTCTCTGCCATTTTATTTGCTCCTCTTATTAGTTATTCGCAGTGCTCGTACTGAAGTTTCTGATTTTCTTAAAAATCCTTTTAAGAAGAAATTTATTCCTCTCTACGGACAAAATTTAGCCTTATGGATAAGCGGAGGGCTTAGTACTCTTGCGCTTTCTTTATTGCCAGTAACAATTCTAAAAGCTTTTGGGTCGTTTCATTCTCTGTTTGTTCATATGGTGGCTGTAATCGCTCCCAAGACACTTAAAGTAAAGGGAGAGTCTTTTTCGTGGAAGAAGATTTACCTTTTCATTTTCATGGGCATCGGTATTGCACTTACCTTAGGCATTGGATTTTAGTAGATATGAACACAACAAATGCTAAAATACACCCATGAAGAAGGGTCCGCAAATCCTTATAGGGACTTCCGGCTGGCATTACAACCATTGGTTGGGCCTCTTTTATCCTGAAAGCATTACCGGTTATAACGAGCTAACTCATTTCGCTAAGCATTTCAATACAGTAGAAAACAACTCTTCCTTTTATAGAATTTCAAAAGAATCCACTTATAAAACCTGGAAGTCGAAAACTCCAGAAGGGTTTATCTTTTCACTTAAGTTAAATAAAATAATTACTCATATAAATCGCCTTAAGTTAACTGACGAAGTAAAGGAGAGGACGATTTACATTTTAAATTCCACCCAAGTTTTAGAAAGTAAACTAGGCTGTATTGTTATACAGCTTCCAGCGAGCTTTAAGCTAGATGTTAAATTGCTTGAAAGTTATTTAAAATTTTTAGAGAAAGAAATAAAGAAATTAAAATATCCGCCGGATATCGCCATAGAATTCAGGAGGAAAGACTGGTTTATAGAGAAAGTTTTTACATTATTAAGAAAATATAACGCTGCTATCGTTGCCGCTCAATCCTCCCGATATCCCGACACAAGAGAGGTCACGGCAGACTTTATGTACATTCGTATGCATGGACCGGAAAAGTTATTTTCCTCATCGTATACAGATGAACAATTAAAAGAATGGGCTAAATACATTAAGAAATCTTCTAAGCGATTAAAGCGGGCATATGTTTACTTTAACAACGACTTTCATGGGTACGCGATTTCTAATGCTAAAAGATTGCAAGAATTACTATTATAGTTTTGTTCATTCGGGAAATGCCTAAGTACCTAGATTCTTCTTGCTATAATTAAACCATGAAAAAGACCTTATTTGTTTTCTTGGGCATCCTTATTATTATTGCTTTATTTTACTTTCTCAAAACTCCTACAAAAGAAATCTTGATCGGTAATAATTCAACAATTAAATTAAATATTGTACCGCCCTTAGAACTTGCACCCTACCCTGTTACGCTTGCAAATGGGATTGCTTTTAATCTTAATATTCCTAAAGGGTATAAGCTTTTCCCTGCTGCAGAAGGATTTAAGAAAATTAGATTTATGAGCCTTAGCCCAGACGGGAGACTTTTTCTCACTGATACTTATGACCCAAATGATAACACAAAAGGTAAAGTTTATATTCTTAGTGATTTTGATACTACAACTCATAAGTACAAAACTATTTCAACTTATCTATCTGATTTGCGCAATCCAAACAGTGCAGCTTTTTATAAAGATAAAAATGGCGACACGTGGTTTTATCTTGCTCTAACTGACAAGTTAATAAGATACAAATACACAGAAGGAGAAATGGCTCCGACCGCGGAACCGGAAACCCTTGCAACTTTTCCAGACTACGGCCTTGATTATAAAAGCGGGGGATGGCATTTAACTCGAACTATTGCGATACATAACGATAAAATATATGTATCAGTTGGCAGCAGCTGTAACGCTTGTGAAGAAAAAGAAAATGAAATACGAGCAAGCATAGTTGAGATGAACCCAGACGGAACAAATCAAATCCTGTATGCCGCCGGATTAAGAAATGCTGTTGGAATCAAATGGGTAGGAGATGCGCTTTTCGCTACAGAAATGGGGCCAGACCATTTAGGAGATACTATTCCGGCAGATAAAATGTATAAGATAGAAGAAAGTAAAAATTATGGATGGCCATATTGCTACGAAGATAATAGCGGGGTGCGGCCCGATACTACGCAAAAATGGAAGAAGTCTTTTGACTGCAGCACTGTCCCCCTCTCCTTTGCGAAGTTTCTAGCCCATAGCGCCCCTCTTGGCTTTGAATACTTTGATTCAGATAGCCCGAGCGAGCTTCAAAATAGTTTTTTAGTGGCACTTCATGGTTCAGGAGAAACACGAATTGATCATGGATATAGCATTGTGCAAGTAGGGCAAAATGGTGTAGCTCAAAACTTCATTAACGGGTTTTTACAAAATGGCAAGAGAGTGGCTAGGCCTGTTGATATATTCCAAAAAGATAAAAACTCTTTTCTCTTTAGCGATGATTTCGGCGGCGTCTTATATTACATAGAAAAGTAAAGTTATCTATATTTTATTTGTCACAAATTCTTCATCTTATACGTTATATACTATATAAAGGCGATAAGGCCTTAAGTAGTTCAAAAAGTAATTATAAGCATTAATTTAAAGAAATATGTTAAAAAATAAGATAATAATAGGAATAGGAGCTCTTATAGCTGGTACAACTCTTGCCTTCGCATTAACAGGAGACACAAGCAGCAATGTATCAACAAATGGAACCGCGGGAAGCGGATCCGTATCCACTCAAGTTTCTGCAAGCTCTACAAGCGGAAATTCTAGTTCCACTACGACAAAGATGACTTCTTTAGTTAATAAAGCGAATAAGGAAATCGACGGCCGTGTAGCCGCGCTTAACAAACTAAGAGCAAGAATAGATGGGCTAAAAAATCTTTCTGCAGATAATAAAGCCAGCCTTTCGGCCAATATTCAAAGCCAGGCAACTGCACTTACTAATTTAAAGTCAAAGATTTCTGGAGATACTGACATTATTACCGCTAAAGCAGACTTTTCTTCAATTGCGGGGTCATATAGAACATTTCTAGTGTCCCTCCCTACAGATGAAATAACCACAACAATCGATATGCGCTTGGGGCAGATAAATACCCTGGCGTCATCAACCGCTAACCTCTCGGCCCAGATTCAGACCGCACAGTCCGCAGGAAAAGACGTTACAGCTGCGCAAGCCAAACTCAATGATATGAATGCACGAATCTCCGACGCCCAAGCACAGTACAAAGCAGCCATTAACTTGATCGCACCACTAACTCCAGATAATGGTGACAAGACAATAATGGCATCTAATAAGGCCGCGATTAAACAAGCGCGTGCCAGCCTAAAAATCGCACTTAAGGATATACAGACCGCACAATCAGACTCCAAGAGTATTACAAGGGCTTTAAAAAAGCTTAATGTGACAGTAAACGCAACTTCTACGACAAACGTATCAACTCACTAGAAAATAGAACAAACTTAGAATTTTAAAGCGCCGAATCAGTTCGGCGCTTTAAAATACCACGAATAGCTATATTGCCAAGGCGAAGTCATTAAAGTACACTTACCTGCAGAATTAAAAATAATTTATATAAAAAATGGATCCCCTAAATAATACCCAAGCTCCCGTGCAAGTGCCAAAGCCTCCCGTTAAAGCTGATAGCGGTTTCGAAACTATTCAGAAGTTATTAATGGTATTTATATTCATTCTGACTGTAAGCATGTTTTCATACTGGGGATACCAGGCGGTAATGTACATATTAAGCGCAAGCTTCGGAGTAGCAACAGGCTTTACTCCATACGATATGTTTATAGGAATAATTGCCATGATCGCAAGTGCTTCGCTTTTCATCGGAAGCATAATGTGGTGGAATAAGCATCTTGGAGCATCAGGATTTCTAAAGTTCGGAGCTTCTGCTTTTATTATCAAGGACTTGCTTGAAATACCTAAAGCTATAGATCCTCTTACTAAACTAGAAATAGTTAACCGTTACGATCTTACATCTGCCGCAAGCGCTATAGGATACGACCTATTTAAAATAGGATTCTGGATTCTGACTCTATACATTTTCTCTTACGGCATAAAAAAGTATAAACAGTCGATGAGCGTATAATTTATTATTCTTATGGCAAATCAAGATGCCGTTGCTTATATAAGTCAACTATTAAGCCAGAAAGTCTCAAAAGAAGAAATAACACATAATTTGCTTGCAGAAGGTTGGAATGAGGGAGATATAAATAATGCATTTGCAGAAATAGAAAAGATAGCCATACCTGTACCTCCTCAGCCTCCAGTCACTTCAGAAAAACCACCAGTGGTGATTATGATGCTCCCCGCGTCTTCCAATCATGTGTTTTGGAAAGTTACTGCAGCGGTTTTGGGGGCCGTATTAGTGCTGCTAATATTATTTATTGCTTGGGGATTTTATCTGAATGCCACCGACCCGCAAACATATGGAGTGAAGAAGTCGAATTTGGTCGTTGGTTAATTAAATAAAACAGAAGGCTCGGTAAACCCACCGCTCTTTAACTTATCCTCCTAAGTCTTTTCTTTTGAGCGCTGCATATCATATAACGAAAGTTTTTAAAAGTTCTACAACAAATCAGATTGTGATAGAATTTTGTCTACGTATGCCAATCAAGGTTCCCTACTACAAACAATCCACAGACTATACATGCGGGCCAGCGAGCCTTCGCATGGTATTTGAGTACTTTGGAAAAAAACACACGGAGAAGGAGCTCGCGAAACTATTAAAAACTAATCCTAGAATCGGGACTCATACTGATAGCTTGGAACCATTTGTAAAAAGCCATGGATTTTATACACACACGAAGAAAGGGTCAGCTTTGGAAGATTTGAAGCAATCTATATCAAAAGGGCACCCTGTAATAGTGGATTACTACATTCCAGAAACCAACGAAAGGCATTTATCTGTTGTAATTCATTATGATGATACTCATATAATAATGAACGATCCATGGAATGGTGAAGGATATAAAATCCTTACGGAAGAATTTAAGAAACAATGGGTATCAGAAAATAACCGCTATTCTTCCTGGATGATGAGTGTATCGGATAAACCAATTGTGTTAAACAAAGAAATTTTATAGATGACCTCGTTTCTTATGCCATTAGCAGGGTATCTTTCTGCGTAATCAATTTATCTCCACAAGTTGATTCTGGGGCAGGGCAGGAATCGCTTCTCCTTTCACTCGAAACTGCGGATTTTAACAGATTGATTACGGTCTAAAAAATCCGTAGCCTTCGGTTCGATTCCTGCCGAGGGCTGCATATGTGAAAAGAAAAAACCACTTAATAAAATAAATGGTTTTTTCTTTTCATGTGCCCTCGGCAGGAATCGAACCTGCATCGCAAGTACCGCAAACTTGAATTCTATCCATTGAACTACGAGAGCGTTACTCGATACTACTATATTTTCTATATTTTATCTACAATAATAAAATGCGTCGCGATAGATGTCGCGACGCATTTATGCGCCTTTGATCAGGAATGCCTCTGAAGATCGTCCGCCTGATCTTTGCGCTAATCCCATTCACCGCTCCGGCGGCCCACGATACCAGAAAGATCTCCAGAGTCTTCGTCTCCGCCGAATTCCATGAAGTCGTCCGGGCGAAGTCTCCGGCCTGACGCGCGGGGTTCAACTACTTCCGGTGGATCTTCCGACCAGTCCCTTCCTCCCGTCCTGACGCGAGCGCTTCTTTTAGCTGTTTTTACCTTAGCCATACTGTTCCCCTCTCATGTGTGTTGTGGGAATTTCCCATTAATTATACATAAAAAATAAAATAGTGCTAAGAGGTTGTGATGTATGGGATTAAGTTGAATATTTTTACTTATATTGACATAATTCTAAAATGGAACTTCCCTATGAATTAAAAGATCTATATAGACATTGGCCACAACATATAAAAAAAGCCCCTCTTACGCAAAATGTTAAAAACAAAAAACTCTTGAATGATATTAAGTGGTTTATTAAAGAGAGGATAAATATCTGGGAAAAGAAAACTTCTGGCGCATCTCCGCCATTTACAAAAGATCCTATTTTATCTACCTATCGATTTTGTAATATATTCAGAGAGTTTGATAAGCAGACCATAGCCTTTCACACAAGATTAAATCCACTAAGAAATGACTTCCCTTTATGGCTTTTAAATATGTTTTATTTCCGAATGGTGGCAAATATAGAAACAATAAATACGCTTGGACTTCTTTCTTATAATAAAAAGGACGGTGAAGAGTTTTATAAAAGAATCATGGTTTCACCAAGACCCCGCTTCGGAACTCCTTATGTATTTCCTATAAGCACCATAATGCGTAGTGAAACTCCGACCAGAGAGGCTTTTATATCATTTTACCTTCCGAGTGTTATGAAAAAGATTGCAAAAGAAATAAAGACGTGGAGCAAAGAGTCGGTTTACGATGGGGTAGAAAGGATACTTCCTCTTTTTGGTTACAATCTCCGTTTTCTTTGGACAGAAGTCTTAATCGACGTTGCCTATCAATATCCGAAGCGTTTAGATTTATTTAAAAGATTCCCTATAGGTCCGGGATCAGCGCCGACATTTAAAAGAATTGATAATAGCAAGGACCCTTCTATTTTGGTTACGGAATTATCCTTGACCTCTGTTTCAACCGGGGTTTCCTTTAATGGAAAAGCTCTGCGGCTATCTGCAGAAAACTGGGAAGGAGTTGGATGTGAATTTAGGAAATATACGAATTTAAAAAACGGGCACGGGAGAAAAAGATTATATAAAAAATCGCCCAGCAAGTGAGCGACTTTTTATTATTTCCCCATTTTTGCAACGGCCTTTGCCAATCTGCCTTTCTTTCTATCTGCTGTTCCTTTTTTAATTACTCCCCTCTTTGCGGCCTTATCAAGGGCTTTAAAAGCAAGAGAAAGGGTTTCTTTCGTTACGTTAGGATCTTTGGCTAAAACGCCGCTTCTAACCTCTTTTACCGACTCTCGCATAGTGCGGCGTCTGCGGTCATTAACTACTCGCTTTCGCTCGCTCACTCTTATTGCCTTCTTTGCGTTTTTTGTAATTGCCATAGTTTTATGTAAGTAGAACTACTCTAACATATTTCATCAGATTGATCAAGAAATCCGCACCTTCTATCATGTTATACTTTTCCTATGATTGGACATCTCCGAGGTAAGGCTATAAGCGTAAATAATCAATCACTGATACTGGATGTTGGAGGAGTCGGGTACAGTGTATACTTGCCTCTACCGCTGCTTCTTTCTGTTAAGGAAAATGATGAGGCATCTTTCTGCATACATACTCATGTACGAGAAGATTCTATTGTGCTTTATGGATTTAAGGACACTTTAGACCTGGCACTTTTTGAAAATTTAATAAACATTTCTGGGATTGGCCCAAAGAGCGCTCTTGCCATGCTTTCGGTTCATTCCCCTGCGTCCATTGCGGACGCTATAGAGCGAGAAGACATAGAAGCACTGTCACATACTCCAGGAGTGGGTAAAAAAACTGCAGCAAAGATTATTTTAGAATTAAAAGGCAAGCTGGCACATTTAGTGCAAACTAAAGAAACAGATATTACGTTTGAAGTTCGTATGGCCCTTGAAACTCTTGGATACTCTCCAAAGGAAATTCACGATACGCTTAGTAAATTGAAAACTGAAAATAAAACGACGGGTGTATTAATAAAAGAAGCTCTACAGCAATTACAATAAGGCCGTGGTGCAGTAAAGTAGCGCATAGGGGGTAGAAAATTAAAATCGCCGAGCTGCTTCGCAGCTCGGCGATCGTTTTCTACTTCACTTCCGGTATACACGGAATGGGCTTCCCATCTTTGTCCGGAACCCACCCACCCCATGAATAGTCCGCCCTGCTTCCGAACCGTCGCCACATAATATCGCCGGAACAGAAGTTCTCTCCTTGCAGGAGGGGAAGCCTTCTTCGCAAATCTTTCCCCGGGACACTGGAATCGGTATTCTCCGGGTTGGCCGCCGCATACATGTCGGCGAAGTATCCGGCATTTAGTCCGGGCGGCTCTGCCGCGGCTGGAAGTGAGTAAAAGAAGAGAAGCGCTATAAGAAGTGATTTCATAAGAACCCCCAATGTTGAACTTACTACACAACACTACAATTTAGTGCAAACTATGTCAAGTCGGACTTTATTATTTATTTTCCTGGAAAGTGAAGTAAGTCCACGAGCATGCTTATAAAGAAGGATCGGACTCAATTACAATAAAAACACCGGGCGCTTTCGCGACCCGGTTTTGCTGCGTGTTTAAGGCTACTGCATATTGCACGGCATCGCCCGATTAGTAATCGGGTCGATTAGGATGAATGTATTAATCCGCCGGCAGTAGTTTTCCTCACCTAGCATCTAAACCTATTCCCCAAATGAAACTTAGGAGTCGATTTTCTTATTTCTCGGCGTCGCACGACCCCGGCAGAAGAATGACATGATCGATCCTGGCGGTCTTGTCCCGGAACATTCCAATTTCCAGGATGATGATGCCTTCTTTCATGCCTACATCAATCACACATCTTTTCCGAAATGTTCCAGGAGAAAGAGCGGGCAGCCGCTGACTCTGTGCGTAGCTGGCCACCGCCTGTGCAGCGGCTGCATGCCGTGGCTGGACGAGGACCTGCGGAACTGCCAGGGCCGAAAATGCTGCTATCGCAAACAAAAATCTTCTCATACTAGCCTCACGGTTGGTTGAACTTACTTAATAACACTATAATTTAGTGCAGATTATGTCAATATAACTTTATCTAAGTATTTTCCTGGAAACTGACAGCTGAAAACTGTAGACTACCTATATGGAAAAACTTCTCCGTACAGTCGAAAAGCTCATCCCGAGAAAAGTTTATAACTTCTTTCAGCCTGCATATCACTTCCTCCTAGCTATTACCGGCGCCTTAATTTATCGAGGCCCATCTAAATATATTTATGTTATAGGAGTAACTGGAACTAAAGGCAAATCCTCAACCGCGGAATTTATAAATGCTGTTCTAGAAGCCGCAGGTAAGAAAACCGCCATCTTATCTACCATAAGATTTAAAGTGGGAGACAAGACTCGTCCAAACAAATTTAAAATGACTATGCCGGGAAGATTCTTTACTCAAAAATTCTTACGTGAAGCGGTGGACGCTAAATGCCAATATGCAATTATAGAAATGACGTCAGAAGGCGCGAGATTTTTCCGTCATGTAGGCGTTGAGCTCGACGCTCTTATTTTTACCAATCTCTCCCCTGAGCACATAGAAAGCCATGGCTCATTTGAAAAATATAAAAAAGCAAAGCTCCGTTTGGCTAAAAGACTTTCTAATAGCAATAAATTAGTCCGCATTGCTATTGCCAATACCGACAATGAACATGCATACTCCTTTCTTGTGTATCCAGTTGAAAAAAATATCGGATACTCATTGAAGCAAGTGCATATAATTTCAGAAGATCAAAACGGAAGTGACATTGAATATAACGGAGTAAAAATCCATATTCCTATCCCCGGTAAATTTAATATTTCAAATGCGCTTGCGGCTCTTAAGCTTGCAGAAGAAAATAATATTTCTATTGAAGCAGCGAAGAAAGGAATTGAGTCTCTATCGCTTATCCGCGGCCGCGTAGAGAAAATTGATTTAGGACAGGATTTTACAGTGGTAGTAGATTACGCGCACACAGATGATAGCTTAAGAAAGTTATACGAAGCATTTCCTGTTTCAAGAAAGATCGGAGTACTAGGTTCTACTGGTGGAGGAAGAGACTCATGGAAGCGTCCAGTCTTAGGAAAAATAGCTGATGAATATTGTGATGAAATAATTCTTACAAATGAAGATCCGTATGACGAAGATCCGATAAAGATTATAAATGAGGTCGCAAGCAGCATCACCAAACATTCTCCTCATATAATAATGGATCGTCGCGAGGCAATCGCTCAAGCATTTTCTTTGGCAAAGACTGGGGATGCCGTTTTGATCACAGGAAAAGGAACTGACCCATACATCATGGGACCAAATGGATCTAAAATTTTGTGGGATGACGCGCAAGTCGCAAGAGAAGAATTAGAAAAGATCATTAAAACAGAGACTGCCCCCAGCCGGGTATAATAATCTTTTTATTATTAATTCTTAACAAACAAACAATGGCAACAATAGAAGACTTTTTAAAGTTAGATATCAGAATAGGAAAAATTATTGAAGTAAGCGATTTTCCAGAAGCGAAAAAACCAGCATATAAATTAAAAATTGATTTCGGAGAGGAAATCGGGATAAAGAATCCTTCAGTTCAAATAGTGGCACTGTACAAAAAAGAAGACTTGGTTAATAAGCTTGTGCTTGGCGTAGTTAACTTCCCTCCAAGAAAAATTGGGCCTTTTGAATCAGAAGTATTAACTTTGGGCGTGCCTGATAGCGAGGGAAGAGTTACTCTGATGCGACCAGATAGTGACAACGCAGTAATAGGAGGAAAGTTATTTTAAAAAGAAAATCGCGCAAACTTCGCGCGATTTGTGGCAACACTTTTCATTTCACTTCAGCTTGAGGCGCCGGCCGCTCTCAGGGCGTCATAGATCTGAGATTTCTTCTTCTCCCCGATTCCCGAGACTCCGGAAACTCCGTTTCGAACAACGTCGCCTATGCTACTACGCCCTGAGTAGAAGAGAAGCTGGACAGTGGCATGGCTGAGCCCGTAGTCTTCCAGCTTCAAGACGCTTTCCTTCAGGATGGCGGGCTCACTGACGCCTCTGCTGCCAGCCGGAGCGTCAGCAGGGATAGCGGAGGGTTTCTTTCTTTTCGAGTACCCAGGGCTTCGCCCCAATCCGGCCTGCGCCATGAGTTTTCTCGCCCGGCGGCGTTGTCCTCGTCCTTGCCCCCTTTGCTTTGTAGGGGGAATCTGTGGTGGCGCCCCCCAGACATTGTCTCGGTCGTCCACGGTTAGAAGATGCATGTCGTGCTCCTTGTTTATTTCCCCTTTCAGGGCTTGTGGAGAAGCCTATCATAAATATATTCCAGTGTCATGTTGTGCATTTATTAAATTTCGTATACCCTAATCGCTATACTCTAACACCTACACTTATGCCTGAACTTCCCGAAGTACATACGACAGTTACCGGACTGAGAAAAGTTTTAGTAGGCTTATCAATGAAAAGTGTTTGGTCTGATATGTGGAGCACAGCCACATTAGGGAAAAACACGATTAAAGACAAGACTTACTTTCCCTACTTTAAAAAATACGCGCTCAATCAAAAAGTAAAAGATGTAAGACGCCGCGCAAAATATATTTTGATTGATCTAGAGAATAGTTTCACTATAATCATTCACATGAAAATGACGGGACACTTAATGTATGGAGTATACAAACAAAATAAAAAGGCTAATGGAAAAGAATGGGCGTGGGTTCCAATTGACGATAACGAGGCGTTGCTTGATCCATACAATCGCCATATTCATGTTGTATTTACTTTATCAAATGATAGACATCTCGCCTTTTGTGATTCACGAAAATTCGGCTCCATCACCATACTTAAAACCTCAACGATTGATTCAGATAGGTTGGCGCACTTAGGTCCTGAGCCACTGGAGGAAACATTTAAAGAAATTAATTTTATCGAACGGCTCCAGCGCTTCCCTAATCGTCCGATTAAACAAACGCTTATGGATCAAACAGTGATTGCTGGGATCGGCAATATCTACTCTGATGAAATGCTTCACCTCTCCCACATTCAACCGACTCGTGTCACTAAGAGTTTGAAAACAGTAGAGAAGAAATTATTATTCAAAGCCATGAAGAAAGTTTTAGGGCGCGGAATTGATTTTGGAGGAGACTCGATGAGCGATTATAGAAATATAGAAGGCAAGCGCGGGAAATTCCAAGAAAAGCATTTAGTATATTTACGGACAAACCAGAAATGTAAAACGAAAAATTGCCGCGGAATTATAAAGAAAGAGAAAGTTGGCGGACGAAGCGCACATTACTGTCCCATCTGCCAAAAGTAATATTGAGCTAAATATTTTCTATCCTGTCTTGTATACTATAAACATGAAATTTTTCATTTACTTCTTCTTAGGATTCTGGGTCATTTGGATTCTGTGGTATATAACCGGAGGACCACTCCGCGATGAAACTTCTAAACCTTTTGTATCTCCAAGCGACTTTCAACAAATTGCTCCAACAGCACAATAATAACTTTGTGCCCCCACCTGGGATCGAACCAGGGACCTTCTCCTTAAAAGGGAGCTGCTCTACCAGCTGAGCTATAGGGGCAAGTGTTTAAAATACTAGCAGAAAATTAAGCTTTTTTCCAGTTATATACTCAACACCACTTTCTCTAATTCAATTTTAAGATCCCTTTCCCCCCTATGCGCCAAGATACTTGCTCGCAAAAGTTTCCCTCCGATCTCTTCACATTCCTTTAAAGTAAAACGGCTGGGCTTGCCACTTTTTACATCACTCCAAAGAGTCGTCCATTTCCACCAAAGCGCTCCGTGAATCGCCTCCGGCGTCTCACGATCGCGAATGTATATCCACTTAATCCACGCTTGTTTTTTATCGCGCTTCGCTACAAGATTACATAATTGAAACACATCATTTCCTTTCACTTTTTCTTCCATTGCATCAAATAGCTTTTCAGACACTTTCGCCAATCTTTTAATTCTGTTTGCATCTGCAAACGGCTCATCGATTATAAATATATTTTGAGAGCTCTTCATCTCCGGAAGGAGCGCGATTACAACATCACGAGCTGACGCCAAATCCATAACCTGGATTAGGTTGGCAATTATCTTATCTCCAAATAAGCTAGCACTCTCAATTAATGGCTCTAACGTCGCGATATTTTCGCTGTAGATATGAGAAGATACGCTTCCTAACTTTGCTAGTGACTCATAAGCTTTTTCTCTAACTTCTTTATTTGTTCCGGCAATTGAATAAATCATATTTATAACGCTTGTAGATTCGCCCCAATAGTCCTAGACACCTTTAATGGTAAATCTGAGAGCTTTCTTTTTGATAAAACCTTTTCTAAAACTTTTACCAATTCATCCGCTACATCTTCACAAATATGCTTATCAATTTCAAAAACTAGTTCATCATGAATCTGCATGACGAGCTTTACCTTATCCCCTAATTTCTTTTCCTCCACATATTCATTTGCATCAATCATGGCGAGCTTAAGAATGTCCGCCGCCGTCCCCTGCATCGGAGCATTAATGGCGATCCTTTCTCCTTGCGCACGAAGAAAGGGAAGAGGGCTTTTAAGCAGCGGAACTTCTCGTCTTCTGCCAAGCAAAGTTTCTGTGTAGCCCAACTTAAAAGTAGATGCTTTTACTTCTTCTAGATAATCCATAAGGCGTGAGAAAGTTTTCTTATATTGATCATAAAACTCCTGGGCTTCTTTTCTTTCCACTTTCATATTTTCTTTTAAAGCCGTAACTCCCATGCCATAAAGTATCCCGAAGTTAATCGCCTTTGCCTTTCTTCTCATATCATCCGTTACTTCGCTTTCTTTTACACCAAAGACTCTAGCCGCAGTTCCAGCATGTACATCAGTTTTACTCTTAAATATTTCTACGAGATTTTTGTCTCCCGAAAGGATAGCGGCGGCACGCAAATCTATTTGTGAGTAATCACATGAAAGCAAAACATTCCCCTTGCTCGCCACGAAAGACTCTCGCACCTTTTGGCCTAGTTCGCTTTTAATGGGAAGATTCTGCAGATTCGGATCTTCACAGGCAAAGCGCCCGGTGCTTGCTCCTGTTTGAATAAAATGCGCATGAATCTTTCCGTCTGCCTTAACATATTGAGGAAGCGTATCAATATAGGTAGAAAGAAGTTTAGTCATTTCTCTATATTCAAATATCATAGGCACGACAATGTGCTCATCTTTTATCTTCTCAAGCTCTTTAGCATTAGTACTTGCAGCCCCTGACTTAGTCTTCTTGATCTTTGTTCCTAAATTTAATTTCTCAAATAAAATCACGCCAAGCTGCTTCGGAGAAGAAATATTAAACTCTTCTCCCACACACTTGAATATCTTTTTTTCTAATTCCTTTACTCGTATGTGGAGCTCTATACTTAATTTATTTAACTTTACTACGTCAAGGGCAATGCCATTTTTTTCCATTTCGCGAAGCCTGTACATAATAGGCTTTTCTACTCCGACAAAAAGATCCCACAACTTTTCTTTCTGGAGTTCAGCTTCCAAAAAGCTTTTCATTTCTTCCGCTGTTTTCTTTCCGGTAATAATCTGCATATCTTCCATGGTTGGATTCGTAGATTCACTATGAAGAAGATTCGTCATGATTTTTAATTCTTCAAGCATTTCCCCTTCTATTTCTTCTATTGGCTCTGTTACTTCTGCAAGCGCATCCTTTACTCCTATCTTCTGCAGTCTTCCTCGGAGCGATCTAAATTCATATAAGTCGCACATCTTTTGATAATTTTCAATGCTTAGACTTTCAAGCCAAGAGTTTTCCGGTTCTTGGTATTTAATCGGCACATCTCTTATTATCGTTGCGAGGGTCTTAGAGAATAGCGCCTCTTCTTCCCCTTCTTCAAGAAGCTTCACCACACGTTCTTTAAATCCATCATCAAGGAGCCTTTGCCGATTCTTTTTTAAAACTTTATAAATATCTTCTATCTTCCCGTATTTCTTTATTAATTCCGTTGCGGTTTTATCCCCGATTCCAGAAATACCGATGATATTATCAGACGGATCACCAGCAAGCCCTTTATAGTCAGGAATCATCGCAGGACCAAATCCATATCTTTCTTTTACCCCTTCTTCATTAAAGAGAGCCGTTTCGTTTCCTTTTCTTAATGTATAAACCGTCACGCATTCTCTGTCGATTAACTGAAATGTATCCATGTCGCCAGACGCGATAATAATTCTTGTATTCTTCTGCGTCTTTAATTGCTCTGCGATTGTCCCAAGCAAATCATCAGCCTCGAATCCTTCACAAATATAAACTGGAATAGAAAGCGCTTCGCAAAGTTTATATGCTTCTTGAATCTGACTAATTAGCGCGTCATCTGTTTTTGCCCTGCCTTGCTTGTATCCCTCGTAGCTTGTATGGCGAAATGTCGGTTTAGGCAAGTCAAAACAAGCCGCGATGTAATCAGGTTTAATATCTTCATAGATTTTCAAAACCATGGTGATGAATCCATAAAGAGCACCAGTCGGCCTTCCATCTCGGGTGCTAAATCCTGCCATTGCATGAAATCCGCGATGAAGTATCGCATGGGCATCAAGTAAAACTATTGTTTTTTTAGTGCTTTTCTTCATATATCTTTTTCAAATGTTAAAACTACTTCACGAGTATCATCATCAATTAAATTAAAAACAAGCTCAATATCTCCTTTTACATACTGCATTTTATCCGGCCACTCAATGCTAAGAAGATTCCCATCAGTTTCCAAATCTTCTGACAGTCTCAATACTTTCGCTTCACTTGGATGATTAAATCTATATGCATCGACATGGATTAATTTTTTATGAATTGGATTTTGAGTAAGATATTCTTTCTTTAAAATAAAAGTAGGACTATGGATATCGTCTTTTTCCACTCCTAATATTTCTCCCAACTCTTTCGTAAAGGTAGTTTTCCCTGCCCCCATCTCCCCTTGTAAAAGGATCACCTTCGCTCCTTTTTTATCTACATGAGATAAGAGGGTTACGACTCTTTCTGCAAGAGCCGGCATATCTTCCACCCGCACAACGTGAGTCTCTGTCATAAAGAACAGTCTACAGTTTTCAGTCGGCAGTTTCCAGTAGCAAAACAGCCCCATCGGGGCTGTTTTGCTTTTGCTAATGACTATTGACCATTAACTATTTGACTATATTCTGGCTCACATAAGGCGCTAAGCTTTTTTACACGAGTGACTTTTTGTCATCTTTGTAAGAAGCATATACGCTCTTAGCAAGAATGAAGATAATGAATACTATCGCTATTAAAGCTAACCATTCAATGAGAGTGTCTGGAAGGAAACTTAATCCGCTTCCTCCTCCGATAACTTTCTTCGCTCCTGTATCTGTCGTAGCTGAAGTTGCTGGAGTCGCAATTGATCCTACGACATATGCTGTTACTTCGTCTTGAGTGTTTGACCCAGGGACTGTGTAGTTAACATATGATGTTGTAACAATTGATTTTCCTATCGGAGCATTTTTTGTAACCTTTCCTGTCCAAGTAAGTGTTCCTGTACTTCCGGCTTCTATTGAATCTAGATTAAGCGTTAATGTATGTGTCGCTATATCGTATGATCCGGCTGAAGTTGAAGTGAATTCAATTTCTTGCGGAATTGTTACTTTAATGATAACTCCGTTTACTTTTACGTCTGAAAGATTCTTATAAGTTAGTTTATATGTAACCGTTGATTCAGAACTTAGATTTCCAGATACTTTTTCTAATTGTAGAGAAACAAGTTTCTCTCCATTTTGAAGCATTGTTGCAGAACTTTGGCTTGTTGTAGTTACGATTGAACCATCCACACAAACCACTTCGTTCTTTTTCACAACTGGCTTTTTCGCGATAGTCTTTGTTACTGTTACTGGTTTTACATATGTTACGGCCTTGCTCTTAGTTACGAAGCTTACGATTTCACCCTTAACTAGTCCATACTGATTTTGCATAACTGCTCTACAGTAGTATTTAGTTGCTGGCTTAAGGTTTGCTAGAACGTTTGAGAAGTTTACAGTTGAAGCTGATCCGATCTGAGCTGACGCTGTTGTGCGTCCTAGATTGGCAGTTTCACCGTATTCAAACCATCCAGTTGACTGTGCGCCATTAGCGATTAATCCTATTCCATTACATCTTGCTGAGTTGATAGTAACTTCTGTTACAACGCTTGTTACGACGTTATTGAACTTAACTACTGGAGGAGGAATTACTACTGGAGCTTGTGGACACTGTTGGTATACAGGAATACTTGTTCCGTTTGGACAGAACTTGAACTGTTGAGCACAAGTCTGTGTTGCAGGAATCCGCGATCCATCCCAACATGTCTGGTAAGTAATAACTGGAGGGTTAATGATTTGCTGACAAACTCCATTTACAAAGTTTGTATTTGAGGGACACTGAGTAACTGTAGTTACTGGAAGTGTGGTTGTACGTACACAAGATCCATTTATAGGAGCCTGTCCATCAGCACAAATTGTATTTGTAACTACTGGAATTGTATTTGTACGAGTACATGATCCATTGACTGGAAAACTTCCATCTGAACAACGAGTAGTCGTTACAGTGGGAATAGTAGTAATGATCGGAGTAGTTGGAGTAGTAATTACAGTAGGAGTGGTTATAATAGACGGAGTTGTATAACCTGTCCATGAAGTTGTCGGATAAACAACTGATGGAGTTGAAGTATAAACTGATCCATATGAAGTTCCGTATCCTGTAGAACCGTATGCTGTGGTTCCATATCCTATAGCTCCGTAAGTTGTGGGGTATGAAGAATAACTAGGAGTATAAACACCGCTCGGCATATAAACCCCGTTAGGATAACTAGTTGTTGTATTCCATGTTCCTATATCATAGGATCCAGTAGGAGATACAGTAGTGGAATTCCATGTTCCAGAGTCATACGAAGGCACGTTGGTATTCCAACTTCCAGTGTCATACGAAGGCACGTTAGTGTTCCAAGAACCTGTATCATAACTAGGCACGTTGGTATTCCAACTTCCTGTATCGTATGATGGTACGTTGGTATTCCAACTTCCAGTGTCATACGAAGGCACGTTGGTATTCCAACTTCCTGTATCGTATGATGGTACGTTGGTATTCCAACTTCCTGTATCGTATGATGGTACGTTGGTATTCCAACTTCCTGTATCGTATGATGGTACGTTGGTATTCCAACTTCCAGTGTCATACGAAGGCACGTTAGTGTTCCAAGAACCTGTATCATCCATACCGTCCGCAAATGCGAAAAGTGTAGATTGCTGAATAGCGATAACTAGAAACAGTGTGATAATTTTTTTTGTTGTTTTCATACCTTTATATAATTTATTAGGTGTAAGTATTATATCACGAAAGAAATAAAAAGTCAAGGGGCAAAAGAAAACCGCCCTGGGGGGCGGTCTGGGGGTCGAACCTCGGGAGAGGCTCAGAGGGGTGTGGGCGCTTCGGTTACTTTACCGCGCCGATGTGCTTGTAGGTGCTCTTGTCGTCGATGCCTTGCTTGGCGGCGACGCGGAACGACCACTGTTGCTCCGTCTCACCGTTGTTCGGCGCGACGATCTCCACATCCGAGCAGTTCGCGGGTTTGCCGCTGATCTGCTTGGTTGCGTAGCAGTGCATCGGGCTTTGCGCCGACGAGTTCGGGTGGTACCAGCCCCAGAAGGTGCTGGCGTTCGCCGGAAACGACGGAAGCGGAGCCGAGCTCGAAGCAGTCCTTGCGGGCTGCACTGCCGGCGGAGATGCCGGACGATTACCGTGGGTCACGGTGGGGCGTTTGCACCCGAGAACCGCGGCACAGATGGCGTCAGACGTCATCTGTTGCTGCGGAGTGGAAGCCTTGAGCGCGAGCGCGTTCACGCTTCCTTGAAGGCCTTCAAGTGAGGCCTTGGTCGCGTCGGCGGTTTTCACCGCGGCTTCCGCTTGTTTTTTCGCGGTCGTCGCGTTGCTGTCCACGGCCTTGAACTCGTCGCTCGCGAGGGCCAGTGTTTTGGCTTTCTCGGTGACGCCTGCGACGGCGTTGTCGAAATTGCTATTGCTGGGCGTCGTGAACGCCAGGAGGATCGCGAGGATCATTGCGCCTACGCCGGCCGCGATCGCCAGATTCGCGCGAGTGTGGTCCGGGGAGGGAGCCAGATCTGAGGCGGCGTAGATCTTGCCGTCGTGGCCTTGAACGAAGACGCGCGTGTCTCCGGCCGCAACCATCTTAGTCACTTCTGCGTCGGTAAAGCCTTTCGGTTGGCGATTAGCCATGGTTCACCTCTTAGGTTATGTGGTGGAACTCTGATAAGCGTTTGGAAATCCATTCGCTCGTTAATATGTAGTATACACTATTAAAAAGAATTGTCAAGTGATATATGAAATAAAAATAGTATAAAAAAGCCCTCCACTGTGGAGGGCTTCGACCAGGATTGGTCTGATGTGCGGAGGATCCGCTGGCGTTAGAGCTTTTCGGCTCTGAGCGCCCACTGATCACGCGTTTCGCCGGCGACCGGCGCGAGAACTTTCATCTCCGAGCAGAACGGCGGGTTGGGCGCATTGATCAGCTTTTCGACGACACATGCCATCGGGTTCTGGGAGGTTGCCTTTCCCGGCTTCCATTTCCAGAGATCGACACCGTTTTCCGCCGGACGCGCCGCCGGAACGACAGTTCGCGTTACGCTCGCCGAGGAGGTTTGCGTTGCGGTCGATCCGCTTTGTGTCGTGACCACAGATGACGAGGTGGCAACTGCGCCTTCGACGAGCTCGGGTTTTACCGTAAGCCTGTCGCAGGTCGGCTTGTCTTTCACATATGCGACGACCCCTTGGGTGGGGAAGCTGCACGGGCTGAGACTTGCCGGCACGGTTTGGCGTTGCACCGTCGTGCGTTGCTGCGAAAACTCGCTGCCACCCAGCTGAACGGGCATATTGCCACCGTTTTCGCTGATGTTCGCGGGAAACGTCGCTGCGGGACGCATCGGGATCGAGGTCTGAATGATCCGACCTTCGTCGCCATCGTTGACGATATACGGATCGCACCCGTAGGTGAGACCGTATGCAACTCCTACAGCGCCGCCGATTTTCGCACCGTCGACGAACTTGTGACGGGTGAATTTGGCGACCACTCCTCCGAAGAGGGCGGCTGCGGCACCGTCGACGAGCCCCGTCATTCCGCGATCCGAAAGCGAGCAGCGAACGCGTCGTCCGCCCATGTTCGCGGTAAACGGCTGACCGTACTGCACACCTTGCGGCATGAAGTAAGTCTGATTGCCGTACGCGAACACCGGCTGGTTCCCGATCATCGGAACAGCGTAGGATTGACCTGCGGAGCACGCGAGGTGTCCTTGCGGGCAATTCCACTGGCCGTTGACGAGAATGTTGGGTGCCGAACCTTGCTGTTGTCCCGTCATGGTCGGAACGACCATTTGGGCTTGCGTCCCGAAGGACGCGGCGGCGAGGGCAACTGCGAAAAGCGTGTTGAGCTTGTTCATGCGGTTCTCCTGAATTGACTTGGTACGGGGTCTTGTAGACGGACCAAAGGTCAATCTATCAAGGTATGAGTACAGTATACACTATTCACAGGATTTGTCAAGGGCACTTGATTAAAAGTATTCAGATAGGATGGCCTACCAGAAAGGGCCAGAATAGGTTGATAAATAAGGATTATTTGTGTCCTTTATGTGTAAACCAGTCCCCTAAAAGCTAATTTCTCGAGTCTAAACAATAATAAGGAGGATTGGGAGTATTTCTTTACTTTCGTTCTGCCTTCTTTCTTTAAATTATTTAAATTCTGTTTAGTTTTTAATATTTCGGGTTTAGTTTTGATCTATTTATAAATTTAACTTAAAAACAAATCCTTCTCCCCTACACGCTATACGCTACACGCTATATACTGTTTTTTATGGCTATTACATTTGATGACGCGGTACAAAATCATGAGTTGGAAGACTTACGCAAAAACGAAGAGGAGGAATTAGTAAAAATTCTTTCAGATAAATACGGACTTCCGTATATTGACCTGCGCGGGCTGGCTCCGGAACCAGACGCTATGCAAGTAATAAAAGAAGAAGACGCCAGAGAAGTGGGGCTCGCGCCTTTTAAAATAGTTGGCAGGAAACTTTATATAGCCACAATCTCCCCGGGAAATCCAAGAATGGAGGAGCTTCTTCGTCCACTAGAAACCAGAGGAACTGAATTAATTTTATTTCTTTGTTCTCACGCATCACTTAACCATGTGCTTTCTAGATATGTGGATTTAAATAAAGGATCAAAAGTAGAAAGCGGAATGCTTGAGCTTACGAAAGAAAAAATCCACGGGCTCATGGAAAAGTTTAATGACGTTGATGAATTAAAAAAAACCTTTGACGAAATATCACATTCCCAGGTTCTATATAAAACCACAAGAATTATAGAAGTCATAATCGCCGGAGCGCTTAAATTCGACGCGAGCGATATACATATAGAACCAGAAGAAGACAAGGTAAGATTGAGATATAGATTAAATGGAAATTTGATCGACATAACTTTCTTTGATTACGAGCTGTTAAAAAACATCACGAGCAGATTAAAGCTTTTGTCCGGTCTTAAGCTCTCAACATCTGCTAACGCACAAGATGGAAGATTTAGCATCGACTTAGATGAGGTAGAGGTGGAAGTGCGCGTGTCTGTAATACCTTCAAACTATGGAGAAGGATTTGTGATGAGATTGCTTGACCCAAGGCACTCTGTGACAGATTTAAACAACATCGCATTTTCTCCAAAACTCCGCGCTCTTGTAGAATATTCGCTTAGCAAGCCAAACGGAGTTATTCTTACAACCGGCCCGACAGGGTCCGGTAAGACTACCACTTTATATGCGTTTTTACACAAGATGTATAACCCTGAATTAAAAGTAATTACAATTGAGGACCCGGTAGAATACCATCTGGAAGGAATTACTCAAACTCAAGTAGAGGAAGAAAAAGGATATACATTCGTTGCTGGATTACGAGCCGCACTTCGTCAAGATCCTGACATAATAATGGTGGGAGAAATCCGAGACACAGACACAGCAAAAGTCGCGATCAATGCTGCGCTCACGGGGCATTTAGTTTTCTCAACACTTCACACCAATACCGCCGCTGGAACTATACCGCGATTAATCGACTTAGGAGTAAACCCAAAAGTTATCGCTTCTGCCCTATCGCTCGCCCTTGCTCAAAGACTCGTAAGAAGCCTTTGCAATGAATGCAAGCAAGAATATGAAAGCAGTGAAAAAGAGTCCCGTGTAATTACGAATGTTTTAGGAGAAATGAAAATAGCAGGAAAAGAGGAGTCCATGATGGGACACACCCCTCTTGTTACTTATAAATTATTTAAACCTGTGGGCTGCAGCAAATGTGGAGGAACTGGATATTCTACTCGAATAGGAATATTTGAAGCGATTAGCATGAATGCGGATATTGAAAAGATTTTAATCACGAATCCTAGTGAAAGAGAAATACGGGAAGTTTCTAAAAACCAAGGAATCCCAACGCTTAAGGAGGATGGTATAATTAAGATGCTCGAGGGACTTACTTCGTTTGAGGAATTGGGCAAGACAATTGATCTTTTCGGAGAATAATCAGAACTAGATAATAGATGTTAGACATTAGATTTTAGACAAAACAAAAACCCTTTCGGGTTTTGGTTTAAAATCTACCGTATATATAAATCTAGCAGATAATTGAAAGCCCATAGACCTCTAAGCAACCCCTTGGTGAAGAACGATCCTTCATGAGGATAGGCACAGTACGTGACAAGCACGACCAGACCGTCCTTAGAAATAGAAAGTGGGAAGAAACTTCCCGATTGTCTTAGAGATATATAGGTTTTCAATGAAGTGAAAAATAAAACACTAACTTATTAGTGTCACCTTTCACCTCACACAATTATATCACATAAAATACTTTTGTCAAATCCCAAATCTCTATCAATTTATGACCCCCATTATTCCAACAATAGACAATGAGGAAACCAGGCACTTGGACAGCGCTCTTCGCCCTTCTAAATTTTCAGATTATATAGGTCAGGACACCATAAAAAATAATCTACACATACTTTTAACTGCCGCCCGCGAAAGAAATACTCCGCCGGAACACATACTTTTATACGGACCTCCCGGACTAGGGAAAACCACTCTTGCTCATTTAATAGCTAAAGAATTAAATGCAAATTTGAAACTTTCAAGCGGCCCAGCTATTATGAAAGTCGGAGACTTGGCCGCGATTCTCACAAACCTTTCTCCTGGAGATATTTTATTTATAGATGAAATACACCGCTTAAATAAAATGATAGAAGAAGTGCTTTACCCCGCGATGGAGTCTGGGAAACTCGATATCGTTATAGGCAAAGGTCCGGCGGCGCGCACTATTCAGCTTGATCTTCCGCCTTTTACATTAATAGGCGCCACAACTCGCATGTCTTTACTTTCCTCCCCTCTTCGCTCGCGCTTTTCGGGCGGAGTATATAGATTGCAATATTATACAGAAGATGAGATCGCGCAAATAGTAAAAAATAGCGCGAAGGTTTTAGGGGCAGAGCTACCACAGGACGCTGCACATGAAATTGCTAAGAGATCTAGGTTTACTCCGAGAATCGCTAACTATTATTTAAAAAGAGCAAGAGATTACGCCCAAGTGCATAAAGCAAATATTGACAAAGAAGTTGTAGACACGGCGCTGTCAATGCTTGAAATCGATGAGTTCGGCATAGGGGTGTCTGAAAGAATGGTGCTTGATGCTTTGGTAAACACTTTTAGCGGGGGGCCTGTTGGATTAAACACTTTATCGGCCGCAACCGGAGAAGAAGAAGATACGATAGAAGATGTAACTGAGCCGTATTTGATTCAAATAGGAATGCTGGAGAGAACCCCGCGAGGAAGAAAGGCGACAGATAAAGCAATTAAATATTTTAAAAAATGAGTTCTGTAAGAATTTTAGGTATTGATCCTGGATATGATCGATTGGGTGTGTGTGTTTTAGATACTGAGCAAGGAAAAGAAACTTTGGTTTTTTCTACTTGCATTACCACTAGCAAGAAAGAATCCTTTGAGGAAAGGCTTTTAAAGGCAGGCGATGAGCTAGAAAACATAATAAAAGAATATTCTCCGAACGAAGTTTCAATTGAAAAGATTTTTTTCACCAGAAGCAAAACAACCGCGATGCATGTGGCGCAAATCCGCGGAGTATGTATTTACTTAACTCAAAAACATAAACTACTTATGGCTGAGTACTCGCCTCCTGAAATAAAATTATCTGTTGCAGGGCATGGCGGCGCCTCTAAAGACGATGTCTCCTTTATGGTTTCGAGGATTTTAAAATTAGACCAGACAAAAAACAAAACCCTTGATGATGAAATGGATGCTATCGCTATCGCTCTTACCCATAGTTCTCACAGAAAAATGAAAGGCTGGAAATAGTTTCATAAGGATTTTGGCTCTAGGGCTTGCACATATCTAAATAAGGTGATATCTTTTCATACATCACATTTGTATGCTTATTGAAGACGATTCAAAAATACCTGCAGAAATAAACCCTGACGCTCTAGAAGAAGCCATGCTTGATGACTTTTTAGTGGCAGAGGAGTCCGCCGTCATAGTTGTAGAGGAAGAAGACGAGCGAGAGGACGAACTTGATATTGCTTTTAAGGACGACGACGAGAGCTGGTAGGTCGACGAGTGAAGGCGAGGAAGATACTGAGGCCAGCAGGCCGAATGTAAAAAAATAAAACAAGAGCGGTGCCACAGGCGCCGCTCTTTTGTCTTTATTCTGTAATTAATCCACGATCACTCGGACAAATCTCTTCTTTCCGATTTTTAAAGTTATATTCGTTGCTTTTTCTTTTGGGTCTGTAATTTCACCGCCAGCAATATTTGTGACAGCTTTTGCTTCTACGAGCCTTCTCCATTCTGACTTAGAAGGCACTACCGCGTTTTCAACCAAGATATCAACAAGCTCTTTATCTTTCGTGGTATGAATCTCTAAAATTTCATCAGGCACCCCGCCTTTTTGAAAAGCTTCTACCCATGAATTTTTTGCAAGCCCTGCTTCTTTTTCTCCGTGATAAATAGTGACTACTTCTGTTCCTAATCTCATTTTTACATCTCTTGGGTTTGCCCCATCTTTTAATTCTTTTTCAATCTTTCTAATTTCTTCCAAGTCCAGATCTGTGCAAAGTGTGAAATATTTTATAATTAGATCATCCCTGATAGACATAATCTTTCCGAACATATCAAAAGGCTGATCCACTATTGTTATTACATTTCCCCACGAAGTAGACATTTTTCTGCCGTCCGTTCCTTCTAGCATAGAAAGGGTTATTATATTTTGCTTAGGCATTCCATAAACCTCTTGAATAACCCTGCCCGCCTTTAAGTTAAACAGCTGGTCAAAACCGCCGATTTCTACATCGGCCTTAACCGCCACTGAATCATATCCTTGCATGATTGGATATAAAAACTCCCGAAGAGAGATTTCTTTCCCTTGATCATATCTATCTTTGAAATTTCGTCGTGCGAGCATCTGCTGAACAGTGAATGATTCAGCGAGACTAGCAACATCAGAAAAAGTAAGCTTTGAAAGCCAGTCGTTATTATATAAGAATTCTATTTTAGATATATCTAAAATCTTTGAGATTTGATTTTTATAATCTTTTAGATTTTCGTCTATTTCAGACCGGGCAAGCATGGGGCGTTTATCGGACTTGTCCGATGCGTCTCCGACCTGCGCTGTGAAATCTCCCACGATAAACACTACTTGGTGCCCCAACTTTTGAAATTCACGGAGTTTTCTTATTGGGATAGCTCGCCCTAAGTGAATTTTCGGGCCAGTTGGATCTACTCCCAGCTTAATACGCAAAACTTTTCCAGACAAAAGCTCTTTTTTTAGTTCTTCTTTAACTATTACATCTTCTACTCCTCGAGAAAGAAGTTCGTCGATCCGCGCTTCATCCACAATGATTTTATCCATCTAAATATACTAACACGGGCGCCTTTTTTTTGAAATTATGGTACTATTTTGTTTATGTCTGTAAACCCCTCATTACGAAAGAAAACTCTTCGAAAAAAACTTTTTCGAGAGTTTCTTTTGAGTTTTATTGCTTTAATGATAATCGTGCTTGCTCTGGGAATTTCATGGGTGGCGAATCTAGAGCTTCCTGATTTTAACAATTTCGAAAATAGGGCAGTTGCAAATTCAACGAAAATTTATGACAGAACCGGAAAAATAGTTCTTTATAGCATATATGACAATATAAAACGCACCCAAGTTCCAATTACCGAAGTCAGCCCTTATATAAAACAAGCCACTGTTTCTATTGAAGATTCAAGTTTTTATGAGCATCATGGCTTTAAAATCACCTCTTTTATAAGAGCAATGCTTGCAAATTTGCAAAGTGGGGGCTTTTCCCAGGGAGGGTCTACAATTACTCAGCAGGTGGTTAAAAATGCACTTCTTACTCGAGATAAGACAATCAGCCGAAAGCTAAAAGAAATCGTTCTTTCTCTTAAACTTGATCGTCAGGTTCCTAAGGATATGATTTTACAGATATACTTAAATGAAAGCCCCTACGGAGGAACTATTTATGGCGTGGAAGAGGCCTCTATGACGTACTTCGGAAAACCTTCTAAGGATGTAACTTTAACGGAGGCAGCCTATCTTGCGGCCCTTCCCCAGTCTCCAACATACTATTCTCCTTTTGGTAAACACCAAGATGCTTTGGAAAAAAGAAAGAACTTAGTTTTAGAGAGAATGTATGAACTTGGATACATAACAGAGGCTGAGAAAAACACTTCTCAAGCCGAAACAATTAAATTTGAAAAATCTGGAGAAAACACTGGCAAGGCACTTCACTTTGATATGTACATAAGAGAATATCTGGAACAAAAGTATGGAACTGATATGGTGCAAAATGGTGGATTAAAAGTTATTTCAACCATTGATTACGAACTACAAAAGAAAATGGAAGCTGTTGTAAAGGAGGGGGCGCTCTTAAATGCAAAAACAGTTAATGCGTCAAACGCTGCACTTGTCGCAATTGATCCTAAAACAGGTGAAATCCTATCAATGGTGGGGTCTCGCGATTTCTTTGATACAGAAATACAAGGACAGTACAATATAGCAACCGCGCTCCGCCAGCCGGGGTCTTCATTTAAGCCTTTTGTGTATGCTGCGGCTTTAAATCTTGGCTACACCCCTGAAACCATACTGTTTGATGTGCCAACACAATTCAGCACTGCGTGTGATGCATATGGAAATCCGCTTGCTGGATCAAAAGCCTCTTCTTGTTATATGCCAAATAACTTTGACGACGCTTTTCGAGGACCGGTCTCCTTAAGAAGCGCGCTCGCTCAATCTCTAAACATTCCTTCCGTTAAACTTCTTTACTTGGTGGGACTAAATAAAGCAATATCACTTGCTCAAGACATGGGACTTTCAACAATTACAGACCCTTCTCGATACGGACTTTCGTTAGTCCTTGGAGGCGGGGAAGTTACTTTGCTTGAATTAACAAATGCATATGGAGTATTTGCTAATAATGGAGTTTATTCAAAACCACAAGGAATACTAGAAATACGAGACAGAGACAATAACCTTTTAGAAAAATTTACACCTGAGCAAAAACAAGTTCTCCCCGAACCAGTCACTTCCGATATTTCAAGCATGTTGTCAGACTTCGAAGCACGACACACAACAAACCAGGCGTTTAAGTTCGGAGATAGGCCTGTGGCGCTCAAAACAGGTACTACAAACGACTATCGCGATGTTTGGGTAGTTGGATATACCCCCTCACTTGTAATTGGCATGTGGGCGGGAAATAACGACAACACTCCAATCGCTAAAAAAGTTTCCGGACTTGTCCTGGTTCCGATTTGGCATAAAGCTCTTGTCGAAGCTATGGGAACTTCTTCCATAGAATATTTCCCTGAGCCGTTACCAAATACTTCTACAAAACCAATACTTAGAGGAGACTACTGCGCCCCTGACGGAATTCATACCATCCTTCAGTATGTAAAGAAAAGTGATCCAGAGGGACCCGCTCCGGAGAATCCAGCCTCAGACCCTCAATATTCTCTTTGGGAAACAGGGTTGCAGAATTGGTTAGCAGCCAATCCTCTTTCTTGTGGAATGTCAAATACTCAAGAAAACACCACCCAGACAAATGTCGTTATCGCAACTACCACGGTGCAATAAACTATTTAAGCGTAAACTTATTTTCTTCTAAGATTTTTTTTATACCCTTTTGGAAAAGCAGGCTTTTTTTAACTGATGTCGTATTTAAACTTACCTCCTTTTTCGTTACTTGTATTTCCTCTTCTTTTAAAGATACGCCCGTCTTTTCTTTTATTTCATTAATTATTTGCTCCTTGGTCTTCTTTTGATTAATAAGAGCTTTTATATGCTTTTCAAATAGACCTAAATCCATACTATCTATTTAGTGGCATTAGAAGATAGGTTAAAGTTACGTCTTCTTTCCCTTTTATAAACATGGGTCTGTTAGATGTGGTGAACAAGCAGTTTATATTGTCTCCTTTTATATGAGGAAAAATTTCCAAGAAGTATCGGTTGTTATATTTTACTTCAATATCTTCACCTTCTTTCTCTACATGGATGGTGTGGGTTATTTGACCAACGGATTCGTTTTTACTGTGCAAAGTAAGTTTATCTCCTGTAAAAATACATTCTACTTGAGAATATTGTTCGTTAAAAAAGGTAGTAAGGGTTAGAGCTTTTTGTAATTCTTCTTTAGATAAAGACACCGTCGTTAGAAACTCTTTAGGAAAGAGTTGTTGATAGTCCGGAAACTGTCCTGTGGTCGTATGAATAGAAAGAGTAAGATTTGAAGATGAAACAGAAAGAATGCTTTCGTAAACAGAAAAACTTAAATCCCCTTCTTCCTCATTTAGGATTTGCAGTATATCCCCTATATGTTTTTGAGGAATCAAGAGAGAGCAGTCAAAAGATGTTTCGTTTGGGATAGTCTTTTCAACCAATCTATATGAATCTGTGGCAACAGAAAAAATAAGGTTATTTTTCGTATAAACATAAACAGAAGCAATTTCCGGTTTTATTTCGGTAGTTGCCGCAGCAAAAGAAACTTCTTTTAAGAGGGTGTTAATACTTTCTTTGGTCAGAGTCCCAATAGATTCTCCTTGATTAGGAAGTTTAGGGAAATCTTCATATGGGGTGGTTTTTATTTCAATAACCCCTTCTTCTGTGGTGATAGAAAAGACTCCTTCAATTAATTCACACATTAAAACAATGTCAGATGATTGAAAAGTTGATAAAATCCTTAAAAAGGTTTCCCCTAAAATAACACATGTTCCGTTTGTCATTCCTTTTACTGGAATACTTTTCTCACAAAATATTTCAAGGTTTGTCGCTCTTAAACTTAACATGTGTCCGTCTAATTCAAGGTGTATATTTTGAAGATAATTTTGAGATTGTTTTTTACTTCTGGCGCGTGACACTTGTTGAACGGCTTTTATAAAGACATCTCCTTTGCATTCGAATTTCATAAGGAAAGTATACCTTGTAGGTAAAAAACTGGATAGCTAAAAATTAAGTAAGCATCTGCCTCAGCTCCTAACTAAGGATATCTTCTGTAAGGTATATATAATATATGATATTAAGTATAGGTCTGTGGAGTGTGGGGATAAGGCACAAAATCCTTAATTTACAGTCTATTTTAGAAAATCTAGAATACATGAAATGAAAGGAATCGATGTATATTTTGTTTATAAAAACACAAAATCACTTAGATTTTCTTAATAAGAAACGCTTTATTCATGAGTTATTCTTTTGTTATCCACAAAGATTTCCACAACAAAAATAAATTAAGCAATCATTTGGCGGATATCTTCAATTTCCCTGCTTAGCTGAGGATTATCTTTTAAAAGACCTTTTATTTTTTCATAAGAATGTATCACTGTCGTGTGGTCTCTCCCCCCTAGGCGGTCTCCTATCATGGGGTATGAAATATCAAAATCTTCCCTAAGGAGATACATAACTATTTGTCGAGGCTTAACAACATCCTTCCTTCTGGTTTTGTTGTAAATGTATACGTCTGGAATATGGTAATAATCAGCGATAAGTTTAACAATTTCAGGAATTGAAATGCTTTTCTTTGCTCTTGCGCTATTTTTTAAGAGATTTTTTACATCAAGCAGGGTTATGGCTTGGTTTTTCATTTGAATGTGTCCGAAAATGGAGGTCATAACCCCCTCCAACTCTCTAATGTTTCCTTGAATTGATTCAGCAACGTATTCAAGAACTTCCTGAGGGATTTTATCTCTATATTCTTTAGTCTTGGACTGTAAAATCGCAAGACGAGATTCAAAAGGCGGAACATTTATATCTACGATCATCCCTTGGTTGAACCGAGAGCGCAGCCGGTCTTCTAGTCCTATGATTAAATTCGGATGAACATCTGAAGAAAATATAATCTGCTTATTCATCTCATAAAGAGAATTAAATAAATGGAACAACTCATCCTGAGTTCTCTCTTTTCCATTAATAAATTGGATATCGTCCATTATAAAAACATCATATTTGCGATATTTTTCCTTAAAGACATTTATCTTGTTTAAATTCGTGGCATTAACCATGTCCATATAAAATTTTTCAAGGGAAGTGTAAAAGATTTTTCGTTCAGGGTATTTCTTTTTAACTGTGTTTCCTATAGCCTGCATCATGTGGGTCTTTCCTAGTCCTGTAGGCCCATATACAAAAAGCGGATTATAAACGATCCCAAGGCCATTTATGACTGCCTGAGATGATGCGTACGCAACTTCGTTAAAAGACCCGACTATAAAATTATCAAAAGTATATCGAGGGTTTAATCCGTCGTCTTTATTTACATATAAATCCTGCAGTGGAAGAGTTTGTCCGGTAATGGCTATGTGCTGAGCCTTTTTTTGAAGTGTTTCTGGTTTTACAACTGTAAAAACAACCGACCTAACTCCTTCGTGTATCATCCGGAGTATACGGAGAATAAATTTATGATATTTTTGATTGAGCCAGTCCTTAACAAACTCATTAGGCACTCCTATCGTCACCTCCCCCTCTTTGTAATCTATAATTCTTGTGTTTTTAAACCAAGTATTGAAGTTAACTCTAGAAAGCTCAATCTCAATTTGAGACAAGGCACTATTCCAAAGCTGTTGGTAATCCATAATTCTCAAGTATACACATCAAAAACTTTGCCACAACTTGACGCGGCTCCAGATTGCAGACATAAGATATTAGATTCTAAACTTCTCTTAAAATCCGACAATTCAAACATTAAATTTCTTTCTTTTTTGTATTATCCGCCGTTTAAAATCTAAAGTCTGGACGCTGTCTAAGCGGTTGATTAATCTGTGTTTTCAGTGTAGAATGCTCCCATGTCTGTAACATACCAACCAAAAAGAAAGAAGAGAGGAACCACTCACGGCTTCCTAGTCAGGATGCGTACAAAAGGAGGGAAAGCCATTATTTCTCGCCGCCGAAAAGATGGAAGGAAGAAGCTTTCTGTTTAATTTACATGATTCCGAAATCGGAACGTCTAACAAAGCAGGATTTTAACGGGTTACGCCCAAAGATTATTTTTCGGGGCACATATGTTGATGTGGCTGTTTCAAAGAGCGAAGTAACTAAATTTGCATGCATTGTTTCAAAAAAAAGGATAAAAAAAGCAACCGACAGAAATACAGCAAAGAGAAGAGTTTACTCAATCTTAAGAGATGTGAGGCCAAAGAATAATTTTTTCGTTCTTCTTTACCCCAAGCAAAATGCTATTTCGGGAGAATTTTTAAAGATAAAGGAAGAAATATCTCAAGCGTTTGATACAATAGATTAACTATGTTCCATACAATATTTTACGAACCCATATATAACCTCCTTGCCACTATTTTAAACATAGTGCCTTTGCATGATGTCGGGCTAGGAATCGTGCTTATTACAATTGTAGTAAAAGTCATACTTTTGCCGCTGAATCTTTCTGCATTGCGGACTCAATATGTAATGAAAAGAATTGAGCCTGAAATGAATAAAATAAAAGAGCTTCAAAAGACCAGCCCTCAAGAAGCTTCAAAAAAGATGATGGAGCTTTACAAGAAAGAAAATGTAAACCCTTTTGCAAGCCTTCTTGTTTTTATTATTCAAATGCCAGTGCTTATAGCCCTCTACTTCGTTTGTAGGAACGGACTACATGCAGACCCGAACTCCTTGTATTCTTTTGTTACATTTCCGGAATCCCTACATACCGTCGCCTTCGGACTATTTGATGTAACAAAGAAGAACATATACATAGCCGTTATTGCAGGGATTTCTTCATATATTTTAGCTCGCAGACAAACACAAAGCATGATTTCTAAGAAGGTGGGTAGCGGAGAATCCTTCCAAGATCAGCTTATGAAGTCAATGAGAGTGCAACTCTTATATGTTCTTCCTATAATTATTACATTTTCTGCGGCGGTACTGCCAGCAGCCCTAGGCCTTTATTGGGTGGTGAGCAATGTAATTAATTATTTACAAGATGTGTATACAAAAAGAAGACTGGCACATTTAAAACCGCTTGATTAAGTGCCTCCTTTTAATTGTGTAAAGCAGGCATTTAAATCGCAAGCGTAATTCTTTACCGCACACATACTATACGACCCAGTGCCCGGATTTATGGGGCATGCCCACTTTGGGATGCTAGAGGAAAACCCAGAAGACTCATTACAGTCTCGACTTGCCGCATTTGGGTTATCTCCATTTCCACAACAGTTGTAAGCGGCAAACACTCCAGCAAGTGGAGGTACTCCGGGGTACACTTGTTTTGCCGTGGTTAATTTTTCTTTAATTTTAGAAACACCAAGAGATATGTTTGTGCGAGGGTCTAATATATTAGGAGTGCATGCTCCGCTTTGGTTTACCTGCATTAGTCCGCAGTTTGTCGTGCCGTTGTCATTTATCGCGCTTGGAGGAGGGTTCACAACTCCATGGGACTCTCTGCACATAATTACAATGGTAAGGGCTGGATCTACTCCTACACGGTTGGATTCTTGATTAATAATATCTAAATACTGCTGGTAGTTGCATCCAGCAAGCGCTGAGCACTGCGCTCCCCTGCAAACATTTCCACTTGATAAAGATGAGATTGCAGATTGAGTGTCGGTGCAAGATTTAGAGTTTGTGATTGAAGACACTTGAGTCGGAACAACATTCGTCAAACTCCCCCCCGCTGCCACCCCTGCCCTTGCTGCACGCAGCCCAGTTAATCCAATATCCCCCAGTAATAAATCTTTGTTAAATGAGTAAAGAAGAGGAAATAGTAAAAATACCCCCAGAAGTCCGAGGATCACCCTTTTAAACTCAGCATTAGACTTGCTAATAGCCTGTTCAGATGCTGCCAGTCTAATTACTCCAGCGTGTCCAAACATAACAAATCCTGCCGTAGCTAAGATTACAAATGAAAGCATTAATAAGAAGCTGGTAGAAGCATAGAAAGATGGAGCTGAAGCATTAAAATTAGGATTTTGTATTCCTAGGGCTTTAGAGGCGGTGGACTCGAGAAGGGTATAAGATGTCGCCATGCTATTTACGGGTATCAAATATTAAGTCAATGCTAGTTTCTGCCTTCTGCAGGTTCCTTTTTATATTTGAAATAGAAATTGCTAGATTTTTTGCTCCGTAACTATTTTCGGCCGGGCTAAGTGAAAGCAGTCTGCCACCTATCGGAGTTATAGGAAGCCCGTCTAGCAACCAATCGTCAACCTCTCCACCAGAAGCTACTCCTTTGGTAGATAAATAGTATGGCTCTAAGGCTAATGTGAAATCTTTCGTCGTTTCAAAACGCCTTTCGATCATTCTAGAGTAATCAACTCCTAAAATATCGTCATATGTATAAAGAGCGGGGATTATATCGTGCGGGTAAACGGTAATACTTTTCTGAGAGGATAATCCTCCAGGTGAAGACACTGCCACCTTTATTATATTTGCATCATTTAAATAGTCTAATTTAAGCGATACAGATTGCTTCCCTAAGCCTGAAGCACTGCTAAGGAGCTCATCATTTAGATACCACGAGTATGAGAGGCGGTTTCTTGAAACAAGGGCGCCACCTTCGCTAATGTTGGGGATGGCCACCACCCGAATCCCTGCCCCTTCTCCTGGTAAAGACCTGCCGTCGTAAAAAAGTGGAACCTCGCTCTCGGGAGATTCAAAAAGCAAGTCAATAGAAGAGGGAACAATTGTAACTGATGTACTAAGGGTCGATCCGTCAGGGGCGACAACAGAAGCAGTTACTGTGGTTTGAGTGCCGAGTCCTCCAGTTTTAATAGTAAGATTTTTTGCTCCTAATCCGGAAAGAGTGGTTTTCCCCGAAACAATCCAAGTAATATTAGAAGTATTTACATCAAAAGAATAACTGCTTAAAGTTAAATTAACTGATGAGTTAGGAGTAGGGTTAGACGGGCTTATGTTAATTGTCGCTTCAATTTCTCCAAAAGAAACAGACAATGTGCTTACAAAAATGGAAAGGATTAATAATATTTTTAATTTCATACACCTTTTGCTTTTTCTGCCTCTTCCTTCATTGCTTTTATTTGTAATAATTGAGAAGGGTCGCTTGTGATTATTTGATCTTCAGTATAAGACGCTACGACTTTTATGGCTACATGTTTAAGTCCGGCGAAAAAGATTCCCTCCCCCACTCCAGACTCTAAGAGTAAAAACTTTTCTTCATCAGTTAAGTTAAATGTTTTCTGAACCATATCAATTGACGACGGGGATTGCTTTAATAGAAGCTGGATAGACGAGTTTGTGATAATTGGCAATCCATATGGAGACTTAAGGAAGTCCCCTACGTCTTGCGTAATGGTGGCAAGTCCTAAATAATACTTTCTACCACGCTTTGCAAGCCCGAATAAAAATGATGCTGTGTCATCGTTTTTCATCATGATCCACGCTTCGTCCACCACAAGCAATCTCTTCTTTATATCTTTTCTTACCGCATTCCATATGTAGTGAGTAATTATATACATGGCAACCGGCTTTAATTCCTCTTCCATGTCTCGAATGGAGAAACAGACAAGCTTTTTATTTATATCCACATTCGATGGCTGGTTAATAAATCCAGCCCATGTTCCCTTGGTGTACTTGGAAAGCCTTGCCTGAAGATCTTCTGATCCGGTGATTCCTCCAAGCACTGTTTCAAAGTCGGATAGTAATGGCGGTTCAAGCTGGGTAAAATCATTGTCCCCTGAAATATCTTTTAAAGCATATGTCTCTGTAATTGCTTGGTCTACAATTGCGTCTTCTTCTGGCGTAAGCCCTCCTAACATGACCCGGAAAAGCCCAACAAGGTTTACGATGTTTGAGCGAAGCACCTCAGAGGGAGATTCATCCTCTCCTGGGTGTGGCAAATCGAATGGATTAATATGGTGTTCCGAAGTTAGAGAGATATCGAAATATCTTCCTCCGACAGATTCTGCTAGATATTCATACTCTCTTTCCGGGTCGATAATGATCACCTCGGTATCGAACATAAGAGTTCTAAGAATCTCAAGTTTGGCCATATAGCTTTTTCCTGATCCTGACTTGGCAAATATAATGGAGTTGTAGTTTTCCAGCGAGAAACGGTCAAAAAGAATCAAGCTTCCGTTGTGCCTGTTTAATCCGTACAAAATTCCCTTGTCTGATGAAAGATCAAATGAAACGAAAGGAAAGAACGAGGAAAGTGGCGAGGTATTTAGTTTATTTTTTATTCCCAGAAGGTCCTCTCCCACGGGAAGAGTAGAAATAAAACCAGTATCTTGCTGGAAAAGGGCTGGTTTAACATATACAAGCTTGCTTTCAAGAATGTTTTTTATTTCATTTTCCACTTTGTTTAGCTCCTCCTCGGATCCTCCATAAAGAGTTATATAAAGAGAAACTTCAAACATCTTTTCTTGAGCTTGGGTCAGTCCATCCCGTAGATCTTCTAAATCCTTGTACGCTACATCTAGTGTGGGATCTCGCACTAGCCCCTTTTCCTCTCTTGTCATTATTTGGCTCTCGACCTCTGCTACTTTTCTCTGGAATTTTTTCATTACGTCTCCTGTGTCCAGCGGATTTACATGTATTGCCACATCAAAAACTTTGTCTAGGTTTATTATCGGGCTTAACCAATTATCAGTTAAGTATCTGGGATAAGAAATTACAAAGTATGAGCGCACGACGTTTGTCCCTAAGTTTAAAGACTTAGGCTGAACTCCAAGAGCGCTCGGAGCTAAGATGTCTTTTAGCTGCATTTCCGCAACCTTATATACCTGGTCTGGCAAAATCGGAGCGACAGCGGATGTTATTTTCTTAGCGTGTAAAAAATCAAATAATCCCATGGTTATAATGTTTGTATCTTAGGTGCGGCTCTGTCCTGCTCTCCTGGATTAAAAAGTTTATAAAACAACTCAACCACCTCTTCAGTTCCTAGCTTTTGAGATCGAAGCCCGAATCGTGAAAGGCCTTGCATAACCGTTGAAACTCTTTGTTCTAGCTGAATTCTGGAGGTCTCAAATTGAGATGCATCACTTTTTGGAGCCCCGCTAATATTAAATGAAAAAGATGAGCCTTTAGAACCCCCCCCGCTGCTTTGAGAATAAGGAATAACAATAAAAAAGTGCTTAGTCATTATATTCGTCTCCTCGGTAAACTTATTAATGAATCCCATGTATTCGTTAATTTGGATTTTTAAGAGATCTTCTTTTATTTCTTTGCTTCGTTCTTCCAACAAATCAATGTATGGCTTAATGTTGAGTCGTCTTGATTGTATAAAGAATTGTATTGGAAAATCCAGAGTATTTAAAAGATTTTGGAATTGAAGGAGTGTGGCCCGCTGCTCGTCTTCGCTTTTCAAAGCCAGATTCAAAGAGCTAGTTATAAGAATGGATCTGAGCTCCCCTCCTTTTAGTTCGATAATTCCGTCTCGGACTCGTTCAATGGGAACAAAGTCCTGCGTTGCTACACCTTTTGCCATATAACTTCTAGTATACAGTAGAATTATTTGATCCCTCCTTCATCCTGTGGGTTGCGATCAAGAACATCAAGTCCTAGCGATATATCATGAAGCTTGTCCCTCTTCGCTTTTGAGAGAAGTATCTCTTTTGTGGTGTCTGTTACAACTTTATCAATATGCTCTTCTATTTTTTGGTTTTTCCCATCGGGCTGCTTCCAGGTATAAATTTTTACCCCCGTGTAGTAAGAAAAGGCACTTTCTAGTATTTCTCCAAAAGTTCTATTGTTTACTTTTACAAAAGCCAGGGCAAGAAAAAGTCCCGCAACGGGAATTATTACAATAACAGCAATTGTTTTTATGGGGATGAAGGTCCAAATAAGGAAGGAAAACCCGCCAGCACCAAGCAAATATCCAAATTGCTTTAAAGTAAAAGGCCCGATAACCTTATCTTCCACGTCAATGAATTGTGGTACGCGAAATTGCATATTAAGTAAAGTATATCACTAGACCTCTTCCGCAACCTCCCGGTAAGGGTCTACGTTGTATTTGGTAGGGGCTTTGCTATATGACGCAGACTTTAATTTAGCGTCTACCACTTTATTGCCATCATCTCCAAACATATAATTTTCTAGGGTTACGTTGTTGTCTAAGGTATTCTCCCCTTCTTTTTTCTCCGCATCTATTTTATTTATCTGCTCTTTTATATGATTTAGCCGCGCATCGACTTCTTCGTCTTTTGGAATAGAGCCAATTAGCTGGAGCTGTTCTAAAAGCTGAGATCTGGATCCTGGCGTTAAAACTGTTGTTTTCTTTGCCTGAGGATTGGGATTAGGATTATTTGGTTTAACAGCCTCGCGATTCGTGTTATCTAAAATTTCTTTTCTTAACTCATCAGGGGATCTCACGCCCTCAAATACTAATGTTTTAATCTCAGGATTGGTTCCTTTCCCGAGAATGGATATGCGGGCTTTTTCTAAAATGCTTTTATCCAAGTCCCCAGCGAGGTTCCGGGCATCATCCGGCGACATTTTTAAAATTTCTTCAAGAGCCCTCATCACATCCGACGGCTGCAGGGCCCCAATTAAGATAAACGAAATTATGTTTGATAAAGGCACATAAGACGTCATCGGAAGTTTATAAATCTTTCCTAGAGTCGCCGTTACCGAATTTATTTCACCGCTAGAAAGCATCCCCTGTATTTCAGGGCTTGCTTGATTTATCAGCTCATCAATGTTTGTCGCTATATAGGAGAGGTTCATGTTATGCGGCTTTCTTTAAATCATCTTCATCCGGATGAGAGGCTGCCGCTCCTGTGGTAGGAGGTTCATCTGCCGGGTGTACGGCTACTGGAGGAGGTGGTGGTGGAGGTGGAGGCGGGGTATCGCGACGCGGCGCGTCAACATTCTTTATAGGAACTCCTTGTCTCATAAATGCCGGAGTATCGAGATTCGCCCCCGCTGATCTCTCGGCATGAGTTTGAATTGCAGGGTCCTTTTTGTTTTCAGCGCGTCTTGCAGCGGCCTCAGCGGCAAGAGTCTGAAGATCTTTATTCATGTCGGTGGGAGTAAGGGTTTCTGAATGAGTTGGAGTGGATGTGACTTGTGGTTCTGGGGGTTCAACATTTAGCGGATTAGTCAGCGGGGTAACGGGCTCAGTCGCTTTACCTGTCAGAGCGTCAGCGAGATTTTGCTGGGATTCCGCCATTTTTCTATTTGTTTCCCTATCTTGTTGCCTCTCACTTTCTTTTATTTTTTCTTTCTGTTCTGAATAAGCAAGTTTGGCATCCTGTTTTAATAGTTTATCTCGCGTCTCCTGATCTTGAGAATCGAAAAACTTTTGACGCTCTTGCTCTTCTAGTGACTGATATTCTGACGTGGCTTTGCCCCGGCCTGATTTTATGGAATCTTTAAGTTTTTGTCTTAGGTCTGGTCTTCCCAATAGAACTCCACCCGCTCTGTTTACGTATCTGGTTATCTGGGGGTCCATGGATTCATCCACATCCCCTTTTCGATGGAGCAGATCTCCGTTCTGATCATAAACATTTCTTTGGAACTTCCTTTTGAAATCTAACTCTTCTACTTTCTCTGTATCCCGCGCTTCTCTTGCTTTTTCAAACCCTAATTTTCTACCTTCTCCCATTCCCATTCCGACATTTTTTAAATTTCCCCCAATAAGTTGAGTATTTCTTGCATCAAAAGAGCTGTTGGCAAGGGAATTGCTCATAGAGTACAAATTTTTTCCTATAAATGAGTCGCGGTTATTTCTCATCCATGTACTATCTCTTAGTGCCATTGCACGATTTCCTATAGTTCCACGTGCTAGTAGACCCGCCCCACCGGTTGCCACCCCTAGTCCGAACCCACCCACTTTGCCCATAAAGTTTGTCGCCATATTTCCCGCCTCCCCTCCTATCTTTTTCGTGACTTTATACATTATATGTAGCATGACCAACATCATAAGGGTATTAAAGAACACTTGGGCGTTCCCACCGATCCCATTTTTAAATGCTCCGCCAGGAGACTGGAAAACTTCTAAGAACTTTAGAGTGAGTGCAAACATAATCATAAATACAGGTGCGACGGCGAGTTGTTCGAAATAAAGCTTTCTCATCTTTACGGCAGCATCTCCAAGCCAAGGGACTACAGCGTCTACAAATAAGAGGGGCGATGCAATAGTAAGGAATACCAGTATCGCCGTTCTCACCACCAACATAAGAGAAATCATAAATAAAATGAAAGCCGCGTATAATACATAAGCAGTTACCATAAGTGCGCCAGGAGTGCTATTTGTATCTGTTATGTCTTTTGCGTTACCGGGTTTATTTGTAACTCCGGAAATCATATTACTTAAGCCAAGCCTGTTTACGATAAGAGTTCCAGGGGTGCTTTGCCCAGAACCATTAACTAAATTCCCCATACTTCCTCCTAGTGCGTCTGACCCCACCGCTCCAGCATAAACATTTAAAGCTATGACATTAGAAACATCGATGGGTATCCGAGAAATCGGATATGATAAGTTAACGAAAAGAGCGTATATCACCACCCATGGAATATATTTCGCGAACTTATCATCTTTTCCGATAATATAAAGAAACCCTAAGTAAAGACCGGCAAATAAAATTACTACATTTAAAGCTTGTCTAACTACTAACCAGGCAGTATATAATGAGTCTGGTGCCCAGGAAGAAAAATTTAATATTCCTAACTGCACTCCTAAATTAAATATGTTGGCTGATAACCATAAAAGAAACGTAGCAATAGGTAAAAGAGTGTGTTTTATTACCCAGGAAATCAACGAATCCATACAACCCGCTAAATTTCCATCAAAAAGATTACATAGTGATACATCTTTACTCTGGTTGTCAGCGGTTTGAGCAAGGGTTGTAGCAGTTTTATTGGCAGAATTATTCAAATTCTGATTATATTGGTCCCTACTTATTTCGCCTCTTTCCAATTTAACTCGATTATCGGCGGCATTTAACTGGTCTGTTGCTAGTATTTTTGCTTGTATTGCAGAGTTTTTTATTCCCGGGTCTACTTCTCCCGTGGACCCTTCGCCAACAGGCGTGGGGGTACTGCTAGTATTAATAATATCGTCTAAGTAAGCTATAAATTCTGTAACAGTATTTTTTTCTAATAGTCCTAGTGTCGCAGTAGGAGCGTCCTTCAAAGCTGCATAATTCTTGTCGGCAAGAGCTAGGAATTTTGTTATGAAGATTCTCGCATGTTCCCCGCTTAATCCTCCTACTGAGGTGTAACTATCAGAAAAACCTTTTATAGTGGCTAAATCATTTGAAGTTATGGCAGCATAGGTTTTCTCTGGCGCAGAAAATACTAAAACAGATATAAATACCATTGATATAAAAGCAAATAACCCCAGTCTTTTCATGAGCCTAGTGTATCATGGGGAAATTTTTCTAAATTTAAATTATCAACCAGTCTTAGCCTGGTTAATCCCCGCTTCTTGAAGAAGTATTATTAGTATTGTTTCGGATCCCTTCTTGCCTAATTCTTTCTTCTTCTTGGGCTCTTATTTGATCGCAGCTACTTCTAAAGACCGGAATATTTCCGTTTGGACCTAAATCATCCGATACCGTGCTTTTATATAAAATATAGTCACCCTGTCTTGCGGGTGCGGAAACAGCCGTCGGAAGGTTCTCACGGTCTACTCTATTTTGATAGACGCTAAATATGGTTGATATTTCTTGAGAAGAATTTGAAGCTCTTACCTGGCTAAGAGTGTTATTGATAAGTTCCCTTGTTACGTTTATTTTAGACATCTCGGTAGAGATGGAGGTTCTTAAAGAGTCGGTGGCGGATTTTTTAGAAGAATAATATGCATTAAATGAGGTTATGCTGGCATTTCCGCTTATATTTGGGTAATCTCGCACTAGTCCGTCATAACAAGACTTAAGTGTTTCTAATTGGGAGGCATATCCATTTATTTCTCCCAAATAGTTCTGTTCTGTGGTTTGAAGATCACTGAGAGCGTTTAAATGTGATGTAAGATTTCTCTCTATAGGAGAAAGAAGGTTTGCCTTTCCTTGAGGATTGTTTGCCAAATCACGAACTGGAGTTGAAGATGCTATTGTGGCAACTGTTCCATAAGAGTTTATAGATCCGTATACCCCAGTAGTTCCAGATCTAGTCGGGGTGCCGGTGTTGATAATGCTGCTGATGCTGTTTAATAAACTTACAGTAGTAAAAGCAGTGCTTACCAAGGATCCCGCCCCTGTTCCGAAAGATGCCTGAAGAGTTCTTAATGGAGATACTATAGATTCCTCATATAATGTTTTAAGAGATCCCGCCGACTTTGTGATGCTTTCTCGTAAACAGGGCAAAGGATTTGAAAACGTCGTGGAGTTTTCAGTCTCTGAGGGTAAATCCGTACTGTCATTTAATTGGATGTCTGATTCGGACGGTAAAGTGGTGTCCCCGCTTCCGTCATTGGACGCGAACTGGTCACAACTTGTTTCGCTCTTTATTCCTCCTCCAATTGCCAACTCCTCCTTCTTCGTTTGCACCACTTTTGTAATTTGCTCATTTACTGCTATTTGGGCTAGTTGAGCCCTTGTATAAATATTATCTCCAGAAACATTAGCCAAAAGTGCGTCCCAGCCACCAATATCCGGACGTTGTATATTAATGTTATTTAATCTTTGAGCAAGGGTAGAGTCCTTAGTGGGGTCTCCTTTACAAAGACTGTCGAAGATCTCACTTCTTCTTTTGTTGTATGCATCAATTTCTATGGCGCCATCATTAGCATTTGCCACATCTTGTTCGGCTAACCTTGTGAGAGCTTCTTCTGAGCAGGCGTTTTTTTGAACAGTCGAAGGAATAGACGATTGGCTTAAAGCGTTTATTTTAGAAGCGGTAGTATTATTTTTATATTTATTCACAACAGAATTTAAAATACTGTTTCCATAAATACTGTTTTGGGGTACTTGGCTTAGAATTCCTCGAACTGCATTATTTTGGACATTGGCTAAATATTGTTCCGGATTTGTTATAAGCAAGGCCTTGTTTCCGAGACTCCCTAAAATTAAATTTTGTATTTGATTGCCCGACTGCATTATCATCATAAGGGTAAGAGCGTCTCGAAGAGGAATAAGGACATTACTGTTTACTGTGGCAAGAGTTTGTTGGGTGGCCGTAATGATGTTGGCGTTTGAGCTTACCAGGTCTGCCGCGTAGTCTTTTGTCATGAGGGCGTACTTTATCAAGTCTTGCATCCACGTGGCGCAATTTGTACAAGTAAGTTGAGCATATGACATTTGAAATCCCCCAAGGAAAATGATGAAGGCTAGACCGAAAGATGAAATTCTTTTTCTCATATGATTATTTTATAGTATATCCTACGGTGAACTCGTAACCAGCATCTTTAGAAGAAAAGACCACATTTTTAGCATTAAAGTATTGTGTAAAGACTTCATGCAATCTTATGTCCATTGTGACAATATTTTGATAATCCCCCATTGCGATGGTGGCTCGAATAGAATCTGATTTTGCTTTAGATAGATTATCCAGATTATCCCTGTAAGCGGCTACCCGGTTAATCGCAAGGAGATGATATGTTAAAGCAGAAGGAGGAACAGGCATATCAAGGAGTTTTTTAAGTAAATCATCTACCCTGTTTTTATTATTTACAATAGAAGAAAGATCTGTTTCATTTTTGGTCTGAGTGAAAGAATTTATAGCCGTTAAGTCATCGGTAAGTACTTTTTTAGTGATCAGCTGCTGTAATATTGGAGCGATTTTATTCCCGTAAGCCTTTAATGTGGCGCTATCATCCGCCACTCCCACATGCAGACTGTCTGTTGTATAAATAGTCGGTACTATTTTAGCCGCTTCTTGTGCCACAAGCTGGTCTAATACCTGTTGTTGGGAGCCCTGATCAGTAATCTGATTTTGTTTTAGATAATTAGCGGAAACATATAGGTTTTTGGTAAATGAAGCCGTCAAATTATTTGAATCATTTAATTCTGCAATAGCCTTAGGGTCCACTGGGGTATTTTGTACGTCAGTATTTCCTGATTTAAATGTTTCGTTTACTATTTCATTCCAGCTTAAAGCTCCATCATTGTTTATATCTGTCGCAATCTGATAAGGAGAAGAAACATCATTTAAGTCAAGCGTAGGATTACTATATCTCACAGGATGGATGCCAAACCACCTAGAGGGTATTAAGGAAACAAGCAAAATAAATACAATTAAAAATCCTACCCCAAGAAGGGGGCGCAAATTATTTCTATCTGTCGGGTTCATGAGTACATTATACAGCTAAATCAGGGGGGATTTTTATTTAATCAACAACCTGGGCTTGTTTTTCTAGTAACTTCTTAGAAATATCCAGCCAATTTCCTAATTTTAAGTCCTCCGCCCTTACTTTCTCAGGCAGATTTAATTCTTTAAATAAAATTGGAAAGTCAAAATCTTTAAAAGATTCACGCAAATTTGATACCAAAATCTTTCTTTTATGAGAAAAGCCAGCTTTTACAACTTCAAAAAAAAGATTTTCATGTTTTTTGCTAATAAAGCTTTTTCTTTGAATGCTGTCTAACTTAAGAACAGCACTATCTACGTTAGGAATCGGATTAAAGCTGCCTCGCTTTACTCTGTACGGTATTGAAGGATCCCCATAAGCTTTTACAGAAAGCGACAAGATGCTTTCTTTCCCGTCTCTTGCTACCGCTCGTTCTGCTACTTCTTTCTGCAATAAAAGCACCATGACAGATGGTTGGAAAGAGCCTGAAAGAAACTTTCGAATGATTGCACCGGTTATGTTGTAAGGAATATTGGCGATGAGTTTGTAAGTAGAAGGAAGTACTTTATGGTCAGCCGGATCAAATTCTAGGATGTCTTCGTTAACTAACACTAATTGCTCCTTTTCAATTTCTGATTTAAATTTCTGATTTAAAACTTCAACAAGGTCCTGGTCTTTTTCAATTGCGACTACTTTTGCTCCGGTTTTAAGTATTTCCTCAGTCAAAAAGCCTTTTCCGGGCCCGATTTCTAAAATCGTATCAGATTTCTCCACGCCCCCTGCTTTCACAATTTCTATGCGCGCAGGAACAGACGTAAGGAAATTTTGCCCAAGAGACTTTTTCGGTTTCATTTTCCCACTCTAACACACATTAGATATTAGAAGTTAGATATTAGATTTTAAATAGATATGGCTCTTTCTATTTAGAAATTAGAAAGTTAGAAATTCCTTCTATATTTATTTAAATATAGAAGGTGACCCCTCCCCCTTGTTTATAATACAAATCATTCATTTGTTTTATATGTTCAGGCACATCGTCTAAGAAAATACTTGGAACATTAATTTGCTTTTGACCAAATATCGTTCGCAGCTCCGCATAAGTTAAATATAAATGTTTTCGGGCGCGCGTAACTGCCACATAAAATAATCTCCTTTCTTCCTCTTCCTCCTCTTTTGTTTGCTTGTTATTTCCAATTCTTTTATGAGGAAATAAATCTTGTTCAAGCCCTACGACAAATACATGATCAAATTCTAGACCCTTGCTTGCGTGCACTGTCATTAGCCTTACCCCCTTCTTTTCTTCCGTGTCATTATCCTGGTCAGACTGAAGTGACGTTTCTTCTAAAAAGTCTTGTACAGCATCTACTCCTAATCTGTCGTCGTATCTAATCGTTAAAGAAACAAGTTCGCGAGCGTTTTCTAAGCGATCCCTGTCATCTGATGATCCTTCTAGCATTTCTTTTTCCATGCCAGAGTCTACGATAATCATTTGTATTACATGAGAGAGCGGTTCAGTATTTAAAGTCTCCGCTACTTTGTCTAAGAAGTTATAAACTTGCAGCACTTTTATTTCTGCTGCTTTTGGAAGTTCTAGTCCCCCAAATATTTTCGTAATCGTTGTTTTACCGATTCCTTTTTTCGGAGTTTCAAACACTCTTTTTAAATCTGGCTGGCACGATCTATTGATGGCGGATCTTAAGTAACTCATCACATCTTTTATTTCTTTTCTCTCAAAGAACTTTGTTCCTAATAAGTTATATGTAACATTAGCCCGGAGAAATGACTCTTCCAGAACTCGTGACTGGAAGTTCGCCCGATAAAGTACCGCTATTTCCTCGGGGTCTACTCCTTCTTTAATGAGCGCTTTGCATTTTTCTGCCACCCATTCGGCTTCAGAAAGCTCGTCCCACGTCGGAGTGATCTCGATTTTATCCCCGTCGCCTTTTGAAGTAAAAAGATTCTTATCTTTTCTTACTGTATTTTTTTTAATAGTCTCGTTTGCGAGAAGCAATATATTACCCGAGGATCTATAGTTTTCTTCAAGTAAAACAGTCCGAGACCCTGGAAAGTCTTTTTCGAAGTTTAATATGTTCCGTAGATTCGCCCCACGCCACGAATAAATGTTTTGGTCCGCATCTCCCACTACGCAAATATTTCTTTGTTCGTTTACCAGAAGTTTTACGAAGGCATATTGAGAGCCGTTAGTGTCTTGGTACTCATCCACATGGACATATTTAAATCTATTTTTATAGTAATTTCTCACCTCTTCATTTCCTTCAAGGAGCCGCACAGCGAGAACGATAAGGTCATCAAAATCTACCGCTTTTTGCTTGCGCAATTCCTCGTCATAAATCCTCCACACGGACGCAATGATGTCCATCTGAGCTGTTGCCACTTTTTGCTTGTAGTCGTTTAAGCTGGTAAAGTCCCCCTTTTCTCGGCTAATAATGCTTCGGATTTTGGAGGGATCATTGATCTTCGGGTCTAGTCCTAATATTTCTAAAGCTCTTTTTATGATTGATAAGGAATCTGATGAATCTAAAATCGTAGGATGCTTGTGAAGATTAATTCTGTGAGACTGCTCAGATAAAATCATTAATCCTAATGAATGGAAGGTCTTGATAATAGGAGTATGATGAAATGGATTTTCTTTTTCAATTATACGCTCCTCCTCCAAGCGGGTGATGATACGCTCTCTCATTTCTTTGGCGGCTTTATTTGTGAAAGTTACCGCAAGGATTGATCTTGGATCAGTCCCTTTTTTTACGATTTCAACGATTCTTTCAGTGATGGTTTTGGTTTTTCCAGCTCCAGCCCCAGCTAAAATTAGAAGCGGCCCCTCAGTAAGAAGAACGGCTTCTTTTTGTCTTTCATTTAAATTTACTTTTGTGCTTTTTTCTATCACAGATACATTATTGTATCATGGGGGCTATTCGCCTTTTTTAAAGGCCTCCGCGACTTTTTTCCTAGATTCATTAAATACTTCTTCGCAATTAGGAAGCAGATGTTTTAAAGTTGTATTGTAGAAATCTTCCCCCATGTTTGCAGACGCTTGCAAGGCTTCAAACTTTTGCTCTCCTAAAATATCAAACACATCAAAGAGAAATTGTCTTTCAATTGTTTTTGCAACTTCCACCAGCATTTCCTCCCTATCTGTTTCTGGCAAGTCTTGTAAATTGAAATCCTTTATTAATTCATCACGTAATTTATTAACATCCATAAATTTAATTATACCGCTTTTTGCGCATTAGCTAGCGAGCTTTTTACCATAACTAAATAATCGCGAAGAGTTATGTCAGGTGGAACCGGCATATAAATTTTTGATCCTGGATTTGTGGGCAAGAAAACCTCTCCAGTGTTTTGTGCAGCCTTTGTTGCCCATATTATTCTATTGCTTGCGCTGATTAAATCGCACGCCTGCTTTCTTTGGTCTATATTCACTCCGTCTATCTTTTCGGCAGGACCAAGGAGTGTGCTTGCTTTCATGTTTAATATATCCGGAAGCGCTGAAGTGTTTTCAGTAAAAGTGGTAAGGAAATTTTTAGCAATAGTATCTACAGTTTCATTCGGACTTTCAAATGATTTTAATATTTTCCTATTCTCGTCTGGGACGAGCATAGAATAGGTTTTCTTTGGCGCCTCTAGAGAATGTGTGGAATAATCTGGCGTAGTATTTTCTGCATCTTGTGTCATATATACCCCTCCTGCTAAAGCTGCCCCCGTTAAGACTGCAGCAGGAATTGATACATTCCATCGAGGTACGATTGATCCCACCCTAGTCTTAAATGAGCTAAGGGTGCTAAGTAATTTATTTACTGCTTGCTTTTTCTTCTCCCACCATTCGCGTCTTTCCTCTTCGGCCAACTGATCTAATCGTAAGGCTTCCTCATTTTCTTTAATGGAAGAGTTCATTCTGGTTTCTAAACCGCTTCCCATTGGCTTATATAATCCTGGCTGGGCAGTATCTCCCGTTGGGACTTTTCCAGTTTTATCTATTTCTAACTCCCACGCTTTCTTATTTTTTTGAGATGCATCTGCCCAGCTTTTAACATCTTTGTGCTTTCCCATTTCAGATTTTATTGCTGCTGCTCTCGCCTCTTTGTCGCGTTCATCGTACTTCTCTATTTCATGATTATAATTAAAGCTGGTGTCATCAAGGTACTTTCGACTTCCTTTCAGGGCTTGTGCTTCCTCCTTTCTAAGCCCTTTATCAGTCTTCAGAGAAGAAACCGAATCTCGTTCCCCTTCTGCCTGCTTTAAGCCAAGCTCCTTTTGAAGCTCTGGACTTATCTTTTCACGGATCATGTCCGCATTATTTATCATAGTGAACTGCACGGCTCGTTTGAGTTCTTCCTCTCCTGGTCGGAATGTTTTATTCGCATATATCTCTACATACTTTTGAGGATTTCTTAAAACCATCTCCTGATGTTTCGCCAGAATCTTTTCAAAATCCTCCTCTCCTTCTTTAAATAATGCCTCCTCATTTTCTTTCGCCATCCTTTCATCTCTGTCAGCTTTTTCTTCTAATGTAATAACCGTTCCGTCAGAAAGGCCGATAGATCCGACAGGGATAGCTACTGTGGTTCTTGGAATCTTCAGTCTGGGTGCCCCCCAGCGAGAACGTCTGTCTTCATCTAACTTTTTCCACATGTCGGTCACAGATGATTTTAATTTCTCCGGAGGCGCCTGATTATATGTTGCCCCCACTAAACTTGATGGGTCCACTTGCGCGGTAGGCGCCTCTTTATTTGAAGCAACTTGTCCTGCGTAAAGCTTCATAAAGTCTTCGCCACAGTTAGCTGCGCCCGCAAAATCAAACTGATTAAGAAGGTTTAAGATTTCATTTTTTTTCTCAATAGACTCTCTCGATTCTGCTCCCCTGGCCTTGATCGTCTTAAATTCTATTATTGCATTCCGAGCGATTTTGTATAATTTTAATTCTTCTGGAGTTAAATCTATCCACGCTCCTGTCTCGGCATCTATTTTATGTACGCCTGTTATATCTTCAACCACACAAACGCCATCCACGGTATCATCTTTTGGAGATGGCGCCCCACGACGGAGTACTTCTAGGTTTAGCTCCGCAAGCGCCTTTTTTTCTTTATTGCGATTTTCTATCATTTCATGCAACTTCTTTGCAACGTCTTTTCCTTTCTTAAACTCTCCTGCCTCAAGCGCTTTTACTAAACTATTTTTTACCTCGTGATACATATGATAAGCCAGGTGAATTATTTGCTGCTTCTCGGGTGTATCTGCCGCAGTCAAAACATCATATTCCTTTATTATGGAAAGTATATTTGCATACTCGGCGTCTGTAAGTTCTTCGTCTGGAGTGAGCTCTTTTGATCCTCTTTTCCCGCCACCAAAATACCATTTTCCATCTCTTTTAAAAATTCTCAATTTTGTTTTCTTAGATTTTTCTACGCTGGATTCTGGCGTCTTATCTTTTTGCTCTTTATCAGTAGCCTCTTCTTCAGTATCTTCATCCTCTTCACGGCTTCTGTAATATTCAATAAACTTAATTAGTTCTTTACGAAAGACTGCTGCATTTTCAATTTCTCCATGCTTAATAGCAAGTACAAGATTTTTCTTGGCCTTGATTAAGTCCCCATAAAGATAGCTGTCCCATGCCTCTGCTCCCGTTATGTAGTTCTCACTTATAAAGTCTTTATATTTTTTTAAAGCCTCTCTAGATTCCGGAATCTCTTCCCGGCACATTTCCTGATTATTGAATTTAATCCACCCCTCCCTCCTCTTTCCTTTTCTACCTCTACTCTTTTTGTATGAGTAAACCTCCCTGCCTTTCCGCCCTTCGGACTTTATATGTAATGTAATACTTAAAAGCTGTTTCCTTTCTTGGCTTGATAAGGGTCTAAACCTTTCCTCACGTTCTCTTTCTTGATCAGGGAAAACATGCCCGGCTGGGGTGGAAGAGGGTTTGTTACGAAGGCTCTCGAGTTCTTCCATCGCTTTCTTTGCAAGGAGTTTAGCCTCCTCCACTTCTCTTATCAGCTTAATATTTTCTTCTGTAGTTAATTTCATCCCCCTTTCTATTTGATCCAAAAGGTCAACAGTTAATCCCTTTTCTTCTGCCTTTGTACCCAAGGCCAGTCTTCGGGCAATCAAAGTTTGAATTTCTTTTTGTTTCTCAAGATCTTTGGGTTTTATGTCATCCCCTCCCACGCGAAGTTTGTTAGGAGAAAATGAGCCAGGAGTTTTAGATGGAGGGCCAGAAGAATCTGGGCCTCCTGAAGTAGGTTCATCAGCCATATATGTGACAAGTATACTTTATTTACAACGTTTTTGGCCGTTTTCTCCACATATTTTCTTATTGTTGTCCAGTTGCCAGCGTCCCACTCATTTGCTACCATATATAAGTACAAACACCCTGATTATTTTAATAATAATTATTTCGAAATAACTGATTTATATTAGTTAACTCCAGACACTTCCTAGCTTGTACAACCTAAGAAAAAACATATCGCAGTAGATATTCCCAAACGTTTATTTAAAACGTCATATATCGTAATCGCTCTAGTTCTGTTTTTCGCGATTTTACAGCCCCGTATAACGTACGCAGGTTTTTTCTCTGATTTTACTAGTAAGGTGAAAGCAATATTTGCGATAGGAGGACCCGAAGAAGCTGACAAATCAAGCGAAACATCCCAAACAATGCCTTTATTTAAGGCGGCCGTGGTAGAAAAAGCTAATACAAATGAGATTGTAGATAGCAGCTCATCGAGCGACTCTTTGTCTGTTACTTCCGGCGCACTCAGGGTCTCTACTGAAGATGCTGCAGATCCAAATAACGATACTATTAGCGTCTACGAAGTAAAACAGGGAGACACCCTTGCAACGGTTGCCAAGCTTTTTGGGGTTTCAAAGAATACTATAATGTGGGCAAACAATTTAAAATCTGAAAATCTAACCCCGGGGACTACCATTGTTATATTGCCGATTACGGGTATAAAACATACAGTAAAGAAAGGAGACACAGTGGACTCTATTGCAAAGAAATATAAAGCAGATGCAGATGATATTTCGGTGTATAACGGAATTTCAAAGAATAAAGAACTCGCTGTGGGGGACGTGGTAATAGTTCCTGATGGAGAAGCCGCTTTAGCACCTGCGCCTTCAACCAAAGGAAAACCAAAAGGAGGATCTAAATCTCCGTCGTATCTTAAGACAACTCCAGCTGGTTTCCTTGTTCGTCCATTGGCAGGAGGAATAAAGACTCAAGGAATACATGGACATAATGCGGTAGATATTGGTACTCCCGTTGGAACAAGTATAGTAGCTGCGGCTTCTGGAAATGTAATCGTATCTAAATCATCTGGATATAACGGAGGATATGGACAAATGGTCATTATAGATCATGGAAACGGAATTCAAACAGTTTATGGCCACTTAAGCGCGGTCTATGTATCAGCGGGAATAGTAGTTCAACAAGGCCAAGTTATCGGAGCAAGTGGAAATACAGGACATTCAACAGGACCGCATTTGCATTTCGAAGTGAGAGGCGCCGCCAACCCATTCTAGTTTTTCAAAGAAAATTACTTCATATACTGCGTTGCTCGAAATTTTCCTCCATGCGCCGTACTATAAGTACGCCTTAGTCGTAAAAATTTCTCGCGCCTTGTATCTAAAGCAATTTTCTTTGAAAAAATCTCGGAATTTCTTCTGAAGGACCCACCTGATATACTTCTCATATGCAAAAAACTGATAAATTTTCCTTTATTTTAAAACCTTCAACTATTCCAAATGCTGGAGTTGGAGTATTTGCTCTTCATGATATAGATAAAGATACGTACATGGAATTATTTCTTCCTGACTTTGAAGAAGAGATTTTAGATATAAAGGATATCCCCGAAGAACTTCAAATGTACTGTTTAGATAGACAAGATGATAAATTACAATGTCCAAAGTATTTCAATCGAATGGATATAGGAAATTATCTAAATCATTCCGAAAATGCCAATTTAAAATGGGAAGAAGGAAAAGGAAAAGGATATTTTGCTAGTCGGAATATTAAAAAAGGAGAAGAGCTATTTTCAAACTATAAAGAACTTGGGGAGCCAGAAAATAAAAGAGACAATTATATTGCTTAGAAAATATTTCTACATCTAACACCCCTGCTAGTCTTACAGCCTATCCTGATACAGTTTTGGCCTATATTGAAATGCTTCTAAAATATCCGCGTCTGTTATGTTTACGGATTGCCGCAGATCAGCAATTGTTCTAGCAAGTCTTAGCACGCGATGATATGCGCGTGGTGAAAGCGTATAGCTAGTTGATAACTTTTTCATCAAGTCTGTTGTCTCGCGCGTTAGTTTGATATGCTTCTCGAGATCTATAGCTTTCATGTCTTTGTTTTTGGTGATATGTATATCGCCTGCTTTTGCGAATCTTTCTTTAGCAAAGTTTCGAGCTTTTAGTACTTTCATCCGGATGGCCTCACTCTCTTCACCTATTCGATTGTGAGTAAGCGCATCATAATCAATATGTTGCACCGGCACCCAAATATCTATGCGGTCCATTATGGGGCCGGATAACTTTCTGGCGTATCTATCAATGTCGGATGGCTTGCAAATGCACCTCTTTACTTTGCTCCCCATGTACCCGCAGGGACATGGGTTCATAGAAGCAATGAGCGTACATGATGCGGGGAATAGAAATGTACCCTTGGCACGGGACACGCTTATAAATCCTTCCTCAAGAGGTTCTCGAAGCGACTCAATTACTTTCTTATCAAATTCAGGGAATTCGTCTAAAAATAAAACTCCATTATGAGCAAGCGTAACTTCCCCAGGCCTAGGATTTGTCCCGCCGCCTACTAAAGATACATATGACGATGTATGATGCGGCGTCCGAAAAGGAGGGTGGGTTATAAGAGAAGTTTTCGCATGAGAAACAGAATGGATGCGCGTAACTTCAAGGGCTTCCTCTCTTTCAAGCGGCGGAAGTATTCCCGTAAAAGCCCTTGCAAGCATAGTTTTACCAGTCCCTGGCGGGCCGTAGAGTGCAATGTTATGTCCGCCGGATGCGGCGATAACTAGCGCACGCTTTGCAGTTTCTTGTCCGCGAATATCTTTAAAGTCTAAAAATGAATCAGGCCGAGAATAAATAATCTCAGTATGAGGCTGCGCTGGTATAGAAATAATATCTGAAACTCCATCAATGGTTCCTCCTAAATGCAAAATAAGTTCCTTCAAACTACTGCATCCATATATAGTGATTCCATCTATAAGAGCGGCCTCTTCTGCGTTTGCTTTTGGGACATATAAGGATTTAATTCCATTTTTCCTTGCGCACTCGGCTATAGAAAGCACCCCCATCATTGGCACGATGTCACCAGTTAGGGAAAGTTCACCCACAAACCACCCAATGTCCGCGGGTATATTTAGTTGTTTTGATGCCACTAAATAAGTAAGGGCGATAGGAATATCAAAATGAGATCCCTCCTTTTTAATATGTGCAGGAGAAAGAGATACTGTAACTTTATGATTTTCTGTCTTAGGGTTTTTAAGTCCTGTATTTTTTAAAGCAGCAATTATCCGGTCTTTGCTTTCATCAATTGCTTTGTCCGGCAGTCCTACAATAGTAAATGAATAGAGTCCGGAAGAAATATCAACTTCAACTCCTATTGGGTCAGCGTGGAGTCCTAATATATGCGCACTAGAAAGTGTGGCAACACTCATGAGGAATAGTTTACAGTTTTCAGTTGGCTGTTACTAGGGAATACAGGAGGATTTTTTGTATAAAAGAATCTTTGGAAATTAAGCAAGCCTAATGCACTATGGCACTTCGCAGCACTAAGATGCTTTCAGTTGATGTGGCGAAAAGTAGATAAGTAGAATTCACAAATGCGTATACTAGAGTGCTTGATGCAGAATTTCCCACTCGCATATTTTGATTATTTATCGTTACATCAGTAAATATAAAAGTATCTTCCCCGATAAGCGGCCTCTCTTCTCCTAATGCATATGCTACGTCTCCCGCATAGTTATTTTCATTATTAAATATGTATGTAAAAACAGGTGAATATGAATTTATTGTTAAAGTATATCCATCCGGACTTCTTTTTACATTTGATATGAATCTTCCAATATTTTCTGGGAAGCCTGGCGATAAGCTTGGAAGAAGCGTGGTGTCATTAGCTTGAGGAATTTGTATAGGAACGACAGGCTGTGGCGGATTTAGCTTATTAATATAATATTCATATCCGAAATATGCCGCACCCCCTGCGATTATTAATATAATTAAACTTAAAAGGATAAATACAAAAGAAGGGGTCTTTTTATCAGGCCGATTTCCTAAATCTCCCCCAGCGGAAGCGATGTCTCCTATAGAAGCCTCTTTTCTTTTTATTTCATCGGCAATGTCGTATTCAAATGTATCTATATGAGGAATAGCCATAGAAGTAGTTTACAGTTTTCAGCTGTCAGTTACCAGTTAATATATAAATACTAACGGCGGCCTTAGGCCGCCGTTAGTATTTATATTTCTGAAAAACTGTTTACGAATTAAACTTTATCTTCCCCAGTGAATATACCTAAATCTTCATCAGAAAACTCTGAAGTCTTTGACGAGTCAGGCTTCTTTGAAGTTCCTTTTCTTTTCGGTCCACGATGAGATCTATAACCGATTAGGAATTTCTCGGGAGTGTCGCACATATCAATAAAGTCTTCACATGCTTCTCGCAATTTAGTTGATGAAGAGCGTCCGAATGAAATTACTTCAACCTGCACGCCGAAATGTTCTTTTAAGAAGTTTACAAGCGGTACGAAGTCCCCATCCCCAGTGGCCAACACTATAGTATCGACTTTTGGAGCAAGTCGTATAGCGTCCACTGCCAGTCCGACGTCCCAGTCCGCTTTTTTACTGCCGCCGTAGAAAATCTGGAGATCCTTAGTCTTGGTTTCTATTCCAAGCTTAGTAAGCGCTTCAAAGAAGTTGGTTTCATCCCCTGCTTCGGTGGTAATTACGTATGCAAGAGCGCGGATTAGCTTTCGCTTTCCGACGGACGCACTCATCACTTCCCCGAAGTTTACTTTTGAGTTATATAAATTTTTTGCACTGTGGTATAGATTTTGAGTATCTATAAATACTGCGACACGCTGGTCGCCATGTTTTATTACTGACATAATTATGGGTAGTTTTTAGTTTCCAGTTATCAGTTTTTAGTTAAAAACGTACAACAGAAACAATTTAATATTAAAAAAGAAACTATAGTTAGTTTACCCCCACACCAAAGTTTATACAACAAGTAACTCTTTTAGTTAATATAATTGGAAAGATTATTATTTTAATAACAAAAATTCAAACTTTGGTGTGGGGGTTTATCACGATATTTAAGAACGACTTAAATTGTTCCGGATACGAGGCGTGCAGAGGTTTTAGAAGGAGGTGTAGATTATACTACTTCAACTAATAAAACTGATAGCACAACAAAGTAGATGGGATAATTTTAGACGCTTCTTATTTTAGCCCGAGTTTTTTGACAACCGCATCATAACGCTTTTTGTTTGAAGTTTGCAAATATTTCAAATGTGTTCTTCGGTTGGCCACCATCTGAATAAGCCCTCTTCTTGAGTGGTTATCCTTCTTGTGCACCTTAAGATGATCCGTTAATTCCTGGATCTTTTTACTTAAAAGAGACACCTGGACCTCGGGAGATCCAGTATCCTTTGCGTGAATTTGAGTATTTTTAATAGCAATTGCCTTTTTTCGAGTTGTAAGCATAATAAAATTTAACTATGTCAATATTATATCATATATTCATAAAATTGCAAGCCCTTTTAAATACTTAAGGATAGTTAGGTTTTGGGAATTGTTAGCTTTAAGCCACTTTTTTCGCAGTCGTTAAGTATGCTGTCTACCCAATCTTGAGTCACCATATAGGTGCTTCCGTAGATTTCTTCCGGAGTGCCTATATCAGTATCTAAATGAGTGGTATCTCTAGGCAAGGTCCCGAGGGTTTCGGTCTCCCCTCCCCAATAAATAATTTCTTTTTTCGCAGACCAATAGATAAATGCATGGTCTAAATCTTTCCCTTCTTTCTTCCTGTATCCAATAATACAAAATGAATTATCTTTCTTTCCCATTTTATTTTCGTGGATGAGATTGGAGATATATATCTTTAAATCAGAAAAAGAAGAATTATTTGATATATTTACAGTTTCAAAGTCTGTGGTTTCAGGATTGGAGGATGGTAACTTTTTGAAAGCCTGCTCCTTAAGAAAGAAAAATAAAAAAATGCCAGCAATCACTATAATAATAAATGCTGCAACTGTTCTTTTTTGGAAATAACGTCTACCAAACATGGCGAAAGTATATCATTATTAATTATCATGAAATATTGTACGACAATGATATAATATAGATAGAGCAGTAGAGTATAGCGTTTAGAAATCTAATTTCTAACATCTACCCTACATACTTACCCCTATGGACTCCCTTTTATCCCTAAAACAAGATTTTCTACAATATATTGAAATAGAAAAAGGAAGAAGTGCTCTAACTGTGCGAAATTATGATCATTACTTGAATCGCTTCCTGGAGTTTAGTAAAACAGACTCCCCTACTGAGATCACCGATCAGATGATGCGAGGTTATAGGGTGTATTTAAATCGTCTAGAAGCCAGAAAGCCGAAAAAAGGCCAAGCTGTAGAAACTTTAGATAAAAAGACTCAAAATTATCACTTGATAGCTCTTAGAGCTTTTTTCAAATATATGCGTAAACGTGGCGTGAAGTCGTATGATCCTGAACAGATAGAGCTTGCTAAAACTGGCGAGCGGGAATTAGATCTGATAAGCGACAAAGAATTAAATGAGCTTCTTAATGCGCCTGACCTTTCAAATATTTCTGGTCTTCGAGATAAAGCCATCTTAGAATTATTTTTCTCAACAGGCTTGCGTGTTTCTGAATTGTGTTCTCTTGATCGGGACATGGATTTAACTAACGGAGAGATTTCTGTCCGAGGAAAGGGGGGGAAAATCCGCGTGGTATTTATTTCTGGAAGCGCTCGGGACGCGGTAAAGAAATATATATCTTCTCGCGTTGATATTGATGAGGCTTTATTTATCGATCATTCCCCTCGCGCTCATTCTCGTATGGTGAAGGAAGAGTCGGTACGTCTCACTCCCCGATCTGTGGAAAGAGTAGTGAACAAGTACGCCGCTATTGCGGGGATTGCCAAGAAATGTACTCCCCACATAATTCGCCACAGCTTCGCGACAGATTTGCTGTATAACGGAGCAGACCTTCGTACGGTACAAATGATGCTTGGGCATGCCTCTATCGCCACTACGCAGATTTATACTAATGTGACGAACAAATTCCTCCGTGATCAGTATGAAAAGTTTCATTCGAAGCGTGGGAAGAAATAGTTTGAACTTCTGTAAAAGAGGAGTAATATTTACTGTGGACTTATAAATTACAAAGAAGCGTACGGAATCTATTACGGAGGCTCCATGAACGTTACCGAAAGCGATAAGAATCAAGGTGGAGAAATAGAAACAGAATTGGCAATAGACTCGACACCGAGCGATGTTCCGCAATCCATTATCACTGTACCAAGTGCGGTGTATAAGCAGTGGGTTATTCAGTTTCCGCGATCTCCCATTCCTTCTGGCGGACCTCTCAAGCCCGGCGAAGATTTCTAGAAGGAAAAAAGCGAGCGCTACCGCGCTCGCTTTTTACTTGTGTGTTTTCTTTAAAAGAGTACGCTTATAAATGAGCAGTACATGATCAATAGCTTACAAGGAGCGCCCATGGCAGCTCATCAAGATTCACCAGATGGAAAGGTACACGTGGGCTACAAGGAAGTCCCTGTGTTCGATATCAAGAATGGCGTGAGTACTCCAGCTAAAAAACCGGAGGAAAAACCTGCGCCTGCGGCGCCGCAGGATATAACGCTCGTGACGCAGAAGCCTCCCGTCCTTAGGTTGTGAAAGTTTGAGGCTAAGTTAAGGCGGCTAACCCCGCCTTTTTTATTTGTGTTTATTTCAATATGATGTAGGCTTTGGGATAAAGCATCATCCTGAAAACCCAAATGAAGGAGGGGGCATGGCGATCATCGATACTAAGGACTCGCTTGAACCGTGGGACTTTCTTGGGCCGGATGTATCCGGGCCCGGCAGTCTGAAGGATGCAATACGGACGGACGAAGAAGGGGGTCGTGGGGTGGAGAGGGTTTCATTTCATGGGCAGTCTCCGCTCCATCCTGTGGATTCCGAAGACACCCTTCGCCCGCGCGATATTTTCGCAGGCGAATGACGCGAGTAAGGCTGGGCCTAGTGCCCGGTCTTTTTATTCTTTACTTATTGACCACATTAGTTTAAACCAAGTACGAAATGTTTCTGCTATGTAAGGGTTTACTATAACTGTGAAAGACATCTTTTTATTTATTTCTCCTAATGGCAATTCCGGAAAAATCACAACATAATCTCCAAATGTTTCTATAACTGCTGGTGCCGAATGCCCTTTGGGTAGAAATCGCCGGTTGCTTTTAACTTTTAATATTTCTAAATTCTTTTCTTTAACCTCACAATCAAATAAGAAGTTAAATTTAATTTCCTTCTTTCCCGCTTCACTCCAAAACCATTTCATAAAGCTTTCTAATTCTCCGCTCCCCCAGCCGCCCTTGGCCCCTATCGTGTAAACTTGCTCTCCGACCCTTATGATATCTCGTAAGTAATTTTTCCATCCTTCTATCCCACGATAAATAAAAACCGACTCATTATGAGGCTTTGAAGAATACTTTTCATAAAGTCCCGGCAAGACACTTTCTAATGCTTTCTCTTTTTCCTTAAGCATCTCCATTAACTTATTAGGATCTACTGCTTGGTATAGATTCTCATTGTGCTCGCGGATCTCAAATATTAAACCTTTTTCTATTAATCGGGATAAGGAGTCATATACGTTACGCCTGTTTATTTCCGCCTTATTTGCTATTACCGCAACAGAAGATTCTCCATTTTCTAATAAAGTTTCATAGATCTTCGATTCATTTTTTGATAACCCAACTTGGCTTAAAATATTAATATTATCCATTCTAGTTCGTTATGGCCTTGTATATCACCATATGGCCATATATGCCACTCGGACTAAATATACTACGCTTACCATGTTTATACAAGCGCTTATTTTTAAAGGCGATTAACATCACAAAACCATGAACAAAAAGTATCTTGCATTACTTATTATAATAATTGGCCTTATAGCCATTTGGCTTTCATATGGAAACAAAAAAGCTGAAATTAAAATTGGCCTTGTAACCGATCTCTCTGGTCCGGTGGCCTATTACGGGGAATCTACAAAGGACGGAGCCGAGTATGCGATTAAAGTTTTAAAAGATAGAGGGATTAATATTAATTTAATAGTGGAGGACTATCAAACGGATCCTGCACAGGCAGCGAACGCCACGCAAAAGCTCGTGTACATAGATAAGGTAAATGCAATGTATGTGGATTTTAATCCAGGGGCAATTTCCGCTAATTCAATTTTGAAAAAAACTAATTTGCCGTTTATCTATGCCGCCGCTATTGAATCCCCTCTTAAAGATAATCCTAATGCATATAAGACATACCTAGATTATAGAAGCGGCTGTGAAATGATCGCAAATGAATTTAAAAGCAAGGGAATTCAAAAAGTTGGAATGCTGCGTCTTAATTTAGAGTTTGCTGATCTATGCCTAGAAGGTTTACAAAAGGTATATGGTAAAGATATTTCAGTAGAATCTTATAATTTAGGAGATGATGATGTGCGCACACAAATAAATAAACTAGAAGCGGAGAATATTCAGGGAATCGTGAACGTGGGATTTGAAAGCGACACATTTAACGCGCTTAAAGTATTGACTGAAACAAAAAGCAATTTACTTTTTGGCACTGTGGGAGATACTGTGACCGACAAAGTTAAAGAAAATTATAAGAGTTATATGCCAAAGATTGTTTCATTTGGGTTTGCAAGTACTCTGGATAAAGACTTGATTAGAGAGATAGAAAGTAGTTCTGGGAAGGATCATTTAAGCTCAGAGTATGCAGCCACAATTGCTTATACGCATATTATCCAATTAGGAGAAGCTTTAAATATCTGCGCGAATGATATGGCTTGTCTAAAGAAAGAAATAGAGAAGCCTGTTGAGAAAAACTCGTTAGGATTTGAAAGATTTATAAACCAAGTAGGCAAACTAAACCAAGCGCTTGAAAGGTATAAGTAAATGTCAAAAAATAACCCCACAATGCACGATAAGCAAGCTTCTTTTGCGGGAATTACATTACACATTGACCCAGTTAGCAAAAAGAGAAGAGAAGGAAGCGATAATGTTATGGCCATATTTTGGGAAGAGCAGCCCATGTGGTGGTACTTTATTAAAGATATAGTTAAAAACACAATACAGAAAGTAAAAGCCCCTGTAGACTTTTTAGATGTAGGAACAGGCGGCGGAGTTATGGCTATACTCGCTAAAAAACATGCTGGAGCGAAAATTATTCTAGCAATTGATAAAAGTCTTCGCGCTGTAAAAGAGTCACAAAAGAATGCGAAAAGAAACAAAACTCCATTTAAAACAAAGTTAGAATTTTACAATACTAATACTGCCCCGTATAAGTCTGTAAAAGTGATAAGCATAAATGCTCCCTATCATCTTTATCCGAAAGAAATGGAAATGGACATTCCTCAGCATGCGCGTGGAGGAATAGACGGTCAGCAAGTTTTTAAAGAGCAGCTAGCAATTGCTAACTATCATTTAGCGGATCATGGAATCATTGTATTTAATCAAATGTGCTTAGGAAGAATGGGGCGGCCCGAGTTTATAAAATATATTCCAGAATTAATTGAAGGAGCGTCGCTCGTGTATACGAATATATTTCCTCCAATTAAATCCAAAGTCTTTTTTAGAAAGGTTTATGGAAATACTTTTACTTCATACCAAAATGAAATGTCAAAGAAATACCCGGAACTTTATTATTGTAATGGAGTTATTACACGTAATGGGAAAGGATCGGTAAAGAGAGTTGTTCATAGATTAGATTTAAAAGGAAGATCGTGGGAAGACAGGTTTGAGCTACATAGGCAAATCTCCAAACACGGAGTTAGGTGACTTTGATATACTAGATTAATGAAATTCAGCTCATTTAACTTAAACGGCATACGGGCAGCTGTTTTATTTCTTGGATGATCCTTCCCACACATACTCAAATAATGATCGCAAAGTAGTGGCGATCTCTTTTGAGCGGATTATTACTCCTATAGGCTCGCTATCAGTTTTATAAACCGCAAAAGAAATATTATCTCCATATATATAACAATCGAGCGGAATCGGAAATTTCTTTTCGTCTATAATCCTTACTTCCCGCAATGCTGCCATGTCGGTTTTAAGGTTTAGTAATGATGATCGAGTGTCCCCGCTTACTATAATCTTGATGTTTATCTTTTTATTTATTCTTTGCGGGATATAATAATTTCTTGCATGAAATTCTATCTCTGGATGGATTTTCGACACACTTACAAATTCCAAGATAGGATTTTTTTGTCGTAGATTATCCATATATAGGCGTTTTATTCCTTCTATTCCATTATAAAAGATAATTTTTGGCTTTACGGAAGCAGCTCTTAGTAAAAGCCTGAGTTCGGGGATGCTTTTTTCTAGAAGCTCCAGTTCGGACTGTTTTTTATTTAAAAAATTCTCTGGATCTTCTGCAATCAAATACCTTCGTTTTCCTTTTATAGTTTCAGAAAGCAGTCCTTTGTTCAACATTTCTGGAAGGATCTTATAAAGCGTAGGACGTTTTATTAAAGCCTCTTCCGATAGTCTTTTGGGCAGTGACTCACCTATTGTCAATGCTGCCAAGTAAACCTTAGCTTCCGCTTCAGATAATCCCAAAGCTTTTATTATATTTAAGTAATCCATAGTGTTGTCTTTTGTGACACTTTATATACTACATTATTTACATTGTAAATCCAGCATATTAGGGTAAGTCTAGGCGTAAAGTTATAAGCGGCATGCTTTTATGACAGTTTTTTAGAAAGATTATTAGTATATTAATTATTTAAATATGAAAAGAACAACTTGGGTTATAATTGCAGTCTCGCTAATTCTCGGCGGGCTTTATTTTGCAAATGAAAATCAAAATCAGGAGACTGGCCCTCTAAAGATAGGAGTACTCGGAGCTTTTACTGGAGAAGCCGCTGTATACGGTGAGCCGTTTAGGAATGTAGTAATGCTGGCAGTAGATGAGATTAATAAATCAGGCGGAATAAATGGACAAAAAATAGAGGCTATTTATGAAGATGATAAGTGTAGCGGAGCAATAGCGACGAGTGCGGTAACTAAACTAATTAATGTTGATAAGGTAAAAATAATTATAGGAAGTGTTTGTAGTAGTGCAACACTGGCTGCTGTGCCTATCGCGGAAAAAGCAAAAGTTTTAATTTTATCACCAGCTGCGAGCAGTCCGGATTTAACAGGCATAAGTCCCTTCTTTTTCAGAACGTACCCAAGTGACGCCGAACAAGGAAAAGTTCTTGCCGAGCTTGCAAATAAAAAGGGTTATAAAAAAGTTGCCTTTATACAAGAGAATAAAGATTTCCCCTTGGGGATCCTAAAGTCTTTTGAATCAGGATTTACAAAGTATGGAGGAGTTGTAATCAAAGAAGAGTTCCTTACAGAAACTACGGATTTCCGATCTTCGCTAATTAAATTAAGAAATCAAAATCCAGACGCGCTCTATGTAGATACGCAGACTCCAGGAGGAACTGAGAGGATTCTGAAGCAATTAAGTGAAATTGGATGGAAGCCTCAGCTTTTTGTTAATGATGTGGTCTCCGGAGACCCTGTAACAGTATCTAATAATAAAGCCTTTTTAGAAGGAACCTTTGCTGCGGAGTTTGGAATTGATGAAAATAATCTTATTTTCCAGAACATGCTCAAATCATATAAAGGTAAATATGGTGACGAAGTTGCATATCAAAGTTATGCCCAAACTGAGTACGATAGTATTTATTTGATATCCGATGGAATTAAAGAAGTGGGATATGATGGGGAGAAATTAGCTCTATGGTCGCGCACCGTAAAAGACTGGAAAGGGGCATCAGGAGAGACTACAATCAGCAAAGATGGGGATAGGCTGGGAGGACCTGTGGCAAAAGTTATACATAACGGAAAGACTGAGGTCTTGAAGTAGATCAAGGCGCCTTTTTTGCTATAATAGGCAAATGAAACTCATCTCATTTAACGTAAATGGCATTCGCGCATGCCATAAAAAGGGAGCGTTAAAAGATTTGTTAGCTCTCGGCGCTGACATCGTAGGAATTCAAGAAACAAAGTCAGTCCCGGAGCAGCTTGTAGAAGAAATAATAGCCCCTCCTGGATATTTTTCATTCTTCGATAGCGCTAAAGAAAGGAAAGGATATGCGGGTACTGCAGTGTACACAAAGGTTGCTCCGCTAAAAGTTGAATATGGACTAGGCGCGGATAAATACGATACTGAAGGCAGATGCCTTACTTTACACTTCAAAGACTTCGCATTTGTTACAGCATACTTTCCAAATGGCGGACGAGACGCCGATCACTTTAAATATAAACTCGAATACTACAAAGAATTTTTAAAGCATGTACAAAAGCTCGAGAAAAAGTATAAGAAGGTTATTTTCTGTGGAGACTTAAACGTAGCGCATAATGAAATAGACATTGCTCGTCCGAAAGAAAATGCGAACTCCATCGGATTCCTCCCCGTCGAACGCGCTTGGGTGGATAAAGTCAAGAAGGCAGGATTTATAGACACCTTTAGGCATTTGCACAAAGAAGAAGTTAAATATTCCTGGTGGGATATGAAAACCGGATCACGCGGACGAAATGTCGGTTGGAGAATTGATTATTTTTTCGTAAGCAAAGCTTTAGAGAAGAACATTAAGAGCGCGGATATTTTAACTGAATTTATGGGCAGCGATCATGCCCCTGTAATTCTAGATATTGGCGTGTAGTAAACACAAATTCAAATACCTATGAATGTAAATTTAAGAGATGCAACTGAAAATGATTTTAATTTCGTATTTGAATTGAATAAGACAAATATGCGAAAGTATGTAGAAGAAACAAGAGTTTGGGATGATGAAAAAGAAAAAAAGGAAATGAAGCAGCATTTTACTCCAGGATTGGATAAAATAATTACTGTGGATGGGAAAGATGTGGGAGTATGGAGAGTGGTAGAAAAGGGCAAAGCCTTAGATTTAGCACATATAGAAATACTTCCAGAGTACCAAGGAAAAGGAATTGGAACTCAGTTGATTAAAGATTTAGTTTCTCAAGGAAAACAAGTAATCTTACAGGTAAGGAAAAATAACCCCGCTTTGAAACTTTATCAGAAGCTTGGCTTCAAAATTATAGTAGAAAATAAATTGAAGTATTTTATGAGTACAAGTAAGTAAATTACTCCACAATTTCCCCACCTTTTACTTGTTTAATTACAGTGTCTTGTATACGCACGCCATTTTCATCAAATGAAATCTTTCCGGAAGGTCCATCCACTTTTGTCTTTTGAATATTATTTATCCAATCTTTGTTATTGATAGCATATGCATTCATAAGTATATAGAAGCTGTCATATCCGTATTCAGAAAAGGGTAATGGGTCAGAAGAAAATTTAGTCTTGTATTTGGAAGCAAATTCTCCGTATGAATCCCCTTGTTTAAGGGCAAGTGTTATAGATCCGTTTAGCAAATTTGTATCACCTAGTACTTTCTTATATTCAGACCAGCCGGTTTGTAATTGTATATCGAAAACGAAGTGCGGAGGAGTCTTTGTAAAAGTGAGAATATCTTTTACAATAAGAGCTCCATCAATGGGAGTATTTAGAAATACTATGGCGTCATATTTCTTAGATACTATAGTTGCCGCAACGGTCCTTATATCTCCCTGATCTTTAATCTGATAATCATAATGAGTTCCAGTGAATTTAGAAACAAAGGAATTATAAAATCCAATTGTTCCGGGGATATTGCTGTAAACTATCGCTATACGCTTGTAGGGTGTATTTTCATTTACATGTTTAGCTAAATCATATATTGGCAAGTCAGGAGATGCGCTGGTTTGGAAAATATTATCTTTTGCAATGCCGTTATTTTGCAGACCAATGGAAATTATGGGTATTCCATCCTTTTGCATTTGTTCATGAAGTGCGTCTAATACAGGAGTAGACACCATGATAATGGCTTGTACGTGGTCTAGCTCAATTAATTTTTTATAGGCGCTTATTCCCTTTTTGGTATCAAAAGCATCATCTTCTGTAACAAAAGTTATATTCATATTTGGATGAGCTTTTACGTATTCTTCTTTTGCGAGTTCGATAGAGTTTGCTATTCCCTCGCCTACTGCTCCGAACTGCCCAGTAAGCGGCATCATAATTCCTACCTTAATAGACTTAGTAGAGTTATTTTCATGTTTAACATATAAGAAGGATCCAGCTACTAATAACAATAAGACCGCGATAATTATTTTTATTTTCATGGTATCAGTCTACCTGAAGCATCATTGACAGCAAAAGATATTGTTGCATTCAGTAGAAAGCATAACGAAAGCTTGTTAAATAAGGGAATTAGTTATTAAGAAATGTCGGAGAAACTTTACATAATTTAAAGAAAGAGTACAATTTAGGCATGGAAACACCTACAATTCCTTTACGCATACTCGGGCTGACTAAAAAAGAAACACAAGTATTTAAAGCTATAAAGATGGGGTTTTCAACTCCCCTTGTTATCAGCCATAAAGTAAAAGTGTCCAGGCCGGCAATATATGAAATAATTATCAGACTGAAAGAGCGTGGATTAATAAAATCTCATATTAAAAATGGAAAAAAGTTATGGGAAGTAGAAAAGGGAGAGGCTATTGATCATTTGCTATATGAGGCAAAGAAAGAAATTCTAAACATTCACTCTGGGTCTGAAGAAGTGAAAGGAACCAGTGATTCCACGGTTATCGTTCATCGCGGGAAAGATGCGATTAAGAGCCTTTTGGATAATGTTTTTAAAGATTATAAAAATGAACGCTGCTATGGATTTCAAGGGGATCTCCCCGCTTCGGGCTGGGGTTCTGTTTATGGTATAGAAGCAACTAATGCTATAAATAAACTTATAAAGAAAAATGGGATTATTACTGAAGCTGTTATGCCTGCGGGATGGTTTGAGAGGCAGTACAAAGTAATGGGGAAAGACTGGGCAATTGACTTCGAAGGGAGAAGCACCAGAACTCATGTAATCCCCGAAGAATATTTTCAGCATGGCGGGCAGCTCTTTATTTTCAAAAACGCACTTTATCTACTCGCGATGAATGAAGAGGTTGTGGTAGAGATTAGAAATTCAGAGCTTCAGAAAATGATACTTGCTATGTTTAGATATGTTCAGGACCAGTCTGAAAAGATTGATCCAAATAGAATTTTAAGGGAACTAATTGAGAAAGGAAAATAAAATCTGCAAAAGAGTATCCCCTTTCGTGGGTCTATCTACAATCTAATCTTTTCTATTTCTTAAAAAATCCCATCACTGCGCTGAAGATATCTTTTATATTATCTCCTATAGTTTTATTTTCCCCTTTATCATTCTTTACAATTGCGTCTGTCTTTAGGGCTGTTTTGGATACGTTTCCATCTCTTACGTCTCGGCACGCTTTAGCATCAGATTCGAACTGAGACCAAGCCGCTTTCCTAGCGCTTGATAGATTGTCCTGTGCATCATTAACTGCTGACTTATAAGTATCTGCTGCTTTAGTTAGAATTGTTTTTTTGTCATCATCATTTTCTGCTGATACGGCAGATTTTTCTGCGTCTTTTCGAGAAGAAAGCGCCGCATTCATTGCTGTGTTATATGTTGTGCGTGATGTTGCTATCGCGTCATCTCTTTTTTCGATCGCTGCTTGGGAACATGTTGTAAATGATTGTAACGAGGTCATCGGCGTACTTGATGCTGTAGAAGTAGCAGTCAAAGGAGTGGTAGGCGCAGCTTTATTATCGAGCGCAAATGCAGACTCGGCGTATATTCCGGTGGAAGCGATAATGCAGAAGGTTGTGATTAAAAGTTTTTTCATAAGTATTTAAAGATAGTTACATGCTAACAAGATTGTTATAGTTTAACAACATATCATTATAGTCCGCGTCATTTATCCCCGCTTCAAAACGTTCCACTTGCTGGTCGGTCGCATAAAATGGATCATTCCTGTGGATGTACATATCACGGAAACTAGGGAAAACAGAAATTATGATAAAGGAAAATGCTGCAACCTGCATAATAGCAAGCCATCTATAGGGGGAGCGTATCGCCTGCTTTCGCCACTCTAGATTTTCTTTCTCTGGTATTTGATTAAGAATTGATAAAAGAGTTGATTTAGGCGGCGACACGGTCTCCTTATACATTAACAACACCTCTTCTATTGTAGTTTTAGTTTTATCCATGAAGATGTTTGGTGAGGGCTCGGAGTTTTTTAAGTGCGCGTTCTTTGATCTTTCGTACAGAAGCCTCTTCTTTATCCAGTACTTCAGAAATTTCTTTGTAACCAAGTTCTGAATAGAAATAAAGCCGAATCACTTCCTGCTCATCGTGAGTGAGCGATGGGAGATACTCGTTTATGGTTTCTGCTAAAAGATGTATGTGCGTGGTTTCTATAATGTCTACAGAATCATCGCTTGTTGTTTCAAAGATCGATTCATCTACTTCCACACTTCCTTGCTTAGTTCCCTCATTTATAAGCAAGTGTTTAGCTATTGTGAAAAGATACGCGAGCGGCGACTTGTTTGGCTGGTATCCGCCCAAGGCCTCATAGAACTTTAAGAATGTTTGCTGGCAGATATCCTCTGCAAGCTCCACGTTCTTGCTCCGTGAAATAACGTATCTGTACAAGGGGGTGTATAACTCCGTGTATACCTTTCCGAAGGCTTCTTTGTCACCTTCTTTGGCGAGCAAGATAAGCTTTTTTATTTCTTCGGTGTCCCCTACACCATATATAACAGGCTTATTATTGTTTTGTGACAGCATCGATACCAGGTAGTGTACCAGAAGCCAGGTAGGCGAGCATGGCCCCGCCCCCTAAAGAAACAAAGGTAAACTTCTTAAGCAGGTGAAGTGAATGAGCCACGTCTACCGTATCCCCTCCACCCAAATAAGTCTTTGCTTGGCTCTCCGTAACTTGTACTAAAACTTGCTCAGTTCCATGAAGCCACCCTTTTTCATATAGACCTAAAGGTCCATTAAAGATAATTGTTTTTGAATTTTTAATAAAGTTTACAAGCATCTTTACTGTTTCTTCTCCACAATCTACCACTACAGCATCTGCTGGTATTTTATTATAAGGCGCTGTTTCTCTTGTTTCTAATACGACATCAGCGGGTGTTAAAAGAAGCGGATGATTAATTATAGATTCTGGAACGGTATAGTTTTTATCATAAAAGCTTTTGCCTATTGAAAGCCCTCGAGCAAGCCACACATTATGCGCCATAGCTCCGCCGATAAACACATGAATACCCTGATCTAAATAATGTTTGATGAGCGGAAGCTTGGTGGAAATTTTCGCTCCACCTATTATTAATATTGCGGGCTTTACAGGCTTAAGAGCGTCAGTTAAATGCTCTAGCTCTCTTTTAAAAGTGGGACCGAAGTACGAAAGAGAATTTCTGGCGACCCCAACCACGCTTGCGTGTTCTCTGTGTGAAACAGAAAAGGCATCATTAATGAAAACGTCTCCTAACGATGAAAATGCAGTAGCAAGTGAGGGAATATTATCTTCCTCACCGGGGAACATCCGTACATTTTCTAGTAGCACTGCGTCTCCAAGAGGTAATGTGTCGACTTCCCCTCTTATTTCTTCAAAATTCAATGATGGCAAAAATTTAATGAACGGAAGTGCTCGGCATGCGTGATCGGCAACAGGCTTTAAACTCTCGCCTTTTCCTCCGAAATGAGTTAGTAAAATTATTTTTGCCCCAGCAAAGGATAGTTCTTTTAAGAATGGGACGCTTACATCAAACCGACTAGTGTCTTCTATCTTCCCGTCTATGACTGGCATATTCCAATCTACTCTAACTATTACCCTTTTGTCTTTAAAAGTTGTAAGAGGCGGGAGAAAATGTACATTTAGATTTTCTGATAATGTCTCCATAGCTATTTACTGTAGCAATTTTTAATCACTTCAAAAAAAGATGTTGCGTCTTGGGATGCCTGTCCAATTAAAAGTCCATCCACTCCGCCTTCATCTAAAAATATCTTGGCATCATCTTTATGTACTCCTCCTCCATATAAAATATTCACTTTCTTTGCATAGTCCATTCCCACTAATGACACTAAAGATCGCCTTATGGAGATAACTACCTCGAAACATTCCTGTGGAGTAGCAGGAACTGACTGACCTATTGCCCAGACTGGTTCATACGCTATGATTAAATAATCAAAGAGATTCTTCGGCGCGAGAGTCAGAGACTCTTTTAAATCTTCCTCTAAGAAACTTAAGTATTTGCCTTCTTTGTCTCTCTTACTTTCACCTATGCAGAGCACTGTTGTAAATTTGGATTGAAGAGAAAGTGCTACCTTATGCATTCTTTCTTCCTCACTTTCTCCTCTTTTCCTAACTTCGCTATGCCCAACTAATGTAAAGTCTGCTCCGCCCGTTAAAAGCTGAGATGGAATAGTTGCTCCAGTGGTTTGACCTAAAGATATTCCTCCTATATTCTGCGACCCTATAAATCCGGAGGAGATTTCTTTTATATGTGGAATAAAGATTTCTGGGACAGCCAGATAATATGGCTTCTTTGGCAGCTTAGGATGGGCAGACAAAACTTTCTTTTCTAAAAGCTTTACGATTTTAATCGCATTTTGTAATGTGTCCGGAGTTGATTTCCAGTTCCCGATTAATATTGGCAAGGTGCGTTTATTCATTACAAAATTATACCAGAAGAACCAAACATTAGACATTAGATTATAGATGTTAGATTATACTTTCTTCAAAAGAAAATGACACTGTTTGCGCTTATAAGCGAGTGATCCCTATTTGATATTGATGTGCTTGGGATATAGCGAAATAAAAACAGGCGACGCTTGCGCGCCGCCTGGCTGACTTAGAGGTTTTCGAAATCCGAAGGCCGTAAGGGCGGGATTCTCCAGGGGGAAGGCCACCTCAATTCTTTGTAGACGAAGCCATAGAAAGCCCTTCCTTCGTCTTGCGCCAGAAATTGGCACATGAATAAGTCGGCGAGATCGGAATGAAGCTGGGATAGGGGCTCGCACCCCAGTATTCCGCTCAACATCCTGTACTCGCCATACCGCCCGATTTGGTTTTCGATGGCCCAAGTGGCTACCGCTACTTCGGCATTACCAGGGTGGTGGTCTTCTCCGAGATAGGTTTGACCAAGAATGCTTTCGTAAAGCTCCCGCCCTCGCTCGCTTACCCCCCAGAGGACAAGCGTAGTGAGCACGCTCCCACTGTATGAGGTGAGTCCATCGGGAACATTAGAGAGCGTCGCGATGAGCGGGCAAGTGGCCTCTCCCATGCCTACGGACTTCATCGCGTATACGGCCCAAGCTTTTAGACATTTCACTTGTGCGATGTTTTCCTGATCCACGGGATGGAGTGGTATGGTCCACTCGTCCGTCACTTCGACATCTTGCGCTCTTGGGTAATCCGCTTCGAAAGCCGCCATGGCGTTTTCCTTAATAATGTTCAGTTATCTGGCTCAAAGGCCAGGATTAAATTACTCTACCACAGCAGAAAAAATAAATCCCTATACGAAGTTTTGACACTTAGTGTAGGGATAAAGCACGGTCTCCATTTGCTGATTTAAACACGGGGAATGATTGGTCGCCACGAGTTTCCACGCCTCTCGCATATTGTAGAACATGCCAGTTGGAAAGTAACAGGCGGACTTGTGGGTGCACTTTCCACAACTCTCCTCAGCGCATCCCTCCCCGCCTGCGTGAGCTCCTCCTTTTTGATGATATCAGCTGTCACGTGGGGTTTTACTTTGGTGGGGATATCTTTTTTCCAGCTGAATCCATCCAGTGTGGTAACCCTCTGCCGCTGCTCTGTGACCCACTCCTGAAACGCTATTTCCAGTCCTCTTTTGGTTCTCACCTCAAAGTACGTGGCAACTTCATCATCAAACTCCATTAGTGTAGGCTGACGGATGGAGAATGTGAGATACCGAATGATGTTATCGCGTTCGTACTGAAGTTTCAGGTAAAGCCGGTTAAGTGCAACCGCTGCTTCGTGGGAGCAGTAATATGGCGGAATGATTGTGATATGCAGGTCTTCTTGCCGGATGATGACCGCGTCCCTTCCCGTTACCATTCTCGCGGCTATGGAATATTTTTGTACGCGAGCAAGTACGGTAGGAGAAAGGATTCTCACCCCTAAGTAAAACAGTCCAATCTCAGACATGGTTTCCCCCTTTAATCTAAGTTTAGCTTTATCCTATCAAATACCCCCAAACTTAACACTTGCAAAAAATGGAAACTATTATATAATAAAGAAGTTACTGGATGTGTACTGTTTAACCGGCCCCGAAATGGCCGGTCGAATTTTTATAAAATTAGGATTTATTAATTGAATTAGCTTATGGCTATAAAGCTATCGGCTAACAACTATTCACTATGTTAGATATTAAAGCTCTAAAAGTTGCCTTAGAACAACTTGAACAAGAAAAGAAAATAAGCCACGAAAAAGTGGTAGATGCAGTAGAAAAGTCTCTTGCTGCGGCATATCAGAAAGAATATGGAAAGCGCGGACAGATTGTTCGTTGCCGTATTAACTTTGATACAGGAGAAACTACTTTTGAACAAATAAAAGTTGTTGTCGATGAGACTACTGTTCGTATGCCTGTAGAAGGAGAAGAAGAGGTTTATGAACCAATTCCGAAAGAAGGCGAAGAAGACGGACTTCTTCCTCGTTACAATGAAGAGCGTCATATTTTATTAAATACAGCGAAGCTTTTAAAGAAAAATGCTGAGCTTGGCGAAGAAATTGTCTTCCCTCTTGATGACCAAGACGACTTCGGAAGAATTGCCGCACAAACAGCAAAGCAGGTTATCGTTCAGAAACTTCGCGAAGCAGAACGTGAATCAATCGTTGGAGAATTTAGCGATAAAGAAGGAACCATTGTTTCTGGTATCGTTCAAAGAATCGAACGTGGCACAGCATTCATCGACCTTGGACGCACAACAGCGATCCTTCCTTTCGAAGAGCAGATCGCGTCAGAAAGACTGCGCCCCGGAGAAAGAATCCGCACTTACCTCTTCTCAATAGAAGAAGGGTTCCGCGGACTTTCTATTCGCCTGTCACGCACACATCCAAAATTCCTTATTGAATTATTTAAAAATGAATCAGCCGAAATCGCTCAAGGTGTAGTAGAAATCGTTGCTGTTGCTCGTGAACCAGGTTCCAGATCAAAGATCGCTGTGAAATCAAATGATGAAAGAATAGATCCAATCGGAGCATGTGTAGGTCAGCGCGGTTCCCGCGTATCGGCCATCACTGATGAACTTTCTGGTGAAAAGATTGACGTGATCGAATGGTCAGGAGATGCAAGACGATTTATAGCAACTGCCCTTTCTCCGGCTAAGGCAATATCAATAGAATTAAATGAAGAGGATAAGAAAGCGATTGTAACGGTAGATAAAGGAGAACAATCTCTTGCTATAGGTAAAGGAGGACAAAACGTTCGTCTTGCTGCGAAATTAACTGGATGGAAAATTGATATTATTTCTGGAGGAGAAACAATCGCGGAAGCCGATCAGCAAGGAGCATTTACAGAAGCGCAAAGAAGTGAGCAGCTAACTGAGGAAGCTGAACAGATGCTAACTGATATTAGTCAGTCGGGTACTGAGCCAACTCCTATACTAGATGAATCCGTTGCTGGAGTATTAGATACAACGTCCGAGCCACAGAAAATTGCTGATAAAATAAACAGTGATGACGGAGATGAAACGATGAATACGGAAAAAGCTCAGGACGTAAAAGAAATTTCAGTTACTCCAGAAGAAGCAGAGAAATAATAAACTAGATATCAGATGTTAGAAATTCAATTCAAAAATTACCAATAACTATTAACCATTAACGACTAACTTTTATGTTACTTAACTTAACTGACGGTGTCTCTTTAGGAGATAATGCTCCACAGGAAATAAATGTCATTATTGAAATTCCAAAGGGATCTCATAATAAATATGAGATCAATAAGGAAAATGGTCTTCTTGAACTAGATAGAGCCAATTACTCAGATGCGGCCTATCCAGTTGAATATGGCTTTGCTCCACAAACTTTATGGGAAGACGGAGATCCTCTTGACGTTCTTGTGCTTGCTACCTACCCTATTCCGCCGCTGACTTTAGTTAAAGTACGCCCTGTTGCAGTCATGGAGATGACAGATGAAGGAGAATCAGATTATAAGATTCTTGCCGTTCCTGTAAAGGATAAGCGCTGGGAGGATGTGAATGATTTAGAAGATCTTAACAAGCATACTCTTAAAGAAATACAGCATTTTTTTGAAACCTATAAACAACTAAAAGGTACAGCGGAGGTAGTTATTTCAGGATTCAAAGGAAAAGACGCTGCATATGAGGCGGTAAAGAAGTCCATTGAGTTATACAAAAATAAAAATAAATAAGTATGAAGATAGAAAAGAAGGATCTGCCCAAATCAGAGGTAGAATTTAAAATAGTTTTAGATGAAAAGGAATTCGAAAGTTACCACAATAAAGGGTTTAAGAAAGTGCAGGAAGTTATAGAAGTTGATGGATTTAGAAAAGGCAACGCCACTGAGGATGCCATAGTGAAAAAGTACGGTGATATGATCATCTTGGAAGAAATGGCAAACCTCGCCATTCAAGATGCTTATATAAAAGCAATCGACGAGCACAAGATCTCCCCTATTACACAGCCCAGAGTTACTATTACAAAAATCGCAAAAGGAAATCCGCTAGAGCTTACTATTACTGTTCCTGTTATTCCAGAAGTTACTCTTCCGAAGTACAAAAAGTTAGCCCAAGATGCTGTAAAAGACGATGAAAAGATAGAAGTAACAGATAAGGATATCCAAGATGTTTTAGAAGAGCTTAGAAAGGGCCGAACACACCAGCATGAACACGAACATGCTCACCAGCATGATCATTCACATGAAGGTCACGATCATGCTCACGACCAAATAGATGCGAAGCTTCCAGAATTAAATGATGACTTCGCAAAAAGCTTTGGTGAAAACTTTAAATCGATTGATGATTTGAAAACAAAAGTCGGAGAAAATTTAAAGCTTGAAAAGGAGCAAAAGCTTCGCGAAAAAAGACGACAAAGAATTATGGAGAAGTTAATAGAAGAAACTAAATGCGATCTCCCGGAAGCTGTGGTAGAAAGCGAATTAAATAACATGCTTGCTCAGATGAAGGCAGATGTTACGAGATTCGGTGGTACATGGGAAGAATATCTAACTCATTCTAAAAAAACCGAAGACGAAATTAAACAAGGTTGGAAAGAAGACGCTCGTAAGCGCGCATTAAGCCAGCTTATATTACAGAGAATTGCAGAGGCAGAGAAAATCGCGCCGACCGACGAAGAAATTGAGGTCGAGCTAGTAAGGTTGCTAACTCAAGTACAAGATGCAGATGAAGAAAGGGCAAGAACTTATCTACATCAAGTGTTGACTAACGAAAAAGTCCTCAAATTCCTTGAAGGAGAAGAGAAGAAATAATTATTGAGCTTTGAATAAAACGCTTAGGAATAGGCGTTTTATTCTTATTATTTTGGATATTGACAACCTTAACAATTAATGCTATAATAATAAAGAATGTGGGTTTTCTCATAAAACGTTCTACGAAAAGGAAAAATCGTGAAGAAATTCGATCGAGACTACGCAGCGTCGCTGGCTCACACGGTGGGCGAGCTTTCCTGCGAAGAGTTTCAGCATGCAGGAGTTGGAACCGTCTGGAAGGAGGATGAAACCCCCTTTACGGTGGGTGACAAGATCGCACATGAGTTCCTGGTGAACTCAGTGCGGCGCGATTTCCCGCGGATGAGCATCATCAGCGAAGAGGGGCTCGACACAATCGAGTACCCGGAGTACACCTTCCTCTGCGATCCGATCGACGGGAGCATCCCCTTCAATCAGGGGATCCCGATCTGGACCAATGTGTTCTCGGTCCTTCGCGAGGGTGAGCCGATCCTCGCGGCGATCAACGATCCGGTGATGAAAAGGCTTTTCATCGCCGAGAAAGGCAAGGGCGCCACATTGAACGGCCAACCGATTCGGGTTTCCCAGAAGTCGGAGCTGAAAAACGCCGAGATCGTCGGTGTCTGGTGGAGGGGCTCTAAGTTTCGCCTCCATAACATCTTCGGCGAGCTGATGGAGCGCGGTGCGGGCTGGGCGAACCCCTGCTCAATCGCGCACCCGGCGGCAAACGTCGCGCGCGGTGTGATCGAGGCTACCATCTTTGCGGGCGACAAGCCGTGGGAGACGGCAGCGATCAAGCTCATCGTCGAAGAAGCTGGCGGACGAGTCACCGACATCTACGGTGACGAGTTCAAACGTCTCGATGGCCCGATCAAAGGCCACATCGCAAGCAATGGGCTCATTCACGAGGAACTCGTCAAGATCTCGCAGTCTTTCAACTGTGCCTGACTCGCAATGAGTCGATCACCCTGCTTCGGGCAACTGGAGCAGGGTGTGTTTTTTTAGAAGCATAGTATAATCATTAAAATATGAACTATTCTCAAAAACCTCTTATTGATTTGATGAAAGAAGGTAAATTCCCCGGAGAAATAATTAAGCCAAAGCATATAGAAACTGTTATTTCTAATGTTTTTATTTTTGATACAAAAGTATATAAAATATACAAAAATGATAACGAATTTTTTAATAGAGAGTTCCGAGATGTTTCAGGAAAAGAGGCCAGGTTCTCTTTCACTAAGAGAGACTTCGAGTGGAACCACTCCCTTAGTCCATCTATCTATACAGACATTGTAGGTGTGCGAGTTAGGGATGGTATAATAGAAGTAATTTCTCCAGATGAAAAGGCTGAGGATCTGGTTATTGTAATGAATAGGGCCAACACAAATGATGTTCTGTTTGAAAAGTTAATCAGTAACCAAATATCTAAAGAAGATAGTTATGTTATAGGTAAGGAGCTAGCTAGAAGTTTAAAAACGGTGCAAAAGAAAATTTTCAACCAGAACTACTTCGATCTTTATAAAGGAAGAGTGGATGATCTCCGTAGCTGGATTAAACTTGTGCCTGAATACATAAGCGAAGAAGAGTCCGGCGCTTATTGCGACTTCTTAGAAAGGTCTATGGAAAAAAATAGGGAGTTATTTGAAAACGAATTATCAAATGAACTCGTTGCAGACGGAGATTTTCATAGTCATAATGCCATTTACTCCGGTGGGGAATTTCTTCTGATGGACACATTCCCTCCAAAAGAAGAGTGGGGAATTGGGCATCATCACATACCCGTGTATAGAATAGGTACAGATATTTGGGCTTTATCAGGAAAGAAAGATTTTTTTAATGAATTCATTCGTGGGTACGAAGAAATAAGCGGTAAAAAGATAGAGAAGAGATTAGAAGATTTATATGTTGTGTACGCTTCCGGAATCGCCGTGTCTTATTTGTACATGCTACAGAAGACAGATAAAGAAAAGAAACCATTTGCGGAGAGATTCCATAAATTCCTAAGAGACTTCGTAGAAGAAAGAAAGCTACTTAGCTAATCTATTTAACTTCGACTGACTTACCATCTTTAACTTGGAAAATTTTCTCAACTCTTTCAGAAAAGTTTCCTCCATTCATATTAACGGGAAATGTAGTGGCATTTGTTTTTAGGTTTTTTAAGGCTTCTGTAACTGTTGTGTTATTTTTTATCGCTTTTATCTTTGCTTCGGTTAATGTAACGGCTGAATCATAACCGACTGACACGAATGAAGGATTGCCAGTTTCTTCTCCGAACATTTCTTTGTATTTCTTTTTCATCTCCTCTGGCTTTTCAGTAAAAATGCTTGAGTAATATAATCCTTCGGCTGCATCGCTGCCATCTTTTATTTCATAGTCCTGTACTGCGTCTGCACCAAATAGCTTCGCATTTAAATTTAGTTGATCCGCTTGCTTTAGGAACACCTCGTTAGAAGGAGGAAGGAAAATAAAATACACTCCTTCTGCCCCGTCTGCTTTCATCTTTGTGATATAAGAACGGAAGTCCTTTGTAGACACTTGTACCCTGTCACGCAGTACTATCTGGCCTCCTAAAGAAGAGAATTCTTTTGAGAATGTATCTGCGAGCACATCTGCTACAGGATCTATATGTCCTAATATAGCCATTTTACGCAAACCCAAATCAGTATATGCAAAGTCGGCTGTCTTTTTTGCATTTGCTTCTGAAGTAAAACCAATCGTAAATATGTAATTTCCAGAAGTTTTTAATTCTTCATTGCTGTCCCAACCAATAAGCAAAGGGACTTTTGCTTTGTTAAATATCTGTCCTGTTGGGCGCGCTTCTTCTCCAGCCGCTCCAAACACTGCATCAACTTTATCTGCCTGAGTAAGTTTTTGCGCAGCCGATACCATCTTTACAGAATCAAATTGATCATCCTCGACAATATAATTTATATTATAGCCTTTATCTTTATACTCCTTTACTGCTATTTGGGCACCACGATTTATTTCTTCTCCGGCGCTGCTAAAGTCACCAGACAAAGGTAAAATCGCTCCTATTTTAATGGTTTCTGTATATGATACCCCTGGCTTTCTATCTTTATAGATCAGAGCAGCAAGAATAATTACGAACCCAAGTAAAAGTATAAAAAGACGGTTTTTAAGCATATATTAAAATTGTAGTGTTCATTCTCCGTAAATAAGAAAATACTGTCAATATAAGGGACATAATTTACCCTTAAAACCTTATATGTAATAACATTTATTCATAACAAAGGGTAAACAAACAACTAACTGTTGTCCGGATAGTTGACAGTAAGGTAAATTCTTATAGAATAAGACTATGGATGTCGAAAAAGAACTTATTAATTATGGCCTCGATGATAAGGAGGCAAAGATCTACTACGCACTGCTTCAGGTAGGTAAAGAAAGCGTATTTAATATAGCCAAAAAATCAGAAATAAAAAGAACAACGGCATATGTTATTTTAAAATCTTTGGTAGATAAAGGTTTAGTGGGCACAGAAAAGACCAGAAAAGCACTGCTCTACTTTTCTTTGCATCCTAAGAAACTTCTCACTCAGTTGGAACAAAAGAAAAGAAATCTTGAAGAGGTAATGCCAGCTATTATGGCGGTCTACAATACTTTGCCTGAGAAGCCTTCCATTCAGATTTATGAAGGGATCGAAGCAATGAAAGAGTTATACAAAGAATCTTTTGATTATATGAAGAAACGCAAGGAAATAGTTTATTTTGGAGATGCTCATCATTTGGAAAAGTATCCCGAATTAATAAATATGTTTATTCGGGAGATGAAAAATAAAAGCTATAACGCTCGCGAGCTGCTTCCAGATGATAATTTCCACCGAGAGTATGCAAGGCGTCAAATGGAAGGAGGCAATCCTAAGCACAAAATCAGATTCCTGCCCAAAGATTTACTTTTTCTTAATGATAACGGGGTATATGATAATCGTTTAATTATTTACTCCACACAGAAAGAGCTCTTCGCAATTGTAATAGAAAGTGAACCCATAGCCAGAACCTATAAGTCTATGTTTGAAATGGCGTGGCAAATGGCTAAAGGATGATTTATTTCACTTCTATAATCTGGCCGTTTTGAATTTTGTATAGCTTCTCTATCTTTTCCGAGAATTGCTTTCCATTAAAATTAATCTTTGTATCGGTTCCTGAAATGTTTACTTTTGTCATCGCGTCTCTGATGGTGATATTATCTGATTTAGCAATTCTAGCGGCTTCTATAATTGTACGAATTCCATCGTAACCGAAGGAAACGAAAACCGAAGCCCCTGGCTCTTTTCCAAACATGCTTTTATATTTAATGTTTAAATCTCTCGTATCATTTGCGTAAAGATTAGTAAAATAAACCCCTTCTGAGGCTGTTCCGGCAGCATTTGCTTCATCTTGTGTAAATGAATCAGCAGTCATGAAGATGGCGTTAGAATTAAGCTCTCTTAATTGACGCACAAAAGGAGCAATAGTGGTTGGGAATAATGGCGCGTATATTCCGTCAGCATTTGTGCTTTTAATTTTTGCTATTTGTGTCCTAAAATCCTTTTGATCCGGAGCAACCTGTTCGTTAAAAGTAATATTGCCACCAACTTTTTTGAATTCATCAATAAAAGAATTTGCAATGATACTTGACCAGTCATCTAAGACATTTATAACTGCTACGTTTCTTAACTTTAAAGTATTAAATGCATAATCCGCCATTAGCCTCCCCGCACTTTCTGTAGAAAAACCGATTGTGAAAATATTTTTACTTGAATTTTTTATGTAATCATTACTATCCCAGGTAACAAGTAGTGGAGTGCTCCCGCTTTTAAATGTATTTTCTATTGGCTTCATTTCTTGCATGGTGGCAGTCAATACTGCATTCACTTTATCATTTCTTACTAGCTTATTCGCAGCACTTACGGAGTGGTTCGGAGCTGACTGATCATCTTCACTAAGAAATTCAACATTTAATCCTGCGTTTTTTGCCTCGGCGAGAGCAATCTGCTCCCCTCTAAGTATCTCTTCTCCAAAAGGTGCGAAGTCTCCGCTTAATGGTAGTATGGAGCCCACTTTAATTATACTTATTGCTATTTCCTCTTTATGTTTTATCTTCCAAATAATTAAACCAGCCAAAATAACTATAACCACCAGCCCCCATATAATTGGTTTTTTCATTAGCACTAGTATATCACCGGGGATTATTCCACCTCTACCGCTTTCCCTTTCTGTATTTGCTTCATCACAAAGTAATTACTTCCTGTAGATACACCGCCTAGAGCATCAAATGTAATATCGCCAAATGTTGCTGTCTTAAATGTAGCAGATCTCATGTATCCATCAATATCTTTTGGATTATCGGACCAAGCTTTTGAGATTATATACACTGAGTCATAAGTATTGCCCGCTCCGAATATAGGAGGCTTGCCATAGATGTTCATGTAGGCATTATAAAATGACATATCTGGAGCTTTCGGAGAGTAGAAATAAATCCCATTAAGAAGACTCACTAGATCTTTGTTCTGGTAGCTTTGTTCTACGAATTCATCTCCATACCCAGAAGTGCTTGAGCTTAGGAATGTTGGTTTTTTCTTTAAGAATTCTAAATTTAATTTCTCATCATAGAAAGCAAAGAATACGGCATCAGGATTTTTTGCTCTCACTTTTAGTAAGATACTTTTTATGTCAGTTCCTGGATTTAAGAAATCTACTCCCACGATCTCTACCCCATATTTCTTTGCAGCTTTTTCCATAAACTTTGCAACAGTTATATAGTATGAATCATTTTGGGTGATTATATAGAGTTTTTTCTTGCCTGATTCTGCCATGTGCTTGACCGCGACATCAGACTTTACTTCAGTTCTGTACCATGTTGAAAATACTCCCGGGTATTTCTTTTCTCCATTTATTGCTTCAACTCCAGCATCCGGTGAGATCATAATCACTCCTGGCTTTAACATGCTTTCTGGGCCATGATATACGTCAAGCCACGTAATTATAATCCCTCTCACCTTATCAACGTCTTGGAGCTTAGACACCGCAAGTACAGAATCCTTTGACGTACTCTTTGTGTCTTCTACGACCAGTTCTAACTTCTTCCCATCTATTCCTCCTTTTGCATTGATTTCTTCTACTGCAAGCTTCGCTCCATTAAGGGAAACCTCACCCCATGCGGAAGCATCGCCCGTTAAACCTAATGCCATTCCGATTTTAATAGTGTCTTTCTGGCTTTGTTTATATGTAGCGAATAATAAAATTCCTATAGAGATTATAAGTATTACAATAATTATTTTTTTCATGCTCTAAGAGTACTCTCCCTATTGACGTATATCAAAAAGAGTGGTACTTTTAGTGCCAAAGTAAAGAAAAACTTTACTTTACTATAAATAAGACTTATATTACATAAATGTTACTTCTCTCGCACACAGTAGAAGATTATATATGTGAAGCTTTAAAAGAAGGCCCTATTTCCACTATTTCTCTCATTGAGAAAATAAAGGCTAATAAACCAGGTATAACTAAACAAGCGGTATATTTAGCCCTTAGAAAATTAAAACAAGCAGAAGTTATAGTCATCCATAATAAAAAAGTTTCATTTAATATACGATGGCTTAAAAATATGAATGATTTTCTAAGAGTTTCCGAGATGAGACATTCACTGGGAGATGTAAGTAAAGATAATTTCCTCAATCTATCGGACGGCGAAAAGATAACATATTCATTTAATAATGCTCATGAGACAGATGCATTCTGGTGGCAGGCGCTTTATATGATATCTGAAATGGTAAGTAAAGAAGCTGGGCCTATTTATCTATATAATCCGCATGAGTGGTTTCTGTTTGCTCGTCGTGAAAGTGAGCTTGAATTGTTGCGAATTATAGCCGTGAAAAGGCGACTGCTTATACTTTCAACACATAAAACTCCTCTTGATCTGGCAGTAGCTAAGGATTTTGATGGAAACAGGACTCAATACTATATGCATGATAAACCTTTATTCCCAAAAAATAATTATTATTACAATGTAATGGGAGATTTTATTATAGAAGTCTATATTGCCAGGCAAGTCATTGATGCCATCGAGGAAATATATTCCTCATCTTTAAGTGTGAACGAAGAGGTAATTGAAAAGCTTAAAAAAACTATAAATATTAAAGGGAAAACTCTTCTTTCTATATCACGGAATAAAAAGAAAGCAGAAAAGTTAAAAAAGGAGTTTTATAAGCACTTCTACATTCCAGAAATGCATAAATAAAGTTTAAATAATAAAACCGCCACAGAGTGGCAGTTTTATTATTTAAAGAGACTCTATTATTTGTGTCTCACACACTTGCAAGCGCCAATTGTCGCAATAAGACCTCCGATTATAGCAATATTTTTAAGTGCCATAGTCATATTCATTGCATTTGACCAATCTCGGTGAGCGATAAGGATAGTTAATAATGCAAATATTGCTAGTATCCATCCTGTTGTGCAAACCTTATATCCCCATGCGTAAGCAAGAGCTATAGGAATTTCCACAATAATTGCAATTAATGCTGCGATTACTGGAAGAGGAAGGCCTAGAGATCCCATGTAATCTGTTGTTCCTGCGAAGTCCATAAGCTTCTGAACACCAGCAACAACGAAAACGAGAGCGATTAATATGCGTGAAGTAAGAGCGTAGTTTATTTTCATATTTTTTACGCGATTTAGGATTTAAGATTCAGGAATTAAGAATAATTCTTAAATCATAACTCGTAAATCATGAATCGTATTTAATAATAGTGCCCTTTCGGGTTGGCAACAGTATACCACCCTTAATTCAAAGAAATACTAGTGTTTCAACTAGTTTTGGAGCATTAGAGCCGCTCCTACAATTGCCGCAGTTTCTGCTCTTAGGGTCGTTTGCCCTAAAGATAAAGCCTTAAAATTATTTTCCTCAAATAGTTTAATCTCTGATTCAGCCCACCCCCCTTCAGGTCCCACGAAAAATAGTAATGAAGAGTCAGAAGACAGCCCCTCCCTTTTTTCTATGAAATCTTGCCCATCTTTTTGCAAAAAATACTTATTATAACCGTGCTCTAAGCCTTTTAAAGCAGAAGACAGCTCTATCGCAGGCAAAATATCTGGAATATCCCCCCTTCCACATTGCTCCGCAGCCTCGGTGGCTATTTTTATGAGCCGTTCGTGATTTAAGTCCTTCCTTGTTGATCTTTCTGAGATTACAGGAGTTATGGAATAAATGCCTATTTCAGTGGCCTTCTGTACTACGAGCTCGAAAAGGTCTTTCTTTATAAGCGAAAGATACAGGCTCACCCTTTTACCTATCAGTACAGATTTTTCTTTGCTTATAAATTTAAGCCCACAGGCTTTTGGAGATAGATTTTCAATGGAATATGTTCTATCTTCCCCGCTTCCATTAAAGAGAACAACTAAATCGCCTTTCTTATATCTAAATACATTTGACCACTGTTTAATTGTAGAAACATCATTTACGACAACTTCTTCACCAAGGGGAAGTGACATATAAAAGCGATGTAATCGCATGTTTCCTACACTACTGGAGGAGAAAAGACATTGCAACAAAAGTAAAAGGACGATATTTTACAAGGACAGAAAGTAGATATAAATATAAAAGACAGTTATCCACAGTTAATTACTTGCACATAAAAGACAGTGGTTGTAATATAAAGGACGTAGGTAAGTGAATTGTCAAAGACGCTCGCCGGGTGTACCGGTAAAAACAGTTTGTACAAATTTCTTACCCCATTGATCTTTCCATCTCCGGCACGTGAAGTTATCATTAAGTTGCCGGACTAGACCCCTTTTAAGTTTACGTTTCTGCTTCTCATTACTAGTTATCTAGGTTGTGAAACCAATGTAGCTAACCTCTTTTTGAGACATCCCCTACAATATGTGTACGAAGCTGTTGCTCGCACACATATTGTAGGGGATTTCTTTTTGCTCAAGCTTGTCCTTTAGAAATAAATCAGGGCGGCTCGCATAGCGAGCCGCCCTTTTCACTTCTTGTAAAATGAATCTACCGCGGCATCCGTTCTCGGCTTTATGACCGCCACAACAAACATCACTCCGAGAATCAGAACGCCCACGACGGTGATCCAGACTGCGATCCACCGCGCTTGGTTTCCAGCAGGGATGACATAGAACCCCAAGATACCGAGAGCGAACAGCGTGGCACCCGTAATCCCAAACCCTTTTGCCATGATGGTTCCTTATTCGGATGAAGTCCGACTTAATGGCAGTATAACACGATATATCGAAATAGTCAATGCTCACATCTTAATAAAATCATGATATAGTGCGCATATACAGATAAGAAAGTATTGCTATCACGAAAGGAATTCAGAATTACCTCTTATAATTATCGAAATTTTAATAGTTTCGTATCTGGTGGATATACGCTACCCGCTACAAACTACCCGCTATTTATTTATGTTAATCCCTACAGTTATTGAAAAAAGTCAGTTTGGTGAACGTGCGTATGATATTTACTCAAGGCTTCTAAGAGAAAGAATTATTTTCTTAGCGGGCTCTATTGATGGCAATGTGGCAAACATTGTCATCGCTCAGCTTCTTTTTCTTGAAAGTGAAGACCCGAAGAAGGATATTACTCTTTATATAAACTCCCCTGGCGGTGAAATACAGTCCGGGCTTGCTATTGTGGATGCTATGCATCATATCAAGCCAGACGTAGCTACTGTCTGCGTGGGCATGGCAGCTTCTATGGGCGCTATCATTCTTTCACAAGGGAAAAAAGGAAAGAGATACGCCCTTCCTAACTCAGAAGTTATGATCCATCAGCCTTTAACTGGTGTAGAAGGTCAAGCGTCCGACATAGAAATTACAGCGAAACATATATTAGCTCTTAAGAAGAAACTTTATACTATTCTTTCAGAAGCAACGGGCAAAGCAGAATCCCAAGTAGAAAAAGATGGAGATAGAGATTACTGGATGAATTCTGATGAGGCGAAGAAGTACGGAATCGTGGATCAAATTCTTAAGCCTAAAGTGGTTAAATAACATTAGATTAATGATTTATAATTCAAGAATTAAGAGGAAATTCGTAAATCATACTTCATAAATCTGAGCCATTAGTTATGAACACATTTATTCTCATAATAGCTTTCATTGCAGGTGCCATAGGCGCTTTGTTCGGCTATGTAGCGCGGCACTTCATCGCTCGTGCTCAGCGAGGAAATATCGAGCATGAAATGGAAGAATTAGTTCTACAGGCAAAGAAAGAGGCAAATAGAATAGAAGCAGAAGCTCTTCAAAAGGCCAAGGAAATCCGCTCAGAAAGCGAAAAGATAGAAGAAAGAATCCAAAAGCAAGAAGAAAGAATAGAAAAAAGAGAAGCAGAACTAGCCCGTGATCAGGAGTCTTTAAAGAAAAACAGGATTGAACTCGAATCTTTCCGTGAAACTGTAGTAAAAAAAGACAAGGATATTGTTACCGCATATGAAAAGCTCTCTGGTCTTTCAAAAGAAGAAGCAAAGGAATATGTCTTAAACAAAGCTCTTCGGGATGGAGAAGGCGACATCCAGTCACGCCTCTTAAAGCTTTCTCGAGATGGAGAAGTGCGTTTAATGGATAAAGCTCGCGATATTTTAATGAACACGATCTATAGAATAGCAAATGGCCCTATCGCCTCGTTTATGACTTCTACGGTAGAGATAGAAGATGAGGAAATAAAGGGAAAGGTTATAGGAAAAGAAGGAAGAAATATAAAAACATTTGAAAAGATGGCAGGAGTTGAGCTTTTAATAGATGAAAACCCAAATAATATTGTAATTTCCTGTTTCGATCCAGTGCGCCGTGCTATCGCCACGAATGCTCTTCAGATGCTTATAAAAGATGGGCGTATAAATCCTGCAAAGATAGAAGAAAGCATAGATAAAGCAAAGAAAGATATTGGTATTTTTATAAGAAAGAAAGGTGAAGAAGCGGTTTTAGAATGCGGACTGCTCACAGTGCCCGAAGAATTGATTCCGATTATTGGGCGTCTCTATTTCAGAACGAGTTACGGGCAAAATGTTCTGGATCATTCTATTGAGATGGCGCATATTGCAGGGTTGCTTGCTTCTGAGCTTGGGGCTGATGTGCATGTCGCAAAGGCCGGCTCACTCCTTCATGACATTGGTAAGGCTGTAGATCACGAAATACAAGGTACTCATGTGGAAATAGGAAGAAAGATTTTAGCAAAGTATGGCGTGGATGTGAGAATTATTCAGGCCATGCAAGCGCATCACGAAGAATATCCTTATGAAACCCTCGAATCAGTTATCGTCCAAGTCGCTGACGCTATTTCTGGAGGACGTCCTGGGGCACGCCGAGATACAGTAGATAGATATATAAAAAGGTTGGAAGATCTGGAAGCTCTTGCCTTATCATTTGCTGGAATTGAAAGAGTCTATGCCCTTCAAGCGGGACGCGAAATACGAGTATTCGTCTCCCCTGCTTTAGTTAGTGATTTAGAAGCAAGAGATTTAGCAAGAAATATTGCGATACGAGTAGAGCAGGAATTGAGATTCCCGGGGGAGATAAAGATACATGTGATCAGGGAGTCTAGGGTTATAGAGTTTGCAAGATAAATTTGCTATTATTTTTACATGATAAAACTTATTGAGACAGGAGACGAGGGTGGAGCATTATATATTAAGGGCTTATTAGAATCTCAAGGAATGAAGGTGGTTATATCAAGTAGTAACAATAGTTACATGCCCGGTGTTATGGGGGTCTACAATGGAATGGTTCCATATGATGTGTACATCCGTGATACAGATATAGAAAAGGCTAAAGAAATCCTCAAAGAAAATAACATATAAAAAATCCGCGAAGCTGTGAGCTTCGCGGTGTTGCAAGGAGGAGGCAAAAACGATTACTTTTTTTGCCCAGGACATGGATATGCAAGCATCCCCATGTTTCCCGGAACATGATCTCGGGCCCCACACATGGTGCAGATTTCATCGGACACACTTGAGTCTGATGAGCGTGTTTTATGAGAATGGTGGACTTTATACATATCTATCCCCCCACTTACATCAGCTCTTGCCGCCTTGTAATCACTTTGAGCGTTTATCATAAATCTCCTGTTTATGAGTAGTTTCTCCTCAGCACTTATTTACCGGCATCGTGATCACTTTCGGGACTTGACTGTTTCTCGGTGAGGGTGAGATGAAAAATTCTTCTTCACCCTTACTCCCCCTGATCGAAATCCCCTTAATAGATTTGAACTTCCCGTCTTGGTAGTCCTGAAGGATTACCTGACGGTTGAGGCTTGGAGTGAAGCGCAAGTATTTCTTTTTACGCTTGAGGAACTTGGCGATCATGCCTTTTTCCGTGAACCCTTCAGCGATTTCAACTTCTGCTTTCACTTTTCGGAAGCCGACCTCCCCTGCTGCAAATACGACCGATTTTTTATCGCCGAACTCCTCTCTTCGCACTCGGACGAAGTCGAATATCTTCCCAACGATTTCGTCACGGACTTTTTTCTTTGCGGCGAGTTTTTCGTCGCGCTCTTTCTGTAAGTCCGTAATTTTCTGCTTGTAAGAGTTTTCTATGCGCATGTGTGCAAAGATATTACTTGCAAGTTGTTTTAGGAGTCCGGCCACCTCCCAGAGGGCTTTCGGCGGACGAACGCGTTTCACAACTGTACCTACAACTTGGGTATCCATCTTTCTTTCTCCTTGTGTCTTAATGTGCTGCCTGCACTTACTTTACTGGCGTTAGAGCTATATGTTAAACTGTCGGCGAATACCGACAACATGTCATCATTAGAGAATATATTACAAGAACTTGATCTCCCTCCCTCATCTCAAAAGATATATAAGGAGCTTTTAGAGCGCGGGGAGGCAACAGCTCGCACGCTATCTTTGCGATTGCGTTTAACCCGCCCTTCTACCTATGATCATTTATCACTTCTTAAGAAAAAAGGATTAGTGGTTGAGTTTAAAAGAGAAAGCACGACCTATTTCGCGGTAGATGATGTGCGCCATGTCGGGAATGCATTAAAGGAACGCATAGAAAAGCTTACGGAACATGAAAAGATGTTCAGCACGATGCTTCCTCAGCTGCTTAAGGAAAGTAAGACAGAAACTCCAAAGATAAAGTTCTTTGAAGGAAAAGAAGGTCTAACTTATCTTTTATATGATGTTTTGTGGAATAAAGGAGAAACTATTTATACAATGTGGCCGCACAAAGAAATGGAAAAAGTTTTGGATAAAGAGGCCATGGTGCGTTTCAACGAAAGGCGTATACAAGAAAAGATCATAGTTCATGCTTTATGGCCCCATCAATCAAAACCAAATAAAAGTAATAGCAAAGATTATATCTGGCAAGGCAAAGATCAGTTTACAAAGAGAAAATACGCCCCAAAAGATATGTCATGGAGCATGGGCTATACGATTTATGATGACAAGGTTTCATTTATCTCATCCGAGAAAGAAGTTTTCGGATTTATTGTTCAATCTAGCGAGTTTTCTAAACTAATGCGCATGCAATTTGAAGTTCTTTGGAATTTAAGTAAATAAATAATCGAAACCGCCCTTAGGCGATTTTTGATTTGTCCTCCCCTTCTTTATTCCATACATATTCAAAGATTTTCTTTATCGTATTGGAAATACGTTCGTCTTCAATAATAACGGCCACAGGATCTTCGTTTGAAAAAGAAGTTAAAGAAATTTTATTTTCATATGCAATTATTTCTGTATCAAATGAATATTCTTTCGGAATTATTTTCGTAGTACGGAAGAATTGTTTATCTTTATTTTTAGTTGCATGGCCACCCGGAGTATCTGTGGTGATAACCGATGCTTTTATCCCCATGTCCCTTCTTTTCGTTAAGTAATAATGCACCCATTCTTGATCTGCCACGTTATATATTGCGTCTGCCCCGGTAAATGTGCGTATTTGCTTTTGAGTATTGTGGTCTAGCGTATCTTCATAGGCCTGCTTGATACCATCTAGACCTTTAAAGAATTGAATTTTTGGGAAAATATGTTTCTGGGCTCTCTTGCTTTCAATTTCAGGAAGTATTTCTTTATAATAGTCTGCATTTTGAGAAAGGACAGCTTTTTGTCTTTCCATGTAATCTAGGAGTAGGTGAGGCTCTATTGATCGGAATATAAGCACCTTCTTTTCATCCATGGATGTAACCAATCCTTTCTCAATGAGATTATTAATGGCGCTGTAGACGGTCGTGCGATTTAGTTTTGTTTTTCGTGAAATTTCAGTAGCCCGGAGTAATTTATGTTCTAGCAAGGATTTTAATATTACTGTTTCGGTATTATTTAGGCCTATGGCTTCTAAAATAGAATTGATTTTTTCTTTTACGGCCATTAGGAGATATTATACTTTTTGTTGTAATTAGTCAACATTATTCATCTTTATTTGACAATAACCCTTGTTTTTATAGAGTTATGATATCTTTACTAGCTAACAATATTAAACAACCTATTATGAATAACAAAGTAATGCTATGGATTGCTGGGATAATAATTGTAATCGGAGTGATTTTTTATTTCCAGAGTAACTCTAAAGAGAATCAGTCAAACACTTTAAAAATTGGCCTCATAGCCCCCCTTTCTGGAGATGCTGCTGCATATGGCGAAATGGGTAAAAATGGTGCATCAATTGCTGTGGAAGAGATAAACACGGCGGGAGGCATAAATGGAAAACAAATAGAAATTATCTACGAAGATGGAAAATGTGACGCGAAGGCAGCATTAAACGCCGCGCAAAAGCTTATTAACGAAGACGGTGTGAAATATATAGTAGGAGGAGCATGTAGTAGTGAAACATTCGCTTTTGTTCCGCTCGCAACCGCTTCAAAGGTATTTGTGATCTCTTTTAGTGCGTCAGCGCCTAAGCTTTCTGGCATAAGCAAATACTTCGTCAGGAACTATCCGAATGATAATCTGGTGGGAATAGCTCTGGCGGGACATTTAAGTAAGAAGTATAAGAAAGTTGCAGTTATTTCTGAGAAAACAAGCTATGCTCAGGGAGTAAAAGACTCTTTCACAGCAGAAGCAAAGAATTTGGGTATAGAAATTGTTGGAGCGGAAGATTTTGATTCAACTACTGTGGATTTTCGTACAATAATACTAAAGATTAAAAGTGAGAATCCGGAAATTATTTTTATTAATCCACAGTCTGGCTCAAACACGGCGCGTATTGCAAAACAGATTAGGCAGAACGGCATAACCATTCCTTTATCTGGAGTAAATTATACAGGTCCTGATGTAATTAGTGGGGGAAGCGCTGTTGAAGGAATGGAATTTGCAGTTCCGGCTGATGTGCCAAAAGAAGGTAAAGGTCAAGAGTTTCTCCAAAAGTATAATGAAACTTATGGTCGAGATCCTTTATATGCCTATGTTGCTGCCGCCGGGTATGACGATGTGTACATATTAAAGAAAGCCATCGAATCTGTGGGAGAGGATACAAACAAGGTTCAAGATTACATACATAACCGTCTCAGCTTTGAGGGGACTCTGGGTAAATACAGTTTTGATATAAATGGCGATCTTGTGGGAGTGGGGGTTATTATACAAAAAATAAAAAATGGAAAGGTAGAATTATTAAAATAAAGAAAGTAAAAAACAAAACCAGTTTATGTTTTATTGACGGCTCAGGATAATTCAGGTAGGTTTTACTTAATGTTAACTGTTCATTCAAGGGGTGCCCGTTGAAGATTACTAAACGCCACGCGGTTGCGTTTCTCTATACAGCCATATTGATGGGTGTGGCGGTCCTCTACTGCCACTTAATTTTCACAGGAAAAGTAAAGCCCACGCTCCTTACCTGGCTGATTTTTCTTGTGGCCGTATGTCTTGGCCTCTTTACATATATGCGAGCAAAAAGGAGTTCGCATAGCTTGCTTTCGAATATCATCAATACGGCCGATATCGCATTTCTGATATTGATCGTTGGATTCGCCAGCATCTTCGGAAAAGGATTTCCTCTGCACTTTTCCAGCTTTGATTTATTTATTGTGCAGTGTGATGGCAGGGTTGATAGTGATAGTTTACTTTGTTAGCAGAAATGCCGATTTAGCAAATCTTTCTGTTAACCTGCTACTTGTTGTGGGATATCTGCCTCTCTATGAACGTTTAATCACAACAAAGGAGAACACAGAGTCTTTGCTCTGCTGGGTTCTTTCTTTCGTAGCGGTGGTGATAGGTTCTTACAACGCCTTTTCAAAAGGAGGTGATATTCTCACTAAGATTTATGCAATCCGAGCGCTCCTTTGTTCGGCTGTCGTCATTGGGCTCATAATTTGGATCGAGCTCGGGTAGCATGAATCTGGTCCACTCTCTATATAACCACGGCAGTGTCCCTGCCGTTTTTGTTTTTTTAACCTAAATTTATTATTCCTAAATCTTGAATTATGAATCATAAATCCGGGTTATACTACTATGATGGATATCGTAGTCCAAATCGCATTAAATGCTGTCATTGCCGGTGCGATTTACTCTCTCGTAGCTATTGGGTTTAACTTGATCTATAGTACCGCTCGATTCTTTGATATAGGTTATGGCGCCCTGGCAACTGTTGGAGGATACTCAGTATTTTATTTTTATAAAATGCTTAACCTCCCTATTTATGTTTCTATTATTTTAGCAATTGTAATATCCGGAGCGATAGGCTGGCTTGTAGAAAAACTGGTTTACAAAAAGTTAAGGAAAGAAAAAGCATCAAACGTCGTGCTCCTCATCGCATCGCTGGGAGTTCTTACAGTGATTCAGGCGATAGTTGCTATTTTGTTTACTAGTCAATTCCAAACTCTTTCAAAGGACATTGGCGGACAAACAACATATGAGATCTTCGGCGGCGTGATTACTCAGACACAAGTTTTGATCCTCGTCTCTGGACTCCTTATAATGACCGCACTGAGTCTTGTTCTTAAGTACACGCTATTTGGTAAAGCTATTCGTGCCGTGTCAGATGACGAAGAAGTGGCGAGAATAGTGGGAATAAATTCAGGGCGCGTCATGGGGTGGGTATTTTTTATCGGTTCGGCTATTGCTGGAATCGCAGGCATGTCTGTAGGCTTTGATACAGGTATAGAGCCGGTAATGGGGCTGTCGCTTTTACTTAAAGGAGTGATCGCAGTAATAGTGGGAGGAATTGGAAATATTTATGGCGGAGTTCTAGGGGCATTTTTACTCGCAATTATCGAAAACCTAGGAGCATGGCAATTTTCCGGTGAGTGGAAAGACGCAATTTCTTTCTTTGTTCTTATTATCTTTTTAATCTTCCGCCCTCAGGGCATTTGGCCGAAATAATATATGGAATACTTAGTACACATTTTAATCTTCGTTTCGATTTATGGAATCATCGCCCTCTCCCTTGACCTAGTAGTAGGAGTCGCAGGCCTCCTCTCTGTTACTCAAGCAGCGTTTTATGGAATAGGAGCGTACGTTACCGCGCTTTTATTATTAGGAACTGGGATGAATTTCTTCTTAGCCGCAATTATCGGGATGATAGTCACGGCTGTGATCGCTCTTGGGGTGGGAGTTGTATTTTCTAGATTTAAATCAGAATTTTATGCGTTAGGATCTTTTGGATTCAATATCATTGTCTTTAGCATTTTCTTAAATTGGCAATCAGTCACTCGTGGACCGCTAGGGATCCCTGGAATCCCCCGCCCAGAAATATTCGGATTTCAGTTTTCTGAAAATTCAGCATTCCTTGTTCTTACTTTAGTTATTTTGGCTATTGCTTATGGAGTTTATACATGGATTGAAAAGTCATCATTTGGAAGAGTATTAAAGGCCATTCGCGAAGATGAAGAGGCGATAAAAGTATTTGGTTATACAACGAGCTATTACAAGTTGGTCATTTTTGTAATTTCTTCAATGCTGGCAGCTCTTGCAGGATCACTGTTTGCTACTTACATCACTTTCATTGATCCATCGAGCTTTTCATTAAATGAATCGATCTTTATGCTTTCGATAATTATCCTTGGCGGTCTTTCTTCTAAGCGCGGCGCATTACTTGGGGCATTCTGTTTAATCGTGTTGCCAGAAGTATTGCGATTCGTAGGCTTTCCATCAGATATCGCGGCACAAATGAGACAAGTTACGTATGGACTTATTTTAATTCTTCTTATGTTGTATCGCCCACAAGGATTGATGGGCGAATTCCGTTTATGATGTTTTATCCCCACACCAAATAAAAATGTTTTATCTTTACATTTTACGCAGCTTGAAAGACAAAAAACTTATACATAGGCTCAACCAATGATCTCAAACGCCGGTTTAGTTTACATAATAATAAAAAAGTAAATTCTACCAAATCTCGTGCACCGTTTGAGTTGCTCTACTACGAAGCTTACAAAAGTGAAAAAGATGCACGAGTTAGTGAAAGTAATTTAAAATTAAGAAGCAGAGCATTGTCGCAACTCAAACTACGTCTAGTGGAGACATTAAAATAACCGTCTATTTGGTGTGGGGGTGTATCGACCACAAGGATTACTCGGAGAGTTTAAATTATAGATTACATATTGACGGTATTGTATTGGTATTGTAGATTGAGAAGGAAGCATTTAAACTTGGTGTATCCTTGAAAAGGAAAACGACTATGAAAATGACCTTGACTATCCTAGAAGGCCTCTTCGTATTGGGCTTAATTATGTTATGGGTTGCGTATGAATGGGTGCACCACCTTATTGAAAAGAAATTCAAAAGCCCCATACGTTCGGCTGTCCGCAGAGCTGCAGTGTCAATCCAACCCACGACATGTATCTCAGAAGCCAAGGCGGTGATTCGCGACGTCGCACAATTCGAGCATCTCCTCTGGGTTTTTGGTGCAGGAAACGAGAAATGGGACGTGGCGCATAAGCTTTTATTCAACCGGACAAGAGCTCTGAAGTATCTTGCACAAGTTCATGAGCAAGAGTTGACGGCGCGTCTGATACTTGCCCAATCCGCACGTTTGGAAATCTCTGCCGAGGAAGTGGAAATTGATCCACTTGAAAAAGTAATCCGCTTCCTGGAAGAAGCAAACACACTTCCGATGAGCTTAACCGAGCATGTTTATGAATGGCGGAAGACCAAGGCGGAACTCGATAAACTGAAAGGGACGGACCCTATGTTTCACCCTTGGCGATATCTTACCGCCTCCACCATCTGACCGTCCTCACAAATCCCTCACAGGTAGCGCTCGCAAGAGCGCTTTTCTTTTGTTTCATTCATTATAGTTGCATGCTAGTATTTGGGTATGAAAAAACCAATTGTTTGGGGGTTGGTGATCGTAGTTATCTTATTAGTAATCTGGGTAATAGTAGATAAGAATAAAAGTAAGCCCGCAACAGGAGAACCTATAAAAATTGGTGTAGCGACATTACTTACAGGAGACTATGCAGCATTAGGCGAAAATATCTCCAACACAGCTAAGCTGGTAATTGAAGAAGTAAATAAAAATGGTGGGATAAATGGCAGACCACTTGAACTTTATATAGAAGATTCTAAAGTCGATAGTAAAAGTGGCCTAGACGCAATACAAAAACTTGTGAATGTAGATAAAGCACACTACATAATTGGCGGGATGACAAGTAATGGAACTATTGCAGGAGCTCCTATCGCAAACAAACAACATGTGATTATTCTTACCCCGGTTACTGGAGGCTCAAACGTTGATAATGCGGGAGACTATGTATTTCGTATTGCTAACTCTGACGTCCTTGCCGGGAGAGATTTAGCAAATGCCATGATAAAAATGGGATATACAAAAGTCGGAGTAATTTCCGCTGTAACGGAATATACGCTCGACATAAAGAATACATTCGAAAGTACGATGAAAAATCAAGGCGAAGAAATTGTCATTTCAGAGGAATTCCAACCCGGCACTACAGATTATCATACGATGGTATCGAAAGTGAGAACTGCAAATCCGCAAGCTGTACTGGTTCTTTCTAATCTGGGAACTGATGCTGCTTATTTCATCAAGCAAGGAAGAGAAATGGGGTACACACCACCCATATTTACAGATTTTAATACAGCTGCTAATGGAAGTGTAAAGAATATTCTAGGAAGTCTCGACGGGATTTACTTTACAGATCCAAAATATGATGAAAGCAGTAAAGAGAGGCAAGCTTTTTTCAATAAATATAAAGAAGTATATGGGAAAGATCCAGCGATCCCCTTCCACAGTGCATCAACATATGATGGAATTATGATGCTCACCAAAGCTTTGCAAACCGAAGGAGACGATAGCGTAAAAGTGAAAGACTGGCTTCTTGCGAATGTGAAAAATTATCATGGCTTTATGGGGACGTATTCCCTCGATGAAAAAGGAAATTCAGATCTAGGGTTTAATATTAAAGTGTTTAAAAATGGAAAGGCAGAATTGGTAAAGTAGCTCATTTTCTTTCCTATTTCAAAGTGCTAGTATAAGGGCATGAAAAAACCAATTGTTGGGGTATTGGTGTTAACCTTAATAGTTTTGGTCGTTTGGTTGTTTGTAGAAGAAAGAAAATCATCACAGTTTAGTGAATCTATAAAAATAGGCTACGTGGTCCCTCTTACAGGAGATGCCGCCACTTATGGCGAGCCAATGAAAAATGCAGCGTCATTAGCAGTGGAGGAAATTAATAACTCAGGTGGAGTAAATGGAAGAAAGCTAGAAGTTATTTATGAAGATAGTAAATGTTCTGGGAAAGATGCTTTAACAGCAACACAAAAGTTAATTTCGATTGATAAAGTCCAGGTTCTAGATGGTTTTACTTGCGCAGAAGACCTGCTGAACTCTGCTTCACTAATAGAAAAAAATAAAATAATAACTCTTTCGCCGGGAGCGTTGGGTCCAGGAGTCAGTGCTGCAGGAGATTATATTTTTCAGACTAATCCCTCCGCAACTGTCGCCACCAAGAAGCTGACGTCATTAATTTTTAAGAATCATACGAATGTGATTGTGGTAAGTGAAAATACAGGATTTGCTATAGATATAAGAGATTTCTTCTCAAAGGAGTTCGAATCTTTAGGTGGGAAAGTAACTTTATCAGAAACATATAATCCAAATACTAAAGACTTTAGAGCAATTTTACAGAAAATAAAAAAAGAGAATCCATCAGCGATTTTTATAAATCCTCAGACTGAAATAACGGGCGGACTATTTATTAAACAAGCTAGAGAGCTAGGAATTACGGCTGATCTTTTTAGTTTAGATACATTAAGCGGTCCTACTACTCGTGAGATTAGCGGGGATGCTTCTGAAGGGCTTACATTAGTTACGGTTCCAGATTTAGATACTCAAAATCAAAAGGCAAATGAGTTTTTGAAAAAGTATAAAGAAAAATATGGAGATCCAGTATTTCCTTTGTATCTAGCATCTGCTTACGATTCTATTAATATAATTGCGCAAGCTATACAAATAGCGGGAGATGACTCACAAAAGATAAAGGATTACCTTTATAAGATGTCTGATTATCATGGAGCAGTTGGAACATACCATTTCGATAAAAATGGAGATATTGAAGGAATTGATTTTGTAGTAAAGAAGATGGTGTCTGGTAAACTCATAAATATTAAATAACATGCCCCTTCTTCAAACCAAACAAATAGTTAAATCTTTCGGTGGAGTTCACGCGGTGGACCATTTAGACATTACATTTGATGGCGGAAAGATTTACGGACTTATTGGTCCGAACGGTTCTGGAAAAAGCACTCTTATAAATCTTTTAACCGGGCTTCTCCCGTTAACTGCAGGAACAGTTGTAGTGGGCGATTCGCTCTCTATTAGTAATATTAATTCTAGCGATATGGCGACATACGGCATCACTCGCACTTTTCAGAATGTGCGCTTGATAGGTCAGCTAAGCGTGCTAGATAACATCTTAGTCGTCTTAACAGAAAGAAACGTATGGGGAGCCCTTTTTGAGCGCCACGGAAAGCTTCACTTAGATCAAGCAGAAACTGTTTTGAAAAAGGTTGGACTTTGGGAAAAAAGAAATGAACATGCTGAAAATCTTTCTTATGGACAAAGAAAGTTACTTGAAATAGCGAGAGCTGTATCCATGAAAGCAAACATTTATTTATTCGACGAACCCTTCGCTGGGCTATTTCCTGAAATGATAAAAATAGTTTCTAATATTTTAGAAGAATTAAAAGGCTCTGGAGTTGCGGTAGTCCTTGTAGAACATAATATGGATCTCATCCGAGGATTAACAGACTATTGTTATGTGCTGGATAGCGGGAAATTAATCGCTGAAGGAACGCCGGGAGAGGTTTTGAGCAAGGAAAATGTGGTAGAGGCATATCTCGGGAAGTAGCTTGACTTTAGACCAATAGGTATATACTTTAGGCATATGAAAAAGATCACATGGTTTGTAGTGGCTTTAATTATCATTATTGGAGGAATATGGGCTTATCAAAGTAAAAGTAATAGTACCCCCATAAAAATAGGAGTCATTACAGCTCTTACAGGCTCTGGAGCAGGAGTGTACGGGGAACCGCTTAAGAATTCGATAAATCTCGCACTAAACGAAATAGACTCGAAACATGTAAAGTATGAGGTGAGATTTGAAGACTATCAGCTTGATACTAAACAGGCTCTTCCAGCGTATTTAAAACTTAAATCAGAAGGTGTAAAGATATTTATAATAGATGGCAGCCCCGCCCTATCCGTTCTTGCGCCAGAAGTGAGGAAAGACGGATTCCTTTCTTTTAATTCTTCTTCATTTATTCCTGCATATAAAGATGGGAACCCCCTTACATGCAGAATTGCTATTACCGCAGATAATTATGCGCCAGCATATTCAGACCTCTTATTAAATACTTTGCATAAAACAAAAGTGGTGGCTTTGATCCCAAACTATGAACCAGGAGTGGCAATTCTTACAGCCTTCAAGGAAGAATTCGAGAAAAGAGGAGGCCAAGTAGTATTTGAAAGTTTATATTCAAAAGATGGAAATGATTTTAGAACAGAAATCCAAAAAATAAAATCATATAATGCAGATGCCATTATAGCGGTAAATTATTTCACGTCTGCCCCAACTATGTTTAAGCAAATGAAAGAGCTTGGTCTCACGACTCAACTAATTACTGACGATTGGACAGTAGGAAATGCCGCTGTTACCGATAAGACATTGCTAGATGGAGCCTATCTAGTGGGTTATAGTTTTTCAACTATTAATCCAAAGACTGATAAGGAAAAAGAGTTTATACAAAAGTTTAAAAATGCATATAGTACAGACCCATCAGTTATGGCTGTACAAGGATATGATCTTATGAATATTCTAAATACTGCAGTACAAGGCACTTCTTCACAAGATCCTGCCACATTAGCGGCGTATCTCACGACAAAGATTAATAATTATCAAGGCGTGGGAGGTAGCATTACATTAAATAGCGACTGCGAAGCCAAAAGAGAGGTTACAGTAAGAAAGGTGGATGCCGGGCAGTTAGTTGATATAAGGTAATGCAAAAAGAAATACTTCTCACACTTAAAAATGCCTCAGTTCAATATGGCGGTATTCAAGCGCTCAATAATGTAACCATAAATATTGATGAAGGTGAGATTGTGGCACTGATGGGACCAAATGGCTCTGGGAAAACAACTACGCTTAAAGCACTCTTCGGCATCTCCTCTCTTTCTTCCGGCGAGGTATTGTGGCAGGGACAGAAAGTAGATCCAAAGCCTTATGAAATGGTTTCTCGCGGCATTACATATGTTCCACAAGGGCGCCAGGTTTTTAAAAATCTTACAGTATATGAAAACTTAGAGCTTGGCGGGTATGCACTGCCGAATAAGAGCGATGTAAAAAATAATATTGAAGAGTCCCTTAAGTTTTTCCCGGCACTTCGAGAAAAATTAAGTGTAAAAGCCGGGCTTCTCTCCGGTGGACAGCAGCAAATGCTTACAATAGCACGAGGGCTAATAAGTGATCCCAAGGTTTTATTGCTTGATGAACCGTCTTTAGGGCTATCTCCAAAGATTGTGAAGGAGGTATTTGAGAAAATTAAGGAAATAAATGAATTAAGGAAGATTGCAGTGGTAATCGTAGAACACAGCATAAAGTCAGTTTTATCGGTATCTAGTAAAGTTTTCGTTTTATCTCAAGGATCAATAGCTTTTTTTGGGAATAAGGAAGAATTGGAAAGCGGGAATGTACTGGAAAATGTATTTCTTGCAAAGAAGTAGGACGATCCACAATTTAAGATTCATGATTTATGAATGGGGTGTATTAATATTCTTAATTCTTTAATCCTGAATCGTAAATCATTAAAAATTGACAAATCTTTAATCTATTATGTCTCTACTTGCTAAAAAACCCAAGCGGGATATAATGATTTTATCCTTTCGTGGGCTATTAACAGCTTGCGAGGAAATTAATAAATTAATTTTTCTAATGTCGGCCGCTCAGAAAAAACGACATTATAAATATATAACTCTATGAACAAAGCTAGTCTCGTTGACGCAGTAAACCAAGTGCTTGGGTCAACAAAGGTACAGGCCGAAGAAGTGGTAGATACAGTCTTTGGTACTATTACCAAAGCTCTCTCACAAGGAGATGAAGTAGCTATTGCAGGCCTTGGAAAGTTTACAGTGAAAATGCGAAAGGCAAGAGATGCTCGCAATCCAAAAACTGGTGAAACTGTTAAAGTTCCAGCAATGAAGGTGCCGAAGTTCTCAGCAGCAAAAGCCCTTAAGGATGCAGTTAAGTAATTAATTTCCTTCTTAAAATAAAAACCATCCCTACGGATGGTTTTTGTTTTAATGGATAGTTATTTGGTGATCTTTTGGGTCACCTCCCGAAGCTCTAATCTCCTCTTCAAGTTCCTTTCTTCTTGCGGCATCTTTTACCCATTCCTCTTGCCCGCTTAAGTCTCCTTCCTTTATCTTGGCGTATAATCCATGCATCTTTCTTAATAAAGTCTGGTACTCATAAATCAAAGCAGGAGCAGGCTCTTGGGGGTTTTCATCCAACCAAAATGCGTTCTCCCCCTTCTCTCTTTCTCTTTTGCCAGGCTGTTCCATGCCCTTAGTATAGCAATGTTAGGAAATATCTTTTAAAATCAATTCCTTTATTTTCTCTGGGTATAAATTTATTTGTTTCATGTGTGCAAGCGGAATCCATACAGGTGTATAAGGAGATGTGTCGTCTCTTTTCGCAGGCGCTCCGAATTTATAATCACAGATATAACAGTCATCCTCGACCCCTTCTCCTTCGGAGATATCGTCACTACTTAAAAATAGATCTCTAATAGAAACGTTTACGCAGGTGTCTTTTTCAAATTCGCGAGTAAGCGCTGCTTCTATGCTTTCGTCCTCGGACGCCCTCCCCCCTGGTAATACAAAATGTTCTGCTTTGCCATTTGATGCGGGAACATGGATTAATAGTATATTCCCCTCATTAATGCATATCCCCCGGACAATAACCTTTTTTTGCTCGTCCATCATTGTAATTTAAGTGTACTCTGTAGGGAGAAAGGTGCAAGGAGGGTTATTGACGTGGATGTGGGAATGCGGTAGGTTTAGGGAGAAGAGTACCCAGGAGGACGCAATGAACCAATACATTTCAGAACCAGGAAAACCAGATGAGAGCATCGAATTGACCAGTATGGGTTGCCTGAAAGATGGAAGTCGTAGTGAGATCTGGTCAGGCAGTAACGGAAAGTTCTACAAGACCGATGAACACAACGGAGAAACCACTTTTTGGAGAAGCTGGTATTGCATCCCCAAAGATGATGTCGCGGGTTATGTGGAGAAATTAAAACAAAAGTAATAACATCTCTCCAGTTTCAAAAACCTTTTCATAAGGCCTTGGGTAAACCAAGGATTTTTTATTTTAATTCTAAGATCATCCACACTGGGAATAGGAATTGCAGGACAGAGTAAGGGAATCTCTGACAAATAAATTCCTCTCTCTACTGATTTAATGTGCAAGAGACGCCTCGCTATCTCACAACCTTCATTCGCTGCACTCATTCCGGTTTTAGAAGCCCCTCGGTTTCTAACGTTCGCAAGCTCACTGTTTTCCGCCACGGAAAAACTTCCGTTTTCCCGACCCCTTTCCCTGTTCGATTCCCTTACTTCCATACTAGAAAATATAAAAGTCCTGACATGAAGTCAGGACTTTTATATTTTTGTGCGGCGTAAGGGAATCGAACCCTTGTCCCCTGCTTGGAAGGCAGGTATTCTACCACTAAACCAACACCGCTTGCTCAGACACTCTATCATATTTTTATTTCATTTTCTAGACTACTAGATAATTTAAGATCATAAGTACTACTATTAGTACCCCAAGAGATAAAAGCTTGTTTTTCCAAACAATCAAAAAAAAGTCTTTAAACATAAGCATTAATATTGAATATACTGTTCCCATAATATGTAGACGATTTGGAAGATGAAATATTTAGTACTTTGTGCAGAGAGTTTCTCCAACAAATAAACTTTTACCGTGTAAAAGTTTTTTGCTTTGGCCTCACGGCATGATTTACTAATCAGCCGACGCTCGCGATTTCTAATGCTTTAGAAATAATGCTCCGCCCTTCGAATCCCTGACGCAAGGCAAGCAGATTCCTTGCTCACCCCTCCTTCAAAGCAAAATAGCCCTTTAGGCTATTTTGCTTTCAGTCGGAGTGCAGGGATTCGAACCCTGAGTCACCTGGTCCCAAACCAGGTATGTTAGCCGTTACACCACACTCCGATATTCTACTAATTTCATCATCAGAAAATATTGAGAAGACAGAAACGAGCTATCCCGTACTGTTTTCTTACAAACCCTCTGAATACTTCAAACGTATTTGGTATTCTAGCACACTTCCCTCTTTCTGCATTCCCCTATTCACTATGGATATTCTCAATTAATTTAACTTTTGCTTCCCTTGTTTCTGGATTTATGTAAACACAAGCTAAATCTATTTGATATTTTGTTTCATGAGAAACGTTTTGATGGTTTAGGTAAACTTCTATACTTACTTTTAGTTTTGCTAGTTTACTGGATGTTAGGTTATCCTCCGGTCGGACGCCTAACTTGTCTAAATTATCAAAGCTTCTGACTTTTATACTCTTTACCTCTATAAAACGCATTCTAGTGTCCTTTTTAGTGATAATGTCTAACTCCCCGTATCTGGTTAAGTAATTTGTGCCTAAAATAGAAAAACCCTGTTTCATAAGAAACGCTTTGGCTATAGATTCACCTATTTTGCCTACATCATTGTGTTCTGCCATGTTGTTTCACGTGAAACGTTTGTCTTTATTTTCCTTTATAATTAATGACCCTGACCTTTTATAAAACCGTTATATATCAATGCTATTTTACAATTAAAGCCACCATTTGTACAATGTGCCCTCTAGGTACTTTACTGTCTCTTATGCACACAACCCACAGGTTTATCCACAGTTAACAAATCTGTCTCTTGGTGTCGATTTGTTTTGAGAACCTCTCGGTTCTCAACGCTATGCTCTCTCCTCCACGGAAAACCCATATGTGCTTGGTTTTCCGACCCTTTCCGAGCCTTCCCGAATTCTTCAAGTTGCTGGTATTCGGGAATAGTCTAGAGGAGGGGACAGCCCTTTAAATTTCCCTTATTTTATTGCTCATGTTAGAATTTAAGCCAATGCGGTGTTGGTTTAGTGGTAGAACACGTCCTTGCCAAGGATGAGACAGGAGTTCGATTCTCCTACGCCGCACAAAAAGCGAAAGCTATTGAGCTTTTTGTGCGGCGTAAGCGACTGAACTGCTTCAGTTGCGTGGAGGAATCGAAGGCCGCAGCCATGTTTTTCTAGCATGAAAAACGGGCGAGGGGCGGGCTGCAAACCACAAGCACGGCGGTGCGAAGTGGACTTGTAGCCGATTCTACCTATTGTTTCTAATAGTTAGGGAAGAGCTCCGTCGTCAATCAGCATTCCATGTTAATATAAGCATTATAAGTCAAGCTTCCATGGTGAAATGGATATCACAACGGTCTTCGGAACCGTCGTTCCAGGTTCGAGTCCTGGTGGGAGCACAACATTTAGCATCTTCATGCCACAAATACAGGAAATTAATAGCATCAACATACCCAAAGAAGTAAGAATGGCTCTTGCTGTGCTTCAAAATGCCTCTTTCGAGGCGTTTCTGGTAGGGGGGTGTGTAAGAGATCTTTTCTTAGGAGTAAAGCCTAATGACTGGGACATTACTACGACAGCCACCCCAGAAGAGATTATAGAGTTATTCCCTAAGACTTTTTATGAAAATAACTACGGAACGGTAGGGATAGTAACCTGCGGGGAAGAATTAGGTACCATTTGCAGTGATGAGAGTGTGAAAATAGTAGAAGTTACTCCTTATAGATTAGAGTCGGATTACTCTGATAATAGACATCCAGACGCAGTGTCATGGAGTAAAAACATAGAAGACGATTTAAGCCGGAGAGACTTCACAGTAAATGCCATTGCATATAATCCCGCAACGGGGGAGGTGATAGACCCATTTGAGGGCATAAAAGACATAAAGGACAGACTAATTAAATGTGTAGGAAGTGCTGACAAAAGATTTAATGAAGACGCGCTCAGACTAATGAGAGCTATCCGGCTAGCTAGCCAACTAGATTTTGATATTGATGCCGTTACACGTGAAAGCATAGAGAAAAATGCTAATTTACTTGTTAATGTTTCACGTGAAAGGGTGCGAGATGAGTTCACCAAGCTTATAATGACGGATTTTCCTATGAGAGGGCTTTCTTTAATGAAAGAAACTGAGCTTTTAGAGTATGTAGTGCCAGAACTTCTTGAAGGAGTGGGGATTGAGCAGAATCAAGCCCATTCATTTGATGTTTGGGAGCATAATTTACGAACTTTACAGCATTCTGCAGATAAAAAGTGGCCGTTACACGTGAGACTCTCTGCTATCTTCCATGATATTTCCAAACCAGAGACCAGAAGGTATTCAAAAGAAAAGAATGACTATACATTTTATGGACACGATGTAGTAGGCGGACGCGTAGCCCGACAAATCATGGAAAGACTTCGTTTTCCTAAGGAGTTAACGGAAAAAGTATCGATGTTTGTTCGATGGCATATGTTTTTTAGCGATACAGAGCAAATAACTATTTCCGCAGTAAGAAGACTTATAACTAACGTGGGTAAAGAAAATATATGGGATTTGATCAATCTCCGCATTTGCGACCGCATAGGAACTGGGCGACCCAAGGAAGAGCCGTATAGATTAAGGATGTATGAATCAATGGTGGAGCAGGCCCTCCAAGATCCTGTAACTTTAAAAATGCTTAAAACTAATGGGAAACGCATCATGGACGTTACACGGGAAACGCCGGGACCTAAGGTTGGGTATGCACTTCACGCATTATTTGATGAAGTTTTGGAAGATCCGAGCAAAAACGAAGAGAAATATTTAAATAATAGAGCCATTGAGCTTATGAAGCTATCAATCGAGGAGTTAAAAAAGAAAGCAGATTTAGGAAAACAGGGGATGGAAGAGAAAAATGTAGAGCAAGTTAAGAAAATCAGATCGAAGTTTAAAGTAAAATAGTGTGTACTCTAAAAGACATAGAATATATAAGGTTTTATTTCTGTCCTTTATAAAGGACAGAAATAAAAATGTAACGTTGCTGGTATACCTTGTAGTAATATAAATTTACTACAAGGTATACTGGCTCACATGTCGCAATTTAAGGTAGCTTCAGAATATTCAAATGAAGAATTAAAGAAAATGTTTGATGGACTAGATGTTCATCCTCTTACGCTTGGGCTTTTAGCAAATAGGGGGGTAAAAACAAAAGAAGACGCAGAAAAGTTTCTGAATCCTTCATATGAAAGAGATATTGGAGATCCGTTTTTAATTCATGGAGTAAAGAAAGCGGTGGAAAGAATAGTGAAAGCGATAGAAAATGAGGAGAAGATAGCAATTTATAGTGATTATGATTGCGACGGGATACCGGGCGGAGTACTTCTTCGGACTTTCTTTGATGATATAGGTTATCCGGTACAAATGTACATACCGCACAGGCATAATGAAGGATATGGAGTTCATAATCACGCGATAGATTCACTGAAAGAAAAAGGGGTTACTCTTGTTATTACGGTAGACCTGGCCATCACAAATATAGATGAAGTCGCATATGCTAGAGATATGGGAATAGATTTTATAGTTACTGATCACCATTTGCCGATAACTAAAATAGGGGCCAAAGATAAGAAATTGGGAACCATTAATACAGTACAAATTGTGCCTGATGCGGTAGCTGTAATAAATTCTAAACAAGACGTGTGCACCTATCATGACGACATGCTTTGCGGCTGTGCTGTTGCATGGAAGCTTTCCTGTGCAATTTTAAGTAAATTAAAAGAGGAAAACGGAAAGAAGAAGATAAGTAAGGGTTATAAAGAAGTTTTAGATAAAGTCCAAGTGTTAAAGCCGGGATATGAAAAGTGGCTGCTAGATCTAGTGGGTATCTCCACTATTTCCGATATGGTGCCGCTTGTAAAAGAAAATAGAGCGCTCGCCTACTTCGGCTTAAAAGTAATCAGACAAACTAAGCGGCATGGGCTAAATTATATTTTGCGATCTCAAGGAGTAGACAGGGACCATATAACAGAAGATGATATCGCCTTTACTATCGCTCCCCGAATAAACGCCGCGTCTAGAATGGGAGACCCGATTCAGGCGCATAACATGCTTTATGAAAAAAATTCTATAACAGCACAAAAATATACAGAAGACTTAGAAATATTAAATACTGAGAGGAAACAGGGGGTAAAGGATATTATTTCAACGCTTTTATTTGATCATGAAGTGTATACAAACGATATAGTGGTTGTAGGAGATATTTCCTGGGGGCCGGGGATACTGGGGCTAATCGCGCAAAATATAATTGATGAAACGGGGAAGCCTACTTTTGTGTATGGTCAAGGAGAAGATAAAAAAACCATCAAAGGATCATGCAGGTCACGCGGAGACGTGCACGTAGTAGAGCTTATGGCTAAAGCGCATGAAATGCATCCGGAAGTGGTGGTATCTTATGGCGGACACGAGCAAGCGGGAGGATTTGAGTCCACAATGGAAAACGTTGGGGAGCTGAGCAGAGTTTTAAATGAGGCCATTAAACATATAGTGGTAAAAATTTTAGAAAATGAAAGTCTTTTAGTAGACTCTCATCTCCAATTAAGCGATGTGAATATGGTTACTTATAATGCTATTTCCAGGCTTGCTCCCTTTGGAGTGGGTAACCCAAAGCCTTTATTTTCATTTGAAAAAGTTGTGCCAAAGGAAGTCAGATGGTTCGGAAAAAAGAACGAGCATTTAGAAGTTATGTATCCAGGAGAAAAGAATAATGTAAAAGCAATTTTATTTTTCGCTCCAAAGGAGTTGGCAGAAAAAGTAAAAAAAGAGCATACATTGCTTGCGCATGTTGAGAAATCAGCTTTCAGAGGGAAGATTGAGCTGAGACTGAGGATAAAGGAGGTGGTTTAAACTTTAAATGGACTAAAGTTAGTATTGTTATCGTAATAATCTTCGTTTTCAACTTTCTTAAGCCACTTTACTATTCTTATGGTTATAGGGAGTGCGATAATTTCCCACACTACTTTTACTCCCCAGGCGGATAGAATTACTTGTAACATTTCCGACCTAGACATAATACCAGTGAAAGCAATCAGTACAAAAACAATGGTGTCTATACCTTCTCCTGCTATTGTGGATGCAACAAAACGTGTAGCAATCCCTTTCCCGTCAGTTCTTACTTTCATCTTAGCCAATATATAGGAGTTGCAGAATTCTCCTACAAAATACGCGATCATAGAGGCAAGAGCAATCCGCGGCACGCTTCCTAAAATTAATTGGAAGGCATCTTGATTTGTCCAGAAAGGGGCGGCAGGCAAAAGTTCTGCAGCCTTATATGTAAGTATCATAAAGATTTGAGCAATGAAACCTGTCCAAATTACTTTCCTAGAGTATGCATACCCATATACTTCTGTAAGGATGTCTCCAAATAAATATGCCAGAGGGAAGATGATTATCCCAGCAGGCAAAGCCAGATCCCATAATAGGAAAATCTTGCTTTCAATAGTATTTGTCACCAGCAAGGTTGCAACGAAAAATCCTGTAATCACCGCAAAGTATTTGTAATTTTTCATATGAGTTTATCCTATTAGGACGTGTATGTGATGTCAAATGCTCTATGATGATAAAAATCTGACATTTGCTCTATATGAAATAAGGGTTACAATAGACCTATGTCAAAGGATCTTGATAAAAGCATCATAGCTAAGCTCGCTGTGCTCGGTTTAACGGAGAAAGAATCGATAGTTTATATAGATTTATTAAAAAGAAAGGGGCCCACAGGTACTTCGAAAGTAGTCTTTTCTACGGGGCTACACGGACAATATATCTATACCGCTCTTTCAAGTCTGGAAAAAAAGGGATTAGTAAAGCATAGTGTAATAAATGGAAGGAAAAAGTTTGAAGCAAACTCTCCTGAAAGAATAGCTCACTTAATAGATGCTAAAAAAGTAGTGGCGGACGAAGTAACGGACGAATTGTTTAAATTAAGCAAGAAGTCATTTGATCAGAACTTTGAAATTTATCAGGGGGACGCATCCTTCTCAAGCCATCAATTAGAAATGGCAGAAAATACGCCAAATGATAGCTATTGGTATGTGATTTCTTCCCAAGAAAGAAAATTCGTAGATATTATAGGAGATTCTATAAATATATTTATGGAAATTGCTAAGGAGAGAAACATCCGGACAAGGGTAATCGGAGTGGGGGCAGACGTCGAATGGTTCCTTAGGGCAAATAAAGACTTCCCAGGATATAAATATAAAATGCTTCCAGGATTAAAAGAGGGAGCATCTAGCTTGGTAATCAGAGATGGAAATGTTTCTTTTGAATCGTTTGATCCAATTCCGCTTTGTTATACGGTGCATAATAAGGTGGTGGCAGAAAATTATAAAAATATATTTGAAGTTCTTTGGAATATGCTGGAAGGGGAGAAGATCTAATTTAGAAGAAAGAACTATATAAATGTGAATAGAGGAACCAATTGCACGTTATAGGGCTTATACTAGGAAGACATATGAAAAAAATAATTATAGCTCTTATAACAGTTTCTGCTTTATCGTTTGCTTTTGCAGATGAGGCAACGTCTACCATAATCCTTCCTTCAGCACCTAAAACAGGAGACGTGAAGATAGATGAGCAGATCAAGGGACTTATCCAAGAGAGAAACACCAAAATTAAAGCAATTAACGACGAGTATCAAGTAAAGATTAAAGCTATTATAGACGGTAGAAAGATACTAATGGCCTCGACTACACTTAAATTGAAAGAGGGGAAGGACTTAGGAGGCAAGTTAAAAGGTACGTCAACAATAGATAGACTAAAAGAAAAATTAAAAGGAGAAGTAAAAGGGGCGGCAACGACCACTATAGGGGAAAGAAAGGGATTATTCGATTTCTTTTCTGGTTTTTTTAAAAACTAATTTAAATAAAAACCGCAGGTAAAGCCTGCGGTTTTTATTTAAGTAATTGTTATACCCCCACACCTAAATTAAGGGTTGGTTTAAATTAAAAAATTTAATAACCATTATTACTCGTATGTTTTTTTCTATGTAAGTTTGTGTTAATTTAGGTGTGGGGGTAAACTTCCATTATGAAAATAACTATTTATACAGATGGATCGTCACGCGGGAATCCGGGTAGAGGGGGATGGGGGACCATCATCACAACTCCAGAGGAAGTGATTGAGCTCGGGGGGAGAGAAGATTTAACTACTAATAATCGAATGGAATTAATGGCGGCTATAGAAGGTTTAAAGGAAATAGGCGAAGCTTCGGAAGTAGAAGTGTTTACGGATAGTCAATATGTCAAAAAAGGAATAAGTGAATGGATAGATGGATGGATTAAAAAGGGGTGGATTGGATCTGCTAAAAAGCCAGTCTTAAATAAAGATCTTTGGGAAATGCTAAAAAAAGAAGAAGATAGATTAAAAAAAGGCGGAGCAAAGATAGTGTGGAAGTATGTACCAGGACATGCCGGAGTAGTTTTAAATGAACGCGCCGACGTCATCGCTACTATGTATGCTGATGCGATAGACTTGCAATTATATCGCGGCGCAAAAGACGAGTATTTATTATAGTAATTAGTTATTGGTAATTAGTAATTAGAAAAATACTAATCAATTTAACACTTATGCACTTAAGAACTCTTATTTTTATAATCGGAGTTTTAGCAGGGGTCATAATAGGAGAGTCTTCATCATTCGGAAGTGAAATAGCAGTACTTGCTATTTTAATTTCTATAATTCAAGGGGCGATCTATTTCTTTGAAAGGAAGAATGTAAAGACTGAAAAACTTTATCTGTGTTTGTTTACAATTCTTATTTCGATCGGATTATTTACTGGAATAATTAGAGAACAATTATCAGTACAAAAAGATAACTTCACGTGCGCCGCTTGCACCTTCACCGCAAAAGTTATATCAACCCCAGAAGTAAAAGATACATATCAAGTTTTTAATATTCATCCTGAAGTGAATAATAAAAATATTTATGATGTGGAAGTAAAGACGCCTTTGTATCCCAAATATAAAGCAGGGGACAGGCTTCAGATTTCTGGGAAGGTGAGCGAACCGAAAGCCATTCTTCCACACAATGATTCAAACTCATTTGATTATGTTTCTTATTTAAAAACAAAAAATGTTGGAAGTGAAATGTTTTATCCGAAAGTTGAAATATTGCCTAGTGACGGTATAACATTTCAAGAAAGATTAATTTCTTTAAAAGAAAGTCTTATCAGTAAATTAGAAACTTATGTAAGTGCTCCGGCATCGTCGCTTGCTTCTGGAATGTTGTTCGGAAAGTCATCAATGCCAATTGAGCTTACAAATACATTTCGTATAGCCGGACTTTCCCACATTATTGTTTTGTCAGGTTTTAATATCGCAGTTGTGATATCTTTTATACTTTTTATATTCGCATTTATTCCGCTTACTCTTCGTATTATATTTGCCGGGAGTGCAGTTGTTATTTTCATACTAGCTGTTGGCGGAGAGGCAAGCGTAGTGCGCGCAACGATCATGGCATTCATCGGACTTTTAGCAACTTTAATCGGTAAAGAGTATGTGGCTAAACAAGCCCTCATCATCTCATTACTTTTAATAGTAATGTATGAGCCATACTCATTGCTCCATGACGTGTCGCTTCATCTTTCGTTTTTAGCAACTGCTGGGATAATTTATTTGTCTCCGGTTTTTCAAATTATTTTTAATAAAATAAAAAGCGAATCATTTAGGTCTCTTATCACCACAACTTTGTCAGCGTACATTGCGACTCTTCCATATATATTATTTACATTCGGGAAGATCTCCATGTATGCACTTTTATCAAATGTTATTGCATTGCCGCTTGTCCCCGCCACTATGCTGCTTTCATTTCTCGTAATAGTTTCGTCATATATTTGGGGAGGGTTTGGAGTATTGTTTGGATTTGTTACGACGATTTTAGCAAACGTTATTATCTGGGTGGCGCAAGTAACTGAAAAGATGCCATACTCGTATATTCCGCTTCAAATAAATTTTTATAGCATGATCATGCTATATATTCTGATTGTATTGACGCTTACTTACGTTTATAAAAAGAAAAATAATAAAGAAAATGAAACGTTACAAACAGAAAACGTACTCATAAGTGGGGTAATTGCTTACTCGACAGTAGAAAATAGAGAGTAGACGGTAGAGAAGATAATACAAATTACAAATTTTTAAAAGAGTCCTTTCTTTTTTAATTGCTTATAAACTACGAATAGAATAGTTAGACCGATGATGAGAGAAATGGCTGTGAAAGATTTCAAAGAAACCTTTTCCCCAAAGTAGTAGCCTAAGGTGATGAGTAATGACGCCCATATAAAAGACGCGCTTAAGAAAATAAAATAAGTTAGTCTTCTCGGGGTATGAGCAAGCCCGGAAACAATAGGAATAAAAGCCTTAACTGACGGAGTGAGTTTCCCTAAAAATATCCACCACATGCCGGATGCTTGAAAAGTGCCATGAAAGGCTTGGTGGACTTTTCCAAAAGTTTCTTCATTCATCATAAGCAATTTTCGAGCAAGAGGCTTATCATATCTTTTCACAAGTTCATAAGAGATAATATTTCCAATTGTATTTCCTAAAGACCCTATGATAATTGCAGGAATTAATAATAAATTTCCAGTACTTACAAAGTATCCAGTAATCAAATAAAGGAGCTGGGAAGATGGTAAGTTAATGACTCCATTTGAAATCATCAAAATAAAAATCCCGACATAAGAGAAAGATAGAAGCAAAGAATGTAAATCCATGTGCACATTCTACATGGGATAAAAGTAAGTTGCTAGTAAACTATAAAGTAAGTTTACTAGCATGCAAAGTCTCAAAGAAAATATAAATTCATTCAATCGCGAATATGGAAAAGTGTTCTTTGTTGTTATTTGCGGTGTGGGAATAATATTAACTTCTATTTTTATATATGTAACGAGTACGCCGCAAAAGTTAAAAGTTTCATTCTTAGATATTGGACAAGGTGATGCTATTTTAATTCAAACGCCAAGCGGACAAAAGTTACTAATTGATGGAGGTCCAACTAATATTATTTTAGATCGGATTTATTCTCAGATTAGTTTCTTTGATCACACTATGGATGTAATGGTGTCTACTCATCCGGACGCGGATCATGTTACTGGGCTGATTCCAATTTTAGAAAAGTTCAATGTAAATAAAATAATCACTTCATCTGTTCCAGGTGACACCGGGATATTTAAAGAGTTGGAAAGCAGCATTCAAAATGAGAACAGTGAAACACATATTGGAAATGCGGGAGACATATTAGATTTTCATGATGGAGTAACCGCCACGATACTTCATCCATATAATGATGAAAAATTTAAAGATACAAATGAAGGGTCAGTGACACTTTTATTAAAGTATGGAGATGAAACATTTTTATTAGACGGGGATTTGCCTACAACGAAAGAGCCTCTTATTCTTACTTCGCTTTTACCGCATAACATCACTGTATATAAAGCGGGTCATCATGGAAGCAAGTATTCAAGTGGCGAGCAATTACTCACATATATAAAACCAGAGTATTCAGTAATAAGCGCTGGAAAAGATAATAAGTATGGACACCCAAATCTGGAAGCCATGGAAAGATTGCAAAAGTATTCAAAAGAAATAATATCAACTATTGATCGCGGAACTATCTCATTTATAACTGATGGAAAGATTATAGAAGTAAATACGACTAAATAGTTATCGCAATTGATTCGCAGAAATTACACAGGATGTATAAAATATGGAAGATTGCTTTCTTTGCAGGCTTGCTCTAATGCATCGTAATATGGCGCCCAACTTTGATCCCGCGGTTTTGCATAAAAGTGAAGTTCAGTAATATTGTTTTCTTTGATTTGAAGTTTAAGGAGTTTGGCCAGAGCCGGAGCTTCGTGCTCTACAAGCATGTGGTCATAGTAGCCGATCTGCTCATCTTCATTTATAAGTCCAAACTTTCCTGAGATTAAGAAAAAAGGCATTAATAAACTATTGGCGATATTTCGCACCTCTAAGATTCGTAGGGATTGATACTTTTTCCATATTGGAAGCGATTCAGTATTTTTTAACTTCTGTTCGCTGCAAATGGTGCAGATGGCTTTCATGCCACTTAGTATAGAACAAATATAAAAAGAAAACCGCCTTAGGGGGCGGGTTCTTTATAGTTTTATCTGGAGATGAAGACCTCTTTTCATGCAGCTGGTGCAGATCCTAACTCTCGGGCCGTTAGGGATTCTTGCCCACTGGAGGTTTGGATATACCCGGCGCTTTGGGCATGGGTTAAACTTGGTAGCTCGAACACTGTTGCTGTACTTTCCGACAACTTTCGATCCTTTATTGCAAAGTGGACATGTGGCAGCCATGGAGATAGATGTTAGATTTTAGACATTAGATTTTAGATAATTTAAAAAGATACCCAAAAACTTTGTTTTTAAATACTATCATGAATTTCTAGCTATCGCAAGCCTGCGTTTCACCGATTTTCATCTAAAATCTAATGTCTAAAATCTAGTCCGTGGTATGCTATTTATATGAATGAGGCTTTAACCATGTCGGCTGGTATTTTACCCATAATAATTGTTATATTTTCTATTATTTTGCATGAGGTTGCTCACGGATACGCGGCATATGTACAAGGAGACGAAACCGCCTACCGGGCTGGCCGATTAACCCTAAATCCACTGCCTCATATAGATATGGTGGGGTCTGTGATTGTACCGTTTCTAACGTTCTTTACGGGTGGCTGGGTCGTGGGTTGGGCTAAACCCGTCCCATACAACGTTTACAATATTCGCTCAAAAATAGGCCAAGCATTTGTCGCGGCTGCGGGAGTGCTTACTAATCTTCTAATTGCAATAATTGCCGGGATTTTTTTCAAAGCCTTTTCTACGTATGGCATAGGTTCCTCTGGAGTATTCCAAGGTCTTTATACAATAATATTAGTAAATGTATCACTTGCCTTCTTTAATCTAATTCCTATCCCTCCATTTGATGGAATGTCTATAATTCAGGCTATTTTTCCAAGGTTCCATATAAAAAGCGCGCTTGTATATAATCCTTTCTATATGATTTTAGCAATTGTAATAGCATCTGTCCTTTATACAAGCTTCATGCCATACGTATTTAGTGCGGTTATAAGAATTTTAGGGTAGTTTTTCCACAGGTTTGTTAAATAATGTCTTTTATATTTGTCCTTTTTAGCTATACTAAAATAACGATGAAGAAATCCTCTGTCTTTTTAAATAAACAAACGTCTAAAACTGTTCGTAAGAGTTCATTTAAAAGAAAAGGCGCTCTTTCTAAAATCACAAGGTCCACAAAACGATTCGGGAAACAAACTTTAAGAGATATTTTGTTATCCAAGACATTTCACTCCTCATTTAAGGTTTTAATAGGGCTATTAATATCTGGAACTGCTTTATACGGGGCATATGCCTTTATTGGGAATACATTTGCCAACGATATAATAGTGTCTAAGTCTGAAATACTAGCCCGAGTAGGGAAACATACGGATTTGCCGCAAGATCTGCCCGAGGCGGTGGTGAGGGTGCAGGATCCTGATATCTTAAAGAAGCAACAAGCATTCTATGAAAATGTTAAAGAAGGAGACTATATAATTATTTATCCTAAACTTGCTGTAATATACGACTTAAGGAATGATTCTATTATCGCTCTTAAAAGAACAGAGTCGCGCTAAATTTTAGACATTTGATTTTAGATTGTTAGAGGATTCAAGAAGCGGAAGAGGGGGTTTGCAGAAAATGAAAATTATGTTAATATCTAAAAACTATGGTTTTAGGGAATTTCCTATAATCTAACGTCTAAAATCTACAATCTAATTTCCATGCCTACCGTTAATCAACTAATTAAGAAGCCAAGAACAAGAATAATAAAGAAGTCTCGTTCTATTGCAATGAGCCGTGGTTTTAACGCGATAAAAAATAAACCAAACTTCTATAACTCTCCATTTAAAAGAGGTGTATGTCTAAAGGTGACCACCACAACTCCTAAGAAGCCGAACTCAGCTCTTAGAAAGATTGCAAGAGTTCGCCTTACAAATGGAATGGAAGTGACTGCATATATTCCAGGAATCGGACATAAGTTACAAGAGCACTCTGTGGTCATTATCCGAGGAGGACGTGTGAAGGACTTGGCTGGTGTGCGTTATCACATTGTGCGCGGAAGATTAGATGCAACGCCGGTAGACAAGAGGATGCAAGGAAGATCTCTATACGGAGCTAAGCGTCCAAAGGCAGCAGCTGCGAAGAAATAATTATTAAAAACTAAGTGGAGTATCTGAAACTTTCAGAGAACACATTACACTAACAAAGATATGAGAAGAAAAGTTAAAAATAGAAATATTGTAGGTCCAGATGGAAAATATGACTCAGCCAAAGTAGCTAAGTTTATTAACTATGTGATGATGGGGGGGAAGAAAAATGCTGCACGAGAAATCGTTTATGGAGCTTTTGATATTATTAAGGAAAAGACAAAGACCGAAAATCCTATTGAAGTGTTTGAAGCAGCTCTTCGAAACGCAGGACCTGTAACTGAAGTGCGCTCACGACGTATCGGTGGAGCAAACTATCAGGTGCCGAGAGAGGTTCGAGAAGAAAGGCGTTTTCTTTTAGCACTAAGATGGATCTTAGAGGCAGCGAACGCTAAGAAAGGAAAGGCTATGCGATTTAAATTAGCCGATGAGCTTATGGCTGCGGCAAATAACGAAGGAGCTGCGGTAAAGAAGAAGGAAGACACTCACAGAATGGCGGAGTCAAACAAGGCTTTCGCCCATTTTGCTTGGTAATTTTCTCAAGAAAATGGCGCGTTACTTTGTCGTGCTAAGAATTTTATTCGGTCAACTTACTAATTGTACGTTTCTCTCATAAAATTCTTGCACTTCGCGTACTGCATCCATTTTCTTGAGAAAATAATTGATGAGACTTTTATCTAAAATACAAGCTTTAAAATTCATATTTAAAGATTGTTTACATCAGGTATTTATGTTAAAGTATTAACTACCTGAAAACGGGTTTTATTTTTCCCTAAACCACCAAAGGCGGCTGGGCGACACTATTAAAAGTGTTTAGCTTAAAAATTCAAAATCCTTTCGAATTTGTATTCACTAATGACTATTAACCAATAACTATTAACTATCTTTATGGCTCGCGACTATCCACTAAACAAAACACGTAACTTCGGAGTTATCGCTCACATCGATGCTGGTAAAACTACCACAACGGAGCGTATTTTGTTCTATACCGGAGTTTCACATAAGATCGGTGAAGTTCACGAAGGGGAAACTGTTATGGATTGGATGGAGCAAGAGCGAGAGCGCGGTATCACTATTACTTCTGCTGCTACTACTGCATTCTGGAATCCAACATATATGACAAAAGATGACACTTCTCTTAAGTGTCGTTTCAATATTATCGACACTCCTGGACACATCGACTTCACTATTGAAGTGAAGCGTTCACTTCGCGTGCTTGACGGTGCTGTGGTCGTGTTTGACGGAGTAGCGGGAGTAGAGCCACAATCAGAAACTAACTGGAGATACGCGTCTGACGGAAAAGTGCCGAGAATTTGCTATATCAATAAACTAGACCGAATGGGAGCGAACTTCGATAAGGCGTTTGATTCTATATTAGACCGTCTTTCAAAGAAGGCGGTGCGAATGCATATGCCTATTGGAACTGAAGAAAATTTCAATGGGATTATTGATCTTTTAATAATGAAAGAAGTAAAATTCTCTGGAGACAAAGGAAAAGATGTAGACTTTACTGAAATTCCTGCAGAGTTATTAGAAGAAGCAAAGAAGAGGCGTGCGGAAATGGTGGAAAAGATCGTTGAAAGCGATGAAAACATGATGACTGCATTTCTGGAAGGAAAGGAATTTTCTGTAGTAGAACTAAAAGCTGCTATAAGAAAGGCAACGATAGCGAATGAATTATTCCCGGTATTTTGCGGATCATCATTAAAGAATCGCGGAGTGCAATTAGTACTCGACGCGGTTATTGATTATCTTCCATCACCACTTGATATTCCTGCACCAAAAGGAATCGACCCAAATACAGGAGAGGCAATAGAAGTGGAAGTATCAGACACGGCTCCGCTTGCCGCTCTTGCTTTCAAGCTTCAATCAGATCCATTCGTGGGACAGCTTACATTCTTCAGAGTTTACGCTGGAACAATTGAAGCGGGATCATATATTTATAACTCGACAAAAGATAAAAAAGAAAGAGTAAGTCGTATCCTTCGAATGCATGCAAATGAAAGAGAAGAAGTGAAAGCGGTATATGCTGGAGAAATCGCAGCTGCTGTAGGACTTAAAGATACTGTTACATCAGACACTATGTGTACTGAAGAGCATCCAGTAATCCTTGAAAGAATTGTTATTCCTGAATCTGTTATTTCTATGCGTGTGGAACCGAAGACAAAAGCTGACCAAGAAAAAATGGGTCTTGCGCTTTCTCGTTTGGCTATCGAAGATCCTACTTTCCGCGTGGCATCAGATTCTGAAACAGGGGAGACTATTATCTCAGGAATGGGAGAACTCCATCTTGATATCATTGTCGACCGAATGAAAAGAGAATTTAATGTAGAAGCAAATACAGGCAAGCCTCAGGTGGCGTATAAGGAAACTATTCTTGGGTCAGCTGCAGGAGAGGGCAAATATATCAAACAGTCTGGCGGTCGCGGTCAGTACGGACATGTGAAAATAAATATTAAGCCAATTGACTATAATATTCCCACAGAAGATCTTCCAAAGAACACGAAGAGATATGACGGATTTGAATTTGTTAACTCTCTAAAAGGAGGCTCAATTCCATCGGAATTCGTTCCTGCTGTAGAAAAGGGCTTGAGAGAATCAATGGATCGCGGAACACTTGCCGGATTTAAAATGGTGGATGTATCGTGCGAGGTATATGACGGATCTTTCCATGAAGTGGACTCCTCAGAAATCGCCTTCAAAATCGCAGCCGGTATGGCGCTAGCTGACGCAGTTGGCAAAGCCAAGCCTGTGATCCTAGAACCTATAATGAAAGTGGAGATAGTCACACCAGACAAGTTTTATGGAGATATAACAGGGAATCTTTCATCAAAGCGCGGTCAGATTGAAGGAATGGATGAAAGAGGACAGGACAAAGTAGTGCGCGCTATGGTGCCGCTATCGGAAATGTTTGGATATGTAAATAACTTAAGATCCATGACAGAAGGACGTGCTTCATATACAATGGAATTTGGAAAGTATGATGTGGTGCCACAAAATATCGCAAAGGACATTGCAGAAAATAAGAAGTAAATTATTATTTACGACTATATTTTCTTAATCCCGCGACAAAAATACTTTTTTGGAGTCGTGGTCGCAGAGAACAAAGCGTTAGTAAAAAAAGGACGTCTCTCAAAAGAGACTCTCGAAGAAAATAAGGATAAAATAATACAACATTTGTCTAAGGACTATGAAATTAATCAAAGAACAGGAGTGGGGGGAGAGATTGGCATGCAAGTAGCGAAGGCAAGATATGAAGCAACCCTCGGCTCTATTGACTAAATATAAAGGTTCAAAAAAAGATGCTACTAGCGTCCTTTTTGCTCTATGTTGATAACTTCTACAAAGTGTGGTGTAGAAAGAGTATAATTCGTTCATTATAAATAAATTTAAAATAATGAACAAGAAGATCTACACAGTTAACTTTGCACTAATTCTCGCCTCTTTATACACGTTTGCTCTATATATAATATCTGCAGACGGAAATATTTTCACAAAGATTTCCCCTAACTTTTATGATTGTGACTGCGGTGGGTATACTTATTTTAATTATTTAACAATATCTATCGTGGGTCTTATTGCTTTTATCGTTACTTCCTCTCTTTTTATTAGGAAGTACGGCTCTATTTCTGCGGACGATGAATATGTTTCTTTCTTAAATTACATAGGCAAGGCATTATTTTGGGTATTTGCCGCTTATATATTATATGCACCAATAACTTATTTAGTGTCAGGAGGCCCATTCTTATCTTTCATCATTAATATGATCTGGCAGGTGGTAATTCTTTTCTTATCTGGGTATTTCTTATATGCACGAGGAGCATGGAGAAGTCACAGCGCTATGGTGGTTATTTGGGCAGTAATGGCTGTGCTTGCTATTGTTTCTTTCGTCGGAGGATTCTTTGCTTACGGAACTCCAAGTGAACAGTATAAAGTATCAGCCGATCAAGAAACCTTAATTAGATTAGACAGCGCCTCGTATGATGTGGATGATTTTATTAGTTACAATAAAGTTTTCCCAACGATTGACCAACTAATGGAAGCAACCTCAACTCAAACACCGAAAGACAAGTTTGAAAATCCTGTTACTCACCAGCAATTTACTCTTACAGAATATAAAGATGAAACTCCTAACCAATATGGAGATATATATGGCCACTATGAATTATGCTCAACCGTATTCTTAGGATATGAAAAGGCTTATGATCTTAGTAAAAATTCTAGTTTCTTGAAGTCTCGCCAAAAGCCAGGAAAATATTGTGTTACGAGAAACTATTCAATATATAACGATACAACTAGCGGTAACTCACAAAGTGGAATGGAATAGTTGGATTTCTTAATTAAGCCTAATGGGTATAAACTTAGATGTAAGTTATTATTAATATGCTTAGCATGAAAACTACTATCTATTTAAAGCCCTTATTTATTGTTTCCCTGGTTCTTGGTATAACTTCATCTACTTTTGCTCAAGTGGCTGATGAAAATCCAAACGGAACTTCGTGCGCCATCATTACGTCAAATACAGGTTATGGGTCACGAGATAATTCTTATAATAGTAACGTTTCTATTCTTCAGGACTTTTTAAGTTCCAATGGATATTTAAATTCGCAGCCGACTGGCTTCTATGGGCGCCTTACACTTAATGCTGTTTCTAATTTTCAAAGAGCAAATGGCATTTCGCCCACAGGTTATGTCGGATCTATAACGCGAGCGAGAATCCAAGCTATTGATTGTAATGGAGGAACCATACCCACACCCACTCCAACGCCTACAAATCTTCCATACGGATGCACTTCTATTATTGGGTATAGTCCAATTACTGGAGCAAGATGTGATAGCGGTACCACAAATCCTAATCCAGATTCTAATACTCAATCGCAAGTAGTGGCTTTGGCCATATCCAGGCTTGCTACAAAGCTAAATGTTTATTCCTCAAGTATTAGTGTAATAAATGTAGAAAGAATTACCTGGCCGAATGGATGTTTGGGGATTGATTATGGAGCAGGATCAATTTGTACGCAGTCATTTGTTAATGGATATAAAATAACTCTTAATTATGGAGGGCAAACGTACGAATATCATGCAAATAGCAGTGGAAGTCAGATTGTAGAATTTATTAATAATGTTATTAGTAATGTGAGCTTCTCAGCAACTCCTCAAACAGGAGCTTCGCCTCTTGCTGTTAACTTTATTACTTCCGGAATTCCTTATACCGCAAGCTCTCCTTATTTGATTGATTTTGGAGATGGATTTTCTGGGACATCATGGGGGGTTGGTTTTGAAAATGGATCAATGCTAAATATGATTCACACATATTCTTCCCCAGGAACTTACACTGCTAAACTTCTAAAAAACACTTGCCCTCAAGGAGCTCAATGTTTCGCCGGACCTCAAACAATTGGCACATTAGTGGTAACAGTAAATGGAGCGGCAACTTCAGGAGGTCTATCGGTTTCTCCTTTATCTGGAAGTGCTCCGCTTACCGTTTCAGTTTCAGGCACATCTGTGGGCGGCAGTTATTCAATTGATTTCGGAGATAATACTACTCCGTTGGTAAGCCATGCTACGTGTTTATATGGAATGAATTGTTCTGGGGCTATATCTATTAATCAAACTCACACATATCAATTACCTGGTACATACACCCTAACCTTCAACGATATTTTGTCCAGTTATCCTTACTACACAAGTTATACAAAAACTATTACTGTTTCTGGAGGGTCGTCATCTAACTTACTAACAGCCATACCAACAACAGGATCTTCCCCGCTATTGGTTACCTTAAGTGTTCCGTCAGTTATACAAGGTAAGATGAACGCCTGCGTATATACACAAGGATTTTATGGAGCATCCGGGCAAGGAATAGATGTTAACTGGGGGGACGGAACTTTTTCTCCGGTGTTTTCTGATAGCAAGAGAGGTCAAAGCTGTTCGGATGAATTAAAGACTCACACATATACAACTCCTGGAACCTATACAATAACTATGCGAAGCTGGCACCCAGGCCCGACAGATCAAGCGGTGATTGACTGGCAAGGGACTTCAACCATTGTCGTGGGTGGGACCCGGGCAGCAAATGAAACATTTATAGCTACTCCGACTTCCGGCAATGCTCCATTAAATGTTTCATATCGTATAGATAACGCAGATGCCTCGCTTTATGCTTATTCGATTTCATATGGGGATGGCACCTCTCCATCCCTCATAGCGCCTCCTGCGGGGTCAGGTAATTGCACTGGTTTCGGTAATGGCTGTTTCATTTCGGATTCCCATATATATTCACAACCGGGGACGTATACCGCGACTCTTTATAGAACAATCAATGTTGTATGTGCGGGAGGAATGGTGTGTAATGCTGGGGTGCGCGAAACTGTTAAAACAGCGACTATCACTGTGGGAGCTGCTTCTTCTAATAGCGTAAGTCTGTCTGCGTATCCTACATCAGGCAATGCGCCACTTGGTGTAGGCTTTTCCGCTTCTTACCTTCCCGCTAGCAGCTATTTTGTAATTAAATTCGGCGATGGAAATCAGTTAAGTTTATCTGGAAGCAACCAACAGGTATGTACCGCATCATATCCTGTAACATGTACAAGTTTTAATGGCTTTAATATTAGTCATGTATATAATACTCGAGGCATGTATACCGCAGAGGTGCTTACATCAGAAAATGTTTCTCTTGCGACAACGAACATAACAGTTAATTAGCCTATAATTAATCTTAGTTATCCCTAAACGCATACAGTCTCATTTGGTATCATTTAAATATGAAAAAACTTATTTTGGCACTTATGCTAACTTCCGGAATTTTGTATTCATACGCAGATACTTGTACCGATATTTCTATAAACCTTTCAAAAAAAGGAAATACAAACAGCCAAGTCCTTATCCTTCAAAACTTTCTTTTTAATAAAGGCTTATTAAATGCAAAACCGAATGGGTATTTCGGTCCTCAAACATTTACAGCAGTAAAACTATATCAGAAGTCAAAAGGCATTACGCCAACAGGAGACGTGGCAGCGCTTACGAGATCATCTATAAAAAATGAAAGCTGCAATGGAACCACACCTGCTGTTTCGTCTCCCACAACATCGACAATGGCCACTACAACTTCACAAGTTATGGTTACGCCTTTAGTGCCTTCGGTTATTTCCATAAAAGTTTCTCCTTCTGTTATAAATACTATTGATTACGCCACATTTATCTCCGGAGGAAAAATGGATACGCCGTTAACGATACGAGGATCAGGATTTAGCTCTTCTACAAATCAAGTTATTTTAAAATTAACTGGATCAAACAGAACCTTTGATTTAGGAAATTTCCCGTCCGTAAATGGGACGACAACTATTGTATCCTCAAGTTTTATAACAAACACATATCCCTGTGGGACGAGCTGCACCGAGCTTCTTCCGGTTGGCAATTATAGTGTGATTGTGAAAAATGAGGGAGGGGAAAGCAATGCGGGAGGAATAATAGTAAGAAATATAATCGCAACTGGCACATCAGGAAGTATTTCTACAGCAATAAAGCAGCAAAGCACTCAGGCAAAGCTTGCCACCTTTACAATAGGGACCAATACATCGATTTCTCTTGAAGAGATGAACATCTCTCTAACTTCTTCACTTTCAAGCGGAGCAGGGATTTCAAATTTAAAATTAAAAGATGAATTATCCGGTGAAGTAATAGGAGGGTCATCATCATTTGATTTAGGCAAGAGAATGATAATTGAAAATCAATCAAAGATTTATTCTTTATATGGCGATATTGATGTACCCGTATCTGTCGGCGTAACTATTAACGCAGTCTTAAAAGTAAAAGAATTTATCGGAAATAATTTTATATATATAACAATTCCAACTGTTTTTGATACTATTTCTGGGTAAAAATGATATCCCCCAAAGGCCCTTGCATAAATTTTTACACGTTGTAGTATAGGGGGGTCAAACCGCCTTGCCCCCATCCGGGGGTAAAGGAGAGGGGAGGCAACCTTCAGGAGACTCAAAATGAAGAAGTTCGTTCTCGCGGCTCTCGCAGCCGCAATGTTGCTCACGGGTCCCATGGTGAATGCGGCGCCCCCGGAAGTCGGCGTGGCCAAAGCTCAGACGACCGAAGCGGTGCTCAAGGCCAAGCCGACGTCCGTCGTGACCGAGATCATGGTGCTCCAGGCGCCGAGCGCGCGCGAAATCGCGACCAGGCACGCCGACGCGGTCGCAGGATCGACGTATCTCGCGACCCAGGACATGATCGGCTTCCAGGAAATCGCCGCGAACCAGTCGAGCTCGGCCCGCGTGTTCACGTCGACATCGTCCGCGGGCCTGGTCGCCTTCGACGGCGCAATGGTGAACACCTCGCGCTTCGTGCCGACGCACCCCGCCCTTTACGGTGAAATGGCATCCGCGTTCACGCACGGCGTCGCGCCGCCCGTCGTCACCGCCTTGCCGGCGATCTAACAAGCCGGCCGCTCCGATTCGCCGTCCTGGCGAATGCACTGCCCACCTCCACGGTGGGTTTTTTATTTTTATCTATTTATTTTTTAAGTAATAATTAATTATTTGTGACATAAAATCTTGTGACATGGTTCATGGATTTTTGATATTTAACCATTATTTAAAATATTGACCAGTAGTAATAAGTATTGTAGGATGAAAAGTAATCTGTTCCAATTATTTCGAATTACCCATGGAACGGACTTCCTTATCGTAATCACAATGGAGAGCCAGAATCATGTTCAACAAAGACGCATTGTTCGGCCAGAGAGGTGACACCACCGATGCAAACGTGACCGGTATGCCGGGGTCCCACCCGCACCCTCGCCCCGTAAGTCCGGCCTTGCCGGCAGATCCGTCGCCCGCCCCTTCAGCAAACCTCGCGGACACTCCTTCAATGCTTCTCAACGAGGCTGCGTCGGAGTCTGAGGGGGCGGTAGCTCGTGCACGCTCTCGTGCTCCAGCGCCTTCTGATTCTGTGGTTGTGAATCGGGCGCACCGGCTGGCCGCAGAGCCTGTACGCGTCGAAGACTCCTCTGAAACTACGTCGACAATCGCAAAAAGCTGGAATATCAAAGGAGTGGGCTCCGCCATCACAGGCGTCGGCACTCTCATCGTCGAGGGGGAGGTGGAGAGCGAGATCGAATGTCGCGTCATCAGGATTCTCCCCGGCGGCCTTGTCACCGGCCCGGTGACAGCGGAAGTGGCCGAAGTCTATGGCACCGTTATAGGGGAGCTCACGGCGACCAAGCGCCTGGTGCTCTTCTCTACAGGCAACATTTCCGGACGAATCCGTTACGGGAAAATCCACGTCGAAGAAGGTGCGGAAATTTCGGGAGACGTCAACACTCTCGCGGCTGTGCATGCAGCGGTTGCCGAAGTAGCGGCAGACGAAATGGCCGCTTCCAGACTCGCGGCGGTCGCAAGCTCAAGCACCCAGCCTTCCACATCCGGAGATGACTCAAACGTGGCAGAATCGGAAGAACATGCCGAAGATGCCGGCGGATCGACTTCCTAGCCGAAATAAACCGGCGGGATCACAAATAAGGACGCTTTACCGCTTCACGCAGCTCTTCGGGGCTGCATTTTTTTATCTCTACACAAAAGTTTTGTAAAACTTGGTATAGGGTTTATTTTATTTCTACAAACTTCCCATTTTTAATAGTTTTAATTACAAACTGAGAGTCTTTAATTCCATGAATATCATTAAATTGGATATTTGGGACTGTTACTCCTGGAATATTAGTTTTTTCTACGGCTGTTTTAATATCAATTCCATTCTCGTAATGTTTCCTTAATGCATTTATGGCTACATTGGTAGCGTCGTATGCGTTAGTCACACTTGGCCCTGAAGGCTCAGTTCCATATTTAGAAATAAAGTTTGCTTTGAATTCTTCATACCCACCAGAAGCTTCAGGATATGTATAGATAACCCCGTTCATCGTTGAGCTAAATTGTTTTACAAGTTCTGCATCCTGTACATCTGCTGAGCTAAATAGCTGCACCGTAAGACCTAAGTCGTGTGCTTGCTTTAGAAATTTTCCTTTTTTTTCTGGGTTAGGAAAACTCGCGTATATGCCATCTATATTCATATTTTTTAACTCAGCTATTTCTGTCCTAAAGTCTATATAGTTTGTAGGAAGTGTATATTCCTTTATTACTTTTATATTATGTGCATCGGCTTCATCTTTAAAAATCGACATAAGGATAACACCAAAAGGATCTTGGTCGTGCATTATAACTATATTTCTCTTATTGTTTTGATTCATGTAACTCTCCATCGCTTGTACCTCTTTCCTTTGAGGGAAATATGTCGAAAATATGTAATCAATTGGCAGTTTGCCATATATAACAGCTTCTATTGCAGCAGAAGGAGTGATTGAAACTATTTTATTGTTATTTATCACAGGATAACCGCTCTGGTAAGTATCACTCCATGTGGGGCCAATTATTATCTCTGCTTTATCTGAGTCAATTAATTTGCTTACAGCATTTACTGTTCCTTTTTGAGAACATTCTGTGTCTTCGGTGATGAGTTCTAAGGGGTGTCCATTTATACCGCCTGATTTATTCGCTTCCTCAATGGCCAAAGTAATGGACTTAAGTTCGTCCTCGCCCCACGAAGAGCAGTAGTTAGTGAGTGCAAGTGCCCCCCCAACTTTTACGGTGTCTCCATTTTCCTTGTGCGCCCCAAGTATGGAAGGGCGTTGCCCTAGGAAGAAGCTTATTAATAAAATAATAAATACTACGCTTAAAAAGCCCAATAAAATGTTTTTGGTCATGTTTTTAAGAAGAAAGCTAGTTAATAATTACTATCTTAGCTTAAATCTATTTTGACTGAATTGATATTTTATTGTGTAGTATTTTACCCCGAAGAATGAAAATCCTTTGATAGCAAAGGTTTTTAACGGCAGAAAGTTGTAGGTATAAGACCTACAATTATTCAGAAGTCTCCCAAATAATATTAAAAAGGATAGTAATCATGTTGGCTAATGCTTCTGATTCTATCCACATGGCCATCTGCTCTTTATAAGAAACTATAATCACATTATTACCGAAAGCATCTATATTTGGCTCAAAGGTAAGGTTTTTATTGGTCCGCTCAATAACATTTGATACTTTGTACCCCAGTTGCCCTTCCTTCCCGCATATACCTTTTCCAGATTTTCCTTTTTTTTCAAATGTTTTGCTCCATTTAAGCCAATATTCCTGGGACAAATGCTTAAAATCTGGATTAAATTGAGCACCAAGGAAACAAATGAATTCGCCCCCCTCTAACTCTTTCTGCTCTTTGTCGTACATATCTCTAATCTGATCTAGTCCATAATAGTATTTTATTTTCATCAGTCTAGAGCTAACTCTTGGAAGAGAAAGAAGAGACTCTATAACCTTTGACATATCTTGAGAAGCAGAATCTATTCTTTTTCTCTCTTGCTCTACTAAATCTCTTAAAGTGTTTGGATGTGCGGCTATAAACTTTGAGCTACTCCTTCCTGTGGGCTGAATTAAACCTTTATTTATAAGCCGGTCGCATTCTGTATAGAGCTGTTGGCGATTGATTCCTGTAATGGTAGATATTTGTAGAATGGAAAGAATCCCAGAAGAGAGCAGGGTGCTGTAAACAACGATCTGATTGTCAGTTAGTCCTAGTTCCTTAAGAAAGAGAGTGACTTCTTTAGTGGGGGTTATCTTTTTAGGTAAAACTACATTTCTTTTCATTAAATTAGTATAGCTTCTTTGTCTTTATTAAATAAGAGATAAGACCCCAAAATAAAAATTGCATAATTTATCCTTATATGATAAGATTATTTCTACTCACTTGGCATTTCCTTAACTTGCTTGGCTAAGGAGTACTGCAGTTAATTATTATCAGTTTCTTTATTTATATAACTTAATAGTCCAATATCTCCGTCAAAGGCGGATGACAAGACCAAACAAAAACATATGGCAGAAACATTTAATCGCGACAAACCACACGTAAACGTAGGAACTATCGGTCACGTAGACCATGGAAAGACTACTCTTACAGCAGCTATTCTTAACGTGCTTCACCTTAAGGATGCAACTGTAAAGATGAAAGATGTTAATGATATCGACAAGGCGCCCGAAGAAAAGGCCCGAGGTATTACTATTTCTCTATCTCACAGTGAATACTGGACAGAAAATCGTCACTACGCTCACATTGATGCGCCAGGACATGCTGACTATATTAAGAACATGATTACCGGTGCCGCACAGATGGACGGAGCTATTCTAGTAGTAGCCGCAACTGATGGACCAATGCCACAAACTCGCGAGCACATCCTCCTAGCCAAGCAGGTTGGAGTGCCTCGAATCGTAGTATTCATGAATAAGTGCGATATGGTAGAAGATGCAGAAATGCTTGATCTCGTTGAAGAAGAAATTCGCGAGCTTCTTACAAAGCAGGGTTACGACGGAGCAAATACTCCAGTTATCCGAGGTTCAGGCCTTAAAGCTCTTGAAGCAAAGGACATTAATGATCCTTGGGCAGTGAAGATTGTTGAGCTTATGACTGCGCTTGATACTTGGATTCCAGTTCCAGAGCGTGATATTACAAAGCCATTCCTTATGCCTGTAGAAGACATCTTCTCAATCGAAGGACGTGGAACTGTGGTAACAGGACGTATTGAAAGAGGGACAATTAAACTTAACGAAGAAATTGAAATCGTGGGACTTAAAGATACTGCAAAGACTGTGGTAACTGGTATTGAAATGTTCAATAAGCAACTATCTGAAGGAGTGGCCGGAGACAACGCCGGAATCCTTATCAGAGGTCTTAAGAAAGAAGATATTATGCGAGGACAAGTTCTTGCAAAGCCTGGAAGCGTGAAGCCTCATACAGATTTCGAAGCAGAAGTATACATTCTTAAGAAGGATGAAGGAGGAAGACACACTCCATTCTTAAATGGTTATAAGCCACAATTCTATGTACGCACAACGGACGTAACAGGAGAAGTGACTCTTGCACCAGGAACAGAAATGGTTATGCCAGGAGATACTGTTAAGTTTACAGTTAAGCTGCTTGCCCCAATCGCTCTTGAGGAACAAGGACACTTTGCTATCCGCGAAGGAGGTAAAACTGTAGGAGCCGGAGTCGTTACAAAGATAATTGCCTAAAACCTCCGAAGGAGGTCGGCCGACAAATCAAAGATTTGTTTAGGCGTAAAGATCTCTAAAATTATTTAAACAATTATGGCAGCAACAACTACAGCAGCAAAAAAGACCAAAAGCGCGGCAAAGGCTGCTCCGAAGGTGACCAAGCTTAAACAAGCAGAAGTACAAAAGCTACGCATTCGCATTCGCGCATATGAAAGCAAAATACTTGATGCTTCAGTTAAGCAAATCATCGATACAGCAAGACGCTTCGAAGCTGTAATCTTAGGTCCTATTCCACTTCCAACTGAAATCAAGAGATACACAGTAAATAGATCATCATTTATTTATAAAGATGCTCGAGAACAGTTCGAAATGCGAATCCATAAAAGACTTATCGATATAGTTAACCCGAACGCTAAGCTTATCGAAGCATTAACCAACCTGTCTCTTCCTTCAGGAGTAGACATTGATGTAAAGATGGCTTAAATAGATTGTAGATTGTAGAAATGCAGATACAATCGAAAATATCTAGAAATACACAACATGAAATTCTCACTAGCTACAAAACAGAATATGACTGAATTCTTTGGAGAAGATGGAACCGTCCATCCTGCAACTATTCTTCGCGCTTCCGCGCTCACTGTGACCGCGATTAAGAATATTGATAAAGACGGTTATCATGCTATCCAAGTAGCTCAAGGGGAACAAAAGAAGGAAAGGCTTTCTAAAGCGCTTCTCGGACATCTTAAAGGAAATTCATACAAAGTTGTAAAGGAATTTAGAACAGAAGGCGGAGACTTGAATATAGGCGCGACAATTGCTTGCGATATTTTCTCAAAAGGAGACATCGTGACAATTTCAAGTATTTCTAAGGGTAAAGGTTTCCAAGGTGGAATGAAAAGACACGGGATGAAAGGAGGGTGGGGCCAGCACGGACAGAAGCACTCTGCTCGAGAAATTGGATCAATTGGTTCAACTGGACAGCAAAGGGTGAACAAAGGAAAGAGAATGCCAGGAAGAATGGGAAGTGATCGCATAACACAAAAGAATGTAAAGATTCTTGATGTGGATGTAGAAAATGGGCTCATCCTTATTAAAGGGGCAGTTGCTGGTAAGCGTGGAACTTTGGTAGAGCTCAAGGGCTAAATAAAACTTATGCAAGTAAACATATATACAACTGAAGGAAAGAAATCAAAGACTCTAGAGCTGCCAGAGAATATTTTTGGTGCTAAGTGGAATGCTGATCTTGTTGCTCAAGTAGTAACTTCACAAGCTTCAAACCGCCGCGCGGGAACTGCGCATACTAAAAACCGCGCTGAAGTGAGAGGTTCACATAAAAAACCATGGGCTCAGAAAGGTTCAGGACGTGCTCGTCATGGTTCTGCTCAGTCACCCCTATGGAAAGGGGGAGGTGTTACATTCGGGCCTAGAAACGAAAAGAGTTATAAAAAGACTATCACTAAGAGCATGAGAAGCGGAGCGCTTTTCTCACTTCTATCTGCGAAGCTAAAGGCTGGTAAAATAATTTTCGTGGAATCAGTCCCTTCTGTTTCCAAAACAAAAGATGCTGATGTATTAATGAAAGGCCTTACTAATATTGAAGGATTCAAAACTCTTACATATAAAAAGCCAAATAATGTATATATGACTGTGCAAGGAGTTGACGCAGCGGGAAAAAGAGCATTTAGAAATCTTCCATATATGACACTTCATAATGTTGAAGACTTAAACCCGCTTGATATCGCTAACTCAAGATACCTTGTAATTGCAAACCCAGAGGAATCAATCAAGTACTTATCTTCAAAATTGAAATAAATATATGGCAACCAAGAAAACAACAACTAAAGACGAAGTAGCAGAAGTAAAAAAGCTTATTATTTCTCCTCGCATTACTGAAAAAGCATCAGCTCAATCATCTGCAAATGCTTACACATTTGTTGTTGAAAAAAATGCCAATAAAAAAGATCTCATGGAAGAAATCAAGAAACAGTATAAAGTAACTCCTAAAGCTATTAATATCACCAATCTGCCTCGAAGAAGCACTTTTATTAGAGGCAGAAAGGGTTTCACCACCGGGATCAAGAAAGCAATTGTTTTCTTAAAGAAGGGGGACACCATTAACTTGTCCTAAATAAGACGTTAGATTTTAGATAACACGAATTCAAACTTATGAAAACATACAGACCCACAACCCCATCACGAAGAAAAATGTCTACGGTATCATACCGAGGAGTAATCACTGCAAGCGAGCCATACAAGCCGTTAACTCGTGGATTTCGTCGTGGATCAGGAAGAAATGCGTATGGAAGAATCACTTCACAACATCGTGGAGGAGGACATAAGCGATCTTTCCGAGAAATTGACTTTTCATATGACAAATTAGACATTCCTGCGAAGGTTCAGACAGTTGAATATGATCCAAACAGATCAGGATTCATCGGGCTTGTAGCATATGCTGACGGAGCAAAGCGTTATGTTCTTTTACCGAAATCAATGAAAGTGGGGGATAAATTTATAGTTTCAGAAAAAGCAGACCTTGTGGCTGGAAACAGAACAGCCCTTAAGAGCATTCCTGTAGGAACATTTGTATATAATATCGAACTCAAACCAAGGACCTCTGCTAAGCTTGTTCGTTCAGCGGGAGTATATGCGCAAGTGGTAGCCCATGATGAAGGATATACATCAATCAAGCTTCCTTCATCGGAAGTAAGAAAGGTGACAGATACGTGTTTTGCCTCAATTGGGGAAGTATCTAATGATGAATATCGTTTAAGAAATTTAGGTAAGGCAGGACGATCACGCCATCTAGGCATCAGACCAAAGACACGTGCTATGGCCATGAACCCGGTAGACCATCCATACGGAGGAGGAGAAGGAGCACAGCCTCGAGGAACTCGTCGTCCAAAGACCCGCCATGGAAAGATCACTGGAGGCCATAAGACTAGAACTCCAAAGAAATACTCAAATGTTCACATTGTTTCAAGACGAGTAGTAAGAAAGAAAAAATAGCATGAATACTGTCTTTACTTTAGCTAAAAAACTGATATAATTAAGCCCTATTAACTATGACACGATCACTTCACAAAGGACCATATGTAGACGAAAGAGTACTAAAAAAGGTGCTCGGCAAGCGTCCTGACCAAACAGGGGTGATTAAGACATGGATCAGAAGAAGTGATATTTCTCCTGAAATGGTTGGGTTTACTTTCGGAGTTTATAATGGAAAAACTCACATTGAAGTTTTGGTAACAGAAGATATGGTGGGACATAAGCTCGGCGAATTCTCTCCAACACGGAAGTTCATCCGCCATGGAGGAAAGATGCAGAAGGAAATTGACCAGAAGAAGTCACAATCAGAAATCACTCAAGCTAAATCTGCTAAAGCTACAGTAGAAACAAAGAAGAAATAATACATATGAAAGCCTCTATTAAAAACTATCGCCAAGCGCCGCGTAAAATTCGCCTTATTACAGATCTTGTAAAGGGTAAATCTGCCGCACAAGCGCAAGCGATATTAACTCATTTGATTAAAAGAGGCTCACTTCCGGTTAAAAAGCTTCTTGATTCAGCCGTGTCTAATTCCGGAGAAAAAGCAGAAAATTTAATTGTAAAGAAAATAACAACAGAAAAAGGCGTCGTTATAAAAAGATGGATGCCGCGAGCCATGGGACGTGCGTTCCCAATTCACAAGCATACAAGCAACATCGTAATCGAATTGGCTTCTAAGAATTCAAAGAAGGATGAAAGCATTAATCTAAAATCTAATGTCTAACATCTAATAACTATTTATATGACACACGTAGTACACCCATATTCACATAGACTTGGAATCATACGCGACTGGAAGTCACGCTGGTTCGGCAAGGACACCACAAAGTATGTAGATCATCTTCGTACTGATGTTTTAGTTAGAAGCTGGCTTACTAAACGTCTTCGAGGTATGCATCTTTCTGTAATTGAAATTGAAAGAAGTGAAAAGCAGTACAGAATAATGATCCACACATCACGCCCTGGTATGATTATCGGACGAAGCGGGGAGGGGATTGAAAAACTTCGAGTTGCTTTAAAGAAGGAGATGCACCGATCAAAGATCGTTATTCCTCAGGATATGAAGCTAGATATAGTTGAAGTTAATAATCCAGAAGCGGACGCTGCAATTGTGGCTTCAATGGTAGCAGAAGGAATCGAAAAGCGTCTTCCTTTCAGAAGAGTTCTTAAGAGTACGATAGAAAAAGTTATGGCCAACAGAGATGTGATGGGAGCTGCTATTGCGGTGTCCGGACGTCTAGGAGGGGCTGAAATGGCGCGACGTGAAATGATGAAGCGTGGAGGTATTCCACTTCAGACGCTTCGCGCTGACATCGATTTCGCTCGCGATAAAGCATACATGACATATGGAGTAATCGGTATTAAGGTATGGATTTATCGAGGAATGAAGTTTGATAAGAAAGAGCAGCCCAAATAATTTAAAAATATATGTTATTCCCCAAGAAAGTTAAACATCGAAAGTGGCAGACAGCACGACTCTCAAAAGAGAAGCTGCTTCGACCTGAGACAAAGGGGATTACAGTTTCGTTTGGCGCTTTTGGATTAAAAGCAGAAACTCCAGCCCGAGTAGCCGCAAATCAAATCGAAGCAGCAAGACGTGTTATGACTCGCCATGCCGGCAAGACTGCGAAAGTTTGGATTAGGATTTTCCCAGATCGTCCAGTTACTAAAAAAGCTGCAGAAACTCCGATGGGTAAAGGAAAAGGAGATCCAGATCGATATGTATTTGAAGTTCGTCCAGGAAGAATCTTATTTGAAATAGATGGAGTGTCGGAAGTGGTAGCACGCGAAGCTCTTCGAAAGGCTGGAGCCAAGCTTCCAATTAAGTGTTTCGTAGTAGCAAGATAAATATATGGAAAAAAATACTCAACAAGAAAATATTGCAAACCGAAAGAAGATTACCGGCGAAGTAGTTTCGGATAAAATGGATAAAACCGTGGTAGTAAATACATCACGTTATGTTGCTCATAAGAAATACGGAAAGAGATACAAAATAAACAAGAGATACAAGGCGCATGACGAAAACAACGAATACAAAGTTGGAGATAAGGTGATCATCGAAGAGTCTCGTCCAATATCTAAAGATAAGACGTTTGTAGTAATTGGCCACGTAGGAAAATAATTTAGAAATATATGATACAAGCAGGAACAAATGTAAAAATAACAGATAACTCAGGCGCAAAGTTCGGCCGTGTTTTCAAGATACTTGGAGGATCAAAGAGGAGATACGCGTCCTTGGGAGATTTGGTAGTGCTTTCAGTTAAGGTCGCAGAGCCTCGTAAGCAGACAAAGAAGAAGGATATCGTATACGCGGTAGTGGTTAGAACTATAAAGCAGGTTAGAAGAAAGGATGGATCATATATTTCTTTTGATGATAATGCTGTGGTTATAGTGGACAAGGTAAAGAAGGAGCCTCGAGCGGGACGTGTTTTCGGACCAATTCCCCGAGAGCTTTCAGAGTCGGGTGTAGACGGATATAAGAAAATAGCCTCATTAGCTCCTGAGGTAATATAACTAGATGGTAGATATTAGACATTAGATTTTAGATAAATACAAAAATACCATGCACATAAAAAAAGGAGACAAAGTAATAGTGATCGCTGGGAAGGAAAAAGGAAAATCCTCTACTGTCGTTCGTATTCTTCGTGAAGAGAACAAGGTTATCTTAGAAGGATTGAACATGGTAAAACGCCATACTCGTCCACTAAAGGCGGGAGAAAAGGGAGGTATCGTAAATATTTCAATGCCGATCCACGCTTCAAATGTGAAGCTCGCGGAAAAGAAGGTTAAAGGTGAAAAGAAGGAAGATAAGAAGCCTGCAGCAAAGAAAAGGTCAGCCAAAAAAGTCGTTAAAGCAGAAGAATAAAAAAAGCCGCTCGTTGAGCGGCTTTTTCACACGAAGAACGTTGTTACTATGGATGGCAACCACACCATTGTGCCGAACCATACCCATAAAGTTAAAGCCAGCACTCCGACCATCCACACTATTCTGCTGGTTTTGCAGCTCTCTCCTATTTCGAAGGTCACTTTAGTTATAACGTATGAAACAAGGCTGAGGACAAAAAAGAAAGATATGGTTTTATCCCACTGGAGCATCTCCAAGATTTCGATCATGTATCCTCCCGGAGCTTTAGTTTAGGGGTAAACGCGGCATTAAGATTTCTGCGGACATTAGAAGCAGTGTGGCGATAAATGCCCATTTCCCCACGAACCAAATTCGCTGCCATGTTAGGTCAGGCGAGTTTCTCTTTATAAAGCCCGCTATTGCCAAGGGGCCAAATAAAAAAAAGAGCAGGCCTAGCATTACTGCAACTGCTGATATAGAGCTATACATCTTCTACCCCCGGCAGTAAGTATCTCTTAATTATACCATATATGTTATGAATAGTCAATAGGAATGAAATGGTGTTAAAATAATCTAATTATGAGAGTTTTAACTTGGAATATCGCAAGTATTATTATCTTTAAATTTCTAAGATTTATAAAGCATAATGGTAAAAATATAGACCACTGGGCATTTCATCCGTTTATAAATGCAGACTTTGTCTCGAAGCTTATTGGCAATATAAACCCCGATATTATTTTTCTTCAGGAATTTCAATTTAAAGAAGATGCTGAATCCATAAATGGCTTAATTGAATATCCATACAAGACCTTTATTCTTACATCTTTGCCTCATAATACTTATACTCTGATAGCTTCTAAACAGCCGTTTGTTATTGAAACACATAATGGAATTACGCTTATTAAATATGAAAACATAATTTATATTCCTATTCATTTGCATGCCTTTTCATCCAGAAAACGTTCTCAGGAACTTATAAACATTTTAGGTTTATTCTCAGAAGGAGAAAGATATGTAATTATTGGAGACGCGAATATGGCATCTCGCGGAAGCAAGTATATCTTTTCTAAAGATAGAAAAAGCTATAAAAAGATTTTAAGTAAATTAAATGATATTACATCAAATATAAAATCAACAACTATTTTTTTACTCTCTCTAGATAAGGTATTTGTATCAAAAGATATTAATATAAAACACGTGGAAAGATTAAAAGAAAGAGGGAAGTATATGGACCATTATCCTGTTTATTTTTATTTTGAATAAAAAAAGCCGCCCTTGCCAAAGGGGCGCTTGGTTATAATTGATCCTCTAGTATGGGGATGTCTGTGGAGTGCTCAGCAGCATCAGGGTCAAAATAACTCCGATTATGATGAGCAATGCTGCGCCTGAAATGGTGATGCCTCGCTTCCACCACCGCTCATATCGTGATCCGGTTTTCTGTTTCCGGTGTTCTACTTCTGCGAACCGGTGAATGCCAGCCAGGAGGAGGCCAAGCACAAGGGCTACCCAAAATCCATGATGCATGTTGCAATACCCCTAAAGAGAAGCTACGTATACATATTACTGCAATATCTTCTTTTGTCAATAAACATAGACAAAGTTTTTTAATATGAAAATAAGCTATTTTACAATAGTCACTTTTTATAGTAGAGTATAAGTCTATTACAAATAACGGACTTTCGGGTTCAAGAAGCGACGTATGACGTTTTGCCGGAGATGATCTGAGCAAGCCAATCGTGCTTAAAATAATAAGGAGCTTCGCGACAATAATATTTTGCCTAATATCACTTTTTAGAAAATTAAGAAAAAGTAACATTAGGTGATGATTTTAAAAAATCGCTTCGCTCATTAAAATCAATCAAATATGGCAGTAAAAAAAACAGGGGAATTTATGGGAGTAGAAGAAAAGCAGAAAGTTGCATTTGAAAAGCTTTCAAAGGAATTTGGTTATAAGAATGCTATGGCCGCACCGCACTTGGTGAAGGTTTCTGTTTCTGTGGCGACTGGATCAGCAATGAAAAGAGATAAGAAAAGAAATGAAGTGGTAATGGATCGTATATCAAAGATTACCGGACAAAAGCCAACTCTTAGAAAAGCCAAGAAAGCTGTGGCATCATTTAAGACTCGTATAGGAGATGAAATCGGAGTAGCAGTGACTATTCGTGGAGCTCGCATGTATGGCTTCCTAGACAAGCTTCTTAATGTTTCACTTCCTCGTACAAAAGACTTTAGAGGAGTCTCACGAAGATCAGTCGATGATATCGGAAATATAACTTTCGGAATAAAAGAACATATAATTTTCCCGGAAATTAAAGATGAAGAGCTCAAGGATGTGTTCGGTCTAGCTATTACAATAGTAACTACTGCAAAGACAAAGCCAGAAGCTACAAAGTTTTTCGAAATAATCGGAGTGCCATTTAAGGCAGAAGAAGGAAATAAGAAATAAGGAAATTACAAAAACTATAAAATCATATAGTTTTTGTTTTTTGTATCCAGTCGTAGTACTATTGAAGTACATGGAAAACCAACCGCCAAATGAAGTCTCTAAGATAAATACTCCGGACTCCTCAGTTAATGAAAAGGCTATTGAAGAATATTTGATTAGCCTAAATGCAGACGAACGAAGACTCGCTCTAGAATTGGTTATAGAAGCAAAGGGAGATATATCTAAAATTGGCGCAATTTACGATAAAGCCAGCGTATATATAAAATCAATATTAGGAGCAGTAGTTTTTGCTACGGCTATGCAAGGAGATGTCCCAAAGACAGAACATTTACAGGCTCATGGTTTAGAATTAGCGGATGACGTTGAAGCATTAAGGAAAGAAATAAAATCTATAACAGATTTTGATTTTATAGAAATGGCAAATAGTAATAGTAGAGTTGCCACGCTAATGAAGGCTGAGACTCCGAGCCAATTAACAATTGTCCACCTTGGACAATCTCATAAGACAGATATAGAAACAAATGATGCAAATAGTTATGAAATAATTCAAAGCCAAAAACAGATTTCCAGAATATTGTCATCTTTTGCAGTTCCCGCTACGCGTGTTTTTGTTGAAGGGTACTATGAAGAGACAATGAAAGCCGTAGAAGATGTAGTGAGTATTTCAAACAAATTTGAGGCTCTGGATTCATTTACTGATATTGCATACGAATATTATTATTTTATTCAATCCTATCAAACCACTGAATCTATCGCAGTTATAAACAAAATAGTTTCTGATAAATTAAATAAAATTGGCTTTAAAGAAATTTTACCGCTTCAATTAAGCAACGGTAAGGACAAGTTATCGTTAGTTGCTCCAGCAAATCTTCCTACCAAGTCTTCTTTTTCTACTGATTCTGAAAGTCATGCATTGCTAAATGGATCAAGCGTATTGCTTAATACAAAAGGTGTTATACAGATGATGCCCGCGGAAACAGAGCGCGGGAGCATTAACCCATTCATGATGACCGATGTCCTTAAAGAAAAGGGAAAGAAGTTAGGAGAGATACTTTTAACTATTAATCCGAAAGTTTATAAATATACAGCAGATAATATTCTCCCTGAGATTTCGGCATTTTCTTCATATGAGATTACACAACTAACCCAGGGAGATAATTGTCAGAAGAATGTAAAATGCCAAATGCTAGCAAAAGAAATATTGGAAAATGATATCCCTAAAATCTCTACAGCTATTTATGAGGATAGAGAGAATGTGGCAATAGAGCAAATAGCAAAATATGCTAAAAGTGGTCAAAAAGTTATACCTCTTGTATTTGGACAAGGGCATGACTTTACTGGAGCGGTTGTAAAGTGGAATAAATCTCATCCTGATAAGCAATTTAACTTGATAACCATCAAACCGCCTTCTTTTGCTTATGGCCCCAGCACATCCCAGTAAATAAAATGAAGAAGGTAGTATATACTACTTAAATATTTATGGAAAATACTCTGATACTTATCGGCATGTCGGGAATTGGGAAAAGCCATTACTCCAGACGGCTAACAGCAAACTATGGTTATAAAGTTCTGGAGGTAGACAAGATGATAGCAGAAGAGCTCGGTAGGCATGATGTATACGATGTAACCAATTTTCTAGGACACCCTTATAGTGAAGAATATAAAGAAAAATGTAAACAATATTTGGAACTAGAAGAAAAGTTTACAAATATTGCTTTAGATTATGCAGAAGCCCATCCCGAGGAACTTGTCATCATTGATCCCACAGGAAGCATGGTGTACTTGCCACCAGAGACTCTTGAAAGGTTTGGAAAATTTAACTATACGATTTACCTAGACGTTGATGACTCAAAAGTAGGCACGATGGTCGCAAAGTATTTTAATGATCCGAAGCCGGTGATCTGGGGCGAGTTCAATGATTTTACTGAAGATAATTTTAAAGAAAGAATTTTAGAGCAGTATCCTAAGTTATTAAATAAAAGGCGAGAGTTATATGCCAAGCATAGCAAAATTGTAATCCCATATCGAGATCACGAAGATGGATTTTTAGATGTTAAAGAGTGGTTAAATCAACATAAATAATCATACTTGACAAGAGTTTGGAGGAATGGTAGGGTGCTAATATGATAAAAGGAATAAAAAACAGCGCTTTAGCGCTTGCAGTTACAGGATTTTTTATAAGTAATATAGTTTCAGTATCGGCTGCGTATTTTGACAACGCTCCAGCACCTGCTTGCGGCATCCAAATTACAGGCAGTCTTTCACAAGGCTCTACAAACCCAGAGGTCTATATTTTACAAGGCTTTCTTAAGCAATCGGGATATTTAAATGCTATTCCTAATGGAACATTTGGAGCTCAAACTAAGCTCGCGGTAAAGTCATTTCAGAGAGATAACGGTATCCAGCCTACTGGATCAGTTGGTCCGGCGACGAGAAATGCTATCAATGAAAGAATCTGTGATAGTGACCAGTCTGTCTTAGGAGATGACTATGGATATTCGGGATATTCTGGATACTCCGGATATCAAACAGGAGTTACATATGTTGCTCCAAACGATCCGTACGTTAAGGTTATTACTCCTCAAACAAGTAATCCTGCAATTTATTCAAATCCTGGAACAAGCTATGTTTCTTCAACATATCAGTCAACTCCACCCTATACTTCGATTCCTTCATACGCTCCTCCTGTAGTTAATTCAAATTCCTCAGTATTTTCACAAGGCGGAAGTGCAAATATAATTTATTCTTCTGCCATTGGTTATACATATGGTCTTACACCTCAGCCAGGATCTCTTACCATAAATAATCCACAGGCTAACACCTCTTACAGAGAAGGGGATACAGTATATCTATCTTGGACTACAAATAATTTAACATCAAATAATCAGTTTCAGATCATATTAGAAAGTGTAAATGCCAATCAAAATAAAGTTGTCTCAGTTACATCTGGAAATAGCGCGTCATTTACCTTGACTAAAGAACTACTTGATTCAATCTGCTCAGGCACATGTGACTACAATTACAATAGCCAAAACGCTCAATATAAAGTAGTTCTTGCTACTCCGATCACAGATATATCAGGACAGTCATCAATATTTAGAGCAAGTGTTCCTATAAATGTAACAAGACCGTTCTCTTATAATGGTACTGCAACTATTTCTCCAAATAAGACGCCGGTAAACAGTGGAGAAGTATTCAGGCTTTACGTAAACACTCCAGCTAATCTGAATAATAGTAATTATCTTTACCCAACTCTTACATTTAGATTAAGAGCAATATGCCCATCTAATGTAACTGTAAGTATCGCGGGCGCACAATGTGGAAGCGAGTTTACACTTCCTTATACTTATTCAAATAATCAGCAGGAAGTTCCAGTTACTATCAACAACGCTGGCTATTATCCTCAAAAAGTAACATTTGAAATCGTTACTTATAACGGGGGAGTGGAAGTAAGCAAGTCTCAAACAGAAGTATCAGTAAATGGATTATCATTTAGCTACTAGTTAGACTAGGTTTTAGACCAGAGACATTGGATTAAAGACAAAGGCGGCTCATACGGTGCCGCCTTTGTCTTGTTAATAAGATTGATCACTTTTCAATTATAAGATATATACTTGTATTAGAAATTATTAATTTAGAAAAAAGAATTTTAATGTGCCAATGACTGACGACTATTGGCTATAGACTATTTATTATGCCTCCACAAGAATCGAACCAAGCTTCCAATCAGCCTACTTCAGAACCTGTAATTCCTATAGCTTCTATCCCGACTCCAACTTTTACTCCACCACCTGTAGCTCCTACACCTCTACCCACGACACCACCAGTACCCCCAGTTTCTCCTGTAAATGTGCCTCCAGCTAGTACAGATCCAAAGAAGTCTCACCTCCTTCCTGTGTTACTTGGTATTTTACTTCTTGTGCTTATTGCTGCCGGCGGATACGCATACTATAAATGGGGACAAGCTCCCGCGGAACAATCTGTAGTAGTGCTCACTCCTCAGCCAGTAAAAGAAGAAAAGAAAGTAGAAGCGATTCCTACAGTGTCTTCACCCATTTCACTTAGTAGTGGAGGCCTTGGAATAGTGAGCTTCGGATCTTCTACTATAGATGTTATTGCAAAGATCAGTAGTGTTTATGGTACCTCAACGAAAGACACTGGGTGGACAAGCAGTTTCTCTACATATGGGACATGCCCAGGAAAACAAATACGAGTAGTTGAATGGGGTAAATTAAAAGTATTCTTCGGGGATACTGTTTTTGGAAAGCAAAGTTTTTTCCATTATGAATATACAAATAACAGCACTACGACAGTTGGTTCGGGAATAACGACGGGGACAGGGCTCACATTAGATGTTTCAGAAGATCTGCTTAAGAATCTTTATCCGACGGCTCAAATTACTACAGATCAAAATAACACACAATGGTTTACTCTTGGAGTAAATGCCTCCACCACTGCTAGTTTCCTCGGAACTATAAATAACGGGAAAATAGCTTCAATTGCTGGTGGTATACAGTGCGGAGAATAGCTCATAGAGCTTCTAGTTTACTTATCTATTAGAATATGATAGTATTTTAGAACTGTCTGTAATCCGTGTATCTCCGCAAGTTTTAAACACACGTTTAGAATTTACGGACATAAGCGCGATATTCAGATGGCATAATTCCGTAAATCCTTACGGTAACTAATTATATAAATGGCAAAAACATCAACCATCGCAAGAGCAAATAAGAAGCCTAAGTTTTCAACACGAAAAGTTAACCGTTGCTTTAAGTGCGGTCGAAAACGAGGATTTATGAGAGATTTCGGTCTTTGCAGAACTTGTTTTAGAGAGCTTGCAAACGAAGGAATGGTTCCGGGAATTAAGAAAGCCTCATGGTAAGTAAATAGATAAATTATATGGATCAAATAGCAAACATGCTTACTTCAATAAAAAATGCTGGCCTTGTAAAGAAAGCCACAGTTACTATTCCTTCATCAAAAATGAAGGTGGCAATTTTGGAGCTTTTAAAGCAGGAAGGGTATGTAAAAACATATCATGTTACGGATTCTGCTAAGCCTGAGGTAGAAATCGTCTTGGAATACAAGAAAGATGAACCGAAAGTTAAAGGAGTAAAAAGAATTTCTAAGCAATCAAAGCGTGTCTACACTGGAGTAAAAGATATTACACAGGTTAAGTATGGGTTTGGAATGTCAGTGCTTTCTACCCCAAAAGGTATTTTAAGTGATAAACAAGCCCGGAAGGAATTGGTCGGAGGCGAAGTGTTATTCACAATTTGGTAATAAATATATGAGCAGAATAGGAAAACTACAAATAAATATACCAACAGGCGTCGAAGTAAACTTTGACTCATCTTTTGTGCGCGTAAAAGGCCCTAAAGGAGAGCTATCACGTGCTTTGCGCGAAGAAGTTGCTTTCAAGAATGAAAGCGGTGTTATAACTTCAGAACCAAGAAGAAACGATAAGTTCTCTCGTGCGCTTTGGGGAACATATATGTCTCATATTAGGAATATGATACAAGGAGTTGTTACTCCATTTGAAAAGAAGCTTTTAGTGGACGGAGTCGGATTTAAATGGGAAGTAAAAGGAACTAATCTACAGCTATCATTAGGATTCTCACATCCTGTAATTATGCCGATTCCTGAAGGTGTTACTGTTACCGCAGAGAAAAACGCGCTTACTATTTCTGGAATCGATAAAGAAGCAGTTGGGTTATTTGCAAACAAAGTACGAAGTAAAAAGAAGCCTGAACCATATAAGGGTAAAGGAATTCGTTACAGCACAGAAGTTGTTCGTCGTAAGCAGGGTAAGAAATCTGAATAATCCTGTAAGTTAAATATATGAATAAAAATATTAAAACAGAAAAGAGAATAAGGCTACATAAGAAAATCCGTACAAGAGTAGGGGGAACTGGAGAGCGACCGAGACTTGCAGTATTCAGATCAAATAAATATATGTATGCTCAGCTTATAGACGACACATTAGGCCAAACCCTTGCTTCGGCATCTGACCTTTCTATTTCTGGAAAAATAAATAAAGTAGAGCGTGCAAAGACTGTAGGAAAGACCCTTGCAGAAGAAGCAAAGAAGAAAAATATATCTCAAGTAGTTTTTGACCGGGGAGGATTTTCGTACAGAGGTCGAGTACGAGCATTAGCAGACGCTGCGCGAGAAGGCGGCTTGCAATTTTAATTAAAAATATTTATGGAAGAAAACAAAGAAATCAAAATAGACGCGACTCCTACTGTTGTACCAACAGGTAATGTTGCTGTGGCTCAGGAACCACAAGCTAGACAAGTTCGTGGAGCTCGTGGAGGACAGTCTGGAAAGGGTGGCAAACAAGGAGGTCGCGGAGGGAGACCTCGCACACCTCGAGAAAAGCCAGAATTTGATAGCAAGACTATCAGTATTCGTCGCGTGACTCGCGTGGTTTCTGGAGGACGAAGATTTACTCTTTCTGTAGCGCTTGTCGCAGGAGATAGAAATGGCCGTATTGGTCTTGGAACTGGAAAATCACTAGATACTCAGGTCGCTATTGAAAAAGCTTTGAAAGCTGCGAAGAAGAATATGATTCGTTTAAGATTAAACAAGAACAAGTCCCTTCCTCATGACATTGATGCCAAGTTCAAGTCATCACGCGTTATGATCATGCCGAACAAGGCTCGCGGATTAATTGCTGGATCTTCTGCTCGTACTATTTTATCTCTTGCTGGAGTAAACAATGTTACTGCAAAGTTTTATTCAGGAACAAAAAATAAGTTAAATAATGCTCGTGCAACCATGAAAGCTCTACAAGAGATTGCTTATGCTCACGGTGAAGCGCCTGTCGAAGTTGCGAAGATTCCTGAAGCGCCAGTTGAAGCAGCAGTTAAATCATAATTAAAAAATTTATGCAGATACATGAAATAAAACGCGTTCACGCGCTTAAGAAAGGAAAACTCGTTGCTCGTGGAGGCAAGCGCGGTAAGACTGCCGGAAAGGGTGGAAAGGGACAGACAGCTCGTGCTGGTCACAGAGTTCGTCCTGCAATGAGAGATATCATCAAGAAGCTTCCTAAGTTAAGAGGCCATAGCAAAAATCGTGCCAAGTCAGTATTTTACAGAGGATTAGAAGCTGTAGTTAATGTACGCGAGCTTAATGTATTTAAGGCTGGAGAAGTAGTAACTCCTACATCACTAGTTGCGCAAGGATTAATTGGAGATAAGTTTGGTAAGAATCCAAAAGTAAAGATTCTAGGTACTGGAGAAATCAGCGTGGCCCTCACTATTGAAAGATGCGACCTATCAACTTCTGCTCGCGAAAAAATTGTAAAAGCAGGGGGAATAGTTCCAGAGATAAAAGTAGAAGAAGTTAAAGAAAAGAAAGAAAAGCCAGTAAAAGTGGCAAAAGCTAAACCCGCTAAATCAAAGAAGAAATAACAAAAATCCGCCATTGAGCGGACTTTTTGTTCCTTGACGCTCAAAGCCAAGGGAGTACACTTTATAGCATATGAAATTTAATCAAGATCCAAGCAAACCTGAGGCTGGAATAGAGGCGGTTATAGAAAGCGGAGAATTCCCGGAAACTCAAGAAGAGCGAGAGGCTAGATTGGGACAATTGAGGATGGATGAAACTCTACATGAGGCGCATGTTGAAGCAAGTATAGAAGATCAAAAAGCAAGATTCCAGAAATATAAGCAAGAAGCGGAAGAAAAATTATCTAAGCTCAGTAGTAATGATTCATATAAATATGTTATAGGAGATAAGTACAGTCCTTTCTATACTTTCTTTTATTCATTGCAGGGAAAGCCTTTAGAATTAGGAGAAGGGGGAAGATTTATAATTGCCAACTTAGAAGAAATAAAAGCATTAGCTAAAAAAGGATTAGCAATTTATTATCAGGCTCTAAAAGAAAATCCCCCGACACAAAAAGAAGTCATCAATGATAGCATGCCTCATTTAGCAAGAGCAATCAGTAATGATCTTTTAGCAGAGAGAACTTTGAAAGGTAATAATGACCCCAAGGAGTACTATCACATTCTCGATGAAGAAGATTACAGAAAATTGCGTTTTCTCGGAGATCAAGGCGGACATAATAGCGAAGAAAGAGATAGAGAAAAATATCTCACGACACTAGAATTTATAAAAAAGCTATAGTTATTTATTTACTATGAGCTTCAATGAACTTCCTCAGAAAGAGAAAGAATGAAGGATGAGGCAGATATCATTTTTGGTGAAGATGTCATAGAAGAAAGCATTAAATATATGAAAGAAAAGAGTTCCCTTGTAGAAGCTAATAAACTTTCTGATTGATCTGAAAGAAGCGCATGCAGAAGGCTAAAAGCTACTGGCTAGAAGCTACTTTTAGTGTTATAATACCTAAATTATGAATACAATCAAGGCTATTTTTACTGATAGAGTTCTCCGAGGCCGTATTATTTTCGTTATTGCTATCCTTATCCTTACTCGCATACTAGCCGCTATTCCAATTCCTGGGGTGACTCCAGCGGATATCGCAGGATTTCTAGGAAACAGCTCAAGTGGCATATTTGGGCTTTTAAACATATTTTCAGGAGGAGGACTTTCTACATTTTCTATAGTGATGCTTTCCGTAGGTCCATATATTACATCTTCCATTATTATGCAACTAGGAACAGTGCTCTCGCCTCGTCTTAAAGAGATGTATCAAGAAGAAGGGGAAACAGGCAGAAGAAAGTTCGTACAATACGGACGTATTCTTACACTTCCATTTGCGTTGATCCAAGGATATGCGCTTCTGACTCTTTTAATGAGACAGGGCCATATTCCTCATTTAACTACTCCGATGCTTGTAACAAATTTAATGATTATTACTGCAGGAACCATGCTCATGATGTGGCTTGGAGAACAGATTAACGAAAGAGGTATCGGAAATGGAGTATCATTAATAATTTTCGCCGGAATAGTAGCAGCGCTTCCTCAAAAGCTAAGCCAATTTTTCATCACATTTGATGTGTCTCAAATACCAATGGTAGTGGGACTGCTTATTCTTTCTCTTATAGTTATAGCTGGGGTTGTATATGTTACAGAGGCAGAGCGCCCTATCCCAGTGACATACGCTCGGCAGTCCAGAATAGGCAGCGGCGGAACTCTTACTCAGTCTACATATTTACCCCTCCGGCTTAATCAAGCAGGAGTAATACCTATAATTTTCGCAGTCTCTATTCTTCTTTTCCCGCAGCTTATAGCCCAGCTATTAGTTACTTCAAGCAGCGCAGGGCTTCAAACAGTTGCTCGGGAGGTGATTAATTTATTAGGGAACATCTGGATCTATGGAGCGATTTATTTCTTGCTTGTAGTTGCGTTTACATACTTTTATACAGCGGTCATGTTTGACCCTGAAAAGACATCAGAGAATTTGCAGAAGAATGGCGCATTCGTTCCAGGATTCCGTCCAGGAGCTGCTACGGCGGATTACATCGGTTATGTACTAGCACGAGTCACTTTGTTCGGAGCAGTATTCTTAGGAGTAGTAGCGGTGCTTCCTGTGGTAGTTCAAGGAATTACTGGATTAACTGCTGCAACGATTGGTGGAACATCGCTTCTGATTGTGGTGAGTGTGGTATTGGATCTTATCAAGAAAATCGACGCGCAGCTTTCAATGAAGGAATACTAGTTTTTCCATGGTCAGATAAGTGATTTTCTGTGTTAGTATTATTCCATGGATAAACAATTCTTTATTTTAATAGGACGGTCGGGGAGTGGAAAAGGAACGCAGGCTGATTCGCTAAAGGCTTATTTAGAAAAAAAGGGGGCGTCCAAGGTTATACATATAACTACCGGTGGAGCTTTTAGAAAGTTTATAGAAGGGGAAACACATGCGGGGAAATTGGCTAAAGAAATTACCAATAGCGGAGGATTGCTTCCAGAATTTCTCGCAGTATGGAATTGGTCAAATATTTTTATTGAAAGCATCGAAGGGAATGAAACTATATTACTCGACGGTGCACCACGGCGCATGGTGGAAGTTGAAGCTATTCATAGCGCACTTCATTTCTTTGGATATGATCATGCAACTGTCGTATATATTGATGTAAGTGAAAGCTGGGCATTAGACAAGCTATCTTCACGAGGCAGAGAAGATGACGCCAGCTTAGAAGACACAAGAAAGAAGATGGAATGGTTTAATGAAGATGTATTGCCAGTGCTAGATCACTATTCCCGTGATCCACTTTTTAAATATATCCATGTAAATGGCGAGCAGACAGTAGAAGAAGTTCATAATGAAATTGTTGCTAAATTAGAGGTATTGAATTAGTATTACCATTAGCTAATTACCCATCGCTTTTATTTATGAAATACGATATTAAATTAAAAACCGAAACAGACATAATTAACTTACGTGAAAGCGGAAGAAGACTTGCTGTCGCTTTAAAAGAAACTGCAAAAGAAGTTAGACCAGGAGTGACTACAGGATATTTAAATGACTTTTTTCATAAATTGGTAGTAGATCAGGGGGACGAGCCGGCGTTTTTAAACTATCAGCCATTTGGAGCGGATTATCCATATCCAGGGAGCATTTGTATATCAGTAAATGAAGAAGTGGTGCATGGCATTGGAGGAGATAGAGTTTTAGAAGAAGGGGATATTGTCGGACTTGATGGCGGTATAAAGCATAAAGGGATGATATCAGATTCTGCTATTACTGTAGGAGTCGGGGGAATAAGTGATGAAGACAAGGAATTAATGGAGGTGACCAAGAATGCTCTTATGGCGGGGATAAATGCAGCGGTGGGTGGAAAGTATGTAAATGATATTTCAAAGGCTATTGAAAAGTCTATTCCTAAGAAGTACGGAGTAGTAAAGATTCTTTCAGGTCATGGTGTGGGGTACAAGGTCCATGAAGAGCCGTATGTGCCTAACTTTGATGACGGTGTAAAAGGGCCAAAGCTCGTGCCAGGACTTGTGCTTGCGCTTGAGCCAATGGTAAACCACGGAACGGACGAAGTATATTTGGACAAGGACGGATATACATTTATAACAAAAGACCATAAAAAGTCAGCGCATTTTGAGCATACTATTTTAATAACAGAAGGAAAGGCAGAGATATTAACAGCCTAGTTGACTTCTTAAAGCAGAGGAATACACTTTATATATGGAAATGAATACACCTTTTGAATCAGACCCCCCACAATATTAAGTTTCTTTCACCGGAAGATAATATAAAAGATATGGAAGCTAGGTTAGGAATGTATGAATCTATTCCTAGTCCCACAGAAGAAGATCTCCGGCAAATTAATTACTTAAGAAGCAATATTGAGATTCAAAAACAAGCAATTAAAGACAAAGATAGTAAAAAAGACAAAGATAGTAAAAAGGAAATTATACATTAATAACTCTCTTCTAGTATTCACTGGTAACTGTCAACTGAAAACTGTAAACTGTTCCTATGAATTCCCAATTCTCCACGCCTGAAGAAGAAATTGCTTATTTGCGAGCACAAGTAAAAGAAAAACAAGAAAAAGCCAAAGGATTTGAAGATCGCTTCACTCCTATTGATCATGCAAATGAAGTTGTTAGAGAATATAGAGAAACTCCTACAGAAAAAGTAATAACTCCAGAGTTTCAAGCAAGTTCGGCCACACATAAAAAGTTATTAGAATGGCTTGCTCCGAAATCAACCGATGAGCAGATATTCATGCTTTCTCAAGTTATAGCAGAAAAGGGCATAAAAAATGCTTTTAATCTTCTTGAGAAAATGAATAGTCCCGAGCTTGACGATGACTTTGAAAGATATTTGGCACAATACATCATTTCAGGACATGAAATAAAAAACGATATTTCAAAGGATGAGTGGAAAGCGCTTCACATGAGACTTTTTGAAATAGTATTGCCGGACGCGGATGGATCCAATGGAAAGTCGATGAAAGAAATGATGGCTCTTATGGAACAATGGTATGCCTCTATGCAAGCACTCGCCCGAGATGCCACAAACAAGGAAAAGAATTATTACTCTCTTGAAGTCGGGGTTTCTAATGGTTCGACGACTGCATCATTTTATTGTGCTGTTCACATTGATTATGCTGATCTTTTCGAGAAGGTGGTTCTGGGAGTGTTCCCGACAGCACAAATTAGGGAAAATAAAGAAGATTATAATATTTTCCATGAACATGCCATAACTACAGCATCTTACGCTACTCATAGCACGCACCCCGCCTTACCTATTAAGACATATGCGGATATGGAGGCTGATCCGATGTCCCTTATTCTTTCTTCCTTTACTAAGATTGCAAAAGACGGAGAAGGCTTAGCTCTTCAATTGTTAATTCGACCAGCAGGGGATGTGTTCGCAAAGAGATTTGGAGAGATGTTGGAAGACTTACGCAAGGGAGAAACAATGAAGCGGGTTATTGATAAACAAAGTGCGCTTAAAGAAACTTTGTTTTTATTAAATTCGATGTTTTCGTCCCCTAAACCGAAAGAGGAGGAAAAAGAAAAGAAGCAAACCTTCATTGATGAAAATGCAATTAAGTATGTTCAGGATAAATTATCCAAAACAATCATCGAGTCTAATTTAAGGATCATCTCTTCTGCGAGCTCTCTGCCTCGTGCGCAAGCTATCAGACATGATTTAGAAAGCTCGTTTATTCAATTCACTCAAGTGGGGGGCAATAGCATTGTCTTTAAGGAAGTAACAGGGAGCCGCCAGAAAGCCATGCTTCATAGATATTCATATAGATTATGGAATGAAGACGAAAGTTATCCTCTTAACTTAACAGAACTTGCTTCAATCTTCCATTTTCCTACGCAATCTAAAGATGTATCAAATGTGCGTGAGCAAACGGCCGCCATGGCCCAGCCTCCGCTTGATATGCCGCAGGACGGCGTAATTCTGGGGGTAAATAATTTCCGCGGAGAAGAAAAGACGATTCACTTTAGTCGAGAAGATCGTATGAGGCATTTATATGTTATAGGACAGACAGGAACCGGTAAGACGGGAATTCTCAAGAATTTAATTATTCAAGACATTAAAAATGGCGATGGATGCTGTTTCATTGATCCGCACGGGTCTGACCTCTTAGATATTTTAGCGAATGTCCCGCCTGAGCGAGCAAAAGATGTGATTTACTTTGACCCGGCGTATACAGAACGCCCCATGGGATTAAATATGCTGGAGTATGATAGAAATTTCCCTGAACAAAAGACTTTTGTGGTAAACGAGCTCTTGGGTATTTTTGATAAGCTTTTTGATATGAAAGCAACGGGAGGTCCGGGATTTGAGCAATACTTCAGAAATGCGACCATGCTAGTTATGGAGCACCCAGAGTCTGGCAATACACTTTTGGAAATTTCTAAAGTATTTTCTGATAAGGATTTCAGGGATTATAAATTATCAAAATGTAAAAATCCTATGGTGTTACAATTCTGGCAAAATGCTGAAAAGACCACAGGAGATCAAGGGCTTCAGAACTGGACGCAGTACGTAAATAGTAAATTCGATGTCTTCATGACTAATGACATTATGCGTCCTATTATTGCTCAGGAAAAAAGCTCATTTAATTTTAGAGATATTATGGACACCAAAAAGATATTTCTCGTTAATTTATCAAAAGGACGACTGGGAGATCTAAACTCTTCTCTTCTAGGTCTTATTATTGTAGGGAAGTTTTCACAAGCGGCGCTCTCCAGAGTAAATATAGTCGATGTTAAAGAAAGAAAAGATTTTTACTTGTATATTGATGAATTCCAAAACGTATCAACGCCTTCAATTGCCACGATTTTATCTGAAGCTCGTAAATATAGGCTATCACTTAACATTGCTCATCAGTACATAGGCCAGCTTACGGAAGAAATAAAAGGCGCGGTTTTCGGCAACGTCGGGTCTATGGCCGTATTTCGCGTAGGGCCTGACGATGCAAAATATTTAGAAACTCAGTTTGCTCCAATATTTACCGCAACTGATATAATGAGGATAGAAAATCGTCATGGATATTTAAAGACTCTTGTAAATGGAGAGCCTAAAAAGCCTTTTGATATAAAAACACTTAATACCGAGCACGGAGACGCCAGCCGTATCGAGCCATTGAAAGAATTAAGCTACTTAACATATGGAAGACCGAGAGAAGAAGTGGAGGCAGAAGTGCTCAAGAAGTTCCAATTATAAGATTATTTTATAATGGACTTTATAAGTGTACTAGGTATACTTATCCTATGTTGGGTTTCGTAATCCTTATCCTTTCTCTAATCGTATATATACCTCTTGCAGCAGTTTTACTTTATGTATGGTGGAAGTATGGGAGAGGTGAGAAAGGGGTGACGGTCGCTAGAAATTTCTTTCTGGCCGGATCTTTCGTCCTGCTTTTTTCTATGCTGTTTATATAGATGTATGAAATTTGAAAAAGAACATATTTTAGAAGAAGGGGAAGAGATAATTTCTACCATTAGAAAGCATTGGATAGTATATGTGCATGATTTTTTCTTACATGCTTTTGGTTGCCTCTTGTTAATTGTTGCCGTCTATTATTTTTCAAGTGGAGATTTATTTAAAAATTATTCAAATGAAACTGCGTACGGCACGATGGTCCTGATATTATTTGTCCTTATTTTCTGGACAAGCTTTTTTTATTCATGGACGAAAGATTATTTTGACGTCTGGTATGTTACGAATAAGCACATAGTAGCTGTAAATCAAAAGGAGATTTTAAGCAGGGATGAAGCATTTATGGAACTTCTCCGCATTCAAGACGTCTTCTTCGAGAAAAATGGCTTTCTTTCAAATATCTTTGATTATGGACAGTTAAAAGTCCAGAGTGCAGGCACAGAACAGCAGTTTGTTATGGAATACGTAAAAGAAGTAGAGACTGTAGCTCATAAAATAATGCTTCTTCGTGATGAAGCGCATAATAAATTCCCTACGCCTACATCAGGTTTATAAATTTATATTTAGAACCTTATTTGACTCGTTCTACGTATTCACCAGTCTCAGTATTCACTACAATCTTTTCTCCCACTTCGATAAAAAAGGGAGTAGTAACTTGCGCGCCGGTTTCTAGAGTCACTAGTTTTCCGCCTCCAGAAGCCGTATTTCCTTTAATAGCAGGAGGGGCATCTTTAACTTCAAAAGTCATTTTTATTGGAAGCTTAAGTCCTATTACTGTTTCTTCATCCTCATATTCAAATATCTGAAGTTCTACAATAGTATCTCCTTTTAAGAATTTGGCTTTATCTCCAATTATATTTTCGTCTACTGTAAATCTATTTTTAGGATCTTTCGGATCTGTAAACCAAAATTCTCCTTTTGATGCATAAATAAACTTTGCTTCTCTTTTTGTAACATCAGCTTCATCTGCTGTTTCTGTCGAGTGAAATGTGGCAGGAATAACTTTTCCATTAATGAGGTTTCTCATCTTTACTTGGTTCTGTGGCTTTCTCTGCTGAGTACGCGCTACATGAGACTCAAGCACTTCAAAAGGCTCATCTTTATAGATAATGTACTTTCTCTCTTTAATTTCGTTGTATTCTAGTTTAGCCATAAGACTAGGTATTAGATTTTAGACATTAGATTTTAGATAAACCTAATACAAATACTGATAATCTCAAGATTATAGCAGAAAATAGGGGAATTTCAATTTTTGACAATTTGATTTTAAAGTAGCAGGATAGGGAGATTCGACTCTTTTGGAGTTTCCAGTGTTCTTCCAAGTCTTTTTAAAATCTCAAGATAAAGTTCCCTGTGCTACATGTGGAATGCGAACATATGTTTGTGCGTATACGGGGGATATCGATTGTCCCTATACAAAGGGAAAGCTTTTCTGCTCAGTAGAATGTCAGTACACTCTTAAGTGGAGGGAGAAATTTCAAATATTTACCCTTAAAGGGAAGGAAGGGTAGTCGCGACCTGATTGGCCGCGATTTTTTTATTTATTCACTCCTTCCAAATTGCTTTGGAAAAGTCTCTGCATTATCTTTTGCAAATTGCTCTTTATCTTTATACGCTGGAATAATTTTATATTCTAATATAGCCATCCCCGCATTTACTAACAATTTATGCGGAATAAAGCTAGTGGCAAAGTTAAGAGCGCTAAGCATTGCTCTTTCAGGGTGGCTTTTAAAATTTGCGAGCTCTGACTTAACATCAAATCCCTTATTAATATAGCTTGCAAAGATACGCGATCTTCCTGGAACCATTCGTCCGAGATTAGATCCTGCTTCTATTTTATCCATTAGCGACGTACTCTCGGATCTTATTTTACTTATATCTCTTGTCACAGGTTTAAGGGTCTCCTTTCCAAGGAATGAAACTAGCGCCATACTGGCACTCACTATTTCGGTTGGAGTCTGCTCACCCTTACTTACTCTTGGGACCGTGTCTCCCAATTCGGCATTTTGTTTTTCAATAAGCTCTATATCTTCGTCGGAAGTATTTTTATAATCCTCTATATTTTCCACGCTTGATGAATCTGGGGATGGAGGTTGTTCTGTATCTTTTGTTTGGGCTAATGCGGACACTGAAGAAATTCCAATTAAAAATATTGCAGCATTTCCGAGAAGGGAAAGTTTCTCTTTCATTTTTCCTAGTAACCCTCTCTTTTCTATCAGTTTTTCTTTTAGTTTTATTTCTTCTTCCGTTTTTGCATGAATTTCATTTATGCGTGATGAAGTAGCCTCAATCCTCTCTAAGAGTATTTCTTTCTTATTTTCGACAGATTCAAGCAGTGAGGAAGGGGATTCTATCGCGCTATCAACCGGCCTTTCGTTTGGATTTAATGAATGAGATTCCATATTACATATTTGCGATTATTTTATCTATTTTTTCTATATCTTCTCGAATTCTAATTCTCTTCTCTAATCCGGCCACTTCTTGATCAAGCTCATTTAAAACACCAGAAATCTCTTCAGTTGCTTCTCCCGCTCTTTCAATATAAAGCTTGTAGATACCTTCCTCTGTCATATCTATTCCGCAGGATCTTCATTTTCTTCTGGGTCTGCCTTACCTTCGTATGCTAATGCGCCGGACTCTAAGCATTTCTGAATTTCTTTCGTTAGTTTGTCCTGTACTTTTTTATTTTCTCTTAAATATGTTCTAGCAGCATCATATCCTCGGCCAAGCTTCTCATCGCCATATGCATAACTAGCTCCTGATTTTTGAATAACCTTAAATTTCTCACCGAGAGCCAGAAGTTCTCCTTCTCTAGAGATTCCTTCGTTATACATAATGTCAAACTCTGTGGTCTTGAAGGGGGCAGCAACTTTGTTCTTTACGATTTTAACTTTCGTGCGTGCTCCCACCACATCTTCTCCCTTTTTAATTTGAGCGATTCTTCGTATGTCTATTCTTACTGAAGCATAAAACTTAAGCGCCTTTCCTCCTGGAGTTGTTTCGGGATTTCCGAACATAATTCCAATTTGCATACGTATTTGGTTGATGAAAACAATTACCGTCTTAGATTTGTGCGCTATTCCCGTTAGCTTTCTAAGAGCTTGCGACATTAATCTTGCTTGCTTTCCAACGTGCTGCGCTCCCATATCTCCCTCAATTTCATCTTTTGGAGTAAGCGCTGCTACTGAGTCGATGACAACCACATCCACTTGTCCGCTTCTTACAATAGATTCTGTAATTTCAAGTGCCTGCTCTCCGTTATCTGGCTGTGAGATAAGAAGTTCATTTATATTTACGCCAAGCTTCTTGGCATACTCTGGATCCATAGCATGCTCGGCATCAATGAACGCGCAAATGCCACCGAGCTTCTGAGCTTCTGCGATGACGTGTAGTGTAAGAGTTGTCTTGCCTGATGATTCTGGTCCAAATATTTCGACTATTCTTCCGCGTGGGAGTCCTCCTACACCAAGGGCAGCGTCTAATCCTAAAGACCCAGTAGGCACAACCCCCACATCAACCTTCGGAGCTTCGCCTAATTTCATCATCGAGCCTTCCCCAAATTTATTTTGAATCTCACGCAAAAGGGCATCTGAATTTCCAGTTCTATTTCCTTTCTCGTCCATATTTTTTACACCTATTGTCTTACTTGGCTTTGCAACTTTTTTCTTCATCATAGGAATAGTTTTTTAGTTAATGGTTAATTGTTACTAATGGCTAAGGATTTTAGATGGATGCTGATATGAATTTAGCTAACATCGCTATCTAATATCTACCATCTAGTCCTTGGGTATTACTCGCAGCGTCTTTGTAACTTCCGCGCCGTACTGGTCCTTCGCGCTTATTATAATTATAGTATATGGATAGTATGGAACCAAGGTTTCTTTAAAGTGCCCTTCAGTGTCTATAGTTATTTGGCGGCCCTGAAGAGTGATTTCCCGTGATCTTAAAACCCTTCCAGAGACCTCAAAAGTAGTGCTTGCTACTGGATCGCCGTCTCCTGGCGAGTATATTGTTATTGAAGGCCCGGAAAGGAGGGGATAAGCCCTAAAAATGCCATAAAATACCGCGATTAGCACCAGTAGGCCTATTATATAAGGCTCTAATTTTTTTCTTAAATCGTAGGTTTCTATCATAATCCATTAGAGTTAATTCCTAAAGATGTCGTCCGCTGTGGCGTCTACTGAAGACTCTTCGGTAGTATCGGAAGGGGCAGGGTTTCCAGAAAGAACTTCTCTGTATCTCTCACCAGACCTAGCAGGGCCTATTATATTATGTCTTTCCAGATCATTAATTATACGAGCGGCTTTATTATATCCCCATCGAAAGGCAGTTTGGAGTGAAGAAGTGGAAGCTTTCCCAGTAGAAGTGACATAATCCTTTGCACTCATATAATCTTCATCGTCTTCTGGCTCGCTTCCGCCATCTCCATCATTTGAGATGTTCCCGCTTGCAATACCGACTCTAACTTTTGAAATATCAATGCTATCTGGTATGAAATCCAAATATGTCTGCTTTATATTTGCTACTACGGCTTTTATTTCTTCTGTAGAAATAAAAGGAGCTTGTATTCTAACGAGGCGGGGGTTGTCCGATGCCATATAAAGCATATCTCCATTTCCAAGCAAATCTTCTGCTCCCGAAGCATCTAAAATAGTTCTAGAGTCAATCTGAGAAGTTGTCTTAAGCGCGATACGAGCTGGAATGTTTGCCTTAATAGTTCCGGTGATAACTTTTACATCAGGCCGCTGGGTTGAAAGTATGAGGTGTACTCCGGCGGCACGACCTTTTTGAGAGAGCGATGTGATAAGCGGGCTTATTTCTTTTGGATACGAAAGCATGAAGTCGTTGTATTCGTCGAAGATAATAACTATATATGGCATCTTAGGCGGAACCCCTTCCAGCTCTTCACCGATTTTAGATTTTTTACGAGCTTTCTCGAGAGCGGGGGCTAATACTTTTTTATTGTAATCTGTTACGTTTACCTGGCCATATTCTGAAAGAATTTCATATCGGCGCTCAAGTTCTTGTACAGCCCAGTTGAGTGCCTTAATAGCGCTTTTCGGTTCTTTAATAATAGGGGTATAAAGATGGGGAAGATTGCTGTACATTGTAAACTCTACTCTTTTTGGATCAAGGATAATCAGCTTTAAATCATAAGGCGAGTTCTTGTAAAGAAGAGACATTAGGAGATTTTGGAGGGTGACAGATTTACCTGTACGTGTAGCACCAGCCACAAGCAAATGCGGCATTTTTTCTAAGTCTCCAAAGATGGGCTTACCAACGATTGATTTTCCTATTGCTAAGTTAAGGGGTCCGCTTTCGATGAACTCAGTAAGCTCAAGCATTGATCGGAGACCAAGAGTGGCTTTTCTTTCATTAGGGACTTCGATACCAACCAGAGATTTCCCTGGAATAGGTGCTTCAATACGTAAAAACTCAGATCCAAGTTCCATGGCAAGATTATCATGAAGGGTAACTATCTTAGATAGGTTCACTCCTTGCGCTGGTTTAAGGGTAAATTGGGTAACTGTTGGTCCAACTGTTACTTCTCCCATTTCTACATGAATACGGAAATGTTCTAACGTTCTCTGAATAGTCTGCATTTTCGCTCTAGAATCTCCTGCGCCACTTTTTCCAGAATCTACATTAAGAAGTTCAAGCGGTGGAGGAACAAACTCAGGAGTAAGAATTACCGGTCTTGCTTTTATTTCTCTTTTCGAGGCCTCTTCCTCCTCTATCGGAGAAAGCTCTCCAAATATTTCGCGTCTTAAGTCAGGTCCATCTTTTCCGTGTACCACTACTTCTTCAATTTCTTGGGGGACTTCTTCTTCTATTTTATCTTCTAAAAGAATGGCTTCATCATCGATTGGCTTATTTCTAAATAATCCAAACATTTTTTGTAGCTGAATAAATGGATATGAAAGGATAATAAATAGAGGAGACAAAGATGGTTTTCTTTCTAGAATTACAATTCCTCCAATGGCAGCTATTCCGCCTAGTAAGGCAACGCTTGGATAGTATGCGAAATATTTTACAAGGGGCCCTGTTATAAGGACGCCTAATAATCCGGCAAATGTTGGGCTAAAGAAAAGCGTTCCTAAGCCTGATATTCCTAATAATAAAAAAAGCCAGCCAAGAGCCATCATAAATCTTATATTTGGCAGCTCCTCTTTCCATAGATAATAAGCAATGTAAAAACATATAAGAGGGGTTACATAAGAAAAGAATCCGATTATGGATTCAATTCCCGAAAAGAGAATCTCTCCTCCATCTCCTCCTGCGTGTACCATGGAAAATATTAAAAGAGCTCCTATCATTACGAAGATAACAGAAAGTACGCCTAATATTGTTTCTGCAAGTACTGGGTCTTTTACTCTCTTACGTCTTCCTCGAGGGAGCGCATCTCCACGTGTGTCTTCCTTTGCCATATAGATTAATCTTATGAAAAAAGTATATCAAAAATATTCTTTATTATATAAGGAATAACTTGGTACTAGATAGTAGAGGACAGATGTTAGATTTTAAATGACATTCTTTCCGAAAGGAAAGAATGTCATTTCGCTTTTATTAATCTACCATCTAAAATCTGTTGTCTATATATCTCCTGTATACAGGGACATAAAATTTCTATTCGACAAGTCTTTACAGGATAAATAAAAGGCATAGAATGGACACATATAAAATAATATATAGGACATTTTAAGAAGAAAGGTAGAGGGAAGGAAAAGTTATTTTATATAAGAGACATTAGCCCGTATGTTGTAAGTTGAAAGGACATATAAGAGACATTATGCAAGAAGAGACAAAAATTGATTATAATAATTTAGTAGCTAAAAAATCTGAAAAACTTGTTACTGCACTGTATCTGGTTACGGATTTAATGACCGACAACGAAGCTATAAAACATGCTCTTAGGAAGAACGCCGTGACTCTTTTGTCCTCTATGAATACATTATCTCAAATGGACGTTAAAGACAGAATAAAGGAATTTAAAGTTTCTCTTAAAACTGTGACCGAAATAACGTCTTTGCTGCATGTGTCTATTACCACGGGCATTGTCTCAGAGATGAATGGCAAATTACTAATGGACGGATTCCGGGCTCTTCAGCTTGCCCTAGAAAAAAGACAGCCAATTCTCACTAAAGAAATGTTACACATAGAAGGTGAGGAAAACTTAAATAAAGAAGAGAGCTTCTCTTCTGCTGTGACGTCTACATCATACGATGTCATCACCCCGCTTTCATTAGTAAGGCTGCATAGTAGCGAGAAGGATTTAAGAGAAACAGAAGAAGCTTTAAAACACTCCAGACTGCTTTCTAAGTTTGATAATATAAAGGATAACAAAAGACAGGAATATAATAATATGTCCGATAGACAAGATCACAAAAGGGACACTCATCCTCAAAAGGAGTCTACTCATAGTTTATTAATGCAACATGCTTCTAAGACAGATGCATCTCTCGCCTCATCTTTTCAAATGCGGAAGCAATCTAGAAGGGACCAGATCCTAGCTCTTTTTATTAAAGGGGTAGATATAAGTATAAAGGACATATCTTCGCGCATTAAAGGTTGCAGTGAAAAAACCATCCAAAGAGAATTGAATGCTCTGCTTGAAGATAACGTAATTGATCGAATCGGCGAGAAAAGATGGAGTAGATATGTCCTTAAGTAAAATAGGATAGTAGGTTTTAGACGCACGCATCAAATGTAGAGGTTTCAATGAATTATATCTTCGTATTAATCTGCCATTTATTCTCTAATATTCTAATCTCTGGTTTTTTGACTTTACCCTGTAAATGTGGGAGAATAACGTCCTAGTACAGTAATGTACTACGGGCAGTATTATCCACACATATTTGCAACCTAAAATTGCAATATATATATGGAACAACTATACTGTCTGCAGACGTCTCTGTTTGAGAGCGTCCTCTGGTATTTGAGATACAATTTATAAGGTATCTTGAAGACAGATAAGATCGTTGACAACAGAATAGTGACGCAGATTAAAAGTAATAATTAAGGTATGAAAATATTTTTAATTTTTACTAATTTTCGAAATCAACATTCGGTCCGAAACGGTCGTCTGTCAAAAAAGCGATATGTTTAGTTATGTCGAAACTAAATAAACATATTGCGTGGTGCGTATTAATAAACACATCATTTCACAAATCTTATAAGCATAGTTTATGTCTAAAACTCAAATGAAGATTGCTACATCAATAGCAATCGTCGGAGGTATGATCGCTAGTGCACTTAGTGCATCAGCGGCTCTCAACCTTCCAACAGTGAGCTGCTCATATACGTTTAATACGAATATGAGACTTGGCTCAAGAGGTACAGATGTTATGAATCTTCAAAAGACTCTTAACATGTGGCCACAGACACGTGTAGCAGTATCAGGTGCAGGTTCTTCAGGAATGGAGACTTCAACATTTGGTCCAGCAACTCGTGCCGCAGTGAATAAATTCCAAGCTCTACATCTTGTAGAACTAGGAATCACTGCACCAACAGGAAATGTGTACGCAGGTACACGTGCCCTACTTAACATGGCATGCGCCGGTCAGTCGACTCTTCCAGCAGGTTGTACATCAACTTCTGGATTCAGCCCAACTACAGGACAGTCATGTGGAAACGGTCAGCCTACAACAACAACTCCTGGTCAGACAAGTGGCCCAGTTAGCGCAGTGCTATCAGGTTCACAGCCTACAGGAACTATTGTTTCAGGACAGGCCGGTGCTCGTTTAGCTGACATTACTTTCACTGGAAACGGTACAGTTACAAACGTACAGTTACAGAGAATCGGAGTGTCATCTGACGCAACACTAAATAATGTCTACCTATATGATGGAAATGTTCGTATCACAGATGCAGCATCCGTTATAACAGGTGGTTACATTAACTTCAACGCTCCTTCAGGACTCTTTACTGTAAATGGATCACGTACAATAACTGTACGCGCTGACATTGCAGCAGGGACTACAGCGGGTCAGACAGTTGGAGTAAAACTTAACAGCGTAACTGCAGGAGGAAATAAGACTACATTTACAAATGTAGTTGGAAATACTCTTTCAACAGCGTCTGTTACTACAGCTTCAGTTAACTTTGCAACAATTGCAACAACAACACGAACTGTCGATGCTGGAACTACAAACTTCAACGTTTGGTCAGGTTCAGCTAACGTCGGAACACGTGATGTATGGTTCAGAGCCGCAACTTTCAAGTTCGTCGGTTCAGCTCCAGTTGATTCACTAGCAAACCTTAGCCTCTATGTAGACGGTACTAAGGTAGCTGGTCCTGCAACAGTTAATGCTGCAAACAACAACAAAGTAACATTTGATTTCGGTAATGCACCATATCTTCTAAAGACTGGTACACACACAATCGATGTCCGCGGAGATGTTGTAAAGGGTTCAAACAGAACAATTACTTTCTCAGTTGAGAACGTATCTGATCTAATGTTTGAAGACTCACAGCTTTCTGGCGTTAACATCGCCGCCGTTGTAAACAACCAACCGTTTACACAAAGCGGTGCAACGTATGGAACAATTACTGTTAACAGAGGAACTGTAACAGCAAATGTAGACCCAGCATTTACAGCTAATCGCGTAACTGGTGGTGCTACAAATGTTCCAATCTCACAGTTTATTCTTAAGGCATACGGTGAAGATGTAAAAGTTAACACTCTTACAGTAACTCCTACACTTTCAGGTGCTCAGATCTCCGGATCTACAACTCCTGTAGTAACCGGACTTCAGAATGTAAGCCTATATGTAAACGGTGGTCAAGTTGGAACTTCACAAAATATGACTGGAAATTCACAAGCGTTAACCTTTAACTTAGGTTCATCTCTAGTTGTTCCAGCTGGTCAGACAGTAACTCTTACTGTAAAAGCTGACACAGTGAACGGAAACAATTCTGCTTATACAGCAGGTACTGTTTCTGCTTCAATCAGCGGTTCAAACAATGCACAAGGACAAAGTTCATATGAACTTACATCTGTGCCAGGTGCTGCTGTAACAGGTAATACTCTTACAATAGGTGCCGGAGCTGGTACATTTGCTCGAACATCAGGATTTGCTGCTACTACAGTTTCTCCTAATTCAACAAATGTAAGAGTTGGATCATTCACACTACAGGCAAATTCATCTGAAGCAGTGCGAGTTAACTCAATTGGAGTTAACACAAACGTTTCAGGTTATGCTCAAACAAATATCAGTAACTTAAGAGTGCAGACCGGCTCAACAGTTCTTGGAACTCCAGTAGGAAATCCAGCAACTGGAACCACAACATTCTCATTTAATGACGTTACAATTCCTGCAAATGGAACAATGACATTCGATGTGTATGCTGATATCGGTGGTGCTACAACTGGCTCAACTACAGTTGCTATGGACATTACTTATCGTGGTGCTGTAAGTAACACAACAACAACCTCATCAGCTGCAGGTTCAACTGTTACTACATCAGCCGCAACTCTATCTGCCCCAACATTGAACTCAAGCTCACCAGTTTCACAGTTCGTAGTTGGTGGATCAACATTTGGAATTGCAACATTCAAGCTAGGTACAGTTACATCTGGAACTCAGGCGAATGTTCGTGAATTACGCTTCACAACAACAGGAACAGATGCTATTGAAAGCATCACTGTTGGAGGTGTAACTTCATCGGTAATTTCTAACGGAACAACAACTGTTTCAGGAATCAACATCCCTATCTCTTCAAGCGGTACAGATGTTCCTGTAATAGTTAAGTTCGCACAATTCCAGAACAATGCAGTGGGTCAATCAGGCTCACTACAGTCAGGTGCTACTACAACTGTAACCCTAGGTTACATTGAAGCAACATCTGGATCAGGTTCAGTAGTTTCTACTACAACAACAGCAACTTCTAACGCTATGAGACTAGTAGGATCAAAGCCTACAGTTTCAGTAAGTGCAGGAGCAACAAATTACCTTCAGTTAAATGCTGAAAGTAAGGTTGGTGAAGTAACGGTAACTGCTGACGCTAACGGAAGAATCTCTGTCGATCAGATAAGATTCAATGTTAGTGCTAACGGTGTATCTGCAGCAACATTCGGTTCATTCAGAATTGCTGACGGAAACACAACTATCAGCAACAGCTCTACAGTTGTTACTTCAACAAGTACTAACTCAGCTGTTGTCACATCTACGTTCTCACCAAGTTACGACATAACTGCAGGTACATCAAAGACCTTCACACTATTCGGAACAATCGGAGGAACACAGACAGGTAGCGCAATCCCACAGGCTGTATCATCAGTCGATGCATCTAACTTCCTTTGGAAAGATGTTATTGGAGGAAACACTCAGTACTCTGGTGTTCTAATCTTTAACTTCCCAACAAATAGTTACGCTACTCGTTCACAATAATCTGCGCCACAATATTCTGCTTGACCGGTATTTCATAAGAAATACTTAGGTTAAAGAATAACTAACAAAGATTAGTTGTAGAAAAAACCACCCGAAAGGGTGGTTTTTTCGTTTCCTTTTCCCAACCCGGAAGGCTCCCGATTTCTTAGATTTTAATAAATCTTTTGAAATCGCAGTACTTATAAGTGGTGGTTTTTTCGTTGTCATTAATGAAGCCTGAAAGCAGTAAAAATTAGATTTCTTTGCTCTGTCGGCAAGATTGCTAAGTCTAAAAATTTCTGTTAGTATGGATTTTGTAAACCAAAGAAGTCAGTGAAAATAGTTTATTTTCATAAATCTGGCGGAGGTAACTTATATAGATAAACTCTGTATATTTACTCTAAATTTGTTTTATCAGATAGTTAGTTATCTGTTTATTGAATTCCGCTAGCGGCTAACGGCTAACGGCTTATAGCTACCACATGGCATTATCACGCACAAAGAAAGCCGAACTTATAAAGGGTTATGAAGATGCCCTTAAAGGTTCAAAAAGTGCTGTGTATATTAAGTTCAAGGGGCTTTCGGTTCAGGACACAAGCATTCTCCGCGGACAGTTATTTAATGAAAATACTCATTATACAGTAGTAAAGAAAACTCTTTGGAAGCGAGCAACAGATGCTGCTAAAATCCAAGGAGAAACACCTACTACAGGAGAAGAGCTTGCGGTTGTTTGGGGAGAAGATCTCCTGGCTCCTGCTCGAATCTCATATGAATTTAGTAAGACTCATAAGGACAGTTTCGCAATTTTAGGAGGCATTTTTGATGGGGTTTTCAAAAACCAGCAAGAAATGCTAGCTATTGCGACTATTCCTCCTCGTGAAGTTCTGTTATCACAGCTTGCATACCTTCTAAAATCTCCAATAACAAGACTTGCTATTGGTTTATCAGAAGTTGCAAAGACAAAGTCAGCATAAAGGTAAATTGATTTAAGATTAAAGATTCACGATTTAAGAATTTATTCATAAATCATAAATCCTAATTCATAAATCAAAATTATAAAAATAATTTTTAACAAACATGGATAAATTTAAAGATCTATTAGATAAGATTGACGGGATGTCAGTTCTTGAGCTTAACGATTTAGTTAAGGCTATTGAAGAAAAGTTCGGAGTCTCAGCTCAAGCGGTTGCAGCAGCACCAGCTGCAGCAGCTGCTGCAGATGAAGGAAAAGACGCATACACTGTTCACTTAGCTTCAGCTGGAGAACAGAAGATCGCAGTTATGAAAGTGGTGAAAGAGGCTCTTGGTCTTGGTCTTAAGGAAGCAAAGGATATGGTAGACGGAGCTCCAGTAGATCTTAAGGCTAATGTTAAGAAGACAGAAGCAGAAGAAATGAAGAAGAAACTGGAGGAGGCAGGGGCCAAGGTAGAGTTAAAGTAAACAAAATAAAAATCCCCATTGAGGGGATTTTTATTTTGTTTAAACTACTTTGGTCCCGGCTTGGGAAGGGGTCGGGAAACGGGAGTTTCCCGATGTAGGAGAACAGCGAGCTTGCGAGCGATAGGAACCGCGGGTTCCTATGGAGAAGCTAATGCTTCGACGGCTGGTGCGAAAGTTGATTCATTTAAATTAGTAGATGCGGTTCGGAGTATTTATAGAAAAATACATTTTATTCTTTGCGAAATAACGTAACCCACGATAGTATAGAACCTTACCCATGCTCATTTCTGGGCGGGAGTTGTTCAAAAAAAGGGGATTGGATTGATAAAGAATGTCCTGATTGCTTGCGTTGTTGCCCTGATTGCTCTTTCCTGCAAGGGGGAGAGAAAAAAGAAAAAACAGCAACCTCCTGCAGAAAGCGTCGAAGCCTATAAGCAAGATGATCTTAACGAAGCCCTTATGGGTTTCCCGGGGGTTCCTTTCAAAAAGCGGTAGCGAGAGCCTTTATGGCTTATGGTCTCGGGTCATCCCGGGGCCTTTTATTTTACCTCCGTTTTCTGTACAATGTAAGACATATGGAACTTCTGTCGCGATTGCTTGGCGGTGTAGATAGGGTGAAAATCATGCGTTTTTTCTTGCATCATGACGACGGAACTTTTACACCGAAAGACATTGTAGACAAAACAAAGTCCAAGAATAACATTATAAGAAAAGAACTCGGAGCCCTGTCAGCTATTGGATTTATAGAAAGAAAGAGGACTCGAACTATTTCAAAAAATGGAAAAGGCAAGGAAATCCTCGGATATAGGTTAAACCAAAGTTTCCCGCATAATCAAGCGCTTAAAGATTTACTCTTTGATTTTGAATTATTAGATAAAAGAGAGTTAGCATCCAGATTTAAAACTGTTGGACGCATAAAGCTATTTATAGTTTCGGGAGTATTTGTAGGTGAAGAAAAATCCCGTGTTGATATATTGATTGTAGGAGAGGCCATTAAAAAACCAAAAGCAGAAAAGATTTTAGAAACGCTGTCGGCAGAACTTGGACGAGAAGTAGTCTATTCGATTATGGATGTAGAAGAATATGAATATAGATACAAAATGTACGATAAATTCGTAAGAGACATATTTGATATGCCACACGAAAAGGTAGTAGATAAAATTACAGAAAAAGTTTTTATATAGAAGGGGTAAACTGAAGCAGGTAAGATTTATAGATTGAGATATATTTATTGAAACGATCCTGATCTTCTTTTGTGGTAGTTGCCGGGGTTCCCACTTTTGTAAAAACTGTATTTGTAAGTCCCATAGTTTTAGCTTTTTGATTCATATAATCTACGTAGGTAGGTTCACCTAAAGCGTAGGTATAAATCTTGCTTACATCATCATCTTCCTTTAATAAAAGTCTGGGGATTAATCTCCTTCTTGTCGTTACAGTAACTCTGTCAGTATCTAGTATGTCATTATCTTGAGGCAAAACTTCAAGCGAGACTATCGCAACCATCTGTCTAGTCATTGTCATGTCTTCTATTTTATCGCTTGAAGTTGCCGTAGGAAGGAAATCGTTTTCGCCTCCACGAGTAATAATAATAGGAGTTCCTTTTTCAATAAACTCATATACAGTCTTAGCGTCTTCATCTCCTATTCGTATGCACCCTCCGCTGTATTCGCTAGACACTTTTTCTCCGCCTTCATAATAAGGAATGCCATGAATGAAAAAGTTGCCGAAAACGTGAACGCTATAGGGCATATAAACGTGCCCTATAGAGCTGAAGTGATTTCGTATTTTATAATCATTTACATATTCTCCTCCGATTGTTTCATAGTATTTGCCTTGAGGCCCTTGAGCGACTATCGGCATGGTGGCAACGGTCGTGCTTCCATCGTGCAGTTCGAGCGTCATTTGATCTAAATGAACTACTACATACTTACCAGTTCTTACATATGGCAAAGGGGTATCATTTTTAATATCAATTTTAGTGTCGAGAGTTTGTATAACATTCTGAACTACGGGGCTTTCTTTAAATGAAGGAGAGATTATATGGATAATTCCGCCAATAAACAAAATCACTACGAGGATGGCGATTATTTTACTTAAGTTAAAAGATGTAAACATATGTTTCCGACTATACCATATAAGTGGATAATCGCGAAAATGTGACAATTTTAAAGGTATACCCCCCCACACCAAAGCTTGTTTATAAAACTTTTTCTAAAACCCTAAATATGTACATAAACATCTTTATATAACTTTGGTGTGGGGGTATACTAAAGGTACCTTTATATGTCGAAGTATAAAGGTGTTTGCCCCGTAGTAAACATTTTATTTAAGTCTTTGTATAAAGATTGATTCTAAGTTTAATTACAGGGCATAATACACACTTTTATAATTAATAATTTCTAATATGTATAACAATTCACTAAATATTTTGGGACAAGCCTTAGTCGACACAGGGCTCACATTAATAGCGTTCCTTCCAAGCGTTGTTATCGCAATAATAATATTTGCACTAGGATGGCTCGCTGGAACTATTCTCGGTCGCGCCGTTTATCATCTTATTACTGTATTACGCATAGACACAGCTCTTCATAAGGCGGGCTTTGATAAGCTAAGTCAAAGAGCTGGTATGCGAGTATCTCTTGCAGGATTTCTTGCTAGCCTAATTAAGTGGTTGATAATAGTGGCGTTCACTATTGCTTCTGCAGAAATTCTAGGCCTTACACAAGTAACACAGCTTCTAAGAGATATTCTAGTATTTATTCCGCAAGTAATTATCGCAGCTATAGTCTTGGTTATCGCAGCTCTTGTCGGAGATTTCGTTGCAAGATTGGTTGATCACTCAACGCGGGCCACAGGATTAAAAGGTCACTTTGCGGCACAAGTTGCTAAGTGGGCAATTATAATTATCGGAGGTATTTTCCCGGCACTTGCTCAATTGAAGATTGCACCAGGACTAGTTGAGGTGCTTTTCACAGGAATCGTATTCGCAGTTTCACTTGCTCTTGGTCTGTCGTTTGGACTTGGAGGGCGCGAGGCTGCTGCAAGAACAATAGAAAAGATGAAGTTTGAAGGGCCTACAGGTCTATAAGATTAGTATTAACAGAATGCAAACAAAAAGCCGAAAGGCTTTTTGTTTATGTGATAGGATTTATAATAAGCTAAAAGGAGGGTAGACATGATCTTTCGAAAAGATGACAAGGTTTACATTTTGCTCTGTCCCCAAACTCGCGAGGACTGTCTGAGCGGTCAAGGGCTTGGAGAAAACAGCGCTTATTGCGCTCGTTGCTTCAAGTATCATCTCCTCGGCGAATGCGAAAAACAGCCTATAACGGAGGCCGAGGCCCAAGATTTCGAGGCCCGCCTGGGCTGAAATACGAGGTTTGCGCTGCGTGGTATTAGCCCCAGATTTATGGGGCTTTTGTTTTTGTTCATTTTCTCTAATAACTCTTGACTTCTATAGACCGTTTTGTTAAGATACTCCTACTGCTTAATGTTAAAAACACAAGAAAAAACTGACTAACTAAACGGAGGAAAGTGACATCTTGTCCCTTGCCGCCGAAAGGCGTTTTTATTTTCTTAAATATTAAGCAGATGTCGAACTTTGACAATAGAATCCCATGCACGACACGCGTTAACTAACTGTTATTCCAGTAGTAGAATTTTATCACTGGGGTCTAGCGGAGTTCGTGACATGGAAAACATGAAATAGACAATTAAATTACATATGCGATCTTTGTCGTATATGTGATTAGCACATTAAGAGAAGGAGCGGTCCTAATCTTAGTGGTAGTTATGTTTCCTAATAGGAACATAAGAGCATACGGTGAATGCCTAGGCTCTAAAGAGCGAAGAAAGACGTGATCAGGCTGCGATATGTTTCGGGGAGGTGCCTTATAACCTACGATCCGGAAATTTCTGAATGGGGAAACCCTCTTGGAGTAATGTCCAAGAGTCTAATGGAGCATTCCATAGACGCGCACCCAGGGAAGTGAAACATCTCAGTACCTGGAGGAAAAGAAAATAAAAATTATTCTGCAAGTAGCGGCGAGCGAAAACAGAGAAGCCCAAACCAAAAGTAGTAATACTTTTTGGGGTAGTAAGACAAAAACGTAGATTTCTAGAAGAGTTACAAAAGATAAGTATAGATAAAGTTGTTGGAAAGCAACGCCATAGAAAGTGAAAGCCTTGTTATCGAAATATTTATCTCTCTTTTGTTTTTGATCTTGAGTAGTTCGAGACACGAATAGCTCGGATGAATCAGCCGGAACTAACCGGCAAGGCTAAATATCTTTAGAGACCGATAGTGAACTAGTACCGCAAGGGAAAGGTGAAAAGAACCCCGGGAGGGGAGTGAAATAGAACTGAAACCGTATGTTTACAAAGAGTAGAAGAGGTATTTATACCTCGACTGCGTGCCTATTGAAGAATGAGCCAACGAGTTGTAGGTTACTGCAGGCTAAGGGGCATAAAGTCCTGGAGCCATAGCGAAAGCAAGTATGATAAGTGCGACCAAATTGTAGTAGCTTACAGACCCGAAGCCGGATGAGCTTACCATGAGCAGGGTGAAGTATACCGAAAGGTATATGGAGGCCCGAACCAGTAGACAGTACAACTTCTTTGGATGACTTGTGGTAAGGAGTGAAAAGCTAATCGAATTCGGTAATAGCTGGTTCTCTCCGAAATAGTTTTTGGACTAGCGTCGCGTGTTCCCTCTGGGGGTAGAGCACTGGAAGGTTTTTACTAGTAGCAATACGGAAAAACCTATCAAACTCCGAATACCAGAGGTTAAAAATGCGGCAGTAAGACCACGGGGGCGAAGCTCCGTCGGTCAAAAGGGAAACAGCCCAGATCTCAAGTTAAGGTCCCTAAGTATATATTAAGTGTAAGCGAGGAGGTGGAGTTTCATTGACAATGAGGATGTTGGCTTAGAAGCAGCCATCATTGAAAGAAAGCGTAATAGCTCACCCATCGAGAGACTCTGCGCCATAAATGATCGGGACTCAAATATATCACCGAAACTGAGGGCTTGATAACTTTTCGAAGTTTTCAAGCGGTAGGAGAGTGTTCCACTCTGCGTTGAAGCGGAAGGGGTAACCCACCGTGGAGCGTGTGGAAGTACGAATGTTGGCACAAGTAACCGCAATGGGGGTGAGATCCCCCCACGCCGAAAGAATAAGGTTTCCTTTGCAATGATTGTCAGCGAAGGGTTAGTCGGGCCTAAGGAGATGGCAAACGCCGGATCCGATGGACATAAGGTTAATATTCCTTAACTCGGTACTAATGTGATGGGATGACGGAGGGTAGTATATAAGGCGTCTTATTGGATTGACGTTTATTATGTAAGAACGAGAGGCAGGGAAATCCACCTCTCTGACTTTAATGTCAAGTTCAAGCATCGTATGAAGGCGCGGGGCAACCCAAACCAACTTTATAAAGCACGCTTCCGAGAAAAGTCTCTACATTCTGTGAATACAGAACGTCTATATGTGTCTTGGTTTATTCTAAGATACATATAGATGCTTAAGTTAGTATTGATCCGTACCGCAAACCGACACAGGTATTCAGGTCGAGTAGACCAAGGCGAACGAGTGATATCTCCCAAAGGAACTAGGCAAAAAAGCGATCGTAAGTTAGCGATAAGATCTGCCCCCATCACTTTGTTTTTAAACAAAGTGCGGGTCCTAGAGAATTGGATAGAGACAACCGTAACTATGCTAGAGCTAGCATGGTTACAAAAAATGTTTGTGTTTATTAGTGAGTGATCGTGTATTTCATTGAGAATTTTTGTTCTTTTAGGGTTCATTCCCTTAACAGTTAAGAGGCTAGTAGTCTACCCCGCGGGGTTAAAGTCAGACGGTTGGGTTCGATCAACGAGGCCAAACCGATCCGGGAATTAGTGGATCGGCCCACAGGCAGGCACATAGAATAAGTCCTAAAGAAGGTTTTCTAGATAAACCTGAGTGGCCAGCTGCGCCGTTTGGTGCGAAGGTATAGTTCCCTACCTAGCACGACCTCTTAATTGATTTTCTTTTGGCAAACAAATTGTTTGCCTTCTCAATGAAATACATGATTACAAACCAAACTAGATACAAATTAGTTAAAGAAAAGTTCTCTACGACTTCATCATTTTGAAAATAAAGTGATGGGGGCCGCAGCGAAAGTTTCCCTAGCGACTGTTTATCAAAAACACAGCTCCCTGCGAACACGTAAGTGGATGTATAGGGGGTGACGCCTGACCAATGCGGGAAGGTCAAATATCGGCGGTACTTCGGTGCTGGACGATATAAGCCCCCGTCAATGTCGGCCGTAACTATAACGGTCCTAAGGTTCTGGTTATATCATTTATGATATAACCAGAACGGACTGGGACGGTTATAGCGTGGTTTTGATGCTATAAATAAAACAGTTTAATTGTTACGCTTCAAAAGCTACCTACATTACAGAAATGTGATTGTGGTCCAATTGTGGTCAACGAGAGACCAACGCCACACACCCTAATTCATCTATGATGAACGGGTGAAGATAGAGTCCTACTTGAGGATAAGTAGAGCGAAATTCCTTGTCTGGTAAGTTCAGACGTGCACGAATGGCGTAACGACTGGGGAACTGTCTCTGGGAGTAGCTCGGTGAAAATACAGTGGGGGTGAAGATGCCCCCTACCCGCAGATAGACGAAAAGACCCCGTGAGCTTTACTCTAGCTTGGTATTGAGTATGTTCAATTACTGCGTAGAATAGTGACGAGAGGTTTGATGTGTATGGTTTCGGCTGTACTCTACTCGACAGTGAAATAGTCATCTGTAATTGGGCATATTCTAACGTAAACGGAAAAAACGTTTGCAGACAGTATCTGGTGGGGAGTTTAACTGGGGCGGTTTCCTCCTAAAAGGTAACGGAGGAGTATATTAAGGTCATCTAGGCGCGAATGGAAACCGTGCCGATAGCGTAAGGGCATAAGATGGCTTGACTGTAAGACGGGCATGTCGAGCAGACACGAAAGTGGGTCCTAGT
>JAQBRF010000005.1 GCA_028286645.1 Candidatus Nomurabacteria bacterium
AGAAGTTCATGTTTCGGTCTGCAATAGCCAAAAGTTTTCAAATCTTGAAGATTCTTGGCTACAGCAAACCGAAATCCTCGGCGGTAGCGTAACATTAAGGAGATTTTGCACGTGAAAGTGAGAAAAATTAAAGGAAGTGGAAAAGGTGTGGAAGGTTTGATCGTGGGAGGCATCATCATCCCGCTCTTCATTGCCCTCATCTTTATCCCACCACCCGAAAAGATCAAACAGCAACAAATAGTCGCCAAGCACCAGGCGGCTAAGCCGGGCCGGTAGGCGCCTCCTGCTGCTAGATCGGCCTCAAATTCTTGAGGCCGATCCCAACACCAATACGGTGTTTTATTTTTACCTAGATATGCCCAGGTGTTAGTGAATAATGAATGGTATAATTTTTTTATGGATAAAAAACTTCGGGTGGCAATAAATGGTTTTGGCAGGATTGGACGCGCTTTTTTCAAAGTCGCATTAAATCGCGACGATATGGAAGTGGTGGCAATAAATGATTTAGGAGATATCCATAACCTTGCGTATCTTTTACAATACGACACAGTGTATCGCGTGGCTTCATTTGATGTCCATGCCGAGTTCCATGAAGTGGCTGAAGGTCCCGAGCAAAGCGAGGGGCAAGAAATGCATAAATCAGAACAATTCTTAGTAATTGATGAAATGGACAGAAAAGTAAAAGTAGTGCAGGAGAAAGATCCGTTAGCGCTTCCTTGGAAAGACATGGATATAGATGTGGTGGTAGAATCTACTGGACTTTTTACATCATACGATAAAGCAGGTGCGCACATAACAGCGGGTGCTAAACATGTGGTGATATCAGCTCCCGCGAAAGAAGGCGATGCTGTAAATTTCCAAGGAGAAACCATTTTAATGGGAGTAAATGAAGAAAAGTTCGGAACATGCATAATTTCTTCAAATGCATCTTGCACCACGAATGCATCAAGTCCGCTTATCGCGATATTAGATGAAGCCATCGGAATTGAAAAAGCATTATTAAACACTGTACATGCCTACACAGCTTCACAATCAATAGTAGACGGACCGAATAAAAAAGATTTTCGTGAAGGAAGAGCTGCCGCACAAAACATCGTACCGTCTTCCACCGGTGCGGCGATTGCTGTAACTAAAGCATTTACATCGCTCACTGGACTGTTCGACGGAATTTCTATGCGAGTCCCAGTTCCCGCGGGATCCATAGTAGACATTACATTTATTGCCAAGAGAGATACTACTGCAGAAGAGGTAAATAAGATTATGGTAGAAGCATCGAAAACAGATAGATGGAAAAATATTTTCCAGGCAACTGAAGAAGAATTAGTATCGAGTGACATTCTCGGACTCCCGTATGCTTCTATCGCAGATTTAAAAATGACACGAGTAGTAGGGGGAAATTTAGTAAAAGTACTTGCTTGGTATGATAATGAAATGGGGTATACCAATACATTGGTAGAACATGTGGCAAAGGCGGGAAAATCTATAAAATGAAAAGAAAATTAACTGCCGCTTCCTTGGTTATTGTAATGGTTTTTTCCACGTATATTGTAAATATTTTTAACTCTATGAATAACATAGGAGGGCGCTCAAGTTCTTATCTTTTACCCTTCCCCACAAGGGTGGGTACTTGTGGAACTAGATATGATCCTGGTGTTATTTGTACCCATGTACCTGTCTGGTGGGGGATCCTTGCATCCATACTTTTTTGGATTATTATTTTTTTAACTGTTTATAGAATTATGAATAAAAAGTAATATGATATACGCAATCATATATATAGAAGACAATTCCGATATATGCCATTAGGTGGTAATATAATGAGATTAATCACGTCTTGTGTATTATATTGATATTACAAGATTATTAGGAATACAGACAATATATGGAAATAGAATCACATAAAAGAAAGATGTTTATATTCGGAGGCATTATTTTAGGAATAATGCTTTTTGCGTTAGATAACATGATTATCACGCCTAGCATACCGAGAATTTTGCGTGAAATTGGCGGAGTGGCTCATATTAACTGGGTCTTTACTGCTTATCTTCTTACTTCAACTATAACCACTCCGATTTATGGAAAGCTTACTGATATATTTAGCAGAAAGAGAATGTTTTTAATAGCTATTGGAATCTTTGTCGTGGCTTCAATGCTTTGCGGATTATCCCAAAATATATTTCAGCTCATTGGCTTTAGAGCGCTTCAAGGAATAGGGGGAGGCGGAATAATGGTCTCGGCTATTTCTATGATCGGAGAAATATTTTCTCTAAAAGAAAGAGCAAAGTATCAAGGCTATATTGGCGCTGTGTTTGCTATTGCTTCTCTTGGTGGACCGGTTTTAGGAGGTTACATTACTGATGCATTTTCATGGAGATGGACATTTCTTATTAACCTTCTGGTTGGTTTGATAGCTTTTGTAGTATTATTTGCGCTCCTTCCTAAATCACTTCATCAAGAAAAGAAGGCGCGGGTAGATTATGTCGGGGCCGTCCTGCTCTCACTTTTCCTTATGCCTCTAATTTTACTTTTTTCTTCCATTAAAGTTGGTGATTTAATAAATACTGAATCTATCGCTTTATTAATTGCCTCCATCATAATGTTTGTGGCTTTTTATAAATATGAAAAGAGAAAAGACTCACCGATTCTTTCAATGGACTTATTTAAGGATAGAAGATTTTTAATTCCGGCGATTATGACGTTTGCAAATGCTATTCTTCTGTTTGCTGCTACCCTTTATATACAGATATATGCTCAGGGAGTATTACATATGTCTATAAGCAGCTCAGGGTTACTGCTTACCGCGATGATGATACCGCTCACCATCTCTTCGCCGTTATATGGACAGATGGTTTCAAGAACAGGAAAATATAAGAAAATCGTGGTGTTCGGCGCAATAATGTTAGTAATAGGAACTTTATGGTTCAGCTACATGCTTCATGGGACTACCAATGTGCGGGATGTTGTAATTCATTTACTGCCTATTGGGATAGGATTAGGCGCCATGATGTCTATATTTAACATGATTATACAAATGGTGTATCCAAGAGAAATGCTAGGAGAAGTAACGGGAGCTCTTCAATTAGTCCGAGGAATAGGAGGAACATTTGGAACTGCACTTTTGGGATTTGTGTTCGGATTTTATGTAAAAGATTTAACCGCAGATGGTTCCATGATAACCCAAGCGCTTATTGTTATCTTCTATATTCTCGCTGGGTTTTCTGTACTTTCTCTCATCTCGGCTTTCTTTATGAAAGAAGGGGAAGGGGTTAAGCACCATGGGTGATATAATTCATATATGAATAGGCAAATACGCTCCTGGGTTATTTACGATTTTGCCAACTCTTTAGCGTCCATTGTCGTTGCATTTTACTTCGCTCTATACTTTGTGGATACACTGGGCTTGAGTGATGTGTGGATTAGTCTCGTATCAGTTATGTCCACATTTGCACTACTTTTCATACTTCCCCAGTTTGGATCAAAAGCAGACAAATTGGGATTGCATAAAAAATATTTAACACTCACTACGATATTAACGGGTCTGTCATTAGTATGTTTAGGGCTGTTCATGTCCTTATTTTCAGTGTCTAATTCAGTAGGAGTATTTTTAATAATCATATTTTATTTTTTATTTCAGGTCTTATATCAAGCGGCCGTATCATTTTACACATCCTTTTTAAAAGGAATAGCTATTGGGAAAGAAGACAAAATCGCGGGAATAGGAAATGGATTAGGCCAGTTGGGTAACTTTATCGGACTTGCGGTAGGGTTTGTAATTGTATCAAAAGCAGTTCACTTATCTTTTCTAACTCCTATTAGTCTATTATTTATACTAAATGCTATTATTTTCCTATTTATTTTCTTTTTTTTACAAAAAGGATTTATTCAAAATACTATAACTACAAATACTTCCTACTTTAAATTATCTTTAACTGAGTCTCTAAAGAAAGTCTGGTCTAATAAAAACATTCTTTATTATTTAATTGGCTTTCTATTATATTCGGACTCAATACTAACATTAAATATTTTTATTTCTTTATATTTAAAGAAAGTCGGGGGATTAGCAGACGGTGCAATTAGCCTTCTTGGTTTAGTAGGATTAATGGCGGGAGTAATAGGGGCATTTTTAATGCCGTGGATAGCCAAAAAGATTGGTAGTCAGAAAAAAACTACGATAACTTTTATTATTCTTTATGGCATACTTGTGGTAATATTTGCACTTTGTGTCACTTTTACACAATTTTTAATATGCTTGATTTTTGCAGGGCTACTCTTTGGATTATTATTTAGCATCTCTTTATCCATGTATACTCGTCTTATTCCTAAAAATGAAGAAGGGGAATATTATGGCTTTTATGTTTTATTTTCGCGGTTTGCATCGATTATCGGACCTCCTCTATGGTCTCTGACTGCCTTTGCATTTGCAAGTTGGGGTGATGATAGATACCGATTTTCTGTGATCGCTTTAGCAATTCTTGTGTTTGTTTCCCTTTTCTTTATTAGAAAGGTAAAGGAAGAGTACATAGCTTAAATATAAAATAGTATACTTAATAATATGAAAATATATTTGGCTACAGATCATGCAGGATATGAATTAAAGGAAAAAATTAAAATCTTTTTGGAAGACGAAGGACATGAAATTTATGATTGCGGAGCGCTTACTTTAGAGCCCGGGGATGATTACCCAGAGTACATGGCGCGCGCTGCAGAGAAGGTAAGCGACGACGCGATGCACGACCCATCAATGGCGGTAATATTTGGAGGTTCTGGAGTAGGAGAAGCAATAGTGGCAAATAGATTTAAGCATGTGCGCGCAGTAGTGTATGCAAATGGTCCGCTTGATGTTATAAAAGTATCGCGCG
>JAQBRF010000004.1 GCA_028286645.1 Candidatus Nomurabacteria bacterium
GACCCATCAATGGCGGTAATATTTGGAGGTTCTGGAGTAGGAGAAGCAATAGTGGCAAATAGATTTAAGCATGTGCGCGCAGTAGTGTATGCAAATGGTCCGCTTGATGTTATAAAAGTATCGCGCGAGCATAATGATACGAATGTGTTATCAATTGGGGTAAGATTTGTTACAGAAAATGAAGCCAAGCAAGCAATAAAGCTCTTTCTAGAAACTCCTTTTTCGCACGCGGAGAGGCACTCAGATAGAATTATTCAAATTGAAGAAGTAACAAAGAACTAGATTTTAGATGTTAGACATTAGATTTTAGATCACAGAATTGTATACTTATCATTGTATTTACCTAACACCCATTACTAACACCTAATTTATGCAAATAAAACCAGCAATATTGCCACACAATTTTAATGAAATAACTGAGAAACTCGCGAGAATAGAAGGATTAGTTAATCACGTGCAGATCGATCTATGTGACGGAATCTTTGGAAGAGAAAAAACGTGGCTTCCAGACGGAACCGAGAAGCTGCCTGAAAGCTTTTCATATGAGTTTGATATCATGATGAATGATTGGCGAGAAAGCATGCTGCACGCTTTGTCATTAGGAGTCGTGAGTATCGTAGCTCATGTAGATTTATTTGAAGATGGCGATATGGAGACGTTGATATCCATCGTATCTCCTCACAAAGCAAATTTAGGAATTGCAGTGTCTAATGATAAGACACTAGAGTTTCACGCAGATATGATCAGGCGTGCTAAGTCTCTTTATGCAAATGTGTTTATCCAAGTAATGGGGATTAATCAAGTAGGGGAACAAGGGCAATTATTTGATGAAGAATCTATAGGAAGAGTAACTACACTTAAGCAGCAGTTTGGAGATATGAATTTACAAGTTGATGGAGGAATGAACCTTGAAACAGCCAAGAAAATAAAAGATGCGGGAGCTGACACGATAGTAGTGGGATCATATATATTCGGCCGCGATGATGCAGGAGCGTCACTGGAAGAGTTGAACACAGCAACAGCTTAGGTGGAAAACAGAACACAGAATGCAGATATCAGAATGTATTTTTCTGCGATCGGTTTTCTGTAATCTGGAATCTTAAATATTGTGTACTACACCCTACTCGCTACACCCTACGCACTGTATACTGTTCTCATGCATTCTCTTACTGATGTTGAAGTACAGGCTCTCACTTTGCGTGCGGAAGATATACGTGAAAGTATAATAAAAATGCTTGTTGAAGCAGGATCTGGGCACACGGCGGGACCTCTTGGCATGGCGGATATTTTTACAGCATTATATTTCCGTATATTAAATCATACTCCGCGGCATCCGGAATGGGTCCAAAGAGATCGGGTGATTCTTTCTAATGGCCATATAGTGCCAGTACTTTATGCAACGATGGCTCACGCAGGATACTTCAGTGTTACAGAATTAAAAACTCTTCGCAGGTTCGGCAGTCGTCTTCAGGGACATCCCCACAGAGAATCTTTACCAGGACTCGAAACTTCTTCAGGACCGCTTGGCTGCGGACTTTCCCAAGCAATTGGCATGGCTCTTATGGATAGATTGGAAAATCATAAGCCTGATAGATATTTTTATTGTTTAATGGGAGATGGGGAAATAAATGAAGGACAGGTTTGGGAATCATTTTTACTATTAAATAAATATAAACTTACAAAAGTTATTCCAATAATAGATAGAAATACTATTCAAATAGACGGATTTACAGAAGATGTGCTTCCTCTCGAATCGTTAAAAGATAAATTAGAAGCTTTTAATTTTCATGTTATTGAAATCGATGGGCATAACTTTAGAGACATCGTCCGCGCTGTCGGAACGGCAAAGTCATCTCTTGATAAACCTACTGTGATAATCGCACATACTATTCCCGGAAAAGGAGTTCCACAATTTGAAGGAGACTTCAGATGGCATGGAAAAAGCCCGAATGCTGATGAAGCAAAGATTGCATTAAAAGAATTGCGATCCATGAGAGGGAAGATTAAAAACGAATCAAACGACTAATGTATGACTAAATCAATTAAAATAAATCAAATACAAGGCATGGGGAAATACTTAAGGAGCCGTACTTTAATGTACGGTGACGAAAGTATAGGGATCTATAACGCAGTAGTTGGTTATTTTAATTGATTTTAGTATGTTAAGAGATACTTTATTTACAATTAATCAAGAAGAAAGAGCAACTCGCGAAGGATTCGGCGAGGGGTTAGTTTCTGCTGGAGAAAATTCAAAGGTAGTGGCACTCTGTGCTGATCTAACAGACAGTGTAAAGATGGACGCTTTCAAAGAAAAGTATCACGATAGGTTTTTCGAAGTTGGGATCACAGAACAAGCGATGAGCGGGCTTGCTTCCGGCATGGCGCGAATGGGTTACATTCCATTTATGGCAAGCTACGCCATGTTTTCTCCTGGAAGAAATTGGGAGCAGATCAGAACGACCATCGCATATAATAATGTGCCAGTAAAAATAGTGGGGGCGCATTCTGGGGTTTCTGTTGGACCTGATGGAGCCACGCATCAAGCTCTTGAAGATATCGCTCTTATGAGACTTCTTCCAAATATGGAAGTGTTCGTACCCTGTGATGCTGTAGAAGCAAAAGCTATAACAGAATATATCGCTACTACTGATAAGCCGTCATATATACGACTTGCCCGTGAAAAGTCTCCATTAATGCTTCCTGAAAATTATTCATGGAATAATGGAAAAGCATACATCATGCAGACTTCTAAGCATAAGCATGGTGGCGAATTTGCATACAACGTAGGAGTTATAGGATGTGGACCAATTTTATTTGAAAGCTTAAAGGCCATGAAGGAATTAGAAAAAGAGGGGATTGGAGTAACTGTTATAAATATGCCGCAAGTGAAGCCACTCGACACTGCATTTTTATTACGATTTGCAAAAGACATTAAAGGCATTGTAACAGTGGAAGAACATCAAACTACTGGAGGATTAGGAAGCGCTATTGCAGACTTTTATGCTGAGAATCACCCGATGAGAGTGGTAAGAGTTGGAATAGAAGACAGGTTCGGCCAAAGCGGAAAGCCTTCTGAGCTTTATGAAGAATACGGATTAACAGCAAAACATATCGCAGAAAAGATTAGGAGTGTGGTTGGGTAAATTAATATACAAATAAAAAAACGGAGGCGCCGAGGCGCCTGCCGTACTGCTCTGATGCTTACTGATCCCACACGATCTGCTCGCCGCTTTTCGCTTCGAAATCCGCAATGTTGTTAATGTCTTTGTTCAGCGGGTCGCTTACGTACTGGTGAACAGTCTCACCTTCAGGACCCGGCACGAGATAGAAGAACTTTGCCTTGGGGGGGCGCGCGTTTTTCTTTCTCGTGAGGGTGACCTTTTCAGCGTACCCTGCAGTAGTCATAGGACCGTAGTAGTAAATCGCCGACATGTGTGCTTCGAGCGCTGCTTTCACTCGTTGGATAGCAGCGCGGACCTCGTCGGTGACTCCGAGAACGGCGTTCTTACAGCCGTCGCCGTTCACGAAATACAGAAACTCTGAGTCCGGCATCTCCATGCCTTCGGTCGGAATCACTGACCGATAGACGGTGGGATGGTCTTCTTGCACCAACCAGTAACGTGTTGCGCCGTCCGGGAGCGGGAATGCATTGCTGATCTTCTGGGTGAGAACTCCTTTCTTGAGGCCGATGAGGTCTGCGTCCGGTTCCAGGGTGATGGAGGTGCCCTTGGCGCGATTTTGACCTTCGATCATGCCGAGGGTGTTGCTGGCGGCCAGTTTCAGGTTGATATCGGCTTCGTGCTTTGGTAACCATTTATTCTTGTACCACCACCGGCCGCCGCCGCCGGCGATGAGAAGGGTGCAGACGATCGAGACAAATACCATGTTGTACCATTCCATGTTGGACTCCTTGCTGAAGCTGTGTGAAAAATCTAGAACACCGACCTTTAATCTACAATATCTTTATATCTTAGTCAACCTATAATTTTCTGGAGCTTTTTGTAAAAATTCTTCAATTTTCTCTTCCGTAAGCAATCCTTCCTGTGCTCCGATGAACTGAACTACATTCATACTATTAATGGGAGCTCTTTTTATGGCTTCCTTTGGATCCATTCCTTTGGCTAAATATGAAATAAAAGTGGAGAAAAAAGCATCTCCGGCCCCAGTACGATCAAAAGGAGGTTTTTCATCTGGATAAATCGGCATATTAAAATATTCGCCGTTATATTTCATATATGCACCTGCATGTCCATCAGTAATTAAAGTTATCTTTGGGCCCCACGCTTCAAGCATATCTAAAAGTTTTTTAATATCATGTTCATCAGTTTCTAGTAATCCCTGCGCCTCTTCTTTATTTACACAAATCACTTCAGACTTTTTATAAATATCTGAAATATCCTTTTTAAATCTTAATTGAAATGTCCCAGGCTGGAAGGCAAGCTTTATATCTGGATGGGTTTCCATATAACTTGTAATTTCATGATGAAACTCCAACGTCTGTTCCCCGAGAGAGGATAAATAAATCCATTTCGGATTGCCAATATCCACTAAGTCCACATCAAAGTGTTCATGCTTTATTAAAATAGTTCGATCATCTCCGTGCCATAAAACATAATGATAATTAGTGTGCTTCCCTTCGACTTGGTTAATAAACATTAGCGAAATCTTTTCGGATGTTAATTTTTCTATGCATTCTTTTCCATACTGATCATTTCCTAGGGAGGTTACAATCCCCGCGTTTAATCCAAGGCGTGAGGCCGCTACTACCGCGTTTGCGCTATTTCCTACAGCAGGGAGAATGGTTACATCATCATAAGGAACTTTTGCTCCATATGGCAGGCAGTATTCAGTCCCAGTCGCTGTTTCTTGAGTGTGTCCTGCAGAAATCTTTATAAATGCATCTACCACCGTGTCCCCAATGCCCACGATATCAAATGAAGGATTATCCATGGAGACTAGTATATAGGGTTTAGGGACTAGGGACTAGTAAAAAATGTAGAAAAGTCGCATTTTCTAATATCTAAAATCTAATGTCTAATATCTAGTCTTTGCTATACTGTTGTGATATGAAGAATCTTGTTAAGCAGTCTGAATATTATTTAGAAACAATTCAAAAGTATAAGAAAGATAAAAAAGCAATTGCGCATTTTAATATTTCTAACTTAGACCAGGCTCGCGCAATCATTGAAGTGGCAGAGGAATTAAAGCAGCCAGTAATTATTGGAGTAAGCGAGGGGGAGCGTGCGTACATTGGAGTGCAAATGGCGAGGAAAATAATTGATGAGCTTAACCAGGAATTTAACATTCCTATTTTCTTAAATGCTGATCATACATATTCTATAGAAAAAGTAGAGGAGGCTATCACCGCTGGATACGATAGCGTGATAATTGACGCCGCGAAGTTACCTTATGAAGAAAATGTGGCCCTTGTGAAGAAAGCGGTAGACGTGGTTCGCGCGTACGAATCAAAGTCTGGGAAAAAAGTATTGGTTGAAGCTGAGCTTGGTTATATCGGACAGTCTTCATCGTTAAATAAAGCAATTCCCGAAGGAGTAACTGAGGCAAATCTTACAACCAAAGAGCAAGCACGAGATTTTATCATTCGCACTGGGGTCGATATGTTCGCTCCAGCTATTGGAAATATCCACGGTATGTTAATTGATGCTCCAGAACCGAAACTTCATATTGATAGATTAAAAGAAATTGCTTCGTCTGTGGACATACCCCTTGTCCTTCATGGAGCTAGCGGAAATAGTGACGAAGACATAAAGAATGCAATTTCCTCCGGTGTTTCTATCGTGCACATTAATACTGAAATCCGAAAAGCATTCCGCGACGGTGAAATGGAATTTTTAAAGGAGCACCCAGATGAAGTGGCGCCATATAAGTTCGGGAAAGAGGGACAGGGGGAAATGAAGAAAGTGGTGAGAGCGAAGATGGAGCTCTATATAAAATAAAAATGATAGATTATATCGTAAACGATGAAAGTAAAGTAAAAGAAGGAGTAGCTCTTTGTCGAGAAGTCTTTAATAATCAACAAGGTTTTGAAGAGCATTATGATGAGAACGAGTGGAGAGAAAAGCTTGCAGAAGGGGGACTTTTCATAGCAGCAACTGAAAACAATACACTTATCGGATTTGCAATGTGTTATAAAAAAACCCCTGAAACATTTCACATTTGGGATGTAGGAGTAGAAAAAGAACACAGGAAGAAAGGTGTTTGGAGAAAGATGTTTAATTTAATAAACGAATACGCAAGGAAAAGAGGATACTCTTACCTTACCATTCATACTTTTAAAGAGATTTCGCCAGTGATGTTTAATTTTTTGGTAAAAGAAGGATTTGAAATAACAGAAGACGAATTTTTAGAAGGAAAGGGTCTTAAAACAAAGTTTAAAAACCCCCTTATATGACTAAACAATTTCCTAAAATTGCCATCTTGGCTGTTGCCATTTTATGGGGATCCTCATTTGCTTTCCAAAAAGGATTATTGGAAGTTATAGATCCGATAACTTTTACATTTTATAACTTCTTTGTGGTAGGAGTTCTATTTTTACTATATGCTATTTTCCATAAAAGAAATTTATTTTATAGATGGAGAGAGGGTATTTTATTAGGAGTTTTAATTACTGGAACTGAAGTGGCTCAGATGATAGGGCTTCATTTAAGTTCTGCAGCGAATACCTCATTTATTTCAAATGTCGGGATGCTTTTAATTCCTTATGTTGGATTTATGCTTTACAGGCATAAAGTAACCAAGATGGATACATTTACAATTATAGGAGCGGCAATGGGAATGTATTTACTATTAGGCGGAATAAAGGGGGTGGGGGTAGGAGATATATTTCTTTTAATCTCGGCATGCTTCATGGCCTTTTATTTTTTGTTATCCGAAAGATATGAAGGAGAAGCGGGTGGGTATATGAGCGTGTTATGTGCTCAGCAATTCCTAATAGTCGGATTGTTAACTGGGGTTTATATTTTATTTACTCAGATAACTTTTTCTGTGGCTTCTCAAGTACTCCCTACATTTGCTTGGCAGATTTTCGTGTTCACCGCCTTACCGTATGCTCTTATCCAATGGTCTAGTAAATATGCGAATGAAATGATGGTCACAATGTATGACGGGGTAGTAGAACCGCTTGTAGGCGGGCTTGTCGCTTGGGGATTATTTTATGAACATGTTACGCCATTAAAAGTAATGGGAGCATTAATTATGGTGATTTGTTTTGGGATAAGCGCTATTTATTCTGAAAGGCAAATACTTTTAAGTAAGAAAGTGATAAGTAAGAAAAAATAAATGACCCCAGGTGGACTTGGGGTCAGTATCTCCTCATGATTTCTGCGAGCGTAGTCTGGAGTTTCGAAGCAAGTACGGGGTGGAGTCTCCCGTCTCGATTCTTTTTGTAGAGTTTCTCGAGTGTCTCTCTCAGCACTTTGATAAGGGCCGGGAAAATTTCTCGTGTCTCTTTAATTTTCTTTTCTTTTTGCCCAGGCTCTCTAAGCTCATCGAATGATCGTGCATTTACTATACGGTCCACGGTCTTTACGATGATTACGATTGCCCGAAGAAGTAGGCGCTCAATTTCCATCATACGAAAGAAGTAGCGCGCTTTCAAAGCCGGGTGCCGATGTTTGCTGAGCGCTTCTACGGCAGCTGCAATGAAGCGCCCAAAGTGCCGCTTGATTGTCTTGCGTATAACGGTTCGCTTACGCGGGTTGTCCTCATCTTCTGTGGTGTCGTGAAGGACGGCGATTATTAGAACCTCATAAATGAGAAATCGCCACAGGACAAAAAACTCCGCAACTTCTAGCGGATGGATTATGTAGGGCGTAACGTCATTTGCACGACGCTGCCCTTTATGCCATTCCGCACTTAGCCGTATGGCTAATTTCACCTTCTCCACTTTGTCAGAAAAAAACTTCTCGAAAAACAAAAGGATAAGGTTTATTAGTTCAAACAGCCGGTCGTAGTCTTCTTTCTTTATGCACGGTGTAGATGAGTTGACCTCATCTACAAACCGGGATATTTCTTCCCGATTCATCATGATGAGATCTCCTTAGTTATTCAGGTTAAAACGAGCCTTCAGATACACACTACAGGAATTTGATCAGTCGGTCAAAAGGCTCATTTATGCTAGAGTAGAGAAATGAATTTTAGCTTTGAAATAGAAAAAAGGTCAGAAGAAAAGTTAAGCGATGGACAAAATTCCTTAGCTCGGGCGGGTATAATCCATACTCCTCATGGAGATATAAAAACCCCGGCTTTTATTGCTGTGGGTACTAAGGCTACAGTGAAATCTCTCACACCAGAAGATGTCCGGGATCTAGTGGGATCTCAAGTAGTACTTGCAAATACATATCATCTTTACCTTCAGCCAGGCCCATCTATTGTAAAAAAGCATGGAGGCTTTGCTTCTATGATGAACTTCAAAAATGAAAAAGGAGAATTAATGCCTACCTTTACAGATAGCGGAGGGTTTCAAGTTTTTTCACTTGGACAAGCTTTAGGCCATGGAGTGAGCAAAATCGCGACAAGCGAAGAAATTTCCGCAAGAGAAGTTAAAGAAGAAACCAGTAACCATGAAAAGCTCGCAGTCATTGATGATGACGGTGTAACTTTTAAATCTGTCATTGATGGATCAGAACATAGATTCACCCCAGAGATCAGCATGCAGATACAGCATGATTTAGGAGCGGATATATTTTTCGCATTTGATGAATGCACTTCTCCGCTTGCGCCAAAGGAATATCAGCTTGAAGCAATTAATAGAACATATGAGTGGGCGAAGAGATCTCTCGCTGAACATAAAAGACTGGGCGTATCAGAGTCAACAGGTGAAATGCAGGCACTCTTTGGAGTGATACAAGGCGGCTCATATGAAGACTTAAGAAAAGAATCCGCGCGAACATTAAGTGAAATGGATTTCGATGGATATGGAATAGGTGGAAGCTTTACAAAAGAAGATATGAATAAAGCCGTAAGGTGGGTAAATGAAATCTTGCCAGAAAACAAACCAAGGCATCTCCTTGGAATAGGGGAGCCGCTTGATATGCTCTTAGCAATTGAAAACGGAGTCGATACATTTGACTGCGTATCTCCGACTCGCATCGCACGAAATGGTTCAGTTTATACAAAAGATGGAAGGATAAATTTACTAAATGCTAAATATAAAGAAGACATGAGCCCGCTCTCAGAAGATGAAAGCTGGTATACGCATAAATATACGAAAAGTTATATGTGTCATCTTTTCCGGTCCGATGAAATGCTTGCAGCTACTCTTGCTTCAATTCATAATTTAAAATTCTTAACGACTCTTTGTGAAGATGCAAGAAGTGCGATTATTGATGGAACTTATAAAACTTTTAAAGAAGAATTTATAAAGCGGTATTATAAAAAATAATCTGCTTAGCTTCCGCGGAAGCTAAGCAGACGACAGATCTTCGCCACTCATTTGCCGAGATGAAGGGGCCGGAAAACTCCACGGAATACTTCTCCCGGACCTGGTATCGCGGTCTCCGTCTGTGTTGACGAATTTTTTGTGATTGCCGGTGGCGCTTCTGGCGCGGTGATGAACGCCTCAACGACGGCGCTACGCATGGGTTTAGGGGGGAATGGTTTGTTGATGGGAATGAATTCCGTGTCTGGGAACATTGGTTGATTGCCGAGACGACCACCCGTTACTGCCAGATGTCCTGTCATGCTGTGCCCTCCTTACTTTTGAAACCAGATTAACCAAACCATGAGAGCGAGAAGGCCCATGGTCAGAATGATGCCAAGCGCTATGGCAAGTATTACCAAGCCTCGCGCTACCACACTTCCTAGGTGTCCTTCGTACGTATCTTCCTCATCGGATCCGTCTGATAGAGCAACTATCAGTGGAGTGAGTGGTGTTCTGAAAAGCCACCAAATCACACCGAGAATGATGCTTCGTACCAAACCGACTTTTCCTTCTCTAGGCCTTGCGAACATTGCTCCTCCCGTGCGGGATGATTTATATCAAATGCTACTCTCTCTTTTCAATCTGTCAAATTATTTCAAGGCTTTTTCTTCTATATAATTTTTAATCTTTTCTACGTTTACAGGCATGATGATAAATTTTTTCGGTAAATTTTCCAATTCTCTTAATTTTTCTGGAACTTCGGGAGATATTCCTACGGCTTCTTCTATAGTTTCCGCGAACTTTGCAGGCTGCGCTGTTTCTAAAACAATAGTAGGGACCTCTCTATAGTTATATTCCAAGGCAACTTTCATAGCATCTGCTGTATGAGTGTCAATTAGCCTGTTATATTTCTCCCAGATATTTTTAATGGTATTTAATCTGTCCGTGTGGGTGCTCTTTCCAGAAATAAATCCATATTCTTTTATTTTATTAAAATCTTCAGGAGATAATGTAAATCCGCCATTTTTCGATAACCCGGCTCCAAATAAATCTTTTGTTCTTTCTCCGTCTCTTCCTAATAAATCAAAAACAAATCTTTCGAAGTTTGATGCCTTGCTTATATCCATGGATGGACTTGAAGTTTCATATGTCTCACCCCCTTTCCGTACTCTGTATGTTCCCGTCTTAAAGAATTCATCAAGCACATCATTTTCATTTGTAGCGAGAATCAAATGCTTTATGGGAAGTCCCATCATACGAGCTACATGTCCGGCACAAATATTTCCGAAGTTTCCTGATGGAACAGCAAAGTTAACCGGGGACAAAGTACCCTTTGTAACTTGGAAGTATCCATAAAAGTAATAAACAACTTGCGCTACTATTCTCGCCCAGTTAATAGAGTTAACAGTGCCGATATTATATTTTTGTTTAAAATCTAAATCATTTGATACAGCCTTTACCATATCTTGGCAATCGTCAAATACTCCTTCTATAACAATGTTGTGTATATTTTCATCTTGCAAACTATACATTTGGGCTTGCTGGAACGGGCTCATTCTATCTTTAGGCGAAAGCATAAATACGCTTATCCCGCTTTTGCCGCGCATGGCGTATTCAGCGGCACTACCCGTATCTCCAGAAGTCGCCCCTAAAATATTTAATATTTTGCCTTTCCTTTTAAGTTCGTATTCAAATAAATTTCCGAGTAATTGAAGGGCCATATCTTTAAATGCTAAAGTGGGACCATTTGAAAGCTCTTCAATGTAAAGATTTTGAGTTAAAGATTTAACCGGTGTTATCTCTTCCGTTCCAAAAACTTCTTTGGTATATGTGTTCTTAACAATATCTTTTAGATCTTCCGGCGGAATATCATCAATGAATAAAGAAAGAATTTCGTACGCTAGTTCGTCATACCTTAATGTAGACCATCTTTTTAAAGTTACCGCGTCAACTTGTGGATACTTTTCTGGGAGATAAAGTCCTCCGTCAGGAGCAAGTCCTTCAAGTAAGATGTCACAGAAACGTTTAGTTGTATTGTCTCCGCGAGTGCTTATGTAATTCATGAGTTAGAATTATGGTATAATTATAGATCAACCATGTCAAGCAAAGAAAACAAAACAAAAGATAATTCACAAGGAAATGCCGGATTCGTACTTAAGGGGTTTACTCCTGCCGGGGATCAGCCTAAAGCAATAGTTGGTTTAGTAGAAGGTCTTCACAAGGGCATGAAGCGCCAGACCCTTCTAGGGGCGACTGGTACTGGAAAGACTTTTACTATTGCAAATGTTATAGCTCAAATCCAAAAGCCCACACTTGTGATTGCTCATAATAAAACGCTTGCTGCTCAGCTTGCTCAGGAGTTTAGGAGTTTCTTTCCAGACGCTTCTGTCCACTATTTCGTTTCTTATTATGATTATTATCAGCCAGAAGCGTATATGCCGGTGACGGATACATTCATTGAAAAGGATGCGCAGATAAACGAAGAGATTGATAGATTGCGTCACGCTTCTACTCAGTCACTCTTAACGCGTAAAGATGTGATTATTGTGGCGTCAGTTTCTTGTATTTACGGTCTAGGATCTCCGGCGGACTACCAAAGAGAAAATATCAAACTTTCTATTGGTGATGATTTTTCAAAAGTTTCTCTTATGCAGCGCTTAGTCGGCATCCAATATAATCGCACAAATGCAGATCTTACTTCTGGAACTTTTCGAGCTATTGGAAATAGATTAGACATAATGCCAATATCCGAAACTATTATGCTTCAAGTAGAAATTTCCGGAGGCAAGGTTTCTCATCTTCAATTAGTCGATCCAGTCTCGATGAGACTTATAAAAGTAGTCGATTACTATTATATTTTCCCGGCAAAGCATTTTATTTCAGATATTCCTACGCGAGAACGCGCGGTAAAAACAATTGAAGCCGAGCTTAAAGAAAGACTGATTGAATTAGATAAGGACGGAAAGATTTTAGAAGCAGAAAGACTTAAGCGTCGAACTAGATATGACGTAGCCATGATTAAAGAAGTTGGATTCTGCCAAGGAATAGAAAACTACTCGCGACATTTATCCGGCAAGAAACCAGGGGATCCGCCAGATACGCTTCTTGAATACTTTCCACACAACAAACAAGGGATTCCAGAGTTTTTAACTGTTATTGACGAGTCCCATGTGACTTTACCACAGCTTCATGGAATGTATGCCGGTGATCAATCACGAAAGAATACTCTTGTAGAATATGGATTTCGTCTTCCGTCTGCAAAGGATAATAGACCGTTAAAGTATGAAGAGTTTGTTGATCGTGTGAATGAAGTTATTTATGTAAGTGCAACTCCCGGTAAATACGAGAGAGAAGAGTCAGAACAAATCGTAGAGCAAATCATTCGCCCAACCGGACTTATCGATCCAGTTTTAGAAGTGCGTCGAGTGGGAGAATCTGGAAATTATCCTGGTCAAGTTCATGATTTTATAAAAGAAGTGCTTCATGATGTGAAGTTAGGAGGAAGAGTTCTCGCTACAACACTTACCAAAAAGATGGCAGAAAATCTTTCAGAATATTTGAAAGAGCAAGGCGTAAAGGCCGAGTATCTTCATAGTGATATAAAAACAATTGAGAGAATTCAAATATTAACTAAATTTAGAAAAGGGGACTTTGATTGCTTGGTTGGAGTGAACCTACTTCGGGAAGGACTGGACTTGCCAGAAGTGACTTTAATAGGAATATTAGATGCGGATAAAGAAGGATTCCTCAGAAGTGAAACTTCTCTTATTCAAACCATTGGACGTGCCGCGCGAAATGACCGCGGACGAGTTATTCTATACGCGGATAATATGACTGGTTCGCTTGAGCGCGCTATAGGAGAAACAAATCGCAGACGCACTATTCAGCAAGATTACAATAAGAAGCATGGCATTACTCCGGCTACGATCATTAAAAATATTGAAGATATTACTGAAGGAATGCAAAGCGATCACGCAAAGGCAGTAAATGAAGAATTAAAAGTTGACCAAAAGCTGTTTGCGAAGAACCCAGAAAAGCTGATGAAATTAAAAGAAAAACAAATGAAAGAAGCTGTAAAAGAATTAGACTTTGAAACAGCTGCCATTTTACGAGATGAGATTAAGTTTTTAAAGGAGAAAAGTTTGGTGAAATAAAAATCACGCAGGCGCGCAAGCGCCTGCGTGTGTTACCTTGCCCCTTTACTTCACCTCGTGCACTTTGTAGTAGAGATAATCCGGGAGAAGTTCTTGGTCAGGTAATTCACCGTGGCCCAATGCCTGGATTACCCAAGCTGAGAGGTGCCTCTCTCTCCTCTTCCATCCTTCCACTGTTTTTGTAAGAGCTTCGCCATAGTCCTTCGGTTCGGGGTTATCTTTGATGCCCTCGAGGAGTCCGAGCTCATAGAGCTTAGCCGGCACTTGCCAGGCGAGCTCCACAGCTGTCTTCAAGCTCTGTCGGTGGTAGGCGCTATCGCCCACGTCCTTGATCGTTCCCTTCGGACGTATACCTGCCGTCGGAATTTGAGCACAATCCCGGAAGCGGTCCAAGAGCTCTCTGGCCTGAGCCTGGAGAGCTTCTTCCATTTTCGGGAGCGCTTTCATTACTTCGTCGATGAGCTCCAGGTCCGTGGTGTTTTTGAAAGTGATCGTGGGTGTCGTACCAGATGCCGCTTGCTCGCTGGTCGTAGTCATTTAATTCCTCGCTAGTGTTCGTGATGGGGTTTGAGGCTCATATGAAATACTATATCTTTAAAGTAATTAGTCAACAAAATAAAAAAGCACCGCAACGCGGCGCTTCAGAACAGGATGGGGATGAGAACCCGGAAGATGGTTGTGGCTCCGAGGCCAATAGGTGCTGCGACTCCAATCCGGACCATTGCCTTTTCCATCCAGGTGTTAGCATTGCAGTGTTCTCTTCCCCAGAAATAAATGACCAGGCAATTGCATGAAAGTTGGACCATTGCGACAGGGAGAGGATATCCTGCCAGATATTCCTGATAAAAATTTACGGCGATAAAGGTGAGGAAGCCGGGAATTACGGCCCACAGCATCTTTTTCTTTGATCTTTTCGTAATCACGAGAAACTCCCGTTGACAATTACTATTTACACTAATACAACAATACTATTGTGTCAATGTTTGTTGCTTATTTCTGATAGGCGTATACTACATGCCATATGAATGAAAATACAAAAAATTATACAAATATTATTATAGGGATCGTAATTGTTCTTATAATTATTTTAGGGGGCGTGCTAATTGCTCGACGTAATAGTGCGGCGAATCCAGTAAGTAACACAAACTCAAATACAGTGGATACTGCCGGCATGCAGACCTATACTGGAGAAATTACCCGGACATTTGAAGGAGACCACACACTAAAATATAGTTTTTTGATTCCGGAGACGGCCACATCTACTGTTTCTATGAATAATGCATTAGTGAAGATAACAGATAACAAGACGTCATATGCCACTGTTTACATAAGCTATGAAGGGGGAAGAGGATATTCTCCAGTGGATTATATTGATAAATTAATTATTCCCAAAGTAGCTTCAAAAGTAACTATTACAGGATCATCAACTGATAATGCTACTGTTGCGCAGTCCGCTGGAAGCGAATGGCATGTCATCCCTGCAGGAAATGGAGAATGGCTCATAGTTATAGAAAGCCCGAAGACAGCGAGTGCTCAAATCCAAAAGATGATTGATAGCTTTAAGGCAGAGTAGGGGAGCGTGTAGAGAATTAGCGCATAGCGTGTAGCTAAAAAACAGCCTAAAGGCTGTTTTTATCGTTTGCTTTATTTGATATACTTATAAAGTAACTATTTACACATAATATATAAATCTATGTCAATGGAAAATTCAATGGGAGAGGCACCACAAAATGAATCCGCAGAGATAAAATTAACTCCCGAACAAGAAGCAATAATGGAATTAAGAGATAATTATCAATTACGTGCTGATTACGAAGCATGGAGAAGCAATTTAGGTTTGTTAAAGAAACAGTCGCCAGGATTAGTACTTCCACATTCCTTATTAAATGCATTTGATAGATTGTTTGGAATTAAGGAAAAAAGTGTAGGGGATGTTATGCAAGAAGATGTCGAATTGGAAGATTTTACTCGAAGTCGGCAACAAGGTGATTCGGAACAAAAAGCAGCATAAAAAATAAACAAAGTAAGAGAAAACAGCCGAAAGGCTGTTTTTTAGTATGTGCATTTATATAAAATCCCATAGCTAAAATCTCCCATCTGCCTTCAAAATATGGTATAATTCATCAATTAAGGTGATATTTTCTACCTTCTACTCCCAATTTATTTATGTCTCCAAAGAAAAATGAACATTTAGATAGCATCATAGTCAAAGGCGCAAGAACTCATAATTTAAAAAATATAACCGTTGAGATGCCGAGGCATAAGATGATCGTATTTACCGGACCGTCTGGTTCTGGTAAATCGTCTTTGGCGTTTGATACTATATTTGCCGAAGGACAACGCCGATATGTTGAGTCTCTTTCGGCATATGCCAGGCAGTTTTTAAATCAGATGCAGAAGCCTGATGTGGATGAAATCGTAGGACTCTCTCCAGCTATTTCCATTGACCAAAAGTCAGCTGGTCGAAATCCGCGCTCAACTGTCGCTACTATCACAGAGATATATGACTATCTTCGTGTTTTATATGCTCGTGTTGGTAAGCCATATTGTATAAATTGCGGATCAAAAATCCAAAAGCTTTCAAACGAAGAAATAATGCATTTCATTTTGGATAAAGTAAAGAAGGTAGATTTCAAAAAGATAAACAGCGAAATAATGGGCGTGGAGTTTTCTCATGCCGAAGTCCACATCATGAGTCCAATTGTCCGCGGAAGAAAAGGGGAGCATTACCAAATGCTTTATGACATGTTGGGGAAAGGTTATACAGAGGCAGTGATAGATGGCGAAAGGAAGTCACTTCGGTCGCAAATCATTCTTTCTAAGAATAAAAACCACGAAATTTCTATATTGGTGGACTCTATAGATCTCGATAGCTTTAAAAACAAAGCAACCGAGAAAGATTCGCTCGTTAGACTTTCCGAATCCATAGAAAGAGCGCTTCATGAATCCGATGGATTAGTGGAAGTGGAAATTCTCGGTGAGAAAACTATTATGAGTAACAAGTTTTCATGTGCGACATGCGGATTTTCTTTTCCAGAGATAGAGCCTAGACTTTTCTCTTTCAACTCTCCATATGGAGCATGTCCGGCATGTAATGGTTTAGGAACTAAATATTTCGGCGGACTTGATGTGTGCGATGTATGTGATGGAAAGAGGCTGCGACCGGAAGCATTAAATGTTTTCTTGGATGATAAGCATAAAATAAATATAGTAGATATCACCAATCTTTCCATAAAAGATGCGCATGATTATTTCCTGAAAGTTCCGCTTACTAAAAAAGAGCAGGAAATAGCGGCTGTCATTATAAAAGAAATTTGTTCACGCCTTGAGTTCATGTTAAATGTGGGTTTAAATTATCTGTCATTAAACAGAAAGGCCGACACTCTCTCAGGCGGAGAAGCTCAGAGAATACGGCTTGCCAGCCAGTTAGGAAGCAAGCTTGTAGGAGCGCTTTATGTGCTTGATGAGCCCACCATCGGGCTTCACCAAAGAGACAATGATAAATTAATCCAAACGCTTCTTCATCTTCGAGATATAGGAAATACCATTATCGTAGTCGAGCATGATGAAGATACTATTTATGCATCGGACTTTATTGTAGACATTGGTCCAAAAGCTGGAAAGCACGGAGGCGAAGTGGTGGTGTCGGGATATTTAGATGAACTATTAACTGCTCCGAAAAATAAATCAGAAAGTGTTACGCTTGCATACTTGCGCGGTGAAAAAGAAATTCCAGTTCCCGCTCGCAGGCAAAATGACAGCGGGACATTAAGAATCACTAACGGAAATATATTTAACATTAAAAACATGAACGTGAATGTTCCGCTTGGAAGATTCGTAGCTATCACCGGAGTTTCTGGATCGGGAAAGAGCTCATTCATGTATGAGATATTAAATAGAAATTTGCTTGCTCGTCTTGAAAGGCGTTATAGAAGCGCGCAACTGCATAATGTAGAATCTTTTACCGGAACTGAATATGTATCTCGGGTGGTGCTTATTGATCAGGGAGCAATTGGGAGAACCCCGAGGTCTAATCCGGCGACTTACACAGGATCCTGGACATTTATACGAGATTTATTCGCTGAAACAGAAGAGGCGAGAATCAGAGGATGGAAGCCATCACGTTTTTCATTTAACGTAAAAGGCGGACGATGCGAAGTATGCCAGGGAAATGGAATGATAGCAGTTGAGATGCACTTTTTACCAACTGTCTATGTAGAGTGTGATGTTTGCCGCGGAAAGAGATTTATGAAAGAAACTCTTGAAGTAAAATGGAAAGGGAAAAACATTTATGATATTTTGAAGATGACTGTAGAAGAAGCATTAACATTCTTTTATGAAATCCCAGCAGTATATGATCGTATGAAGACGCTCGACGATGTGGGCTTAGGATATTTAGAACTTGGCCAATCTGCTACGACCCTTTCAGGTGGAGAAGCTCAGCGCGTGAAAATTGCTTCAGAGCTTTATCGAACTCATGTGGCGAAAACTATTTATCTTCTTGATGAGCCATCTATCGGACTTCACTATGAAGACGTGGTCAAGCTTATTGAAATATTAAATAAATTAGTTGATAAAGGAAACACTGTTGTATTAATCGAACACAATTTAGATATTGTAAAGTCTGCTGACCATATTATTGATATCGGTCCAGAAGGGGGAGTTGGGGGAGGGAAGATTGTCGCGACAGGGACGCCAGAGCAAGTGGCATCGAATCCTAATAGTTATACGGGACAGTATTTGAAAAAAGTTTTAAAGAGATATAAGGATCGTAAATAAAAACGAAAAAATAAATTCATCTTCATCGTTGCGGATCCCTGCCCGCTCATCAGCGTACTAACTGTACGGCTTCTCTCTCACTTTCCCGCGCCTAGAATCTAAACTCATTTTTTCGATTTTAAATGAAAGGCTACTTTAGTAAAAATCTTAATTTCTTCTTTGACCAGATTGGGCCGGAATAATCTATTCCAATGCGTGGAGTGGCTATAATCTTTTTCTCGTCTATGACAATCCCTCTGTCTTCTATCCATAGGCCATATTTCTTACTGAGCGGCAAGGTATTTAAATCTCTGTTTATCTGTAAATACTTTGTTAATCTCCCGGGGCCAACTATATTTCCAGCGCCGCGAATAAGCACGGCGGCCGGATGATCTTTTTCATCTACTACAATATTCAACATTTCATGCATTCCATATGTTAGATAAGCATATATGTGCCCGCCTTCACCATACATGACTTCAGATCGAGGAGTTCTTTTCCTGCCATGGGACGCTAAATCCTCAAGCCCTTCATAAAGTTCTACTTCGTTAATTTGAAGGGCGATTTCTTTCTCACCGATTTTCCGTACTAAAAACTTCCCCAAAAGGCTTTTAGCCATTTCTTCGCCCGAATTTAGGAAATACTTTTTTGTTAAAACTTTTCTCATGATATTAGTATATAAAAAAGCGGCGCTTGGCGCCGCGGGGGTTGAATTTTACTGCAGGAGACCTATGCAGTCTTCTGCAGCAGCTTTCCTTTTTTGATCGCAGGGAGGTACTTCTTTTCTGCGCCTAAAAGGATCAGGTAGCGCCTCTCGCTCATTAAACCTTTTTTAAGTAGAGCGGGATATCGTACCTCTTCATGGCAGACTGGAAGTTGAGCAAGCGTTTCCTTGTCAGGCTGACCATGGTTTATGCACCTTTTGCAGGTACCAGAAAAAGGACAAGTGTTTCCGTTTGACATCATTACGAACCCTTGCTGTTGCACTGTTGATCTAATTGGGTTCTGCCCACATATCCGCCTTCTCAGACGGACATCGCTCATGTTTCTCATGATCTTGTGGATCTTGTTTCGCTTGGGCGATTCGACTGCGGCAGGGATTTACTATACAATGTTTCTTATGAAGAAGCAAGACTGCCAGAAGCTAAAACTCCCCGAAAACCCCGGGGTATATTTTTTCCGCGACAAGGATAAAAATATACTTTATATAGGGAAAGCGACTTCGCTTAAGGACCGAGTGGCGAGTTATTTTAACCCGGATTTAATGTCTAGGCGCGGACTCCGCATGGCGACGATGGTAACGATAGCGGATAATGTAACCTTCCAACAAACCGAGAGTGTGCTTGAAGCATTGCTTCTCGAAAGTAAATTTATAAAAGAGCATCAGCCTCCATATAACGCCAAAGAAAAAGATGACAAGAGCTTTCCTTGTGTAGTAATTACTAAAGAAGAATTCCCTAGAGTTTTAGTTATGAGGATACGAGATTATGAAAAGAAATTTGAAAAAAAGGGGATCCTTACAGTCTACGGACCGTTTCCTTCAATGTCCCAGCTTAAAGATGCAATGAAAATAATCCGGCGGCTTTTCCCGTATCACGATAGGTGTGATGCCTGCGAGGATAAAAAAGAATGCAAGCCATGCTTTAACGCACAAATCGGCTTGTGCCCCGGAGTTTGTATAGGTGCGATTTCGAAAGTTGAATATAAAGGACATATTGATAATATAAGAAGGCTTTTCGAAGGAAAAAGGACAGAAATAAAAAGAGAGCTTGAAAAAGATATGAGCAAATATGCCAAGGAACATGAATTTGAAAAAGCCGCAAAAGTAAGAAATACGTTATATGCCTTAGATCATATAAGAGACACAAGCTTAATTAAAGAAGAAGATGTGCTGTCCTTTAAAGATCAAAGCTTTAGAATCGAAGCTTATGACGTAGCGCATATTTCTGGGAGCCATCGCGTGGGGACAATGGTGGTGATGGAAGGAAAGGAGAAAGCAAAGGACCAATACAGGAGGTTTAAACTTGAAGAAAAAGTAAATGATGATTATGAGGGCCTCCGACAAATATTGCTCCGAAGATTTAACCATAAAGAATGGAGATACCCGGATTTGATCGTTATCGACGGGGGAGTGGGACACAAACAAACCGCAGATAAGGTTTTAGCGCACCTTAACCTTCATATTCCAACGGTTTCGGTGGTAAAAGATGATCGGCACAAGCCAAAGGACATATTGGGAGATAAAGTACATGTGGATAACCATAAAAAGGAAATACTTTTAGCAAACTCCGAAGCCCATAGATTTTCAATCGGATATCATAGAACCTTAAGAAATAGGCTAATTTAATTTTAGGGAATGCCCTGTGTCAATAGTTGCTCTTGACACCACCTTTTAAGACAAAAAAAGTGGCTTTTATACTTAAAAAGGTACAATCAATCTATAAGAGATTTATCAGCAAATAACGTAATCAATATCATTGGAGTGTATGGCTATTTTACAAAATATCAAAAAAAGAAACGGGGAGTTTGTTCCATTTGAACCAGATAAGATTGAAAAGGCTATAAAAAAAGCTTTTATTGCTGTAACTAAGGAAGATAAGGCGGCTGTTGCGAAACATATCACAGAGCTTGTAACAAAAGAGCTTGAACTTGAAGCGATCACGCGGGATGGCTATATTCCGACTGTGGAACATACACAAGATATTATAGAACGCCATATCATGAGCGCTGGGTTCTTCGAAGTTGCGAAACGTTATATTATTTACAGATTTGAGCATACTAAGATGCGAGAGGAAAAGAAGCAGGAAATCTTGGAAAAGGTAGAAGAGGGTGGGATTTTCATCACCAAGAGAAATGGATTTAAGGAAAGATTTGATATTGAAAAAGTCCGTCGCACTGTTCTTTATTCTGTTTACGGATACGAAAAAGAGATAAATGTAGATCAGATACTTAATCAGATTAAGCTTGAAGTTTTCGAAGGAATGACCACGAAAGACATCACGAAAGCGCTGGTCATGACTGTGAGATCGACTATTGAGCAGGATCCGGCATATTCATACCTGGCATCTCGTTTAATGCTTAAGCAGATAAATGAAGATTTGATCGAAGGAAAAATTGATTATTCAAAAATGGATGATCTATATAGACAAGCGTTCATTAATGGAATAAATAAAGGAGTAGACAGAGGAATCCTTGATGAAAGAATGAAGAATTTCGATCTTGAGAGATTGTCCCAGGCAATTATCAGATCCCGAGATGACTTATTTATGTACTTAGGAACTCAAACTCTTTATGAGAGGTATTTAGTTCGTGACCAAGAAGGAAATGGAAATATAATTGAGCACATTCAAGGATTCTGGATGAGAACAGCGATGGGCGTAGCTCTTGCAGAAAAGGAACTAGAAAGAACATCCCGCGCCATCGAATTTTATGAAGTAATGTCTACACTTCGCTTCGTTCCATCTTCTCCTACTCTTTTCCATGCGGGAACTAAACATCCCCAGCTATCAAGCTGCTACTTAAATGTGGTAGAGGATTCTCTGGAACATATCTTTAAAGTTTATGGAGATAATGCTCAGCTATCTAAGTTTGCAGGAGGAATCGGATCTGCGTGGACTAAGGTGCGGGCTTCCGGTGCTCTTGTTAAGAAAACCGGAATGAAATCAAACGGAGTCGTGCCATTTTTGAAAATCGCAAATGACGTAACTGTAGCTATCAACCGCTCAGGCCGCCGACGCGGAGCCACCTGCGTGTATTTGGAAAACTGGCATTATGATATCGATGAGTTTTTGGAACTGCGAAAGAATACTGGCGACGAAAGAAGAAGAACTCATGATATGAATACCGCTCTTTGGATTTCTGATGTATTTATGAAAAGAGTTCAAGATGACGGAGAGTGGACACTTTTATCGCCTGACGAATGTCCAGAGCTTACAGAAACTTTCGGATCTACATTTGAGGCTCACTACACGAGATACGAAAGAATGTGTGACGAGGGAGGCATAAGATTATTTAGGAAAATGAAGGCAAGAGATCTTTGGAGAAAGATGGTGACAATGCTTTATGAAACAGGGCACCCATGGATTACATTTAAGGATACTTCAAACATCCGTTCTCCTCAGGACCATGCGGGCATCATCCATAACTCAAACCTTTGTACGGAAATTACTCTAAATAACAGCGAAACAGAAACAGCGGTATGTAACCTAGGCTCCGTTAACTATCAAAGGATGATAAACAATGGAAAGTTCGATGTAGATCTTGTAGCAACTACAGTGCGAACAGGAATGAGAATGCTCGATAATGTTATCGATGTAAACTTTTATCCCACTGTTGAAACTTCAAACTCAAACTTTAAGCATCGACCAGTAGGTCTCGGAATAATGGGTTTCCACGACGCTCTTTATATGCTTGATATAAATTTCGAATCAGATGACGCAGTAAAGTTCGCTGATGAATCAATGGAGCTCATCTCATATCATGCGATTCTTTCTTCATCATTGCTTGCTCGAGAACGCGGCGCTTATGCATCATTTAAGGGAAGTAAGTGGGATCGAGGAATCTTTCCGGTAGATACTTTGGCACTTGTGGAACAAAACAGAGGAACTACCATTAACACTACGAAGACTTGCAAGCTTGATTGGACTCCAGTGCGCGATGCTGTTAAAGAATACGGAATGAGAAATTCAAACACCATGGCAATGGCACCGACTGCCACGATCTCAAATATTTCTGGATGCATTCCATGTATTGAGCCGATTTATAAAAACATTTATGTTAAGTCAAACATGAATGGAGAATTTATCATCATAAACCCATACTTGGTAAATGATTTGAAAGCGCTTGGCCTATGGGACTTTGAAATGATCGGCATGCTTAAATATCATGATGGATCGGTTCAAGAAGTGTCATCTGTCCCAGATAACCTGAAAGCAAAGTATAAAGATGTGTTTCAGATTGATCCGCTCATGATGATTAAAATCGCAGCACACCGCGGCAAGTGGGTAGATATGTCACAGTCATTAAATATTTACTTTGCTGGTTCTTCCGGAAAGGAACTTGCATCCATCTACGAATATGCATGGAACATGGGACTTAAGACTACTTATTATCTGCGCTCCCTCGGCGCTTCTCAGGTAGAAAAGAGTACTGTAAACGCTGCAGAATTCGGAGCCACACATAAAAGAGGCGGGTCTCTTCCCGGAGCCACCCCAACAGTTTCTTCAGAATCAGTTCCAAGCATGGTTGTAAACTCAGTCCCTGCTCCTGTAATGAGCGCGGCTGTAACTCCGTCACAAGTTACGGAAGTCACGAAAGTTGCAGTTTCCACCCCACAAGTCGCCCCTCCTGTAATGTCTTCGGTAATGTCATCAATGCAAGTCGGGGAAAGAGTTTCAGTTTCGGTTGCAAAGCCCGGAGCAGTTACATACAATATAACTAAGGTACCGGACGCTCATTGCGACGGCTGCGAATAAATAGATAACAGATAGCAGTCGGCGGATAGCAGATAGATTTAAAAATCTGGAATCTGTATTCTGACATCTGTAATCAAATCTTATAACCATTAACTAATTTACCAACCATATGCCTCCACAATCCACAACACCCACTCCAAATACTTCGGCTACTCCGGTAATTAACCGCGGGGCTAAGCGAGTAGATATAAATGAGCGCAAAATCATAAACGGCGGAGATGCTGATGTGATTCAGCTTTGGCCTATAAAGCACAAATTCGCATGGGATGCGTATAATGTGGGAAATTCCAATCACTGGCTTCCTACAGAAATCAGCATGCAGCTAGACATCGAGCAATGGAAGTCCCAGACTCTTCTTACAGATGATGAGCGCCATGCTTTGCGAATGGTTTTAGGATTCTTTACTACCGCGGACTCAATAGCTGCGAATAATCTTGTTCTTGCATTCTATAAACACATCACTTCTCCGGAAGCGCGCATGTATCTTCTTCGACAAGCTTACGAAGAAGCGATTCATACGCAAGCATATCAATACATCGTAGAATCTCTTGGACTTGATGGAACAGAAATCTTCAATATGTATCGCGAGGTTGATGCGATTTATAACAAAGAAGAATTTATTCTTTCCTTCAATCAAGGGATATTTAAAGACGACTTTAAAACAGGGACATTTGAAAACGATCAGAAGTTCTTAGAAAACATGTGCGTGTTCTCGCTCATTCTTGAAGGCATATTCTTCTATTCATCTTTTGCTGTTATGTTTGGTTTCCAAAGACAAGGCAAGTTAACGGGTTCAGCTGAACAGATTCAGTACATCATGAGAGATGAAAGCCAGCATATGAACTTCGGAATTGATATGATCAACACCATAAAGCAGGAGCAGCCAGAACTCTGGACCCCGCAGTTCGTAGAAAGAATAAAGGCACTAGTACGAAAAGCTGTAGAGCTCGAATACAAATACGCCTGGGAAGTTTTCCCTACAGGAATATTTGGATTAAATGCTGAGGGATTCAAACAGTATATTGAATACATTGCTGATAGGCGATTAGGCCGCGTAGGAATCGATCCACTATACAATGTATCAAATCCATTCCCATGGATGAGTGAAGCGGTGGATTTGAACAAGGAGAAGAATTTTTTTGAGACGAGGGTTACCGAATATAAAACAGGTGGCACCTTGGATTGGTAATCTAATTACAAATATTATGACGCACTACTTTGTCGCCGATAAATTTTCCTCGGTCATCGTATTCCCTATACGTTTCTCTCGGAAAATTCCTCGTCTTCGCGTATTTCATTCAAAATATTTGAATTAGAAATTATGATTAATTACACTAAAAGCTCTGATATTCATCCCTGCATCCTTAATAAGGAAGATTTACAAGATTTAGTTGATTTAGTAATAAAAGATACTCCTAATTATGATAGTAGGGGATTATACATTCGCGGATCTTTTGGAGAAGTAGATATACATGAAAATAATCTTACGGATTTTTTACAACATAAAAATTTGCCAAAAACTCTAGATAATTTAACCATAAGTTACTCTTCTTATTTAAAGGACGCTGATCACAGAATAAGAATTGCTTTCTATAAATCATATATCATTCTAGATGTGTCTGGTTCCTCGGAGAGTTTTGTAAAAGGGAAATATAACCAAATAAAGGATTTTCTAAAATCGAAAAGACCGTTTTTATGGTTTTTAAAATCGAAAATTGTTTATGGTTTACGAGGTGTACTCTTTGCGGTTGCCGGAACGGTTTATATGTACCTTATGATTAAATGGGTTAAATATGGCGTGAATCCTAATCTATTTGTTTCTTTAGGTGTAGTCATTTTATTGATAATAGATTATTTTATCTCGAGAATTGAATTTACTAGAATAAATATAAGCCCTCAAGAAAGTTTCTTAAATAAGCATGAAAGTTTCTTTAAGTATCTTGGGGTGGTAGCTGCTATCTTTACGATGATTGGTGTAATTTATCAAATTTTTCATTTGTAATATTTCTTCCCCACATAAAAATTCTTTTCGAGGAGGGTCGAGAGTTTTTTAGCTTTTGATTTGTTTCTATTTATGATAAATCTAATTTTTGATGGAGACGAAACTATGGATTCAAGCTCTTTAATGTTTTCATTTGTAATAACTTTATTTTCTTTATAAAACTTTTCTATTTTATTAGTTATATCTTTATCATAACGGGCTTCGATAATATAATCACCAATTATATTTAATACAATACCTAAATTATTTGGTCTGTTTTCAAATAGGGGAGAATCCCTCATATAGTACTGAGACATATTTCCATCAAATTCTTTTGTAATCGCTCTATCAAGCGGAGTTTTATTCCCCGTAGTAAATAAATATTTAATTTCTCGAGAATTCATATAGTCGCGTAGCGATAATTCTTCTTTCTTTCTTGCGATCATAAACCAGTTATGGGATGCATACGCATACCACCTATCTATATTTGGTAAGGCGTCAAATAATACATAAAGCACATGGTTCCAGAAAGCATCCACCAAAATAGGATTTTTAAATTCATATGTAATCTTATCTCCATCTCCCATTTGTAGAAAATGTCCATCCCCGCTTGGTGTTCTATATGCATGCTCAGCAAGGAGGGCAAACTTTTGAATATCTTGTAACCACGATTGATTTAACACTGCTTCCTTTTTTGATACCAAAACTATCTGCTGATTTTTTAAAGTGCGAAGGGCTTTATATATTCCTTGGGAGGTTACATTTTTATTATCAAAATACTTCAAAATATCCGCCGTCTTCTTTGGCCCGGTCTTTAAAAGTTCTACTATTTTTTCAGCAATTCCTGGGGTAGGAAAATGAGTCATAAAACAAACTATTAGTTTAATTTGTTCTTATATTATACATAATAATTGCCATGTTTGTCAAGTCTAATAGAATTGCGGGCACATGAATGAATTAATAAAACGACCTGTAGATCAAGGAATCTTGCCTCGCATATTAGGGAGGTTTGACCTAGTTACAATATATTTTACTCTTATATTCGGTTCTTATGGAGCCGCTCAATTAGCGGGAAAAGGGTGGGCAGGGATTTCCATGCTTTTACTCGCAGTTGTGACATTTCTCATTCCCTGCGCACTAGCTTCATATGAGCTTGGGACATTGTTCCCGGGAGAAGGAGGGATTTATATGTGGGCAAAAAAAACCCTTGGAATAAAGCACGGATTTATCGCAGGATGGTTATCGTGGGTCCCAGTTTTCTTACTTCTGCCTTTAATTTCTACGACAATAGTTGCCCATATTCAATTTATCTTTTCTATAAAGTTTCCTCTGTGGTATCAAGTAATACTCCAAGTGGCTGTGATATGGATTATATATTTAATCTCAATTAAGAAATTAAAGTTTTCACAGGGATATGTAAGAATTCTCTCAATTGTTGCATTTGCTACTGCAGGGATTGCATATGGTGTAGCTATGATTAAAGGCCACTCTGTAAATCCTATAAATAGAGAAATATTTTCACTCGATTTAAATAAATATGGGACCCTTTATTCTGCTGCCATTTTATGGCTGCTTGGCGTAGAAGTTCCATATAACATGGGAGACGAATTCAGTGAACATAAAAAAACTGCAGGATCTATGATTTTGTGGGGGTCACTTGCACTAGTTATTGCATATATATTTGGGATTATCGGAGTACTTTATACAACTTCGCTTGATCAGGTAAACCCGACTATTGGTATCGCTCAGGGAGTCGCAAATGTCTATCCAATACTTGGAATTGTTGTAGCTTTTTTAATTTGTCTCGCAGTTTCTTCGCAGGGAGTTGCATATATGAATGCTTATTCTCGGCTTTTATTTGTATCAGGCTTAGAAAAATGTTTACCAGAATCGTATGGGAATATAAGTAAAAATAAAATTCCGACAAAAGCAATGCTTGTACAGGTAATAGGCGCAACTATTGTATTAATTATATTTTCCACACAAGCGAACTTAGTGATTGCATTTAATCTTTATCTCGCAGCGCTTGTTGCTGTTTGGTGTGCATCATTATTCTATATTTATATTGGAGTGGTACTTGCCAGAAGGAACTTAAAGCATGAATATGAAGAAAGGGGAGAAAATATATGGAAGCTTCCATTTGGAAAGATTGGGTTATGGTTTACAGCAATATGGGGATTTTTCTTTAATATGGTCGCGATTTATTATGTATTTGCAAACCCCTGGGTTGATGGAATAAGTAAAAGTTCGTGGATGTTGTGGCTATCCATCATATCTTTCGTAGTGGTTGCTTCTGGAACAGTTGTATTTAAATTAAATAGAAAATAAAAAAACCGGGCAAGATCCGAAGATCTCGCCCGTCCTGCTTGTTGCTTATTATAGCACATTTTCAGGGTTTTGTGCCGTTGCTCGACCGGCTGACAGCCGAAACTCGTCAAGCAATGTATATCCAGTATAGCAAATCCACAGGATTTGTCAAGTCCTATAAAAAATCTTTATTTTAATGGGTTTGATATACTTCCTTTATGAAATATAATCAGTCTTGTTTCTAATGAAAAAAGCGTATAAAAAGATAATATTTTTTGATGGAGATGGAACGATTTGGTACCCAAAGAAAACAAAGCGCACCGTAGAGCCACACTTAATATATAAAGATGTGTCTATAAGAGATAATAACCACCATCTGCACTTAATGCTCACTCCGAAAGTCATAGAAACTCTTCAAGAATTAAAAAGACGCGGAGTTCTGATTGTTTTAGTTTCTACGTATCCACATCAAAAGAAAGAGGCAGATTTAATTTTAAATAAGAAGGTAAAGCATTTTAACTTAGAGAAAGTTTTCGATGGTATATATACAGCAAGAGACTATCAAGAGGGGAAGGGTGAAATAATAATGAATGTCTTAAAGAAATATAAACTGCCTAAAGCAAGAGCTGTTATATTAGGAGATAGTTACAGAAGAGACTATTTATCTGCGAAACGAATAGGTGTGGACGCTTACTTAATCGAGACTATATATATGAAAGGAAGGCCAAGGGCAAACAATGAAAAATATATTATAAAAGAAGTAGAGGATTTACTCAATATAATTTAGACCCACTTCCTCACATAAAAATTCTTTCGAGGAGAGAGGAGGTTTTTTAATTTTGGAAAATATTATAAAACAATTTTCTTGACTTTTGTTTTAAATATGGTTGAATTATGGAAAGCTTCACTTGTTCAATCTTTTAGAGAGGTCCTGTATGCTCAGCTTAATCAATACGTTTGTCTGGTACGGGCTCTGCCTATTTCTGGTGGGACTGATCTCTTACACGATCCTGGGCAGGGAGTGGAAAGAAGGAACTTCCGACTGGTCTACTTACGCCTGCCTCATCCCAAGCTGTGTGGCGCTGGTTGCGTTTATTGTTACCCCGTTTTTCATAGAGATAGGGGTGACACGCTGGCCGGAGTTTGACACGGCAGATGTTCGTCATTTGGCGCTGTTCTGGTGCACAAATGAACTACCACCCGAGCAGCTCATCTTCGCGTTGGGTGTCATTGGAATGGCCGTAGCGGTGGGAGTGATCTTTACCGCTACCATCGCCCGGATTGGCTCCCTCCGATCGAGAGAATGCGGCGACTAGGTCGATCAGTGGGTAAGAAAGATCAGGACAGGGCCTGCGACAGAGATGTCGCGGGCCTATTTTTTACATAAAAACTCTTTTCGATGAGAGTGGAGAATTTTTTAGCTTTGGATTTATATAAAAAAGAAATAGGGACGCGATCTTCCGATCGCGCCCCATGGGGGTTTAGTGGTTCTATGCGATAACCCCCTTTATCGGTCCTCAGACACACGTCTGCATCTGCCGTAATGGTCAGTCTCCGTAGACCGTCCGTTCCTGTCCTAAATTACGGTTAAGGAATTATAGTGAGAATGAGATTTTCGGCCTATATTGCACCGAGACGGAACTCATCCCCAAAGAACAGCTGCATATTTATATTAACTCCGGCGGTGGGATTTGTCAATAGGTGCGTATTTTAGTAAAAAAAAGACGGCTCGGGTGAGCCGCCTGGGAAGGGGGAGAAGGGAGAGGGGATTGGGGAACTAGGGATGTTGGACGAGTTACACCCAGAAGTATTTCATCGCGTTAAGCTCGGCGTGGATTTCGCCAGCGTACTTGCAGGCAAGGTCGATGAAATCTTCGTCGTTCGGAGCGAGGGCGAGCATCTGAGGAAGACCGCATTGGAAAAATGCGACGAGCGCCTCCAATCGGGATCGACGAGCATTGCGCTCACTCTCTTTTTCCAGATCTTCATCGACGTCCTTGGTCACCTCATCGATGTATTTCTCGTAGGCACTGGCGGCGACCACGAACTCCAGATTCATCTCTGTGCCGAATTTCATCGCGATGTAAGCGGCTTCCGCGGGAGCCAGGAAGTTGACGAACTGATTCCCGAATTCTTCTCTGAATGCCCTCGCCATCCTTTTCAGCTCTTCTTCGTTGCGAGGTGCGCCTTTCTCTTCGTATGCTTGGTTAACCATACTCTTCTCCTTGAGGGTTGTGCAATCATTAAAACACTACAATTCTTTTGTGAAAAAGTCAATCTTCTAACTTATTCACATAAAAACTCTTTTCGAGGAGGGTGGAGAGCTTTTTAGCTTTGGATTTTGGAAAATAAAAAGGGCGGGACCACTTGGGATCCCGCCCGCTTTGCTACGTTCTCTGCGTGAGGTTCGCAGTCATTCGTAAAATGGGTTTAGTTTCACCTGGGGGCCTCAAGCTTTCCCAGTAGATGGCCTCAAGAGCGGCGGATGTTTCACCCGTCATTGCCCAGCCATATGCTCAGTATAGCATATGTAAGGAGTTTGTCAAGTAGTACAAAACCTTTATTTTAAAGGGTTTTGATATACTGCAAATATGGGAAACTTATACGAAAATGGGAAGGTAAAAATAAATGCACAATCACTCGTTCTAATCATCCAGGCAGTTGACAGCGAAATTCAGAGATTGAAGCGCACGCCGACTGACGAAATGGTGCTCGAGGATTATCAATTTTTAGAAGATTATATTAATGTAGCGGAAGAACTAGAAGAGATCTATAAAGAAGCACAAAAGGAAGTAATGAATCTTCCTGTTTACGATAGGCTCGTAGATAAAAAACCAAAGAGTGCATAAATAGCTTTTCACAATGAAATTGGTACTTATACTTAAGATATAATTATAAATATATGGAAAATACACAAAGGGGAAATTTTGGTCCAGGAGGACGAGGTGAAGATAAATATAGATTTCCGCCAGAAGTAAACGAGGGTGGCTTACAAAAACCAGCCATTGATATAGGCGAGGAATTTAGTCATTTAAACGGCATTGTTCCTTAAGGGTTTACGGGAAATAATACGGAAACAGAGGAAGATCCAGTATCTTCTGATGTGGCATATATTGAAGGACCAGACGAATATAGGAAGAGAGGATCAATGTAATTGACTTCACCCGTTTAAACTGGCAGAGTGAAGTGGAATAACCAGAAATAAATATCTGGTTCAATAACATTGCGAGGATAAAGACATGGAAGCGGGAATTTTTGCAATTATTTCGTTGTTTACGCTCTTCCGTTTCGGAAGGACGTTAGGGCGAATATATGTCGGGGCGGAGGATTGGCTGGGTGTTCTCACGTGGATTTTCGGAACAGCCTCCTTCGTGCTTTCAACTCAAAGTCTGATAGTTGTGATATGGGAGCTCCTAGGCAGCTTTTCACCTTTCTACATCGGTGATAAAGGCCTGTTGTACTGCCTTTCTTGGGGATGGATGGCTCCGTGGAAAGGGCTGGACATTTTCGTGGCCCAGAGTATTATCCTGGGTGCATTAACTATCTCTTGCACGATGCTTTTGGGGGCTATCTCGTATTACGCTGTACGGGGACTGCCAGTGCGTGAGCCTTTTGTTTCCAAAGATTCCAATTTCGTTGTACGTTGATCCGCGGCGCGCAAGCGTTGCGGTTTTATTATTGATTTGACTTAATTAGATATAGCTGGCAGAGTATGATTGAGCCACTGGCTTTGATTAGCCGGTATTTATGAATCACTTACAGGAGGAAGTTTCATGGATGAGTATGGATGGTTGTGGGGTCTTTCGTTTATGGGCAATTTCTTCATCCTTATCGTGGTTGCGAGAGCGGTATGGGTGAAATCGCAGAAAAGGATTGATGTTGGCATAGCCTTTGCCATCGCATCAATTATCGCTTTTGCGGGGATTACGTACTGCGCGGCCTACGTGCTTTTCTGGGCCGGCTACGCACTTATGCCGCACGACATCACCAAGGAGATGCTCGAGGCGGTGGCAAATTTCCAGTTCTCGCATCTGACTGGTCGTGACCTTACGATATCGATCGCGCTCGGATTGATCGCCCTAGGGATCAGCTTGGCGATCGTGATCTCGGTCATAAGGGGGGCCATAAAACAGCCGTCGAGAATCGGCAAACCAATCAGGGTCACATAGGTGTGACGAGGGCCGCGGCGAACAAGCCGCGGATTTTTTATATAAAACAAGCACCGCCCACAATAGACGGCACTTTCGGTTCTTTCATAATTAGTTTACCATTAACTTCTTCTTTAATTTGATCGTGTGGATAGATTTTCCCTTATCCTTTGACTCGAAAAATCAGGAGGAGTACGCTTATAAATGAGCAGCACAAACATGTTCTAGCACTCGGAGGAGTGAGCAATATGGGAAAGTCGGATAAAACGGCCCTGGCAACAGGTTTGCAGTTTCTCAGCAATGTGAGGGTCATCAACAGGAACTTCGTAGGTGATCCGCCAAGCCTTCAGCCTGGGAAACCTGGGATTGAATTTTTCCTTGAATTTCTCGCAGCGCGGAAGGTCACCTTCGAAATGTGCGAGATCATCCCGGGGAACGGAGGCAGAGAAATCACCATCCGCGCTACGGGCTGCCCGGAGGCGCTCGAGCTCCTGGGTGAAAGCGGCGAAGGACGCCGTCATGATTGGGCTTTTCGAGTCACGCATTGAGTTCGAAAGCCCGGACAGAAGCTGATATGGCCAGGTCTCTGCAAGCGAAAGCTGCAGAGACCTTTTATTTGACATAAGAAAAACAAGAGCGTAAATTAAAATAGTACGCTCTTGTTTTTCCTAGAGCCCTAACTCAAGGAGGATATTTTGCCTGAAAGCACCTTACCGAAAGTTCCGAGAAGTGCGCCTGAACATCCCGATGACGTCGAGGTCTCACACGAAGGGGAGTGGATCGCCCTGTTATTTCATCCGAAAATGATTCTTGAGCCGACAAGCTACACATTCGAGGTGGACTCATCCTCTAAGCTGCAAGTTTTCGTCGGCGGATGGCTGGTCGTTGAGTTCGAAAGCCGGGAATGGGTAGTATTTCGTACGTCCAAGCAGGCTGCCGCGTAATAAGCGGAACTTGTACTCCGTGGCTCCGCAAGGAGCCACGGTTTTTCTTTGACCTAGAAGTTGCTTTGTAGTACAGTTATAAAGATTTATTGTTCAACTAACCAGAGGAAACTCAAGTGGACGACGACATGATGGACCGTTTCGGAATTGTGGACAAGGGAGGTTGGTCAGATGGAGAGGGGTGCCTGTCAAACCGGGATCCTGAGGCTCATCAATTGATCGAAGTCGGTCAGTGCAGGTTTGAAAAACTGGTCGATAACGTTCCTAAAGAGGAGTGGATAGCCCTCGATGCTTTCATCCACGAGTGCGGATTCCCGCTTGCGTCGACCAAGGTTCTGATAACCCCTGCTGACCTGAAGGGGCGACTCTATATACGATGCGGAGAGAAACAGATTTGTCTCATAACAGGCAAATGGCGGTATGCGTAATACCACACTGGGAGCAAGGAAAGCTCCCAGGTTTTTTATTTTTATATTGACTGGACATATTTAAGGCGCTAAAGTTATAAAGATTGGTCTTTTTGCAATGAACCTTTGTGGAGGATTTATGACGAAACCAATTCTTACGATTGTCCCGCAGCTCGAAGTAAGAAGGGGTGGAGGAGAACCTCCTCCGCTCCTTGATAAACAGCTTCGGGTGGATGAGACTCCGCCAGCGGCGGCTGATCAAGCCGAGGCAGAGCCTGATTTCCAAGGAAAGGCAACATCAAGCCCTGACGACGTCCAATCCTTGGGCGATGTTTCAGAGGCCAGTGATGCAGAATCGGCTCAGGTTTCTCCCGGCGAATTGTGGCGAAAAGATCGCGAGGAAGCATGGAGACTTTACCAGGAAAGTAAAGCGCGCATCAGCCTATCGGATCCGATAAAGTCAGGGATTCCAGCGGAGTCGGTGATCATTTATTGGACTGACTCGGAGCCGCGGACAAAAATGACCGGCGAAGATGTGATCAATGAAAGTCTCGAGCGCGTAGAAGGAGATCGGTTCGTAGAGATCAGCACTACAGGAGAATCGAAAAAAGGTGTATGCTTCATTTTCACCTATTCTCACCGGTTCCCGTTTTTCAGGTTTTTCGCACCTGAGGTCTGCGAAATAAAAAAATAAGACAGAAATTCCGCGGCTGGAGGGCCGCGGTTTTATTTTTTCACATATCCTTTTTTGAATGTTGATGGTTATAGTATATTAATTAAGTACTGTTCTGTTTTTTCTTAACCGTTTCATTTTTAATAGAAGAGAAAATGTCGGCAATAAAGAGACCTAAGTCCCCAGTTTTTCCTGAGGGAGACGTGCTTCATATCGACGGACGGCTCCTCCAAACGCATAATGGACACAAAGCTACGCCTCCCCCAAAAGGAGGGGATGATTTTCCTGCTGTGCGAGTTTCTCCAAGCGGTCAAAGTGTCTACCGTTTCCGCCCGAAATGAAAGAGGCCAAGTGCGCAGCGCCTACGGCGCTGCGCACTTTTTTTAACTCGCCCTTAAATACTCATTTGATATACTAACAACTATGATTCATGTCTCAAATAGTCTTCCAGATATTGCGGTTCTTCGCGGAGGCAATGTTAATTTTAAGAAATCATTAGCAGAAGGGGGAGAAGTTCTACAATCGCTTATAAAAATCGGATATAACCCAATTGATGTATTAATTGATGAAGAAGGAAACTGGACAGCAAGCGGGATGCCAACAGATGCTCACACAATTTTTACTCGTTCTCATACAGTAGTAGACACGACTAGAATGAAAAAAGAAAAGTATCAAGAACTTGCTAAAAATATGGGCATATCGCTTATATTCTCTCATGATGACGATATGACTATTGATAGAGAGGGGATGTATAGGATCTTAAGGCAGAAAGGATTTAAAGTTCCAGAAACAATTGTGGTGCGCTCATCTTTTCCGATAAAGCCGGAAATATTTCGGAAGATCTGGTCGACTTATCATACTCCTTTAATGGTGCGTCCTTTAGAATCGCATACTGGAGAACCATCCAAGATCGTAAAACTATTTCAAGACTTAGAAAAGACAGTGAGAGATTATCATGAAAAGGGAATTGATGTACACGTGCTCACATACAAGAAGTCTCCCACTACTTCCATCGCCCTTATTCCAAACTTTCGGGGAGAAAAGATTTACACGCCTGTATGGGTGGAAACATTTGGAAGCTATGATGCTCCGCCAAATGAAAATTCTCCAATGCGCGCTCATATGCAAGCACCAGACTTTAGAAAGAAACAGGTGTGGGATTTTGCCACAAATGTTTATCAAGAACTTGGACTTAATGTTCCTGTTTGTATTGATATGGTGCCATATAAGGAAGGATATATAGTGGTAAATATAGACACTCATCCATCGCTACGTAACAATGGCAGATTTATGCAATCTCTTTTAACTACAGGAGTAGATGCTGGTCAATATATTCATTCGAGAGTGAAAGAGGAGTATGGGATATGATAGATAAAAAGTAAGCTATTTTATTTGTGAGGAAAAAGAAAAGAACGCCCCTCTGGTAAGTATGGCGTTCTTCTCTTTTTGTTTCCCCTCCGCATTTCTGCTTCAGGAAGACGTCTTTGTTTGATGCGTTGGCGGTTGCTTCTTTACAGCTTCCGTTTTTGTTAGCATTACATATTGCTATGCATTGCTTCCAGTTGTTTTGAAGCCGCATCATGCTTTTTTATCGGCATTATACACTTCAAGAATTATCTTAAATTCTATCTATGAGTACTAAAAGCTGATAATTGAAACAACTGTCTGAGAAGTAGTGTAGCAATACTGCGTGATATACTCAAGTATATAAAAGAAAGTTATTCACACATTATGTCATTCATCGGAAATATTCAAACATTGGTATACAGAAATGATAACTTCAGAGAAGTGGTTTTTACAGGTGAGAAATCTCAGCTTGTGGTTATGTCTATTCCACCGGGAACGGAGGTGGGGGAAGAAGTCCACGAACATGTGGAACAGACTCTTTATATTATAAGCGGATTATGCCAGGCAGTTTTGGATGACAGAGTAACCGAAGTTAGCGGAGGAGATGTAATTGTGGTAACTCCCGGGACTAAACATAATTTTATAAATAACGGAACAGAGACAGTTAAAATAATCAGCACCTACGCACCGCCGAATCACATAGACCATCGAGTGCATGTAACAATAGATGATGCAAAAGCTGATATTGAGGACGAAGACTTTGGAGACAGAGTGCAATAGTATCTGTCTAATATATTGTTATTAATTTTTATCTTCAATTCCTAACTCAAGCAAAAGAGAGGAGATTTGTTTTGGAGATAAATAATGTATCGCCCCCGCTTTTAATCCATGACTTACAAATGATAGAATCCGAGTTCGCTTAAGAGATAGAATAGTAAGATTAAGCGCATTTAGCATTCGTCTGATTTCGTGCTTCTTACCTTCTGTTAACACAATTCGTAAAGATCTATTTTCACCGTACATTGTAACTGATTTAACTGGAGCATACGTTGCTTCACGGGTCCTGATGCCTTTCTTTAAAAGAGTGATTACTCGTGGCGTCATTTTTTCCCTCACTACCACCTCGTATTCTTTTTCTCTCCCATGCTTTGGATTAAGTAGCGCATCCACGACTCTAAAATCATTTGTATATAATAAAAGGCCTTCGCTTTCCTTGTCTAATCGTCCGATGGGTTCGCATCCGGAAAGTTCATTTAGCCTGCCAGTTACTTCTCCTCGCTTCTTATAATAAAGCGCATAAATCAAATCTTTAGATGGATTGTCTATTTTTATAATATCTCCTGTTGCCACTTTGCTTCCCAGAGTTGCTGCCTTTCCATGGATAGTAATAAATTTATTTTTTATATATTCGTCAATTTCTCGTCGTGAGCCCACTCCTTGATCGCGGAGGTAGATATTTATCCTTATAGGCGTTTTAGCATTAACCGTGATGATTTTCATTGTTTTATGATTGTAGCATATTTGCTCATTCAGTTGTCATATCTGTGTCATATCTGGCTTATGACCATTTATATGCATAAAGTGAATGCAGTTAAGTGAAGGAGCTTATCTCGTATCTTTAATCGGAAGTACATAGGAAATCCCCCACAAGATGACTCCTCCTAATACCAGGAACATCAATTGAGGTCTATCTATTAAAAATGGAGAAATTAAAATTCCAACGGCACCTATAAATATAGTCGCAAATATTCCGGCATTATTAAATAAGGCATTAAGAGAAGAATCAGTGGACTTTATCTTTTTAAAAAAATATGTGTAAGCCATAGTCTCTACTAAGGCTGCTCCTATTCTTGAAACTACTAGTATTCCGATCCACACCCTTGGATCATTGCTGGTTATTATTACACACATAAATGCGGTTATAGCCAAGATACAAAGCCCAGTAATCATTATTTCTTTTTCGCCATATTTAGTATCAGCCAGAACTCCCACTTCATACGGAAGGAGAACAAGCGGGACGAGAGCTAAAGGCAAGATGAAACTAAGGTATGTAGTAAGCGGAATTCCTAAAGTAACCAAATAAATAGGGGAGTAAATAATCATTACCGCATAAAAAGACTGTACGATAAACATCGCAATTAAGGCGCCTTTTAGATTAGTGTTTCTGGAGACTTGCCTAATAGCCCAAAATAAATCAACTGAATGATAAGCGGGCTCTTTAATGTGGCTTAGGTATTTATGTAGGAAATATAAAAATGGAATTAATGTAAGACTTGTTACGATATACAGAATTTCAAATGATCCTATTTTAAGAAGTGCTCCTCCGATAACGGGTGAAACCAATATCCCCATATTTAATATAACTAAAAATAGTCCGCGAATGCTGCCGGTTTCCGCGTGGTGGCTAAAGCTTTCAACAAAAATATTCAAACATACATAAAGAAGAGATTGAAGTAGAAAATGCACAACAAAGAAAATGCCGATGAAGATGGCGCTGTTAGTCGTGGCCATGGCCAACATCGCAAGCATCTCTAAGATAACTAGTCCGAAAGTAAATGTGTATGTATGGAAGCGCTTAATATATTTAGAAAAGTAGATCGCCGCTATTAAAGCGACAATGCTTGCCAGCATGTATAACCCATTTACCCATGAAGAAGCAAAAAACTGATGAAGATATGTTGAAGTGGCATAAAGCGGAATTCCATAATGAAGCGCATAAAGAATCGTCAGCATGTAAGTGACGATAAGGAGTTTATTGCGAACTATTGCGTGCATAGGAACAGTTTACAGTTTCCAGTGATCAGTTTCCAGGGAAAAAGAAAACCCGCCTCACGACGAGTAATCTTTTATTACTCGCCGCCGGGCGGGGCTATCTGCAGGAAGGGGCATCTTGTTCCTGGAGGTAGTATTTGTACAGAGGGGATCGCCGATCGCCGACGTAATACTCTTGCACTTGATATGTTTCTGCAGCTTCACCTTTTCGCATGGGGCGGGTCACCGCCGTCAGCCCGTTGTTGCCCCTCAGCGATGCGGATACCACCTTCTGGCATGCCTCGATCTTGTACGGTTCGGGTCGCGGTTGTGCGGAAACGTCCGCGCCAAAACCCAAGGAAAGAAGCAATGCCACCGTATAGACTTTCATAGGACCTCCTTAAAATTGTGCGGTTGTCTCCTCCTCAAATAAGGAGAAGAAATACAAATGCCAGTATATCATATATACCAGCATTTGTCAATAAGGCCGATTCAAAAAAGCTTACTTAGATAAGTTTTTTTGTTTTACAATCTTTTACACGCCACACGCCACACGCCACATCTACACACTAATAATTACTGATCTCTTCGCGGTGATTATGGGTAAGACTAATATATAAAATCTTTTATCCATTCTTTTATTTCCTCAACGGTAAATTTCTTTTCTCTATCATTTGTTTTTACTATGTATGTCTTATCCCATTTGATGTTGGCGAGCTCTCCTTTGTAGTTTTCAATATCTACGTAACTTTCTCCTTCTACTCCATTAAGCGTTTCAATGGCATGCATGAGGCTGGGGACAGAACTGATTCCCCTGTCTTTCTTTTTTTCTTTAATAATTTCATCAGTAAGCGGTCCTCTTGGTTTCTTTTCAAAAGGTTTAAATGTAAAGCCTTGAGTCTTTATATTTGTATATGAAATTCTTATAAGTGGATTGGGCTCTCTTTTAAGATCTGATGGATGCAGAGCTTTAGTATAAAGGTACATCATTTCTTTGGCAGTTTCTTTACCAGAAAATTCACACTTATATGCTGGGAAAATCTTTCTGGTAATAAGAGATAGCTCTGGATCTTCGACTTTATATGTTTGGCTGATATCGGAAGAAACAGCAACTAATGTATCAAAGGCATATCCTTTTGATTTGAACCCAGAAATAACGACGTAGTCCTTAAGGCTTGCGATTTCTTCTTCGTGATTAAGTGCAAAGAGCAGACAGTCGCGCACCAGATTTTCATCAAAAAAATCGCGCGCAGATATCTGAAAGACAAAGCCGCCTTTGCTTAAAGCATCAGCCTTAAAAAGCTTGCTTGAAGGTTTGTAATAGAAAGCATTAGGCACATCCTTAAACGCCTCTATGTCTGCATTCGGATAAAGCGACGTAAGTTTGCTTTTTAAATTTATGCTCATATTTTATACCGATATTATTACCGGAATGATTACCGGCCTCTTCGCAGTCTTCTGGAGCAAGAACTTGGTAGTTGCTTCTGCAACGTCCTGCTTCATGTCGTCTAAGTTCATGAACCCACCGCGAGCAAGCGCGTCTTCTATTACTTTCTTCGTAAGAAGGCGTGTTTGATAAAGAAGATCTTGTGATTCTTTCAGATATACGAATCCACGAGATATAAGATCAGGGGACTTCTTCAAGGTGTGGGTATGGCTGTCGATCACGCCGATTACGACGAACATGCCGTCTTCTGCGAGTGTTTGACGATCGCGCATCACGACATCCTGGATCTTTCCAACAGAAGTTCCGTCCACCACGATCATTTCTCCGGGAGCTTTTTCCTTCATGGAGTGAATTGAAGTTCCTTCATTTCTGATTTCAATAATCATTCCATTATCTGGAATAACGATATTTTCTTCCGGCATACCAAGCTTTCTTTCTAGATCAGCATGCACTCGAAGCATGTAATGATATCCGTGTACAGGAATGAAGAACTTAGGATGGATCTTTCTGTGGATCCATAGAAGCTCATCGGCATTGGCATGTCCAGATGAATGGACGTCTGATGTTTTGTAATGAATCAAGTGTGCTCCTTGGCGAGAAAGTTTATCTTTCAAGTTTTGCACAGCTCTTTCATTTCCGGGAACAATGGATGATGACATCAAAATAGTATCGCGCGGAGTAAGACGAATGAATTTATGGGTTTTATTTGCTATTCTTCCTAAAGCCGCAAATTCTTCTCCTTGTGCTCCAGTTGCCAATATAACTATTTTATTTTCTGGGTATCTTCCCATTTCATCTAAAGTAATTAATGTTTCAGGCTTGATGGTAAGCATGTTGGCAAGTTTGGTCACTTCGATATTTGTCTTCATGCTTCGTCCTTCTACTACCACTTTCTTTCCATGGCGTTCAGCTGTTTGTAGCATGTATATCATTCGTTCTACCTGGCTTGCGAAAGTACTCACTATTAATCTACCTGGCGTATCTTTAATAACATTGTCGATGTTTTTGAATACAACTCTGTCAGAAATAGAAAATCCAGGGTTCTCACAGTTGGTCGAGTCTGTCATCAATAATAGAGTCTTTCTATCCTCAAATATCTTATATCTTTCTTTTTCCTCTGGTGTCGGATCTCCATCATCATGATCTAATCGAAGATCTCCTGTGTGAACAATGTCTCCATAAGGAGTTTCTACGATGATGCCCATTGAGTCGGGGATAGCGTGAGACACTCCGAAGAATCTAACTTTTAAATCTCCAAATGTAACGGTATCTCCTTTCTCAACTACATTAATAGTAATCGGGGGAAGATGGGGAAATTCCTCCTGTCTCTTCTTTATCATTAAAGAGGTATACAAGCGGGAATAAATTTGCGGATTACCAATGCGTGGCAAAAGATAAGGAATAGCTCCAATGTGATCCAAGTGTCCATGAGTAACAACCACACCTTTAATTTTGTGCTTATGCTCTTCTAAGTATTTAGTGTTTGGCAGAATGAAATCAATTCCAGGAGTGTGAGACTCCGTAAATTGAACTCCGCAGTCTATGATGACAATAGAATCTTTGTATTCAACAAGACTCATGTTTCGTCCCACCTCTTCTACACCTCCTAAATGAATTATGCGGATATCTCCATCTTGTAGTGGGGGAATATGATCTGTTTCTCTTTTGGTTGATACGGTTGTATCAAACTTAGGGCCTACCATTGATCGAGGAGGCCTGTTATTTCGACGAGGTCCCATTCTAGGTCTTTCGGGCGCGCGCCTATAAGGAGACGCGCTTGGCGAACTAGGAGAGCTGGTGGGTATTTCTACCACTTCGCTTTCATTTGTATTGTTTGTGTTATTTGTTGTGTCCATAATTTTTTAATTAATTTTTAATATTGAAATTTTAGTGAATAATATTTTCGATCTTTTCTATTACATCTTTATAATATGTTTTGGGCCATATGCGATCCGTATACTTATACCAGCTTTCTGCTAAAAGGAATCGGGCAGAAGAATCTAAACTGTATATTGGGATCTGGCCTCGTATATTGTCATTAGTTATATAAGTAAGTGAGGGGGCGAATAAGAAGATGCCTGGAACTTCTTCCGCGAACTCTTTTTTTATTTCTTCGTAAGCGATTTGTCTAGCAGATGCGTCATCGCTTGATCTTACTATTTCTAAGTTTGCATCTAGATTCTTGCTTACATAATTAGAAATATTCAATCCAGGATAATTTCTTTGAGACGAATGCCAAAATGCATATAAATCTCCCGGGTCTTCTGTAATGAATCCAAAGAGTAGCACCTCAAAGTTTCTCTCTTTTATAATAGACTGATTCAAGTCTGCCACTTCGTATACTTGTATATTCGTATCTACTCCGATTTTTGCCCAGTCAGCTTTTATCATTTCGGCTACACTTTTCATCTCATCGGTGTTCGCGGTCGTAAGAGTTATAGAAAGGGTAGTAGAGCCATTAGAGGACGGAGCACTCTTTTCCAAAAGACTTTTTGCTTGTTCTACATCATACACTGATTCTATCTGATTGTCATCAAATGGGAACGGACCGTTAATTACCTTTCCGTATTTGTGAAGCACTTTATCAACCAGGGCTTGTTTATCTATTGCCATTTGCAAAGCGGCGCGCACATTTTTATCTGAAAGAATCGTAGTCTTATTCGGATTAAAAAATACTGAGAAAGTTCGTGGAAGCAAAGATGTGTGGATGTTTGAAGGGTTTATATTTAAGCTATCAATCTTATCAACTGCAATGTTATGTATGCGATCTATTTTTCTGTTTTGGAAAGCCTGAAGAAGATACTTTTCACTTTGGAAAGTTGCTATTGTTATGGTGTCTATATATGGACGTCCTAAAGTATAACCTTCGTGAGCAATAAGAGTAAACGTATCAGGAATGCCTGATATAGATGTAACACTTTTTATTTTATATGGGCCTGACCCTATGGCGTGAATGTTGTAATCGCTTAGGCTTATTTGTTCATCTGTTAAATTTTTCCAAATATGCTTAGGTAGTATTCCCACACTAAGCACATCCATAAATAATGGGTACGGCTTTTTTAAATTAAAGACCACTTCCTTATCTCCCTTTTTTTCTATAGTTATTCCTTCCCACTTTATGCTAAGAGGACTTTTTAATGCAGGATTTTGAATGAGGCCGACAGTATAAATAATGTCATCAGCCGTAACTGCAACACCATCATGGAACGTGGCTTTATCTTTTATTAACACATCGTAGCTTAATCCATCGTCACTCTTATTAATAGACTGTGCCATATCAAGAATGATATTTCCCGCCGCATCCTTTTTAGTAAGCCCTGCAAACACAAGAGATGTTAAATCCTTATCTTGATCGGTCGTCGAAAATATCGGATTAATAAATCTTGGGGTGCCTATTATGCCTTCTCGTACTTCTCCGCCATAACCTGGCTTTGAAATAAGGAATCTATTATTCACCACAACCAGAGCGGAAAATAATAAGATTAAAGACAAACTAAGCAAGCCCCAAAACATCAAAACCCTCTCAGGAGACAAAGAAGAATACAAAGCTTTTATATGAGCTCTCCATTTATAATGTGCTCTAGAATTGTTATGTGTGTTGTCCATACTATAGGACTACCTATCGGTGTTTAATGTGAAAGAAGAGGATATGCAAGCAATAGTACAAATACCACCGCCACTATAATAGTAAAGCGATGTATTGACCTTTCGGCTCCGCGTTTTTCAAATGTCGCCCCGCTCCCTCCATCAGCTCCTAAGGCACCCGAAGCGTCCGTGTTAGCACGCTGTACCAATATAAGGATTATTAGGAGGATAGCTAGAGCTAATTGCACAATAGATAGCATTGAAACCATGGGTATATAGTATCAAAAAGGGGTTAAAAAGTAAATATGAGAGGAAATGTACGTCCAAGATTTACTTAGAGTCCTTACAGGACTAGCTAATATTAAGCTTCTTAAGAGCTTGAAAGAATCCTTCATTGCTTTTAAACAAAACGGCTTTCATTCCGAGCTTCTCTGCAGCATAGATGTTTTCCAGTTTGTCATCTACAAATAATGATTCTTGGTTTCACGTTAAGGAGGCCAAGTATTAAGGTGTATGATTTTGCATCAGGCTTTTTTAGATGATCGTCACATGAAATTTCTAAAGCATTGAAATTATCATAATACTTCTTGGGCACAAGAACATCTTTAGACAAATGAAATTGAGTAGATAAGATTCCAATTTTATATCTACGCTTCTTTAATTCTAAAACTTTTTCGTATAAAGCTATGTTTTCAATTATATTTTCAGAATAAACTCTGTGGAACATTTGCTCTAACTCTTTTGGTTTAATATTTAAAATATCTGACATCTCTTTTAATGTTTCTTTTTTAGTGACGGCACCTATCGTTGACTCCTTATAAATATTTATTAGTTGTTCTTTTGTTTCTGGACTGGTTTTAAGAAAACTGTCAAGTAAGATCAATGCTTCTTTAAATGAATCTAAAAGATGCCTCTCTTTTCTGTTGTCTTTTGGTAAAAGCAAAACTCCGCCGATATCAAGGATGATTGCTTTTATCATAATATGTAAAGTATACCAAGTTTTAATTTATTCCTTACTTCAACTCTTTTATCTCATCTATTACAATTGTCTTCTCGCCATTTCTTGTTGAAACTTTTCCGCGCACAACAAGGGGGCAATCCATAATTATTTTTTTCTTAAAGTTTTTATAAGTTTCTGGAAATACTGCTACTTCAATGCATCCGGAGTAGTCGCGTAATTTGAGCAAAGCCATCTGATCTCCCTTTTTAGTATTCGTTGTTTTTATATTTTCTATAATCACTGCGATTGAAACTTCTTTTCGATCAGGAATAGAATGATGTATTTTATCAATGTCTATTCCGCGAGCTATAATTTTTTCTTTCCATGGATCTAGTGGGAAGCCCGAAACGAAAAGTCCTAATAAATCTTTTTCCCATTTTAATTTCTGCTCATTACTTACCGGAGGGGCAGGCTTCATGTTAAAAGAAGAAGCTCCGTCAAATGCAAATAAGCTGTCCTGCATAATATTATCTTTCACTACATGCTTATGGAATTCCAAGATGCTTTCCATGTTGGCAAGTATCTGTCCGCGTTCTGCGAATTCATCTAATGCTCCGCACATAGTGAGAGCTTCTAATGATTTTTTATTTAAATTCTTATGGGTGACTCGGCGTATAAAGTCTTCGAATGATTTGTATGGGCCGCTTTTTACTCTTTCTTCCATTATAGCGTCTCCAATATCTACTCCTAAGTTTTTAATAGTGTGAAGTCCAAATCTTATTTCTTCCGTACCTTCATCATTTTTAACAATGCTAAATCCACCCTCGCTTTTATTTATATTCGGTGGAAGAACTGTAATATTCATTCTTTTACATTCAGAAACAATTTCGGCGATCTTTTCTGTGTCTCCGCTTTCGTTACTCATGATAGAAGTCATGTAGGCAACAGGGAAGTTTGCTTTCATATATGCCGTTTGATACGCTACTCGTCCATAACTTGCAGCATGGGCTTTGTTAAATCCGTAAGCAGCAAAAGGCTCGATCAGCCTCCAGAGTTCCTGGGCCTTTTTAGTCGAAAGTCCGTGCTCGACGAATCCTGCCAAAAGCTTTTCTTTCTGATCTTGCATTTCTGCAGGGATTTTCTTTCCCATGGCTTTTCTTAGCTTATCTGCTTCAAGCCACGAATATCCTGCCAAGTGAATGGCGATAAGCATCACGTCATCTTGGTACACGATTACTCCGAAAGATTGATCAAGGATTGGTTCAAGTCTTGGATCAACGAAACTTATTAACTTAGGATCATGTTTTCTTGCGATGTATTCCGGAATCATTTCAAGAGGTCCGGGACGATAAAGTGCGACCATGGCATTAATATCAAAAATTGTAGTTGGCTTTAATTCCTTTAAAAACTTTGTCATGCCAGAACCATTTAATTGGAATAACCCCATCGTTTCTCCTCGCGAAAGCATTTCAAAAGTTTTTTTATCATCAAGCGGAATTTCTTCGATATCAATATCTATATTGTATTTATCTTTTGCTATTTTAATCGCGTCTCCTAAAATTGTAAGATTTCTAATTCCGAGGAAGTCAAATTTAAGAAGCCCCGCATCTTCAATGTTATACATATCATACTGTGTGATAATTTTTCCTCCTTTGGGATCTTTTTGAATCGGAGTCCATTCCCAAAGTGCAGCAGGGGAGATAACAGTGCCGGCTGCGTGTACAGAAATATGCCTGGCACATCCTTCCACCTTTTGTGCCATGTCTAATATTATCTGAGCCTCTCGATCGTTGTCGTACATTTCTTTAAGTTCGGGAACTTCATTTAATGCTCCGGCAATTGTTACAGGGAAGCCTTGCTTCGGCATAGGTATGAGCTTACTTATCCGGTCTCCCACCATGTATGGGAATTTCATCGCGCGTGCAACGTCGCGAACCGCACCGCGCGCCATCATAGTACCGAATGTTCCTATTTGGGCCACATTATCCATTCCGTATTTGCTTCTTACATAATCAATAACCTCGTCTCGCCTAGTATCTGAAAAGTCCATGTCTATGTCTGGTGCCGATGGGCGTTCTGGATTTAAGAATCTTTCAAACGGGAGTTTATAAGCTAGCGGGTCGCATTTGGTAATACGAAGAAGATAAGTTGTAAGAGACCCTGCAACAGACCCTCGAATATTTGTAAGAATACCATGATCTCGGGCGTATCTAAGCAGATCATATACTACTAAAAAGTATGGCGAATATCCTTTATCGGCGATGACTTTTAATTCATAGTCGAGTCTGGTTTTTACTTCATCTGTTAATTCCATGCAGCGAACTTCCAAGCCGCCATATGCAAGAGCACGCACGTCTTCGTTATATGTTTTCTTTGTGGTGATGTTTGGAAATACCCACGAACCAAGCGGGATTTCCAAATTAACCATTTCTGCAATTTTATTAGTATTTTCTATGGCTTCAGGAATATCAGAAAATTGTTTACTTGCAGCATCATGGCTTATAAATGCATAAGATTCTTTGTTAAACATATGTGCATACTCTTCTTCCGAAGTGGAAGTTCCTTGGATTAAGAAAAGTGTTTTATGCGCACTTATATCCTGATCACTTAAATAATGTGTATTCCATGTAGCGACAAGGGGAGTGCCGGTGGCGTGCGCGAGTTCGATTGTTTTCCTCCTCATATTGTCCGCATGCTCCATATTTCTTTGAGGATTCAGTTCAAGGTAAAAGTCATTACCAAAATTTTTCTTATAAAAATCTAATCTATCCTCAGCCTCCTTTGTGTTCTTTATAAGAACATTACTGATGTCTCCCCACATGCCGCCGGATAAAACAATGAGGCCTTCCTTATGTGCTAATAGGACCTCATCTTTTAAAATTGGATGAAGAGGGTTGTCTATGTTTACTAATGATGTAATTCTCATTAAGTTTTTGTAACCCATCATATCTTTTGCTATAAGTACGATTTGGAATGTTCTTTCTTTGTATAAGATAGAAAACTCTACCCCTATAATCGGCTTTATGTTTTTCTTTTTACAAGCCTTAAAGAATTCAATGGTCCCATACATATTATTGTAGTCCGTAATAGCCAGAGAATTCATGTCCAAATCTTTTGCTTTTTGTACAAGGGCATCTATCTTCGGAAGTGATTTTAATAGGGAATAATGAGTATGGTTACGGAGGTGGGTTAACATTGGTAAATTTTAACATATTAATCCCTATGTATTATTAATCGTTAAAATAGAGGAATAGGTTGATTTCTATGATTGCCAACATTATTGTAAACTCTTAATAATGAAAAAACTTGCCTTTAGTAGAGAGCTTAAAAAAATAGGAGTGATCGGAGTAGATGAAGTAGGAAGAGGGCCGCTTGCGGGACCTGTTACAGTATGCGCCACATATTTAATGGATCCATTATTAGTAAAAAAAGATCTTTTTCTTGATACCGTTAGAGATTCTAAAAAGATTAATAAAGCTTTACGCAATAGCATATATCAAACTATTAGAAATAAACGAACAAATATTTACCTAGTAAAATATGCTATAAAATCTAAAAGTGCTTCTTACATTGATACTCACGGAATTAGTAAAGCTATCCGGAATTGTGTCAAAGAGGTTATTTTAGATTTAAAGAAACAAGGAGTACCTGTATATAGCATTAAAGTTAACTTAGATGCGGGTTTAAAAGTGGCAATAGAAGGAGTAGTTGAAGAGAGCTATATAAAAGGTGATGAGAGGTATGTAGAGATAGCTCTTGCTTCTATAATTGCTAAGGAGTATAGAGATTCTTATATGAAAAGAATTGCTAAGGAGCATAGTAATTACTCTTGGGAAAGAAATGTAGGATATGGAACAAAAGAGCATAGAGAAGCGATTACAAAGTTTGGACCCTGCAAACATCATAGAAACAGTTTCCTAAAGGCATTTAAATAGTTAGGTATTCCGGATAGTTAATAAATGTGACAGAAAAAAGGGCTTAAAAACAGATTATTAGCTCTTAGAATTAAATATTTAAAATAAAGGATGAATTCAGCGGTTTTCTGCAATTTTTTAGCCATTGATTTAACTAAAAATCCTTTTTGCCATAAGGTTTTTTTAAGCGTCCTTTATCCCCAGTTTTTTCACATATTGTGCACAGAATTTTATATACTTTGAATAAGTTAAATTCATGAAAAAAGGTATTAAAAAATGTGGAGCAAAAGTTTGGGTTATTTTTTTTACATTTATTTTAATTTCATCTTTTTCTGCTAATAGCTCAGTTCATGCAGCCGAAAGCAAAATTCTCAATTTCCCGGTCTATCCATTACAAAGTGTAATAAGATTTATTTCATTTAAAACATTTTCTTTGTATTCTGTTTCATCGCATGCATATGCCCTAGCTCATAACCTGCCACAATTTGCGCCAACGAAACTTTCAGCCATACCATCGATTAAAACTGACGAGTTATCGCCTCTTTTAAATATAGGAAATAGTGCCAGCCAAAATACTGTCATATTATCAGATGCTGTCAATGAGCTTGGCTGCGAGTTAGTTAAATTTATTAGGATTAATTTATGCGCAGGTGAGAGTAACTTTGTGACGCCGAAATTAGCGATGAATAAAGTAGATAATAATGATTTAGTTATCGATTCTGCTATTCCACGGCAAATTGCTATAGTAGGAGAAGAACTTCATTCGCCGCTTATTGAGTCAATAAAAAACTTTGCTTTAAATTTAAATACTGCAACTGTGCCAAAGCAGCAACCTTATGAAGAAATCCAAAATGATATTCCAGATCTCAAATTTAACTTTCCGCGCTTAGCAGAGTTTAGCCTTCTTCCTTTTAAGCAATATTCATCATTTGCAACAGGAGATAATAAAGCAAGCGCTCAAGGAATTTCGGTTCCAGTGAAGAAGAGTACACTGCCATTTTTAGACAGATTATCACTTTCTGTTTTCTGTAAAATAAAATCTTTATCAGGAGTCGTTGATGAAAACAGATGCAGTTATGATTCGCTTGCGGGAAACTTTTTAATAAACAATTTAGCAAATTTAAATGATGGCAATACTCAGCCATCAACACTAAATAGTAGTGGGGCCACTTCAACCTCAACAGGCTCCTCTAACACTCCTCAAGACACTTTTACAAACTCTGGAAATATTTCAAAACCGGTTTATATAACTCAGTATCTCACTAAGTATATTACTCTTGCGGGTTCTCCGGGTCCTAAAGGTCCTTCTGGTGTAGATGGAAAAGATGGCCTAGATGGAATGAGTGGTCAGAATGGAGCTAACTCACAAGGAGGATTCGGAGGATTTATTAATCCATCAAGTTCTTATGTTGCGCCGACTCCGTATGTGGCGCAAAGCCTTGTGGGGATTTCTACTATTGGATATTTGCGTGATACTACGATTGAGTATGCGAAGTTTAATTATGGTACAGCTAATAATCTAAGCCTGATAAGCCCTACTGTAGATAACGGCGTGTTTAACGGAACGAATATATTTAATGGAGGCGTACGATTTAATGATAATGTAGACATAAACATCCTAACTGCCACCTCGAGTAATTTCCTAAATTCAAGCACGACAAATTCGTTTGCAAATAATTTTTCTGCAGTAAATTCTATACTTGGGGATGCAATCATAACAAATGCGAATGTAACTAATTCGACTACGACAAATCAGTCTACAACTAATTTAAATCTTACAAACGGTACTACAAGTAATCAATTTATTAATAATCTTGCGGTAATTAATTCCACAACGACAAATGCGAGCACCACAAATAGCTACATAAGTAATTTATTAAATGATAATAGTACCACTACCAACTTGGTAGTTACAAATGCAAGCACAACGAATGCGACTACTACGAATTCTTTTATTTCTAAATTATGGTCCACTCTTGCTAACATTACTGATCTAATAATTGGCAATGCCACAACAACTAATCTATTTGCTGCGAATGCGACTTCCACCAACTTCTTTTCAACTCTTGCCCGCATCACGGGTCTCACAGTAGATAATTCAGTTACAACTAATGCAACGACTACAAATGGCTACATATCTAATTTAACTAATGATAATGGAAATATCGGAAATCTTGTCGTAACTAATGCAAGCACAACTAATGGCACCACGACAAATAGTTACATAGCAAATTTAGCAAATACAAACGCGGTGATTACCAATGCTACGACCACAAATTCTTTCATTGCACGATTGTGGTCCACTTTAGGCGATATAACAGGATTAAATACAGTTAATTTGACCGCTACGAATGCTACTAGTACAAATTTCTTTTCAACCCTTGCCCGCATCACGGGTCTTACTGTCGATAATTCCGTTACGACTAATGCAACCACAACAAATAGTTTTATTGCAAATCTGACTGCAGATAATGCTGTAATTAACAATATCAATTTTGGCAGCGCTTCATCTACAAACTCGACGTCGACAAATGGTTTTATTGCAAACCTAACGATGAATAACGGAACATCAACGAACTTCTTTACTCAAAACCTTTCCGTTGGAAATACAAATGTTAGCGGCAATCAAACAATTAATGGTACGTTCACTGTTTTAGGTACTACCACACTCGGAGCAGCAACGACAATTGTGGGGAATATACTCTTGGGGACAAGTACCTCGAATTTTATAACAGTAAATGGCCTATTTAATTCTCATCTGGTTCCCGCGCAAAATATTACATACGATCTGGGTTCCCCATCATTTTATTATAGGACTTTATATGTTGATACCATTACCGCAAATACCGTTTCTGCTGTTAGCTCTACGATCAATGGAACAACAAATAGTTCATTTTCAATAAACGCAGATAATGTTTCCGCAGACGCAGAAGATTCTACCCTTGTCTTTTTTAGAGGATTAGTTACTCCGAATGCAGTTATTAGGTGGAATTCCATTTCGAAGAGATTGGAGGCGAATATGTCTATTAATGTTATGAATGAAACTCCTGTAACCGGTTCCACCACTTTTTCAGTACAGGGAGGGGCTGGTCAGGGAACAACACCGTTATTTAAGCTGCTAGATAATTCTGAGAACACTCTTTCATACTTTGACCAAAATGGCTCATTAGGAATTGGGACTAGTACGATCACCTCAGGGGCGAAGGTGGATGTATGGGGTAATTTAAATGTAGGAACTTCTTCAACCCCGACACTGTTTGCTAACACGGCCACAGGAAATGTGGGGATTGGGACTTCAACTCCTGGCTCTACTCTCACAGTTGCGGGCACTGGGTTATTTACCAGCAACCTTTCAACTCTTGGCACTTTAGGGGTCAGCGGACAGACTACCTTAACAACAGCATCCTCAACTGCATTTACTGCCACGACTCTCTTTTCCACAACGGGGACTATTGCAAACTTAATAAATACTAATGCAACCTCATCTAATTTATTTGCAAGTCTTGGGACGCTGGGAGCCTTAACGGTAACTGGTCAAACTGTTTTATCTAACGCTTCTACCACCAACCTAACAGTCTCTGGAAACCTATACAGTACCAATCAAATTACCACTACAGAAACAGTAACTAACTCTTCCACTACCAACCAAACAACTTCTGGTAACACCTACTTCTCCGGATTAACCGCAGGTTCTATCCCATTTATTGGTGGAGGTGGCTTACTAAGCCAGAACAATGCAAATCTATTCTGGGACAATACGAATGCGAGGTTAGGGGTGGGGACGACGACGCCGGGAGCACTTCTAACCGTTTCTTCTTCTACCGCAACGGGAACTACTGGATTATTTAGCATAGCGACTTCATCAAATCCTCTGCTTAGTGTGCTGGCAAATGGAATTATTCAATTGAAAACTGGCAGGGTTAATAATGGAGTGCAATTTATAGGTGGAGTGGGAGGAAGTTTAGAATTTACTAACTCTGCAAGCGGCGTATTTTCTGCACAAGGTAATGGTCTAGGACAAGTGACATGGAATGGAACAGAAGTAGATTTAGGAAATAACTTCGGCGTAGCGGGAAGATTCAATTGTGTGTCGGGAAGCTGCCGAACAAGCTTTAACAGTACAAATTTTCCTGTAGCCACGGCGCAAAACTTTTTCAAGTCTAATGCAGATGGAAACATCGGAATGATCATTGCTCAGAATTCTGTATCACAAACAGGAGACTTATTTCAGTTAACAGATTCAGCCGGGACATCTGTACTCTCTACATTTTCAGCATCTGGCAGTTTAGGTATCGGTTCCACCACTCCCGGCTCCAAACTGTCTATAACCGGAACAAGCGGAGCCACTACGCCGCTATTTACTGTCGCTTCCTCTACAAACTCTGTAATATTTAATGTGCTTGCTAATGGAAATGTAGGAATTGGTACTACAACACCAGATCAGAAACTTGTCGTTGAGGGGAATAACCCAGCAATTGCGATTAACAACACCGGATCTGGAAGTGGAAATTTCCCTATATTTATATTAAGACATGCTGGCGCAGACAAATCATATTTATATTGGGACAATGCAAATAGTTTTACAAAATTTAGTTCTGCAGGAGCCTTGCGGTTTGATACAAATGGCTTAGGAAATACAAATATGACTCTTCTTGCTAATGGCAACCTCGGCATCGGTACCACCACTCCCTCCACCAAACTCTCCGTTGCCGGCAATGGCCTCTTCGACGGAGTTGTAACAGCATCTAACTTCGTAGCAACGTCGACCGCACCTTCCACATTTACTAATGCAACTATTACAAATGCTTCTACCACAAATACTACCGGGACAGGACTTACATTTACTAATGGATTATTCTTAAATTCGCTTGCTTCTAACGGTACATTAAATATTACAGGTCAAACTGTCCTAGCTAACGCTTCCACCACTAACCTCTCAATCTCAGGAAATCTTTATGCACCTAATTTTCTTGGAACAACAGGATCCTTTAGTACTTTAAGCGCAACGAATGCTTCTACTACTAACTTTACTAATTCAAACAATTCATACTTCTCCGCCCTCACCGCAGGCTCCATCCCATTTATTGGTGGAGGTGGACTACTAAGCCAGAACAATGCAAACCTATTCTGGGACAATACGAATGCGAGGTTAGGGGTGGGGACTACGACACCCATAGCTAAGCTAAGCGTATCCGATGCAACTAATTATGGAAACGTAACTGCTGATCAAACAAAGTTCGGAAGCTATTATTTATATTCTCCCCAAGCTGTTATTACAGGAACTTCTACTGCTCCAGCAGGAACGTATATTGGAGTTAATAGCGATTTAAATGGAAGCAATATTTCACTAACCTCTTCTAGCAATTTCATAGGGACTAATTTAAGTTCTATTAAAGGGTCTGTGTCAGGCTCTCCCGTGGTTAATCTAAATCTTAATGCAAATACGGGACTGGGCTTTGTATCTACTGCTGCAATCGAAGGAAATGCAAATGTAACTCCCGTTTATATCAGCGGAGATCAATTATTCTTTAATTCCTATGGAGGACAGTTTACAAACACTAGTGGAAATGGAGTATCTACGACTCCAACATCAAATATATATGGTATTAATGCATCATCAAATAGTAATTTGGCGAGAGGATCTCATTATGGAGGTAATTTTATCGCTGCAGGAACAGCGTCAAGTAATTATGGGGTAAGAGTTGCAAGCGTATCCGGAGCTGGAAGTAATTATGGATTAATGATTGATACTGTGGCGGCATCTTCTACTAACTATGCGCTTTATTCAGGTGCATTAGCGCAAAGCTATTTTGCGGGCAACGTCGGAATTGGCACGCTGTCTCCTACGGGGAAGTTTTCGATTATCACTTCACCAAGCGGTATGATAGACGCTCCAGCGATGGATATACTATCGACTCATGCTATCGGTTCTGTTACGACCTCGGGGGTGCGTACGTTTACTATGGCAAGTTCGACATATAATCCTTCAGCCACTCTTAGTAATAGTAGCGTTTCAGGAACTAATGTAATTATTGCAAACGGAAACACTCAGAATATTAATTTAAACAACTTCACATTAAGTGACGTAACAGGAGTTGGAGCGAGAAACGCTCTAACAGTAAATGGCTATACTGCAACTCTTACGGGTAGTCCAGTAATAAATGATACAAATCCTGATGGCCTAGGCCAAGTGATAACAGTTGCGGGTTTTAGTGGAAACGTTAGCGTAACTCCAGCTGTTACTAGTCTTGTAAATATTGGGAATTTCAATTCCATAGCAGGTGAGTTCAATAATACTAGTTCTGATGGCGGTTCTAATTTATCTTCTCTTGCCTATGGCATCAAAGTATCTAACACGGCTACTCTTGCTACGGCTAACGCTAGTGATCTTTATGGCGGATTCTTTAATGTTTCTGGTACAGCCACTAATGCCTACGGCCTTAAGGTAAATGTAATCGGGTCTACAAATAATCATGGTATGCTCATAAGCTCAGTTTCAGGAGGAGCTAGCAATTATGGTTTGCGTATCGACACCGTGGCCGCATCCTCTACTAACTATGCGCTTTATTCAGGTGCATTAGCGCAAAGCTATTTTTCAGGCAATCTTGGTATCGGTACAACTTCTCCAACTGAAAAACTCTCCGTTGCCGGCAACGGCCTATTTGACGGAGTAGTAACAGCATCAAATTTCTTTGCGACTTCCACCACCCCATCAACATTTATAAATGCTTCCACTACTAACCTAACAGTCTCAGGAAACCTATATAGTACTAACCAAATTACAACCACAGAAACAGTAACTAATTCTTCCACTACCAACCAAACAACTTCTGGTAACTCCTACTTCTCTGCTTTAACTTCCGGCTCTATCCCATTCATTGGTGCAGGAGGATTACTATCCCAGAACAACTCTAATCTCTTCTGGGACAACACGAATGCGAGGTTAGGGGTGGGAACGAGTACGCCAGTTAACGCTTTAACTGTGGTGGGTAATGGATTATTAACAGGAAGCTTAACAGTAGGGAACGGAAGTACTAATGCCATAGTAGATATTAATGGTCTTTCATCAAATAGTGCTTTGCTTAGATTCTTGCGAAGCGGTACGGAAGCAGGAAGAATAACATTTGCGAATAGTGCAGATATGACTTTCCAACTTGGTTCTAGTCCAGCAGAAATGATGAGAATTACTTCTGCGGGTAACATTGGAATCGGTTCCACCACTCCTGGATCAAAGCTTTCTGTTACTGGTGCTTCTGGCAGTATTGCACCATTATTTACAGTCGCCTCATCAACGAACTCTGTACTATTTAATGTATTAGCGAATGGAAATGTTGGGATAGGAACGACCACCCCCCTTGCTGCTCTCCATGTCACAACCCAAGTGGCCGATATTGCTTACTTTAATAGCTCCATAAGTCCGCTGGGAAGATTATTTATAGCAGCACGTGGCGGACCAAATGGAGAGATAGAAATAGGAAACCATGATGGAGCTTACAGATTGCTGGACGTTCAGGGTTCGATACTTACATTTGGTGTGAGTGGTACTGAAAAAATGAGGATTGACGCATCTGGTAATATTGGTATCGGATCGACAACTCCAACGGCGAAATTCACAGTGTCCGGAGATAATGGAGCCGTGTCATCAGACAGCTTGGTGGTTTTCGGAGATAATTTAAATTCTGTAACAGGAGCTACCACAGCGAAACTTACAATTGGTAATATAGACGGTAATAGTGAACTTTTGATTGGGCAAGACGGAACACATAACTTGGTAAATGCTTGGATATATAATGCGACAGCGGCTAGTGGTTACGGACTTATCGCAGGATATGGCGGAAATAATAATATAGTTCTCCAAAGGGACGGAGGAAATGTTGGAATAGGAGCTACCACTACTCCATCTGCTCGTCTTTCTATAAAAGGAATAGGCACTACTACTGGTATCAATTTTCAGACTACTAACTCAAGCAATGTTCCGTTGTTTAGTATTTTAGATAATGGAAACGTGGGGATTGGAACTTCTAGTCCAATAGCAAATTTACAAATTGGAAACACTACATCAGCCTCAACCGCTTCCCCAGTCACTTTATCACTTGGAGGAACCTTCAGTTCTGTCGCTGGGGCTAACTTGAAATTAAAATTATTCGATAGCGGAGCAAACGTCTACGGTCTCGGAGTATCAGCGAATTCTCTCGATGTATCTTCAGCGGCGGCATTAAATTTTTATACAAACGCAAGTACCACTCCAAGCATGACAGTGGCTGCGACAGGAAATGTTGGAGTTGGAACAGGCGCTCCGGTTTCGACCTTAAACGTAAATCAGTTAGCTGGAACTACCAAAGGCATATCCATTACAGGAGATGAAACATTTGCATCAGGTAATGGGTCTATAACATCTGGAGTGAGAATTGCCCTTGGGGTATCAAGAGCTAATAATCGTCAATTATGGCTTGGAGATATTGCCGCTTATGGAAGCTCGACAGCGGGACTTTTTAGATATAACACAGGGCAAACAGGCTGGGGAGGATTTGATGTGGTGAGTGGCGATGGTTCTAGTAGATTTCTTACAGTTGCGGGTAGTGACACTTCTAATGTTGGAATAGGATACAACGGATCACCTGTTGACCCGACTTTATACACAGGAAAGTTAAATGTATTTTCTTATAACGATTCAGCTGCTTCTACTACCTTAAACTTAAGACATTTCGGAACAGCAAGTGGAAATTATTTAGATATAAAAAATAGCGCTGGAACCTTGCTGGCGACATTTACAAATGCTGGAAATATGGGAATAGGTGTAACATCTCCGACCTCGCTTCTATCGATTGCGTCTACTACAGCAAGTGGAGCCACAGGATTATTCTCAGTAGCCAGCTCATCTTCTATTTTTAATATACTTGCTAATGGAAACGTAGGGATAGGTACAACAACTTCGATTCAAAAACTTGATGTAAATAGTTCCACATTTTTAGCAAACTCCGTTAATGGAGCATACGTAACAAGTGATAGTGCAGTAACTAACAGCGCATATCTGGCTTCCAATGCTTATTATAATGGATCTAGTTGGCAGAAACCTTTTGCTCTTAAATCGGCCATATTTGGTTCAGCTGGTTCAGGAGCGTCGAAGGGGTTTTATATATATGGATCTGAAAGCACAACAGCCGGCACAATCTCAGACTTTGAAGAAAGGTTTAAGGTCCTTACTACAGGAAATGTAATTATGGGAGTGGGTGCTGGAGGAGGCAACGTCGGCGTCGGCACCACCACCCCCTCCACTAAACTCTCCGTTGCCGGCAATGGCCTATTTGACGGAGTGGTAACAGCATCAAACTTTGTTGCTACTTCAACTACTCCTTCTACATTTATAAATGCTTCTACTACTAACCATACAAACTCTGGTAACAATTACTTCTCTGCTTTAACTTCCGGCTCCATCCCATTTATTGGTGCAGGCGGCTTACTAAGCCAGAACAATGCTAATCTGTTTTGGGACAACACTAATGGGAGGTTAGGGGTGGGGACGACAACGCCAGGATCCCTCCTTACTGTCTCATCTTCCACAGCAACAGGGACTACTGACCTCTTCTCGGTTTCTACATCATCACCAATATTTAACATACTTGCGAATGGCAACATCGGAATCGGGACAACAACCCCGACAGACAAACTTTTTGTTTCTGGTACGTTTTCAGCGGGAACAAGTACGCTAAATAACCTTATTGTTACAAATACTAGCACATCAACATTTGCTGGTGCGGTACAAATTACAAAATCTACAGTGGGACCTACTACCGTATTAACATTGAAAAATGGCCAATTTAATGTAGGAGATACTTCAGATATACTTTTCTCTCACGGCAACTTGCAAGCTTTTTCAAAAATTAGCTCATCACTTCCCGGTAGTAATCAGACCCATCTAGCCTTCTACACTAGTTCAAATACAAACTCTTTAGTTGAAGCGATGAGGATTGATGGAAATGGAAAGGTGGGAATAGGAACATCAAGCCCAGCTAATTTACTTCACATATCTGGAAATGGCGATAGTCGAGTGATGTCTGAAACAACAGGGGCAGATACTGTAGGCACTGCGGGTTTTGTTATGAAAGGAGGAGGAACAAACGCACAATGGCAAATATTTACTAACCGTTCAGATCTTGCCGGAGCTGCAGATAATTTTGCCATTCGTAAAAATGCCGGCACGACAGGAGTAAAGTTGGTCATTCAAGATAACGGAAATGTCGGTATTGGAACAACCACACCTATTTATTCCTTAGATGTAGTCGGTAATATTCGTACGGCTGGTGCTGCTTCTGGTTTCATTATGAATAACCGAGCGACAAATCAGACTTCAGCACAATGGTATAGTCCAACAGCTGGAGAAACAAGGCTCTTTGACCATGTTGCAGGATTGGATCGATTTACTATAAATTCGTCCGGAAGCGTAGGTATTGGAACTACTACCCCTGGTAACACTTTAAGCGTTGAAGGTTCGGGTAACGTAGCTAGATTCGGCACATCGGCAAATGCATTTTCATTCATTCAGGTAGATTCTAATAATGCAACAATTAAGAATGTATTCGGAACGGATATTAGCGGTACTCCCACAGGATTCTTAGGAACTCTTACCAATCATGATCTCATTCTTCGTACAAATAATACAGAAAAGGTACGTATAACAACTGGTGGAAATGTCGGTATTGGAGTAAGCCCCGCTCTCGCAAGACTACAAGTAAACGATGGTGGCGGTACTGCTGCGAGTGAAATTTTAAGTTTGCAAACAGGTTACGCAGCTAACAGCGCCCAAAAAGCCTTAACCTGGAGAGATGGGGTAAATATTACAGGCCAAATAGACACAAGATACGATGGCACATCAATCGATATGGTCTTTGGACATCTTTATAATTCTGGTTATAACACAACGGATAGAATGGTGATTAAAGGTACAGGAAATGTGGGTATCGGAACGCTTGCGCCGTTTAGTAGACTACATGTAGCCCAAGATGTAACACAATATTCTACATCGGGAACTTTTGCTCAATTGGAAGTTACGGGTGGAACAAATATTAACCAAAGACTGGCTATTGGATATAACACATCTACGAACGTCGGTTTTATTCAAGCTATAATAAATGGAGTTTCATTTCAGCCGCTTGCTCTCCAGCCGCTGGGTGGTAATGTCGGTATTGCGACATCAACCCCAGGACAAGCTCTTGCTGTAGTTGGTACCATCCAGCAATCTGCCGCAAAGAGCTGTGCTCTTTCATCGAATGCCTCAGGAGATATCATTTGTACGTCTGACGAGCGTTTGAAAGATATTGCTGGAATATATAATGGAGGCATCGGACAATTGCTTTCGATTAATCCAATCAGATTCAATTATAAAAATGAATCATACCAGCACGTTGGATTCTCTGCGCAAAATATCGCATCGGTTCTTCCAGAAGGTGCTCCAATCCAATCTAATGGATTCTATGGATTAGACTCAAATGCAGTACTTGCTCTTACACTTAATTCCGTGAAAGATATAGCTCATAGAATCGATTTCTCAAATGCTCCAAACTCTGCATCCCTTATTATAGATAACTTAGGAGGAATCATGGCTAAAAACTTTATGACTGACACCACTTCGTCAGTTGCAGAAAGGTTCCCAGCAGAAGAAGCGGTGGATGTAGGAACTGTAGTGGCATTTGGAGACTCATCATATTCATTTAATGACATTCATGCATCATCTACTGACACATACAGCATGTCAGGTGTTAGAAAGGCTCGCACTCAAGGAGAAGCAATTGGTGTGGTCACATCAAATGCCGGACTTATAACAGGAACATCAAGCAATGGCGGCGTACCGGTGGTATTTTCTGGACGCACTGTCGTTCAAGTTACGAATGAATATGGCCCAATTCAAAAAGGAGATTATTTAACACTTTCTACTACTACTCCAGGAAAAGCTACGAAGATGTCAGGAGAAGGACAATCTCTCGGTGTAGCGGTATCCGCTGATAATGGTTCTGGCAGAATCCTTGTAGTACTTAATACTGGATATCAAAAGGTTGATACTAACAGCCGGGCAATTTCTACAAGCGGAATGCTTACCACTGGAAACTTGGATCTTAATGCCAATGGCGTAGCGATTTTGAATATTAAATCTCTTGCGTCCGCAAACGGCACTTGGTCTATCAATGAAGATGGGCGTATCATCGCAAAGATTCTTTGTCTGGAAGATGTATGTATTGATAAAACACAGCTTACAAATCTTCTTAATAATTCTGGCCAAGGCGGAGCTCCTGCTTCTATTCAAAACTCTACTTCAACTCCATCAGGGGATGTATATGCAAATGATGTAAATCAGGGAACTCTATATTCCTCATCCACTCCTTCAGGCACGCATAGCGGAATGGTAGCCGGCACTTCTACGGAGGCCATGCCAGCAATTGATACAGCCCCAATTGTAAGTGAACCGGCAAGCGGGGGTGTATCAGTTGCGCCCACAGATGGGGCAGTAACACCATAAAATATTAAATTGCCAAAATACTTTTTGTGGTGTAGAATGTAACAACTATGGTAGTACGAATGAGACATACACGGGCGCATACCGCCAATCGCCGAAGTCATCACGCGCTTAAGGCTTCTAATTTAGTGACTTGCAAGAACTGTCAGGCTTTTAAGGCGCCGCATAAGGTGTGTGATGCTTGTGGATTTTATAAAGGTAAAAAAGCAGTGGCAGTTAAATCTAAAAAACAGGTAACAAAGGCATAATCTATACTTATTTAAATGAATCCTGTTCCTTCTCAAACAAATAAATGATAACTAATGACTAATAACCATTAACTTAATAACTATCTACATGAGTACTCGCCACATCGCTCGAACCCTTGCATTACAAACACTCTTCGAACTTGATATGAAAGGGGAATTAGGTATTTCGCCAAATGAAGTAGAAGGTATAATTGCAAGAAATAGGGATGAGGCTGGAGAAGCGGTTAAGGATCTTTCGTTTGCGAAAGAGGTAGTAACTAACGCTCTTTCTAGACGAATTACAATTGATGACATTATTACTCGGGCTGCGCCGGATTGGCCTCTTGATAAAATAGGAATAGTAGACAGAAATATTTTAAGGCTGGGATTAACTGAACTCCTTTTTGGCGATCGTACTCAGGTGCCTCCTAAAGTGGCTATAGATGAAGCTATAGAGCTTGCGAAAGCATTTGGAGGAGAAACTTCCGGCCGATTTGTTAATGGAGTATTAGGGGCAATTTACAAAGAAATGGGTGAGCCAGAAAAAGGACAAACTACGAAAAGCAAGAAAGAGTATTTTGAAAGCGGAAAAAGAGAATTACTCGCTGGTGCCGTAGTATGCGCTCATCATAATAATAAAGTTCAAGTTGCTCTCGTTCATGACGTATTTGGGTATTGGACTTTGCCTAAGGGTCATATCGGTCTTGAAGAAAAAGGCGAAGAGGGGGTGGTAAGAGAAATAAAAAAAGAAATTGGATTATATATTACAGTTCTCGAAAAGCTAGGAGAGAATCAGTACATTGCCAATAAGCCTGATCAAGGGAAAGTAGTTAAGCATGTAAATTATTACCTGGCTACATCAGACTATACCGATCTTCAATTAGAAAAAAAGGGCGGACTAGACGAAGCGAAATGGTTTAGTGAGATAGATGCTGTAAATTTACGGGTTTATGATGACATAAAACCTCTTATAAGGAATGCTATTGATAAGGTAAAAAATGTGTAAGCTGAAAATATGACCATAGAAGAATTTAAGGAAAGAAATAAAATAAGTTTTAAAAATGACAAACTGCTGGAGCAGGCTTTTATTCATCGAAGCTATATTAATGAAAGCGGCAGAACAGGTCTTAATCATAATGAAAGACTGGAATTCTTGGGGGATGCTGTGCTTGAACTTATTGTTACGGAATATTTATATGAAACTTATCCTAATCAAAATGAAGGAGACTTGACTGCGTACAGGTCAGCGCTAGTGAATGCGGTAACGCTCGGGGAAGTGGCTTCTTATTTATCATTTAATGACATGATGAGGCTCTCAAAAGGGGAGGCGAAAGATGTAACAAGGGCGAGATCTTCTATTTTAGCTGATGCATATGAAGCATTTATCGGAGCTCTTTATTTAGATCAGGGTTATGCAGCTTCAAAGGAATTTATAAAAAATACAATACTTATAAAAACAGAGGATATTATAAAAAATGGCCTTTATAAAGATGCTAAAAGTTTAGTTCAAGAGAGGGCGCAAGATATTTACAGTGTTACTCCATTTTATAAGCTGCTGGATGAAGAGGGGCCAGATCATGATAAGAGGTTCACTGTCGGTATATTTTTTGGAGATGAAAAGGTAGCAGAAGGCGCCGGTAAAAGTAAGCAAGAAGCAGAAACTCTTGCAGCAAGAGAGGCAATAAAAATTAAGAATTGGAAATAGCAGAGAATAATTTAAGGTTAATTTAAGGTAATAAAGAAAAATCCGCCTGTAAGGGCGGATTTTTCTTTATTACCTAGTCTCTTCTTCTACTTGATTAGTATGCGCGACGTGGGCGATCTTCACGAGGAGCTAGTGGTCTTGCAATGTTAACTGTAAGACGACGTCCTTGGAAGTCCTGATCGTGAAACATCTGGATAGCCTTCATAGCTTCATCCTCAGATGACATTTCAACGAAGCCGAAGCCTTTTGAACGATTTGTCATCTTATCGATAATAATTTGAGCGGAAACTACATTTCCAGCTGGTGCAAAGTGGTTCTTTAGATCATCATTTGTTGATGTATAAGGGATGCCACCTACGTATAGTTTTGCGTTTGAATTTGCCGCAGAACTGTTATTTGTTGGATTCATTTATTTTTAGAAACTAATTATTAACAATAAGCCCTGGCACACATTCATACAAGTAATCTTGATAGAAACGTTACAGTTGCTTACTTTATGTCTATTCTACAACATTACCACTCTTTTGTCCATCAATTCCTATAAAAGGCTTGTTTATAAAGGGAACTTGACTTTTTAACATAAAAGTAGCACAATATCTTACGAGCTTCGTAAACCTGTAGTACCTCTGGAGGAGGTCGCATGTCGGCGAACATTTGCACCCAAGGCGAACACGAAAAGAAGGATGAGGTGGGGGGCAAGACCCCTTATCACTGTGAGGTCTCTGACCTCTATGCGCGGTATTTTTTGGCGGTATGTGCCGCCTGCCTCCTCGCGGATCACCTTCTTCCGCATGTCGGTTGAGCTACTCATCCGAGGTAGCCAAAACAACAAGGTCCCGCTCTAGCGAAGCGGGCCTTTATAATTTTCCTAAATCAAGCGTTTCGGTAACTCCTATATCTTTTACGAATTCATCCACGTGAGAAACTATAATCATGGGTCCCGCATAATTTTTTAAAGCTTCAGCTATCACCGGTATATGCCGGAAGTTAATGTGGTTAGTCGGTTCATCCAAAATCAATAGTCCAGGTTTTAGTAACCGTAAATATGCAAACATCAAAAGCCCTTTCTGTCCTTCAGATAATAATCCAATCTTTGCCTTTAATTGCTCGCTGCCCAGAAGCATGCTTGCGGCAGTCTTTCTAAGCAATTGATCATCCAGCTTCTTTAAAACTTTTGCAAGTTCCTCATAGGATGATTTATCGAAGTCGAGCGTAGAAAAGTCTTGCCGGTAATAACCTATATTGATACCATCCTGCACTTCAACGCCTTTTTCTTTTCTATTGGCTATCTTTTCAAGCAGAGTTGTTTTTCCGATTCCATTTGGTCCGATGATATGAAGCTTGTCGCCCTTTCTTAATTCGATAGACACATCTCTTTTTACTGGTTTGCCATTATGAAGCACTTCTACAGAATTAAATTTAACGATGACGCTGCCGATGTCTTCCTGAGTTTCTATGGCAAAGGGGCGAATAGTTCTGTCTTCTTTTCTTACATCAACTTTGTTTTCTTCCATTTCTTCGGCTTCCTCTTTTAATTTAGCTGCGAGTTTTCTCATCTTTCCTCCTTTATGAGCGAAGAAATTTACCTTATCTTTATTTTCCTGTATTTCTTTTTCTAATTGCGAGTTGGCTCTTTGTTCGCGCTCTACCTGTCTTTTTATATCTTCTACCACTTTATAGTAATTCCCTATATATTGCTCAACTTTAAAGTTTTGAGTATTTATATATAAAACTCCATGAGTAAATGAGTTTAAGAAAGCTTCATCATGGGAAATAACTATCACTGTTCCAGGATAGTTTTTCATAAAGTTCGTAAGCAGCTCCACGCCGGCTTTATCTAAATTGTTAGTGGGTTCATCAAGAAGCAGTATGTCTGGCTTTTGTATGAGGGCCTGGGCGATGAGCAATCTTCCTTTTTGTCCGCCAGAAAGCTTCCTAATAGGGGAATCAAGTTCTACATAAAGCTTAAGGGTTTCAAACATAAGTTTGGCGCGCTTGTCTATGTCGTAAATTTTTTCAGGAAATGGCTTTTCTAAAAACTCCCGCACCGTCATGCTCCATTCATCATGTGGAATAAATTGCTTAGCTATAGCCACATTCAAACCTTGTCCTATTAGTATTCTTCCTTCCTCTGGCTTCCTTTCTTTTGTGATTAGAGAAAATAAAGTAGATTTCCCTGATCCATTTGGTCCCATTAAGGTAAGCTTGGTTCCTTTACGCACAACAAAGTTCGTCTCCTTGAGAATTGGTTTGTTTTCTCCAAAGTTAAAAGACAAATCTTCAAATCGAAGAACTGCTTCACCTCCAGAAGGAATTTGCTTTTCTACTGCCATAAATTAAATAAAGGCCCTCATGGGCGTTTGTTGCCTAATTGTACAATAATTTTACATTTTTGTCACATTCATTATAATGAATAGATCCCTATGCAACCTCAAGAGCCTATTAAGGACATCGTGGTCATTTACCATGCGTACTGCATTGATGGTTTCGGCGCGGCTTGGGCGGCCTGGAAAAGACTAGGCGACACTGCTACTTATATTCCCGCTCTCTACAGAGATGAATTCCCGGAAGGAATAGTAGAAAAAGAAGTATATATACTTGATTTCTGCTTTAAGGCAGATATCACCAAGGACCTAGCTCTTAAGAACAAAAAGTTAGTTTTAATAGATCACCACGTTAGTGAAAAAGATATTATAGAAAGTGTAGAGAATCATAAATTTGCGCTTGATAAGTCAGCGGCTAAATTGACATGGGAATATTTCCATCCCAATATTCCGGTTCCTGAGCTTATAGAATATATTTCAGATAGCGATATGACGGAACATACGCTCCCTAATTGGCGAGAAGTAGAGGAATATATTTACGCTCAAGACTATTCATTTGAAAGTTATGATGATGTATATTATGAGTTAGAAAAAAACAAAAAGGGGATTGTAAAAATTGGCACTGCCCTTGCTAAACAAATAGATAAGGTGGTAGACAGGCATATAGAAAAAGCAAGGTTAGTAAGCTTTGAAGGATATGAAGTATATGCCTGCAACGCCCCCACCATAATACTTGATAAATTAGGAGAGAAATTAAATGAGAAAAAAGGCCCGTTTACTATTTTATATAGATTTGAAAGAGATAATTTAAGAGTATTATTTAGGGGAAATGGGACCGTGGATGTATCCAAGATCGCCAAAAAGTACGGAGGAGGGGGACATCATGATTCTGCGGGCATTAGATTCAAAGATAAATTCCCATTATCATTTCTTCTCAGTGGAGAAAAAGATAGCGCCAATCTTTAAAATAAGAAAATCTAAAGATAAAGTTTGTGCTAGAATATATTTATTATGGTATCTATTGATTGTGAAATGACAGGGCTAAATCCTGAGCGATCAGCTATTGTTTCTATCGGCGCTATTGATCTACAGAAGCCTGAAAGAAGAATTTATATAGAAATGCAGCCATTTGAAGGGGCTGATATTAATGATGAGTCTATTGCCATCTGTGGTTATACACGAGAGGCCTTGGCAAATATAAAACTTAGTCAAAAGGAAGGGCTTACACTGCTGAAGCAGTTTTTAGATGAAAGTAACGAAAGAAATGTGGTTGGTCAAAATGTTACATTCGATGTGCTTTTTCTAAATTATTCATTCATGAGAGAAGGAGTGGATTGTAAAATTCCTTATCGAGTTTTAGATTTGCATAGCATGGTTTGTTCAAAGCTTATTTTATCTGGTAAGCAAGTTCCTATAGAAGATAGAAAATCTACATTAAATTTAGATGGCCTTTTAAATATGTCTGGTATTCCTGAGGAACCGAAACCGCACAATGCCTTAACTGGAGCCTTATCGGCGGCAGAAGTATATTTTAGATTAATCGAAGGCAGAGCCGTACTTCCAGAATTCAAAGAATATTCTATCCAATAAAGTGATAAGTATCTATTAATAAAAGAGTTTCGTTAGTAGGGTTGATCCATCCAAACTAAATATCTGTGGACATAAAATAGGCAGAAAAACTCCTAAGCTATATACTGAAAATATGAATTCATATCAATTAGGGGTAGTGGCGCTTCTTGTTATTTTCGCAGGAAGTATTTTTTATTATATTAATGGCACAGATAGCGCTGGGGTGCTTCAAAGTGCAGTAGGAAAAGCTGAAGTTACCACTCAGCCGATAGCAATTGAGTCTGTTTACGGAAACTATGAATGCAATATTGACTCAGGATGTAAAAATCCATATACATTAAGTTTAATAGAAGATAATTCGGCTATTGTGACAACTTCATATAATGACGGAGTAGAAGTCAGAAAGGAAAGCGGGTCGTGGAAGTTAGAAGATGACAATTCTATAACGATTCTTCTGAATGAATCAAATGCCGGTCCATATGACACTCCTCACATCATTACGACTAAACCCGCGGGAAAGAATCTGGTATCCCTTACATTGGCTGCGTATGATAGGAAGTTTTACGATGATATGATAAAGCCTTTGTTTATTAAAAGATAAATTTCAGGGCAAAACGCCTGCCTTTTGTTATACTATATTTATGAACTCACTCGATAAAGGTCCCCGCATGGATGACCCAGCTACACAGGAAAATTTTAAAAAAAGAGATGGGATAGAAAAGTTATTGCGCGGTAAAATTAGTGAAATCTTTCCGGATGGTGCGAAAACTCCCTTAGATTTTGTAAGCGGGAGATTAACTAATTGCATGATTGATGCGGGTCTCGATCCCAATAATCAAAAAGATGTAATTTTTTTTAAAGGAGAAATAGAAAGAGCGTATAATGATGTAGTCCCTGCGTATAGAGAAAATATAAGTTTAAAAAATAAATTATTTTTTTATATTCAAATAAACTGGACCCCGTAGGGGCCCAGTTTATTTTCTCTCAAACGAAAAAACTAAATTTACAACCTACTGTGTTCCGCCAGCTGACCCACCTGTAGGAATGGTTGTATTTACATTAACTCCAGCGCTTCCTGCATTCTTACCGCGTAATGCTGGTAGTCCGAAGAATAGCGCCACAATTACTATGATTACTAATATAGCGATGATCCAACCAGTGCTACCGCTGTTATCTCCGTTCCCAGGGTTATTTATTACAGTTGTCATATTTTTTATTATTTAATGCTAACAACTGAACTTTACAATATTTAAGAAGAAATGCAAATGTATAACTACACAGATAAATTTATTAGAATCTAACAGGTATTCTTAAAGAATCATCTCTGCTTGGGTCTCCGCTTGGGTTATCTTTATGAAGTATAAGAGTGCCGGTGGCAGTTGTAGGTTTAGAAAAGGTTAAAGTCACCGTAAATGGCACAAAGTCCGTAGTCATCCATTCACCCTGCGCTTGTGCTGGCTTCATGGTTATTTGCTTTCCATTTCCATCCATAAGTTCTACAGGAAATGATGCTTCAAAATACCAGGTTCCACGAGCCTGACCTTTTATCGTTAGGGGACTAGTTACTATTTGACTAACAGTAATATTATCAACTTTTATTAAATTACTTTTATCGGTTGAAGTACTAGTTGTGGGAGTACTACTCGTAGCGGTGGTTATAGCAGTTTCTATTGGAGTGCTAACTTGCTGATTTGGATTAGTGAAAATTCTGTTATCTGGAGTCTTACATGTTTGCGGGTAAGAATCTAAAATAGGATATCCGGCAGATATGCATTGCTCGTAGTTATTTACTGTTAAATACTTGTCCTGGTTATGTTTAAAATAAAAATAAACCCCAATAAGAATAATGATAATAGCTATGGCAGATAATATATTTTTTGAGTTCATAAGTTTAAGTATACCAAATCAAGATGTATGGAACCTTCATGCTATTACACTAGTCTAAGCAAATTAAGGATGTTTGACCTTTATGTGCTTAGATGGTTAAATAAAAAAGGGGGGAATTACTGGCTCTGTTTATTAAAGTAAACAGAAATCCTAATTGAAATTAAATATGAATCCAATTGAAATAATTAAAGCTGATCACAAAAAAGTTGAAAGTTTATTTAAGAAGTATGAAGAGCTGGGCGATAAGGCATTTAAGACAAAGAAAGACCTCGCTATGGAAATAATGAACGAACTTAGTCTGCATGCTGAAATGGAAGAAACAATTCTTTACCCAGTTCTTAAGGATAGATTTAATAAAGAGGGGGATAAGATGGTAGAAGAAGCATATGCTGAACATGGGGTAGCAAAAGACTTAATTGCAGAACTTGAGTCACTTGATCCAGGAGATCCTCAATTTGATGCTAAGATTAAAGTTTTAAATGAAAATATAGATCATCATGTTAAAGAAGAGGAGGAAGAGTTGCTTCCTAGAGCAGAGAAAGAATTGGCAAGAGAAGAGCTCGAAGATATAGGAAGAAAAATGAAGGAGTTTAAGGATGAAGAAGCGAAAGAATAATATGTATAAAATACTAAAACAGGCATAAATATTATGCCTGTTTTAGTATTGAGAAATTAAGACATGAACCTTTTTAATAGGTTTGTAATATATCTTATTTTGGTCCGTCTGGAAGAGTGTAAGGGGGAAATCTCCCAAACAAAACTGGACTTATAGGGAGATACTACAGGATCGATAAATGAAAGAATTAAGTCCAGCCTATGTGAAGAAACCATATCAGTCATATAGAATAAAAATTAGAAATAACTATTGAAAAATATTAAAAACTAATAATAAAAATATATGAAAACAACACTATTCAAAAAAACACTTATCGGTACAGGCTCAGTGGCTCTTGCGCTGGCTCTTGCGGGTAATGCAAGCGCTTTAAGTTTGGGAAGCCTAAATATCCTAGGCGAAGGTAACGGCACATATTCAGGCGCCTACTCACAAAGCGGTTCAGTAGACGCTAACTCATCTCTAAATGCCAATTCCAACACTTCCAACACTAATGCATCTGGAAATGCGAGTGCCCAGAGTTCTTCAAATGGAAATATTTCAAACGGCGAAACGTCTTCGTCCAATAGTAATCAAAGCGCTAACGGATCTACAAGCGCAACGGCAAATTCTAATGCCAACACAAATGATAATACATCATTACGCGGATCACTAAACGCAATGCTGCATGGAAGGAGCAATGTTCAAACAAATTCACAGACAAATAGAAATGTTCAAAGTGGAATGAACTCAAGTTCCAATGGAAGTATTTCTGGAAGCGTAAATACTAACGCAAATGTGGACGGGTCTCTAAATTCATCTACAGATGCAAATTCAAATGGGGGTAATAGCGGATTCTTCGCTCATCTAAGCGCATGGTTTAACGCAATGCTACATGTATTTGCTTCTACAGATTCCAATATACAAGTTTCCGCTAATTCAAGATAAAATCTAAATTAGTCGGAAATACAAAAAAGCCCGCGATGGGCTTTTTTGTTATGTGAATAGCAAATCACTCTCTTTAAAAACAGCGATGCCATACTCCCAATTGTTTTCTGTGGCACTTTCTCTTTCTTTTGATCGGGCTTGGTAAAATAAATAAATTTTATCTTGCTCTATAATGAGCGCCGCGTGACCATTCTCGCCGGACTCCCAGCTTTCTAAATTTTCATTTAAGATTGGACCTAATGTTTGATATGGGCCTGTACACTTTTCTGAAATAGCAAAGAAGACTCTTTGCCTTGTTCCAAAGGATCCATACGGCAAAAAACATGTTGCATTAAGCAGGAATTTGCCATTATTAAGCTTGGCTATTTGAGGCCCTTCGATTCCCCATTCGTACATCGGATCGTCTTTACGGTTATGGTGAGAAGCAATTTCTTCATGATCTAAAATCTTCCCCAGGCTTTTCCATGGACCACTCCACCGATCGGATTCGCTTACTGCGAGATGTACATCTGGTTGTGGGCGGACTATTTCCCTTCCGGAAATAGTTGTAGATTTTACAAGGTTACCACTATTATCTGTCGCAGAATAAACGATGTACTTTTTTTCATCTAAACAAAAGGGGTGGGGATCATATATCCCAAGAGCGTGTTCTGCCGACGAAAGGACGCGATTTATTTTAGTAAAGATGCTTCCGTCTGGAGAGGTTAGATACTCTATGCCGCTATTAAGAACCGTAAAATCTGTTTGCAAAAACATATGAAACAGTTTTGCTTCAGAATCATAAATTACTCCCGGCGCGCACACTCTCTTTCCTAATATGCTATTTTCATCCATTCCTATTAAAACTACGCTATCTTCTTCTGACCACGGACCTTCCAAATTTGGCGAAGTGGCGTGAAGGACTTCCCATTCTTCTGGGCGCACATCGCCTCCTGAGCCAAATATATGATATAACTTTCCGTCAAAAACTGGGCAGGGATCCTTCACATCTTTGTACTTTGAAGATTTAAACAAGGGGCCAAATTTATTAGTTGGATTTATTTTCTTATGCCGATGTTCCGTAAAAATTAAAGCCTCGTTCATATTGTTATATTAACATTTTAATATTTCTAGTATAATAGGCACCATGAACCCCCAAGAAGAAATTGGTGAATTAACTGATCAGATTGAGGAACTTAAGGAAGAAATAAAAGAATCAAATTCAGCCAAGAGGGTATTCTTAAGAGGTATTGTAATGGGGATTGGAACTTTTATCGGAGCCACCATTCTTGCTGCTATAATTATAGGAATTATATTAAAAGTTCTCGGCTGGGTTGGGATTCGAGAGGTGGTGTTAAATTTTATAAATTCTCTTAGTCAATAATTTACCATTTTTAATGGGTGTAAATGAAGTTATGGGAGGGCTCTTATAGTGAATGAATTTATAGAAATTTTTCCATTGGTGCCTGTCTTATAAGTAAAATCAGCCATATAGTTATTGTGTCCATCTTCATAATATACGTTACCATACCCATCTTTGCTTGAAATATTAGTTACGTAATATCTGCCGCCTAATTGTTCCTTAACGGGAGATAGAGAAGAAATATTCGCTGTAACATACTCATTAATAGTTTGTTTCGAGGTTGTATCGCCAGAAGATGAGAGATACGTAGCATCTTCGTAACGGGCTACTGTTTTATTTACATAATAGGCACCTGCAATTAGGATTAATATTAACGCTAAAACAAGGCTTAGGATGGTTTTATTCGTTTTCATAAATATTATGGTATCACATGAGCCACGCTGATAATTAGGCTGAGGATTATTATTTGTAATTTATTGGGTTACGTGTAAACTTTATATATGAAAAAAGATTACTCTAAAAGTGCTATTGAATTACATAAGAAATACAAAGGAAAGCTAAGCACCGTCTCTCTTGCCAAGTTACAGAATAAAGACGATTTATCGGTTCTTTATACTCCCGGAGTGGCAGCTGTATCGCTTGCTATCGCTAAAGATAAAAAGCTTGCTAGAGTTTTGACCATGAAAGGTAGAACAATTGCAGTGGTTACTGATGGGTCCGCAGTGCTCGGGCTTGGGAATATTGGACCGGAAGCGGCGCTTCCTGTAATGGAAGGGAAGTCAGTGCTGTTTAAGGAATTTGGAGGATTAGATTCTGTTCCTATAGTGCTAGGGACTCAAAATGTAGAAGAAATAATATCCATAGTAAAGGCGATCTCGCCAGGGTTCGCTGGTATAAACTTAGAAGACATATCGGCTCCGAGATGCTTTGAAATTGAAAGCCGATTAATAGAAGAGTTAGATATCCCGGTGATGCATGACGACCAGCATGGTACGGCAATTGTAGTATTGGCAGCACTTATTAATTCTTTAAAGATTACAAAGAAAAAAGCAGAAGATGTAAAAGTTGTAATTTCAGGGGCCGGCGCTGCTTCTACAGCGACGCTTAAGCTTTTACTAAAAGCAGGAGTTAAGCCAAAAAATGTTTTAATTCTTGATTCAAAAGGAATTATTCATATAAAAAGAGAGGATTTAAATAATGAAAAAATAAATTTGTGTAAACTTTCAAATGGAAAGCATGAAGGAGGGGACTTGGAAAAAGCCTTGATAGGAGCGGATGTATTTATCGGCATGTCTATGGGGAATATTTTAAAAAAAGAATGGGTAGAAACCATGAATGATAATCCGATAATTTTCGCTCTCGCTAACCCGGTTTCGGAAATATCATATGAAGATGCTTTAAAAACAAAAGCAAAAGTTATAGGAACTGGACGATCTGATCACCCTAATCAAATTAACAATGTCCTTGCTTTCCCCGGAGTATTCCGCGGAGCAATAGATAGCGGTGCGAAAAGAATTACAGATAAAATGAAAATCGCGGCTGCGCACGCAATCGCCAGTTTAGTTTCTAAAGTAGAGCTTAGCAAAGGAATAATTATTCCTGATCCATTTAATAAAAAAGTGGCAAAATCAGTAGCGGCAGCTGTAGCTAAGGCGAAGTAATAAATATTCTTGAAATATTATGTGTATGTAGTTCGTCTCCTTATATATCGGGACTTATAAGCTTATTGATGCATAATTATGAAAACAACATGGGAAGAATACAGAAACATTGAAGAATTTCCATCTTTAACTAAATCTGCAAGTCCAGACGTAGTAATAGTGGGAGGCGGAATGGCAGGGCTTTTATCTGCATACTTAATATCAAAAGAAGGGAAAAAAGTAATTATTTTAGAAAAGGGGAGGATTGCTGCTGGAGTAACCATGTATACCACGGCATTTTTAACCCACTCTCTTGATACGGATTATACAGACTTAATAAAGATATATGGTAATAAGAATGCGAAAACTATTATAGATTCTCATAGAAAGGCGATTGATCTTATAGAGCAGATAGTGAGGGACGAAAGAATAGATTGCGACTTTACGAGATGTTCGAATTATATTTATGCAAATTCTAAAAAAGATACCAAAGGATTTGAAGATGAATTAAATGCTATAAAAGAGTTAGGAGGAAAGGGGAAGATTATTCAACAGGTAAACGACTTAGGATTTAAAAATGCAGGATATCTTGAAATACAAAATCAAGCGAAATTTAATCCTCTTAAATTCGTATCAGCCCTTTTAAAGACACTTAAGAAAATGGGGGTAAAGATCTATGAAAATACTGAGGTTGTAAAAGTTGGAAGTGATGGAGATACTGGGGAAGTAGAAACAAAAAGTAAAATCATACTTCTTCCTAAATGGGTAATAGTTGCAACTTATGAGCCCCTTGATCAGCCTTTAAGATTATTCTTTAAAAAGGGTCTTTATGTTTCCTATGTGCTTGAAGCAGAGCTTAAAAATATAAAGATTAAAGAAGGGACATATGAAGATACATATAATCCATATCACTATTTTAGGATTGACGAAGTTAATGGCACACAAAGGTTAATAGCAGGAGGAGAGGATCATCGCCAAGAAATAAAAATGGCAGAAAGCAAAAACTTTAATTCTCTTAAAGAATATTTAGATAAAACAATCGGGAAGGAAAACTATAAAGTTACAAAGAAATGGCGGGGGCCTATATTAGAGCCCGTAGACGGAATAGCACATATTGGCAGGCTTGATCCTGAGAATGTTCTGTATGCGATGTCTTTCTCGGGAAATGGTATGACCTACTCCGGAATATCCGCTATTATTTTTTCAGATATTATTTCTGGAAGAAAGAGTAAATATGAGAGAATTTACTCCCCAAAAAGAATTCCAAACTTTCAGTCTTTGCTTACTAAAGGTAAGGACTATGGGGAGGAATTTGTTAAAGGTGCGCTTAAGAATATTGTTATACAAAGAAAGAGGTAGAACTTCAGTCGAAAGTCTCCGAATAATCTTTAATGGAGTTATATGTAATTAAATAAGTAAATCCAGAACTCTTGGATTTTAGTGTATTGCTTTGTTTTTTACTTCAATAGTTTTCATTTCTAGCTCCTTTAGAAATTGATATTTGTCCCATAGCGGGGTGTTTGGTATAAGCTTTTTTTCTGATTTTCTGAATTTTGGGTCATTCTCTTCCATAACCCCAGCCTGCATGAGTATTACTTGTTTTTCATATTTGATCATCTCTAAGGCACGGTTCACCATTCCAGCATTTACAAACCTTAAGTTTTGATTAGAAAATTCATTCTTGTATGCTTTTTCTTTTTCTGCTTCACTGGTTACGGGTTCTTGCGGTGATAATTCGGGGGATGCATTAAATGGATTAAACATATTTTGATTAAACATATTAATAGTGTATCATTTTCAAATTAGAAGCAAAACAGTTGTTCACATATGGGAGTACTATGAAATAACCCCGTATTTCCTTGCTTTTTGTGTATACGGTCCCATTTTAACCTCGCTGCAATGCTAAGGAAGTCAAGAAAAAGAAACCTTTGTTTTAGTTAGCGGCAGTGAGGAAGGAGTTTAGTTTGCCTAGTTGCTGTGTGAAACCAGCCTCCATTCCTTGCACCGCCATCTGAGCCTCTGGACCAGTTTTGTAAATAACGGCTTTAATGCTGACTTTAGTTTTGCCATCCTCTTCAGAAAAGGTGATTTCTGTCATTTGGTCAATCATAGTTTCTTCCTTTTTCCCCTCAGTCCAAGCGTTAGCGTTATAAGAAAGCCTAGAGTTTGGAACTACCTCTGTAAATTCTGCAAGCATCGGCCACTTTAAGCCCTTATAAGGCCCCATGCCAACTCCTGCTTCCATAACTATATAAAATTTACCTCCCCTTCGTAGATCGACTTCGCATAGAGGTATCGTTACATTATTCGGACCCCACCACTTTTTTAGCATTTCTGGATCAGTCCAAGCTTTCCATACTGATTCTAAGGAAGCGTCGTAAATTCTTTCTATTGATAATTCTTTTATATTTTCCATATATTTATTTATTATTTTTGTTTATCTTTCAAACTTAGTAATCATTAAACTTGTTTAAAGTTTAATGTGCAACCGTTTCGGCATCGCCGGATTCTATCGCATCTTTGATCCGTTCTGCTATATATTCAGGAGAGTCTGCCTGAGGCAAGTTTCCGCGATTCCTTGATGCCATGCCGACGGCCACCTCATCGCTTTTGATAGCATTTTTCCCAAAGTCCGTATCAGTTAATCCTGGAAGCATAATCCCTACGATAATATTATCTTTTGCAAGTTCTGCTCGTGCGGTAAGCGATATAGCATTTAATGCATACTTGGTAGATGCATATGCTCCAAGATAGGGGATATAAGCGCGCGTTACGAGTGAGCTTATGTTTAAAATCATACCGCCACCTTGTTCCCGCATATGAGGAATTACCTTTTGCATGGCGATGAGAACACCGACTACATTTAATTCAATTACTTTTTTGTATTCGAGAGCGTTAACTTTTTCTATAGCTCCATATATTCCTTGTCCGGCATTATTTATAAGGATGTCGATGCGACCGAATTGTTTAATGGTTGTGTTTATTAAATTATTTATATCATCTTCGCTAGTCATGTCGGCCATTATTGGGAATGAGTTCGGGATTTCCTTAGAAATTTCTTCGAGTTTATCTTTTGACCGTGCTGATAGTACGACAGTTGCGCCTTCGCTTGCCAAGAGTCTCGCAGTTGCTAAACCAATGCCATAGGATGCTCCTGTTATAATGATGACCTTATTTTTTATTTCCATACTTTTATCTTACAACAAATTGAATGAAAAAGAAAAATCCAATTAACCAAGTACTATAATTCCTAGCTATTTTTACTATTTTGCTTCGCATCTTAATAAATCTGTAAACTTACTTGGATTGCATATAAATAAAAACACCCTCGAAAATCGAGGGTCATTCTACAAGCTCTACACTGACGAATTCGTACTTGTCCGTTGCGTTACGAGCCAGCTGTTCCACCTCAGTTGGTGTTAGCTGTTCGTCTACATCCGCCGTGCAAGTTATCACGTGCGGTCTTTCCGCGAAAGGACTTTCCTTCGGATCGTGGTAAGTCGCTATCCACCTTCTTTTCCCTTCCGGCGGATTATTCGGAAGGGATTGGTCCTGTGAAAAGGTTTTCATACTTGTCTCCGTTACTGTACTCCTTAAAACTAGCAATTGCAGAAGCGGGAGTCAAGGAAATAAAAAGCCGCCCCTCGTCCGAAGAAAAGGTTTGGCTTTTCTCAGAACGAAGAGCGGTTACCAACTGTAATGGGAAGGGTCGTTGCTCACCGGAATTTCGTGCGCAGGATCGAAACCCCACTTCCTTACTTCGTAATCCCGGAGGAGAACGAAGTACTTGAGTGAAGGTTTCCCGTCCGGCTCGCAGTGCGCCGGCGATGAGCAGATGATGGTCGAAGGTATAAAACCTGCTTTCCGCCAGATCGGATCGTATGCCTTCGGCATGAGGTATAGTGGTTCATTGCGATGAACCCACCATTCCACCATGTCTTTTCCGACGCTGTAAGTGCAGCCGCCGATCATGGCAAGCAGGAAAGCACCCGCTGCCCAACCTTTCAAGTTATCAATCATTTCGCGATTCACTCGGCGCCTCCTTCATTGTAAGCAGAGAAATGTTCAATTACTAATATATCATATATACTGGTAATTGTCAATATCTTGCTCCGCGGTAGGGGTATCTTCCACTAGTAAATTTTTGTCGTCACAAAAAATTTCTCGCGGACCGCTCCTCGCCATTTTTACTGCTGTAAAAATACTACTGCGGACTTTCGATCCCTACACGCATGTGAAGCAGTTCACGTGCTCCACGTAGCTCAAAAAATCAAAGGCCGCCATTTCTGGCGACCTAAGATTTTACTAGCTCCAAGGGTTGATCACTAGGAGAATTTTTTTTGGAAAAAGAAAACTATGCTATTAACCGGGGGTTAGGGGGATTAGAATTAGCTAGTTTTTCAAAATCTTCATTACTCATTCCTACATTTTTAGCTAAAGTTTCTGCATACTCAAACCAATCTTTTTGTAAATAATTCTTAATGCCTCTGATGGTTTCTTCTCTATAGATCTCATCTTTTAGAAATCGTTCTGGATCACCCTTTACGTCTATTGTCGGTTCCCTATTTTCTTGATTTTGATTGAATTGCATATATATTGTTTAGTATATATTTAGTGTGGCAAAGTATATAAAGACTTACTACAAGCTTGTTTTGCTCCGCACCTGGGACGATCTTTGAACTTACTTGTGGAAAAGACAGGGAATAATCAACTTAGTTTATTAGAAAAAGCAATGTTAGAATATATCTAAAGGAGGGTGGCCCATGAACACCATGCGGAGTTTGCTTGGCATGATTTGTACTGAAGCATCTGAAGGGATAGGAAAAGGATCTCCGGAAGGAGTTCCTCCGGAAGTCCGGACTAAGTCCACTCTTCCCCCGATGAAATTCGATTCCGAGCTTTTCTGTAATCCCGACGGAACACCAGACTCAGAAGAGTAATCTCCTGCATCTGTTCTCACGAGAGTGACGAGCAGGTGCAGGATTTTTATTTTGTGCGGTATGGTGATCAGATGTGTATTTTGAAGATATATAAAAAGAAACCGCCCGAACAGACGCGGTGTCTTTTCGAGCGGTGGGGCACTTTCAGTCGAGTTGCCAGCCTTCGGCGATCATTTCCTTACGGATTTGATCGACGAACTTGGGGCAGAGAAGCGGAATCATGAGCGCCCAGAGTTCCTTCGCGTGAGCGAGCACCGTAGGGTGCTGGAACATCGCATGGTAGCAATCGAAGTCCTTCTGTTCCCAGTCGCCGTTGTGGTCGATGGTCGAGCAGACGAGCGTGTTCGCCGCCGCATCCCATCGATGAGTCTCGATCCGCATGAGGAGATCTTCTCTCCACTGCGGCCAGCCTTCAATGCGACGCTTGATGACGACGCGTGCCCCCATCTGAACTGCATATGCGGTGAAGCGCAAGCCCTTCGAGTTAAGGGCTCGGGAAAGAAATTTCGCATTCCTGCCGATAGCGAGAATGCGCCCGCGCTTGGTACGTTCCTCGGTACTTCCGCGCTTGGTATCGCGAAAGTATAACCACTCGCCGACACGCTGCCCATTGCCACCGATCTCCACCATTTCCATCTCGCTCGGATCGAACGGACAGCCGATGATGGGGTCGGTGCTAAATATAGCGACGCCGAGTTGCCGAGCACGAGGGGTGAAATCCACCCCACCCTTGTTCGCCCACGTTTTCCAATTCCCAGGATTACGGACTTTGCTGATATTCATGGCAATCCTTCCATTGTTAGGGATTCAAAAGGCATAAATATGCCCAAACCATATTCAAATGACAGTATACCATAAATATGTTAGATGTCAATAGAATGATTATTATGTAGGGATCGCGTCTCGCTTTGCTCGACATCCTACATTTTTATAATCACTTCGTTCATTAAAAATGTGGACCTTTGCTCCGCACCTGGGACGATATCCGATCTGTTTGTTAGAGGAGAAGTAAAAAAGCCCACGAGAAGCGGTTGGGCTAATCGTGGGCTAGGCTTTCTAGGTAACTTCCGTTACCAGCGGCTGGCGCATCGAAAATAACTTTCATAGTACATCTCTTCTTTAACTGTCCGTCCACAGAATGAACAGACGGCGCCTGTTTTAAGTGGTTCGTGGTCGACATGCACAAACCTATAGGCATAACGATACATTGCCTCTATCGCTTCCTGGCGTTCTTTAAAGCTGGGGTGCTCTTTTCCGTCTAGTTGATAATGGGCAACCCACTGCTCATCAACTAGTTCAATGTCACCCATTGGACGTTCACCCCACGGGGTAGCCTCCCAAAGATTGTAGCGCTGGTTGTGCCCATCTACGTGAACGAGCTCAACTACCCGTGCCACATCCGCCCTCCAAATGTCTTTAAGGCGGAGTGAGACTTTTTCGGATTCTTTGCTCACGTTCCACTCCTTGTGTACAAGATTTAACAAGACTATACAATATAAAAATACTTCTGTCAAAGATGAGCTCCGTGGGTAGGACTCCCTTTTCCCTTTGGTCGAAACTCACTATTTTTATTGTCATTCCATTTCTTAAAAATAGGAGCCTTTGGTTCGATCCCAAACTCATAAAGCTAGAAATAACAAAAGCCCGACATGAAGTCGGGCTTTTGTTATTTTGCTCCCAATGCTGTCCAAGTTCAGAACCCTGAATTGGAGAAGTATAGATATTGAAATGAAACAATTTAGTTTTGTATAAAAAAAACCCACTCGCCGAAGCGAGGGGCTGAAGCGAGTGTTTCAGCACTCGATGCTCATATCTTGTACTACCAAAAGTTCGAATGGGTCCAGCTCATAAGCTACCATGCTGTAACCCTCTTCGTGACTGTTTTTCTTCGAAACAGTCCACTTGAGAATCGCAACTCCCATGTAAGGATGCTGTGAAAGCGGAGGAGTGCGGAGACTTTGTATGTCGAGCGTGAGAACGCCCATCGCGATCTGATCGGGATAAACCTGCTTGAGCTCTTCGAGGATCTGCTTTCGTCCGTAGAGTATGCCGTCTCTGCTAGCATACACGGCATCAGGAGCGTACCCATTACAGAATCCTTCTAAGTCTCCAGCATTCCAGAGTCTAATGGCTCTGTGATTGAATTCAGTTACTTTTTGAGCAAAAGCAATGTCATAAGGTCCGCTCATTTATTTCTCCCAGAACATATGCGTAAAAACGCGATAAGCACACACTACAATATTAAAATAATAACGTCAACCTCTGGCTCCCTCTACTAAACAAATTCAGAACTCTGAATTGGAGGAATATAAAAATTGAAATGAAACAATTGAGTTTTGTATAAAAAAGAAAACCCGCTGGCTAGGCGGGGTGGAGATAGGCGCGAAGCCTTCTCACGCGGGGACGTATTCCATTTTGGAGCGCCCCGTGTAGTACTGCGTGTTATTTCTGTGGTCGTTGCAGACCTCGTAGAGCGCGATGTGACACGGTAGCCACCCTGAACAATGCTTGTGCTCATTTTTTGCCACCAGTAACTTTGCATAGTTAGCTCCTCAGAATATGACAAATACCAGTATATCATATATACTGGTATTTGTCAATATGTGGCTCCCTATAGTAAGTAAGTTCAGAACTTTAAATTGGGTACAAGTTGAGAAAGAGCTGAGGTGCTTGAGCCTAGTAGAAACCATCTTCTCCATTGTATAAAAACAGGAAGTGGCCAATAAATAAAGAAATTTAACGTTTGAATGCAAAAGACATCAATATGATGATTAAGGCATTAAGAACCACCAACACTAAGACTGTCTGCCATTTTGCTGTAAGTGGATTATTTATAATATAAACCGTATAGATTATTGCAACAATCGCAGCACCGAGAAAATTTCCTTTTATCATATTTTTATATTTATTTATTAAATTTATAAACAACCTATCTTCTAAACAACTCTGAAAACTTTAACTTGAGAATTCCCAACAAATAAATAATTTCAAGAACACCTAAAGTGTGCACAAAGATAAATAAAATAAACCACAAAAGTTGGCCTCGTTTTGCTGAATGCCACAACCCAAGTCCTGCCCAAAAAAGACTCCACAGAATAACTAGAAAAAACGTTAGTTGATGTGTGTGTATCCAGATGGATAATCCTACTCCTGATGAATTGTTCATATCTTTCATTATACATCTTATTGTTAAAATAGTTCTTAAACCTATTTGGGTGTCATAATAAGCCTTGATAAATAAGGCTCAAAAAAGTGCTCCGTGGGTAGGGATCGGTCACAAAACTACTCGCTTTGCTCGAGAAAGTTTCGCGACCCCGTATTCGATCCCTAACGCAAGCAAAGCAGTTTGCTTGCTCCTTTAGAAACGAATTGAAAATACCAGAGAAAGAATCTCTGGTATTTTCAATTTGCTCCGTGGGTAGGGATCGAACCTACGACCAATTCCTTACATTTATCCTAAAGTTTCCTAAAGGGATGGACTATATCATCACCCGTATTTTTACAAATCGAGGGTGCAAGGCGCTTCGGACCAGTTTTATCTGGCACTACTCCTTTCGGATAGTCTCTACACCTTCCCCCCACTAATTTTGTTTTAAATATTTAAAACAAAATTAGTGGGGGGCTTGGCTCGGTATTACCCTCCATCGGTTAGATGGGGAGGGCTTCACCGAATTCACCTTGTTTTTCAATTCACCTTACGATGAAAAGCTGCGTTTATTGCCACAGGGAACTGCTCTACCGCTGAGCTACCACGGAATATATAAACCTATTTGATTATAGCAATTTATGTGATTATGGCAACCTTAACACCAGATGTTATACTTAATTTATGTTAAAGAGATGCAGTAAGCATGGTGAGACGAAACATTTCAAAAGATTAGATGCAACTTTTCGTTGTGGTAAATGTGCTTCTTTGTGGGTAATAAATAACAGACGAAATAAAAAGCAGAAACTAATTAAATTATTTGGAGGAAAATGTATTGTTTGTGGATATGATAAATATGCAGGGGCTTTGGATTTTCATCATACGGATCCAAAAAATAAATCTTTCGCCTTAAGTGTTAAAGGGCTGTCTTATTCTTGGGAAAGCATTTTAGTTGAAGCGAAGAAATGTATTCTGGTATGCAAAAACTGTCATGCCGAAATTGAAGCCGACATTAATAAAGTAATTTGATATAAAATCTAAAAATACTCTATGAAAGCTCGGTCTGGGTGTGATATGTATGATGAAGCTTTCTATAAAGATAAGTCATGGCCAGAAGACTAACGGGCACTGTAATTAATAGCCCAATTCCAAGTGCGATAATACCCACTATATTAAATAAAACAATGAGTATTAGAAACCCAAAGATTTTCCAGAATCTACCTCTTGTAATTTCCATGCTTTTTTTGATTGCATCAATGGGCCCGATATCCTTTATATCAATTACAATGAATTTATAAAATTGCAGACGAACTATCACATAAACGCCGAATAATGCAAGTAGAATAAAAACACTTCCAAGCCCGATAGTTAGATCAGTTACTGCGTGAGGAATAAAGGTTTCACCCCGCAAACTTGAAAGAAAATAAAGCACTAAAAGTACAGCGATAGGAGCCCACAATACCACCATTATTAATCCGACAAGAATGGAAGCCAAAATATAATTAAGAGTGATCTTATAATCTTTGAAGTTCTTTACTAAGTCGCCATATGTCGGAGTTTGGTTATTTGTAATAACTAAAGCCACTGTAGTAAGAGCAATGCTTACAATTATTCCAACGATTGCCCCAAGGAGGGGTACACGGTTACAAATCATGGTCACAACGCCTGCTAAAATTAATACGATTATTAAGTACCAGGCATTTTCTTTATATTTTGCCCATGAGTCAGTAAAGATATCTTTAATGGAAATGTGTTGTGTTGTCATGAAAATAGTATACAGTCTCCAGTTTCAAGTATCCAGCTAACAGGTCGGCCAAGGGGATTCATAGATTTCTAAGAAATTAGAACTAGAAACTTGGGACTCTCTTGCTATACTGATATATATAAGCTAATTAAATTAATTTATGCACATTATAATCACTGGTGTACATATGGAAATGACGGAAGCAATACGAGCTTATACATTGGAAAAAATGAAATCTTTGGAAAAGTATGTGCCGCATGACGATACAAGCGCTAAGCTTGCAGTAGAATTATCAAAAACAAGCAATCATCATGTAAATGGACAATTTTTCCAGGCAGAAGCGCAATTGCACATTCGCGGAAAAGACAGAACAGTCAGAACTACTCAGGATGATCTATATAAAGCAATTGATGTTTTAAAAGATATGCTCGCGCGCGAACTCGCTACGCACAAGGATAAAGAAAGATCAATCTTTAGAAGAAGCGCTCACAGGGTAAAACAATTATTAAAAAGAATAAAAGAATAATTTATGGAACAGAGTAAAGGAATGGGAGCAGTCGCTATAATTGTGCTTATAATTATAATAGGAGGAATATACTATTATATGAGAGGGGACAGCAGCTCAGCCTCTCCACAAGGAGATGCTTACAACACATCGCAGAATACAACAAATCAGCCTCTAACAAAAAACACTACAAGTTCATCAACAGCAAACATTATGCCAGTACCAGATAATATTAAAACAGCGGTTATTACGACAAACCATGGAGTTATTGAAATTGAATTTAATAATGCGGCTCCTAACACAGTTGCGAACTTTAAAAAGTTAGCTTCTGAAAAGTTTTATGACGGGGTCAGATTCCACAGAGTAATTAAAGACTTTATGATCCAAACCGGAGATCCTAATTCCAAGGATACAAGTAAGATGGATACTTGGGGACAAGGTGGGCCAGGATACAAATTCGCCGACGAACTAACAGGAAGTGAAAAATATACGCTTGGTACTGTGGCTATGGCAAACTCTGGGCCGAACACAAACGGCAGCCAATTCTTTATCGTAACCGCAAACCCATCGGTCGCGTTGCCTCCTAGCTATACAGTCTTTGCTAAGGTTACAAAAGGAATTGATGTAGCAGAAAAGATTCAAAATGTAAAAACAACTGGCTCACCAAATGATAGACCTCTTGCAGATGTGATTATTCAAAAGGTTGAACTTAAATAGTAGCGTATAGTTGTTAGTAAGTGGTGTATAGAAATAAGATAAAACAAATAGCGCCGAAGGCGCTATTTGTTTTATCTTATTAAAAGTAAATTTAAAACTAAAAACTAGTCTTTCATATATCCTCTGGTGAAGTCTTCCCAGCTCATCTCGTGCTTCCCTTCGGGGATTACAGAAAGGATTATATTTTTCGCAGTGCTTATGCCTTCAAGTCTGCCGCTTAGGTCGACTTTCGTTATCTTTACTCTTATTTTTTTATCCTTATGAATATGAAAGAAATAAATTCCGGGCCATGGAGTAAGAGCTTTATATTTTCTTATTACATTCTCTCCGCTATCTTCTAAAGTAATTTCACCCATAGACTTTTCAAGTTTCCTACAAACTGTAGCCTTAGAATGGTCTTGTTCTTTTGGAATTAAATTTCCTTCGATATAAGGAGTTATTACTTGAGATAATAAATCTCCGCCAATTTGTCCGCATGTGACTTCGAGAGTTCCAGCGGTTGCCTCCGTATCAATCGGAAAAGCAATTTGTGCGAGAATCGGACCATGATCCATTTCATTATCTAATTTAATAATAGTAACTCCGGTAGTAATTTTCCCATCAAGTAATGCTGACTCGATAGGGGAAGGTCCGCGATACTCTGGAAGTAAAGATGGATGAACGTTTAAGGACCCGTGCTCTGGAATACTCAAAATATTTTCTGGAATTATTTTTCCATATGAAGCCACTATAAACAAGTCAAACTTTTCATTATGAAGGAGAGAATCACTTGGAATGCTTTTTAAATCTTCTGGTTGGAATACAGTTATTCCTTTCATATCAGCCCAAGTTTTTATATGAGGTGACGTCATTACCATATGACGTCCTTGTGGGGAATCCGGTTTAGTTACTATAAGTTTTGGAGTAAAACCATTACGAACGAGAGTGGCAAGCGTGCTTTCGGCTAAGGCTCCCGTACCGAAGAATGCGAAAGAGATATTAGACATAGTTATTAGTTTACATTTTTCAGTTACGACATTCCAGCAAATTTTACCATTGACCCAATAAATTTATGTGGTAGGATGTAATTGAACTTATTTACGGTCAACGCTTGAATTATAATCTTTGAAGGATATTCCGTATGATTCGCACAACAGCACTTATTATCATCGCGGGGATGATGATCTTCGCATCATCTACCAGCACCATTCAATGCAAGGAAGGAGTGAAGTATTTGGTCGCCGGCTTTGGGGGTGCAGCGTTGATGGTAGACCCAGAAGGGAAGCCTCTTACCTGCTCCGAGAAGTGACTCAACCCGTTGTCCAAATTACCGGCACAAATGCGTGCCGGTAATTTTTATTCTTAAATCTTGAATCGTAAATCTTTTTTATTTCCTCGTTCTACTTTTTCTTATATCTTCCTCCGAATATTCTTCAAAGTCATATCCGTGGTCTGTAAAAAGTATTCCATCTAGATGCTCAACTTCGTGCTGGAATATATGGGCGATAAGACCAGAAGCCCCATAAGTAAATTTATTTCCATCTATATCTTGGGCTTCTATGGTGGCGCTCACCGATCTTTTTGTTGTACCGTATACCCACCTGACAGAAAGGCATCCTTCTTGCAGCTCAATTTTCTTTTTAGATTTCTTTACAAGTTTCGGATTGATAAAAACTAATTGTTTATTTTTTACATCTTCGTTATAGGCACTTTTAGCAACTACGAAAATTCTAAGAGATAGCCCGATTTGAGGGGCGGCTATAGCTACGCCATCTTCTTCTTTCGCAAGAGTTTTTTTCATCACCTCAATTATTTCTTTTAGATGTGCAGTTCCAAACTCATCCTTATGAACTGGGCGAGCTTTTTGCCTGAGAGGGTTCTCTTTATTTTTATCAATCTGAATGATATTTCCGCTTATTTTCATGAGAATACTCTAACACGGGATGATATTAGGAACTAGGGGTTAGATAATAGAAATCTAGTATAAAAAATAGCAAAATGAAAGCGCTGCAATTGCGGGCAGCGCTCTTCCACTGGGTGCTTTACGGAATTCCGCAAGCAGCGGTGGGCTGGTGGGGCCTTTGTTCCATCACCGGTCCTCCTGTAAGGTGTATATCCATTATACACCCATATCTACTACTTGTCAAGAAGCAAAAAGTCCTTAAAATATAATAGTAATTTAACTAAACCTATGGATGAAATAAAAATAAGACCTCCACGTCATCATATATATGAAAAGACAGAATATGTATATCCACAGAAAAGACAACATAATAAAAGTGAGGTCGAGTAAAAAAGTGTATACTAAGAGTATGCAAACATTCCTCCATTGGTTTAAAAGTTTAGGATCAGATAATATAGTAATAGCAACGCGTCGTGAGTTTGAAAATGTACGCCCAGTCTTAGAATCACTTAAAGCATATGACGAAGGGAAAAAAGAAATATCTACCTCTGACATCCGAGAACGTTTTCATCGCGTACAAAGTACTACAAGATAAAAATCTTGTATCATTTGGCATACCGTTCGATGCTAATCAAAAAATAGAGTCAGCAATCTCTACGGTAAATGCTGACTACTTTGATTACGTCTTATACCCGACTTCGAAATTGCAAGCTGCTGCGTGTTTATTTTATGTTACAAAGGCCCACGCATTTACAGATGGAAATAAACGCGTAGCGGTTCTAGCGGTGGCAACATTTTGTAAAATAAATGATTTGGAATTAAAATTACCTAAAGAAAGCTTAGCGGCGCTATCTTTATATATAGAACAAACAAAAATTATTGATTCAGAACCTTTTATTCATGCATTATGTAAAGTTATGTTTACAGATACTAGCACTTCTTAGGTAATGAGATAGTAATTAATTAAGATACTTTCAATGATTTCAAAAAAATTGAATCTTATTCTTAATCTTCAAATCATAAGTCTGTTTAGATGAAAAAGTGAAGGGGATTAACAAGGGGGTTTCCATCATAAGTAACTTGCTTTATTCTTTGGCGGATTGCAGTATTGTTGGCCCACTCACTTTCTTTGATATGAACGAAAAGCAAAGTGACTCCTTTTCCTTGCTCAAACCATTCTACTACATACGGCTCAAGTTCTTGCTCCATTCTCGTGCGGACATCATCAAGCAAATTAGTAAAAGAAGCTTTTACTACTACATAATATGGAGGAAGCAGAAATTCATCTCTTTCTTTAAGAAGGGTGTCATATACTTCGCGAAAGCTTGGCGATGTTAGTTGTTTTATAACTGGGATGTTTTTAAGCCTTGTTTGAAGAAGAAGTTTATGATCATATTTATCTTCCGCAAAATCCGTAACTCTATTTAGGTTAGACGGGTTAGTTTTTACTTTTTCTGCCATTTCGGTCACCAAATTTAAAATCTTTTCATCTGTCCTATATTCGGGCAGTGAAAATAAAGAGTCTAATGAAAGAATGATTACTCCATCGCAATCTCTTACAATGTTATGTGCCATTTCTGTTCCGATGAGCACTCCGTATTTGGCTTCCTTCCATTCCTTATATACTTTCTTTACTTTAGTTCTTGTGGGGGTATGCTCGCTATCAATTACAAATATCGGCACTCCTAATCTGCTTAATTCTTCTTCTACTCCGGTTGTCGCGATTCCAAGTAATGCCATCCTCCACCCTCCGCAATATCTGCATGTGAGAGTCGTCTCTTCATCGATGCGAATAATATTTTCACATCCATGGCAAACATATGTTCTTACTCCGCCGATTTTATGAAGTACATATGGACGATTGCAATCCTTACAAGTAAATAATGTTCCGCAATCTGAACAAACAGTGGTCGGGTACATGCCTTTTCTGTGCGCATATAAAAAGTAATGTCCGCGCTCTGCCAATTTCGCATTGTGAAGAATGTGGAGCGCAGCTTTCGATAAATAGGGACTTCCACTTTTATTTTCATCTGTCATTGGAATGACGATAATAGGGGAATCATTTCTAAATTGAAGAGGCATTACTTCATTTGCATCTTTTAATTTATATAATCTGTGAGCATATAACGAAAGCATATGAGATCCAAGCAGGCAGGGGACTCCACTTTTCTTTGAGATATGTTCTAAAACTATCCGCATATCATATCCACTGTCTCCGTGGGTATAATAATACTGGCTGTGCTCTCGCTCGATAATAACGAGCCCTAGATCTCCCCGCAGCCATGGAATAAGGGACGGAGTAGATAAAATTAAAATTGGATGTTCTGTATCTTTAATCTTATTAACCGCATCTTTATATTGCTTTTCTGTGAGCGCTCCATGAAGAGAGATGGCATATTCATCTATTCCTTTTGATAGTTCGTCTTTTGCATATTCCAGATCAGTTATGGTCGGAAAAAACATCACAAGAGAATTTTTCTTTGAAAAAGACTCGCGTATCGTCGTCTTATATCTTGTAATTCTATTTTCATAACTTTGCTCTAAAAGCAAAAGCTCATGTCCTTTCGTTTTTTCTGGAATTTCAATGCGTGTTAAATAAGGAAAAGACTTTTCAGAAAGTAGATCGTAAATAAGCGTTCCAAGCGGCTGAAGCAAATATGAAGAGGAATAGTTCAGTGCTTGCCAAATCTTAGGATGAAGAAATTGCTTGATTAGAACTTTTGAAATCTTTTTTAAGCCAAAGGATGCTTGCCGTATTGATTGTTTTTCATCCTCTACTTTTTCCGCCGTAATGACTAATCCTTTTAGATTTCTTCTTTTAACGTTAATTTCGACTAAGTCTCCTTCTTCCACGTCATCTTTGGCGAAGTAGGTTAATTCTTCATAGGGGATTCCAGTTGCAAGCAAGGCAACAGTAAGCACTCGCATAATAAGTACAGTATACAGGAATTGATGGGAGATTACAGATTTCAGATAGCAGAAAAAGCCTTATTTTTACTGGATTTACTGCAATCTGCCATCTGTTTTCTGCTTTCTTTCCGTGTTATAATGCACATACTATGGGACTTTTCTCCAAAAAACTAGGCATCGATTTAGGAACAGCAAACACGCTTGTTTATCTTCCTGGTAAAGGAGTTGTACTTGTGGAGCCTTCAGTTGTGGCGGTATCTCAAATTGATAATAAAATTCTAGCTGTAGGAACTGAAGCGAAAGATATGATTGGCAAGACACCGGACGCGATAATTGCATATCGTCCCATGCGTGATGGAGTGATAGCAGATTATAGAGTGACGGAAGCCATGCTTAGATATTATATAAATAAATCTCTTGGAGGATTTAATCTTTTTAAGCCGGATGTGATGGTTTCGGTTCCTGCGGGAGTAACTTCTACAGAACGTCGCGCAGTTATAGAAGCCGCACTTAAAGCGGGCGCACGAAATGCATATGTGGTAAAAGAACCCATCTTAGCCGCGATTGGTGCTGGTATTCCAATTCAGGAAGCTCAAGGAAGAATGATTGTAGATATCGGCGGAGGGACGACTGACGTGGCGGTGATTTCGCTTGGTGGAATTGTTTGTAGCACCTCAGTAAAATGCGCTGGAAATAAAATCGATCAAGCTATAATGGATTATGTAAAGAAAACTTATAATCTTGCGATAGGAGATCAGACTGCCGAAGAAATAAAAATAAAAATAGGGTCTGCTCTTCCTGTAGAAGAAGAGTTATCTATGAAAGTAAAAGGGCGTGATTTTATCGCGGGCCTTCCTAGAACTGTAGAAATACGAACAAACGAAATTGTAAAAGCCATTGATAAGGAACTTCGCCTTATGATCAAAGCGATTAAAGATGTTCTACAAGACACTCCTCCTGAACTTGCGTCAGACATTATAGATAATGGAATAATTATGAGCGGAGGGTCATCAATGCTTCGCCATTTCCCGGATTTGGTGGAACGCCGCACCGGGGTAAAAGCAGTCTTAGCAGAAGATGCTTTCTATTGTGTAGCCAAGGGAACGGGGATCGCATTAGAACATTTGGATACATATAAGCGTAGTATCTTTGCAAAGAAATAAAAAGAGGCCTGCTTGCGCAAGGCCTCACTCCTCCTCCTTGATGTCGAACCGACCTTTTATTAATACTGTCTTCATTTCCAGCGTCTGCATTATCGCACCGCACGAAATAGTTAAGTCCGGGTATCCTAAGCAATGCTTAATCAGGATTGAACTCTCATCGCACGTTAGGCCATAACGGACACACGTGACAGAATTAAACCCTATAGGTAAAGCCACCCGGATGGTGGACTCATCAATCCCCGCGATATAGGGTACAATTCTTACTGCTGGACGAAGCGAATCGTACATAGGTTCTCTTTTCTGATCTTTTTCTGCCGGCGCCAAAATCTGCCACGCCTCATTTAAAGATTTTCTTGTTATCTTGGGCAATATCTCGCAGAGTTCCTTTGTGGTCTGCAGTTTTTTAAATACTTGATCGTACAGTCGTTGGGTAACAGGAACCCCGGAACCAAGACAGTACGATTTTCCACTTTTATGGAGCTCCAAGGCTTCTCCCAAATCAAGGGAAAGCTGTGAGCCTTTGCGGCTATTTTCTAGCTCGGCCATCACTTCCTCCTAGTTAGGGTGGAACAACGACTTTTAATTCTAGGCCTTTTAAAAAACAATTCAATCTTTACAGACTTTGATATACTTGTGTAATGAAAATCTCCGATCTTCCTAATCACCACGCAGTCTTGCTTGTTAATGAAAGTCGTGTCGAAGCGAGCGAGCTTTTGTGGGGTGAACTGGCAAGCTCTCCTGCAAATAGATTTTTTAATCAAACAGTATTAGACATTGATACTGCTCGAGATATTATTTCCTGGGCTGGAGAATCAAATAATGATGATCGTGTGGGACTAATAACTTTTCATACCGCTTCAATACCGGCGCAAAATGCGATGCTTAAAGTTTTAGAAGAGCCACGACCGAATGTACGATTTATTTTGATAACTAGCAATAAAAGAAATGTCATTGATACAGTATTGTCCCGGACGCAGATAGTTGATAGTCGAGGGTCGATGGCAGATAGTGAAAATACACTAAAATCAAATTCTCAAGCGGAGGAGTTTCTGGAAACTTCCCCCACATTGAGAATGAAGCTTCCATTTATAGCTGGTCTATTGTCTAAAACCGATGAGGAGGGGCGGAAAGACAGAGAAAGTGTTCGCAGTTTTATTCTATCTTTAATTACTGTGCTTGAAGAAAGTAAAAGCAAACCAGAAGTTATAATGGAAACTTTAGAAATAGCTTCTTATGCATCAGACCCTTCAGCATCCGGAAAGGCATTAATAGAATATCTAGCCCTTTTATTGCCTTTTTCTAAAGGGGGTCAATAAAAGGAATTTTCAATTTATCAATAATCAACCTTAGAATGTTTTAATGATCATTTAAAGTTCGTATTTACTTTTTATGGTTTAAATTATAGATTGTGGCATATTGCTAGTCCTGTCAGTATGGGTTACAATTTAACCAACTTGGATTTATCTAAAATCTAATGTCTAACATCTATAATCTAGTTTATGGCATATAATTTCACACAAGCAAATAAAGATATTGAAGGAGCCGTAGAATGGCTTAAAGGGGAATTTCGTTCTATTCAAACAGGACGCGCGACTCCTCAAGTCTTAGATTTAGTTCATGTAGATATTTACGGAGCTCGTACACAAATCGCTCACGCTGGATCTGTAAATATTGAAGACGCTCGCACCTTGCGTGTTTCTCCATGGGATAAGACTATTATCGGAGATATGGAGCGTGCTATTAATGATGCGAACTTAGGGCTTTCTGTATCATCTGATGATCAAGGAATCAGGGTTCACTTCCCAGCGCTTACCACTGAAACTCGTGAAAAGCTTGTAAAAGTCTTAAAAGAAAGATTAGAAGATGCTCGCGTAAAAGTAAGACTAATTAGAGAAGATGTAAATAAAGATATTGATGCTCGTGCTAAAGAAGGTGAATACGGCGAAGATGAAAGAATTCGATATAGAGGAGATTTGCAAAAAATCATTGATCAGACAAATGGAGAATTAGAAGAATTATTTGAGAAAAAAGAAAAAGAAGTGCTGGGGGAATAAATAAAAGCCGCGCCGAAGCGCGGTTTTTCTCACTGCGGTAGTTCTTCTGCAATGAGATGGAGAGCCGGAAGGGGAACGATACCATGAATGTTATACGGATGGAGTTTGTATTCCTCGAACTCGAACCACTCGACATGGTTCTCGTTTCCTTCGTAGACTTTCGGAAGCTTGCCTCCCTTACATAGTTTTGTGACAAACGCGACGGAGAATCTCATGTGCGACTCCTCGGGATGGTTTACCATAAAACTACTCCCAAGACTAAGATAAGTCAATAAGGCGTAATCGTATGGTAAAATATTTGCTATGTCTATTTCTGCTGTACTCATTTTCTTAGTAATTCTTCTCGTCCTTGTTATCATTCATGAGTTTGGCCATTTTATTGTTGCTAAATGGACCAATATGCGCGTGGATGAATTCGCTTTTGGCTTTCCGCCAAGGATTTATAGGAAAAAACTCGGAGAAACTACTTATAGCTTAAACGCCCTTCCAATCGGAGGATATGTTTCTATATGGGGCGAAAATGGAAGCGAGGAAGATAATGCAAGCGATGGTGCGAAAAACAATCCCCGCGCTTTCGGCAATCGTCCATGGTGGGCGCAGATCTTAGTGCTTTTAGCGGGAGTAACAATGAACATGCTTTTAGCCTTGATTATTCTTGTCTGCCTTTCATTTGGAAAAGTAGAAATGAGCGCAGATGATCCTACTTATGGGTCAAGAGTAGAAGATACATCGTTAGTTGTTTTAGATGCATATCCAGAAAGCCCTGCATATAAAGCAGGACTTACTCCAGGCTCACGCCTTATAAGCGTTACTAGTAAAAATATGAAAGCAAGTCTTGTAACGGCCACATCCTTAGTAACTTTTATAGAAAACCATAGCAATGATGCAATTACATTTGTATATGAAAAACAAAATGGAGAACACGCGTCGACAACAGTCGCGGCTATATATGGAATAGTTCCAAACAAAAAGGCAGTAGGCATAAGCGTGGGAACTACTGGGTATGTTTATACTTCAACCGGGGAAGCTATAAAGTTGGGACTTCAGAGAACAAAAGACATAACTCTTCTTACATTTGGCGGACTAAAGACACTTTTAGTATCTGCGATTCATCGTGATGGAAGCGTACTTAACTCTCTTTCTGGTCCAATTGGAATTGCAAAGATCGTTGGAGAAACTAGCGCATATGGAATCATGCCAATACTTACACTTGTTGCCATTCTTTCTATAAACTTGGCTGTATTTAACATTCTCCCGCTTCCAGCGCTTGATGGCGGAAGAATTATAATGGTGGTTATTGAATCAATAAGCCGAAGAAAGATTCCATTTAAATATTATTCGTGGCTTAACCTCGGGGGTTTTGCTCTGCTTCTTTTATTGCTTGTGGTGGTAACAGTACATGATGTTATCAAATAGATTTCCTAATTATGCAAGATAGGTCGCCGCATTTTAATCAAGATGTTGAATTAAAAAATGAAGATTTTGAAAAGTCTCTCCAGCTTAATTCTCTTAAAAGTAAATTAGTTAGAGCTCAGTCTTTGGGTATAGACGTTCCTTTTGATCTGCCAGAAGCGAGCGATCCTCTTTATAGAGACAGGTATCGAGAAATGCAAAGGTTTATAGAAGGAAGGCTAGATGAGCATTATGAAAAGTTTGGTAAGAGTCTCGCACAAGATCCCCAAATGCGCATTCTTATAATGGAATATAATCAGGCAGTACTAGAAGAAAGAAGGTCTACATCTGGAAACTTCAGTTTGTTAACTCATCCTAGTTTTAGCAGGGTTAAGAAAAGATTACAGAAGCGTACAAGCAAAGTCTTGGGCGGAGTAAATATTTTACAAAAAGGAGAGATGGCTATAATAAGGAGAGAGGAGTTAGAAAATAAAATAATTTCTCTTTTGTGTGCAAAGTACGAACGCGCCGGGTTGAATAACGATCCGTATAGATCTATAAGCACTTCAAGTATAAATATAGCGCAGGCCTTAGAAATTATGGGAGTATAATATTTATATGAAAGATATCGAAATAGAAATTCAAGCCAGAATCCAAAAAAGTGAAACTTTAAAAATCTTCTTAGATAATAATGCTAAGTTTATTTCAGAAAACAAACAAGTCGATCAATATTTTACTCCAGCCCATGAAAATTTCGTTTCAGTTAAGCCCATTGAAGAATGGTTTAGGATAAGAGAAGAAAATGGAGCGTTTACGATAAATTATAAAAAATGGCATTACGAAAACGGAATAGGCCAGTATGCAGATGAATATGAAACTGAAGTGAAAGATAAGGAAGCGATGCTTAAGATAATTCAAGCACTTGATATGAAGCCACTTATTACTGTAGATAAAACCAGAAAGAAATGGATCTATAAAGATTTTGAAATAGCTTTTGATACAGTTGTAGGTTTAGGAAGCTTTGTTGAAATCGAATATAAAGGAGAAGGGCCAGTAGATCCGAAAGAAAAAACTAAAGAAATGGTTGATTTCTTAAAGGAACATGATTGCGGAACGATTGAATTAAATAATGGTGGATATCCAATGCTCCTTTTGTTTCCGGAAGATGCGCATTATATAAAAGCATAAGTCTCTTGTATAATATCTTTTATGCGACAATCACAACTTTTTACAAAGACCAGAAAAGAAGCCCCCGCGAATGAAGTTTCCAAAAATGCAATCCTACTCATTCGGGCGGGTTACATTCATAAAGAAATGGCGGGAGTGTACTCATACTTACCACTTGGGCTTCGTGTGCTAAAAAAGATTGAGGATATTATTCGTAATGAAATGAACACTATCGGTGGCATAGAAATGCGCACTTCTATAATTCAGACAAAGGAAGTATGGGAAAAGTCTAACCGATGGGATGATAACATTGTCGACAATTGGTTTAAGACTGAGCTTAAAAATGGAACAGAAATTGGCCTTTCTTTTACAAATGAAGAAGCATACTCAAGCATGTTAACTCAGTACATTCATTCATATACAGATCTTCCAATATACCCATATGATTTTAAAAATATTTTCCGCAATGAAACTCGCAGTAAATCTGGCATAATGCGCGGACGTGAATTTTATTGGAAGGCACTCTACTCATTCTCAAAAGACGATGCAGAACACCAAGAATTCTATGAAAAAGCTAAGCAGGCCTATAAAAATATTTTCCAAAATGTCGGCATTGGACATATAACATATATGACATTTGCATCGGGAGGCTCATTTTCAAAATTTTCACATGAGTTTCAGACTATTACTGAAGCAGGTGAAGATACTATCTATATAGATGAGGCAAAGGGTATTGCAATAAATAAAGAAGTGTACACGGATGAGGTCATAGAATCTCTTGGACTTAATAAAGATAAAATTATTGAACAGAAGGCTGTGGAAGTAGGGAATATTTTTTCTCTCGGTACTAAATTTTCTGAACCATTTAATCTTTCATTTACAAATGAGAGCGGAGAAAAACAACTTGTCACTATGGGAAGTTATGGTATTGGTCTTGGCCGCTTGATGGGAACAATAGCGGAAGTATTAAGTGATGATAAGGGCTTAATCTGGCCTACTTCGGTATCACCATTTTCGCTACATTTGATTGTGTTAGGAAAGGACAAAGAGGGTGACACATATAAAAAAGCAGAAGAGATTTATAATGAACTAACTAAAAAGGGGATTGAAGTTCTATTTGATGACAGAGATGAATCAGCGGGAGCGAAGTTTGCAGATAGCGATTTGATTGGAATTCCAATGAGAGTAGTGGTGAGCGATAAATCTATTGCCGCAGGCGGTGTAGAAATAAAAGAAAGAAAAGGGGACAAGAGCGAAATCATTACGATTGAAGAATTATATAAAACATATAAACCGAATTGCGAATAAAATAAAAACTGTGCCAGCAACAGCTGGCACAGACTCCTCGGGGGTGCAATATTTCACGATCCCTTCTTTTTTTTCCAGCGCGCGAGCTCTTCTTCGGTCGCTGGTCGTGAATGGACCTCGCCCCCTAAGCCATTTTCATAAAACTCGAGCTCCTCAAATAGGATTCCTTTTTTTGATTCGACCAAAGTCGAAATAGTTCTGTCAGTTGTCTGAAGGTGGAGGGAGTGCGGGGTGGTGTGAACGGCCAGTCCTACGAGTAACAGGACAAAAGCTGTGGCGAGGATCGGTTTAGAGTTGGCAAGTGATTCTCCTTGTCATGCCCCGTGAAGTGGGAGGCTTTATATAAAGTTACTTATTTTTAAAACTTTTGTCAAATAAAAACCACCCCTTTATTAGGGGCGTCTTGGCAATCCTGGTGGCCGTTAGTTTCTTCCAGTCATCTCGTCCACGAGTTTTTTGAATACTGGAAGCACGCGGGTAACTTCTTCGCCGGCTTCACGGTGCAAGTAGCCGCTCCCCTGGAGACGGTTCAGGCCCTGTATGGTGTAGACTGCCTCCCGTATTCCGTTGTGGGGAAAGTCCGTATGAGTGATCGTCACCTCTGTAGGCATGACGCCCTTTGTCACCTTGGTGCATAGAAGGGCAGCCGCAGTGGCTTCCTCCGATGTCTGGAAAATGTCGAGCCAGACCCAAGGTGACGTTATATGATCCTTGTTAGTTCTCATGAATAAGACCCCTTAAGGTGGATGAAACAAGTTGGACTGCTCATGTTGTTTATATATAAAAGTCTTTAATTTGTCAACTACTATATGAAAGCCTAAAAAATGGTAGAATGCTCCCATGTTTAACCGTCTTTACCGCCAATTTTCTAACGATATCGGAATAGATTTAGGAACAGCTAATACGCTTGTTTACTTGCGTGGCCGCGGGATAGTTATAAATGAGCCATCAGTGGTTGCATTAAACACGAAAACCAATCGCGTAGTCGCAGTAGGAATGGAGGCGAAAAATATGATGGGTAGAACTCCATCTCACATTAGAATCGTCCGGCCGCTTGTAGAAGGTGTGATATCAGATTATGAAGTGACAGAAGAAATGCTTTCGTATTTAATTAACAAAGCAAATGATGCTGATAAGAAGTTATTTCGTCCAAGAGTGGTAATAGGAATTCCTGTAGGAATTACTAATGTAGAAATGCGTGCAGTATATGATGCGGCAAAATCTGCTGGTGCTCGTGAAGTTTACATAGTAGAAGAACCGATGGCGGCAGCTATCGGAGTGCAAATGCCAATCCATGATCCTGTGGGAAGTATGATAATAGACATCGGGGGAGGCACGACGGATATTGCTGTTATCGCACTTTCTGGAATTGTGAGAGCTAAGAGTTTAAAAATAGCAGGAGACAGGCTTACACAGGATATTATTTCTTATATGCGCGATGAGTTTAAAATGTTAATTGGAGAAAAAACCGCAGAGCATATAAAGATTACTGTGGGATCTGCCCTGCCGGACGAAATCCCTGAAGAAATTAGCATAAAGGGAAGGGATTTGGTTACAGGGCTTCCGCGGGAAGCGATTATCACAGATGTTGATATACGCGAAGCGATGTATGCATCTATTTCACAATTAGTGGATGCTATTCGTGAGGTATTAGAAACAACTCCGCCCGAAGTACTGGCAGATATCATGCAAAAAGGAATGATGCTAGCAGGGGGCGGAGCACTTATCAGAAATTTGCCCCAGCTTCTTGAAAGTCAGCTTAAAGTGCCTGTAACAATAGTGGATGATCCATTAACGGCGGTCGCCCGCGGAACAGGGATTATACTGGAAAATGTGAATTTATATAAAGATGTACTAGTAGAAAACACTGATGACATATCTTTCCGATAAAAAGAGAAAAAAAAGAGGCTATATCTGGTACTCGGTAGTCATATTGCTTATTTTTATATTTGTTTATTTTTGGCCAAGCGTCAGGACATTTTTATACAATTATGTGGAAGGGCCAGTTATCATTTATGGAAGTACAAGAACAGGAATAGTAAGTATTCCATACAATGTATCAACTTACTTTAAATCAAAAAAAGATTTAGAAGATATAAACCGAGGGCTTGAATTAAATATCGAAAGATTAGAGAACGAAATTGCAGTAAAAGATGCAATTATATCTGATAATAAATTAAGCCAAAATGGTTCTAGTGTTTCGACATTGGAAATGTATTCGATATTAGAAGATAGTACGAACATTTACTCTACGATAATACTTTCAAAGGGATTTAAAGATGGACTAGAAATAAACAAATTAGTATATCTTCGCGGCAGACAGCCCGTATGTATTATCGTAGAAGTACATGATCAGACGTCCGTATGCAAACTTTTATCATCATCCGGATCATTTATCGAAGGGGTAAGTCCAAATGGCGAAACATTATTTCTGAAAGGAGATGGGGGGGGGACTTTTATTGCTGATATCCCTCGGGATGCCATTTTAAACGAAGGAGATTCTGTACATTTAAAAAGCGACCCGACACTTCTTTTGGGGACTGTAGTAAGCATCGTTAAAGACAATCAAGCAACCGCATGGAAAGTATATGTCCGAGGACAATATAATCCAATTACTTCAAATGTTTTTTATACCGATAAGTAGATAGAATAGTTATTAGTAATTGGTTACTAGTAATTAGTGAATACACAAAGACATTTGGGAGGCTAATTGTCCGAGCCACAACTAATAACAAATAACTAATTACCATTTTTGCTATACTCTGCTCATGCTTCGCTACATTATTTATATAATCTTGCTCCTCATAACTCTCTTTTTTGACACCGCATTAGGTGCACATAGAGTGCCAGTTTTTACATTAATCCTTTGTGTTATAGTGATAATATATGAATTTATTTCGCCGTACATTTACACGTCGCGCTAGACGTGCAAACTCATACGAAATCGCTCCAGAAGATGTATTCTTAGATTCGCAAAATCTATCGCAATTAAACATGGATCAAATGGAAGGGCAGCTTGAAAAGCCAATAGGCAGGAACATGTTTTATATAACAAGCATTATTGCATCTTTTTTAATTGTGGGTTTTTTAGCGAGATTGTATGACATGCAGATAGTAAACGGAAGAGCATATGCTGACCAGGCAGATAGAAATCATTTAAAAAGCACTCCATTATTTCCTCTTCGAGGAACTATTTCTGATCGCAATGGCAGCTTACTTGCTTGGAATACTGTGAGTAGTACGACAGAGGAAGTTCCAGAAAGAGTGTATGAAAAAACTCCAGGATTTTCTCACTTGTTAGGTTATGTAAGTTATCCCAAGAAAGATCAAAGCGGAATCTTTTGGCAAGATTCATATTTAGGAAAAGATGGCATTGAAAAGAAATATCAAGATATTTTACAAGGAACCATCGGTGAGACAGTTTTAGCGGTAAATGCCCAACAGAAAGTAGAGGCTAGGAATGTAACCGTAAGTCCTGTTAATGGCGAAAACATAAAACTTAGCATTGATAAAGGAGTGCAGGCGGAATTTTATAAAAATATTAAAAGTCTAGCGCTTGATTCAGGTTATATAGCGGGGGCGGGAGTAATTATGGATATACATACTGGAGAGGTATTAGCTATGGTAAGCTATCCGGAATATGATAATAATTTAATTACAAATGCTGCCACTCCACAAGAAAAAGACCAACTGGCAAAAGATTTGCTAGATAAAAATAATAAATTTTTAAACCGCGCCGTCGGAGGGCTCTTTACTCCAGGATCAACAGTAAAGCCATTTATGGCAATAGCCGCGCTTATGGAAAATGTAATTACCCCGGAAAAACAAATTTATAGTTCGGGCGCACTAGTGATAAAGAATAAATACGGAGGACCTGACTCAGTTTTTAAAGATTGGAAAGCTCATGGATGGACAGACATGCGTAAAGCTCTTGCTGAATCATCCGATGAATACTTTTATCAGGTAGGGGGCGGATACATGGATCAGCCAGGATTAGGTATTGCTCGCATTGATCAATATGCTCAATTGTTCGGATTTGCCACTACCACCGGCATAGATCTTCCCGGAGAAGAATACGGCGTGATTCCCACCCCATCATGGAAGCAAAAGATTTTTAACGAAGATTGGCTTTTAGGAGATACATATCATACTTCCATTGGGCAATATGGATTTCAAATAACACCGCTTGAGCTTGTGCGTGGTGTAGCCATGATTGCAAATGGCGGATCTTTGGTTACTCCGCATCTTTTATCAGGATCTGAAACTGTACATATTGATTTGAAGTTAGATAAAGCCGACCTCGAAGTCGTGCGTGAAGGAATGAGACAGGGCGTAACTGAAGGAATCGGCGCAGCATTAAACATAGATGGTATACATGTAGCCTCCAAGTCTGGAACGGCAGAGCTAGGAGTTAAAAAGGATTTAGTAAATTCGTGGATAAGCGGATTTTTCCCATATGAAAATCCTAAATATGCCTTTGTTGTGATAATGGAAAAGGGCTCGGTCCATAACCTTCATGGCGCTATATTTGCAATGAGGGATACACTGCTCTGGATGCGCGACAACACTTCTTATACCAAGTAGGCAATACAAAGCCGCTCTTTGGCGTATTCCTAGCCGTTTTCTTCCGGTACGATTCAACGTACTATGATGTACGTCTCATCGTTATCCTCAGAAAGTGGCATCGGACTTCATCCAAATATCGGCTTTGCTGACGTAATATTAAATTAACTTTGAATTACATCCAACTTACTCAACTAACGCAGTTTTGAAATTTAGAATTAAAAGATAAATAAAAAACGCCACACCTTTCGATGTGGCGCCGCTCAATTGGCAGGAAATTACTTGCGATAGATGCGGTCGTGGGCAACTTTCTCGCCGTTGTGGGTGGCGGATTTCTCCGAGTACAAGGGTTTGAAGTAGTTGTCTTTGTACGCGACGCGGTCTACCACTTCAGTCGGACCGGTTGTTCGGAATTCCACGATAGTCATATCGCCATCTCTTTCGGCACTTGCCGTAAGAGGTAAGATGCGGAGAAGCTTGATGCCTTGAGAATTGTAACTTCCCACCTGCATCGTTCCTTCCGTGCTCTCCCCAGGTTTCAGTTTCGGAATCGGGATTTTCGTTCTGATGATCGACGCGATACCTTGGGGCACTATAATGGTAAGCGCCGCGTCTTCGTCATAGGGCTTTTGTCCCATGACGCTTCCAAGCCAAAGGCCGGTTTCCAGATCAAAGGAGTGCAGAGCGTTGATGGCGGCGTCGTATTGGTACCGCTCGAGTTTTTTCTCCCCGGTAATGAGGTCTTCGTCCACCATGATGAAGGTTTCGTTTTTGAGTGCCGAAAACTTCGCATGACGAATGATTGCTAAACCTACCACCAGAATCGCAACTGCGAGTACTATTCCTGTCACTGCTTGCGAGGTTTTCATCTTGTGTTCCTTTCAATGAATGAGCGGTTGATGTCATCTATATTATAACATAACCTATAAGTAATGTCAAACTAAGTATAAATTAAAATAAAAGTATGTTAAATTTCTATAAACCACAGTAGGAAGAATTCTGATGGAAACCGAAGACATTTTGCGAGAGATGCAAAAGTGCAGTAATCGCTATATTGTTATTTTGAGGGCGTTCAGGAATCATTTAACTTCGACAGGGATCCGCATTGGAACGCCGGGGCGCGTGAAAGCAAATATCACTCGTCATTACCGACTGTATACAGACCTATATCAATTTAAAGAAGAAAAGGCTAAGGAAATCATCGGGCAAATTATTCGGGAGGATCAGGAGTTTGTCGATGCATTCTTCCGGCGTCAAGATTGGTCCTATAAAGATATGCAGCCTGAATTGGAGAAACGGATAAGGAGAGAATAGCGGATTAAAGAGTCCGCTTTTTATTTTTGCCAAACTATCAAAATATGGTAGAATACTCAGATATGGAATACTTAACACACGAAAAAAAGGATGAGCTTGAAATGGAATTAAATCACTTGAAGACTGTACGCAGAAAAGAAGTTGCAGATGCGCTTCTATATGCAAAGTCTCTGGGAGATCTTTCTGAAAACGCAGAATATCAGCAAGCGCGTGAGGATCAGGCGAATTGCGAAGAAAGAATTGCTCACATTGAACAGATTTTAAAAAATGCAGTGATCGCAGATAAGCATCATGCTGGAGTTGTAGAAGTAGGCACAACTGTTGTATTGGTTAAAGAAGGAGATAAGGCTGAGAGGCAATTCATGATCGTTGGAAGCGAAGAAGCTGATTCTCAAGCAGGTAAAATTTCAAATGAATCTCCGATAGGAAAAGCCATCTTGGGTAAATCAAAGGGAGATAAAGTTACTGTGAGCGCCCCTAAAGGAGAAATTCTATATACCATTAAATCAATAGCATAAACATGCCGGTTAATAAGCATCTTCCAAATTTAGACCCGGAATATATGCTTGATGATTATGGGGCAATGCTAAATCTTATAAGAAATCAGTATGACCCGCCTCTTCCTATAGAAAGAATCGAAACCATTAAGAAAGCTTTTTTCTTGGGAATTGATTATATGCAAGAGAGGGGCTTTATAAAAAGAAAAATAATTGATAATGCGCAAGACGTTGAAAAATTACAACTCTTTGTAAGAGATTTTACCGAGGAAGGATTATTATTTTATAGGACTAAATATCAGAATTACCTTACTGCCATAGATAAAGTTTCAACTATACCGGAGGAAGCAGTAAAAAGATACCTGAAGAATAATTAAAAAAATCTCCCTTTCTTATGCTATAATTTTTTCATATGGCAGCAATAGAAGAACTCCGAAACGAAAGATTAAAAAAATTAGAAACCTTAAAGAATCTAGGAATTAACGCATATCCAAGCGTATCTAGACGTACTCATGAAATAGGGGAAGTGGTGAGAGGTTTTAAAAAATTAAAGGAAGAAGGAGTTCAAGTAATTCTTAATGGTCGCGTGATGTCTTCTCGAGGACAAGGCGCCCTTATTTTCCTAGATCTTTATGATGGGACAGCGAAGGTTCAAGCAGTAATAAAGAAAGATGAAGGAGGGGAAGAGGCTCTTAGCTTTTATTCTTCATATGTGGATATCGGAGACTTCATAGAAGTAACCGGAACGCTTTTCGAAACCAAATCAGGACAAGAAAGTATTCTTGTGACTAAAGTCGCAATGCTTTCAAAGTCTCTTTTACCGCTACCGGACAAATATCACGGATTGCAAGATGAAGAGCTCAGAATGAGAGAAAGATATTTAGATATTTTAACTAATCCCGAATTACGCGAATTATTTGAGAAGAAAGCAAAGTTTTGGAATGTGGTGCGCGAATTCTTTAATGAAAAGAAGTTCTTAGAAGTAGAAACTCCGACTATTGAAGTTACCACTGGAGGAGCAGAGGCACGGCCTTTTTCAACGCATCATCATGATTATGATTTAGACGTGTATATGAGAATTTCTGTAGGAGAACTTTGGCAAAAGAGATTAATGGCTGCAGGATTTCCCAAAACATTTGAGATTGGAAGAATTTACCGAAACGAAGGGTCATCTCCAGATCATGTTCAGGAATTTACTAATTGTGAATTTTATATGGCCTATGCGGATTATGAAGATGGAATGAAAATAGTTGAGGAGTTGTATAAGAAGATTGCAGTGGATGTATTTGGAACGACCAAGTTTACTACTCGCGGGCATGAGTTTGATTTAAGTAATGAATGGAAGAGAATTGATTATAAAGAGGAAGTATTAAAACAAACCGGATTAGACTTAGATAAAGCAGAAGATGAAGAAATCAAAAATAAGCTTAATGAACTTAAGGTGAAATATGAAGGCACTAATCGAGAGCGACTAATGGATACACTATGGAAGTACTGCAGGAAAAATATCGCAGGTCCGGCTTTCCTTATAAATCCTCCAATTATCGCTTCGCCGCTTGCAAAGAAAAATCCAGACGGTCTTACTGCTCAGAAATTTCAGCCTATTCTTGCGGGTGCCGAAGTTGGGAACGGTTATAGCGAGTTAAATGATCCTGTGGATCAAAAAGAACGATTTAATAAGCAGCAAGAGTTATTGGCTGGCGGCGACGAAGAAGCCATGATGGCAGATGATTCATTTATAGAAATGCTTGAGCATGGCATGCCGCCAACATGCGGATTTGGATTTGGTGAAAGATTATTCGCCTTTATGGTGGATAAACCGATTCGTGAAGTACAAATGTTTCCCCTAGTAAAACCTAAAGAGAAAAGTTCTGATAAAATTAGTAGGAAAATATCTTTAGATTATTTTAAAGAAGTAGAAATAAAAATTGGAAAGATTTTAGAGTGTGATCCAGTAGAAGGATCAGATAAATTATATAAATTCTTAGTTGATGTGGGTGAAAAAGATGGGGACGGGAACGATGTTCATAGAACAGTTTTATCAGGAATTAGAAATTCATTTCCTGATAAAGGTGATTTAATCGGCAAGTCGGTTGAGGTTGTTACTAACTTAGCAGCAAAAGATTTGATGCAATATAAATCTAATGGGATGCTATTGCTTGCCGTTGACGAAACTGGCAATGCTTTTTTGATGAGTCCAGAAGGTGATGTAAAACCTGGAACACTCGTTAGATAATTATATTTAAATAAGACTCTATTTACTTTTATTTTTGAAAATGTAGTATGTAGTAGAATGTGTGAGTAATTCATTTCATCTCATCGCTGGGAGCTGTATGAAAAAAGCACCAACCAAGGCAGACGTGATTCTGTTGGGAACTGAGGAAACTGATGGTCGCGTGATTTCACTCGATCGCGCAGTCGATACTGTAGCCACGCCCTTTCCGTATGAAATCGTGAAAATTACGCCAATTGCCACAGAGATCAAGGGAGATGAGGACTATGTGGTGTTAGCGCGGTGGAATGGGGCCCTGTACACATTTTTCTGGCCCCATACATTCCCTCGCGCCACAAAACATACCGGGTTCTTTCTGTTTTCTAACGTAATGTCCAGTGAGGGGGTGTGCTCCAGGTTGTGTCACATTCTTTATGAACGGGCGCTTCCTCTTCCCAGAATTCACAAAGAAAGCGTGGAATTAAATCACGATAACCCGGAGACTAAATGGCGCACCTTTATAAAAAGGACGTCAGAATCCAAATGGGAAGAAATCAGGACGGTGGGTAAATAATCGCGGCGCCGCAAGGTGCCGTTTTCTTTTTATTTTCAAAGGGGTTTTGGGATTTTTGATTCAAAAATTAGAAGTGAAATTGGTAACTTGCATGATATCCACAGGGATTAATTAGGTTTTGAAAAGGGAAGTGGAGTATAATGGGTTTCAGTGGGGGGTTGTGGGAGACCTTCCAAAACCTTAAAATTTAATTATCTGCTTTGTCGCCACGAAACTTTTATCAGGCAATGTACTATTCGTACATCTTCTTCTATAAGTTTCTATGCTTCGCGCATCTAAAATAAATTTTAAAGTTTATGGTTGCTGCCATCAGTTAAAACATATTCATGCTAATCGGAAAATACACGCACGACCTAGATCCAAAAAAACGACTTACGCTACCTTCCAAGTGGCGTACGGATTTAGGGAGAAAAGTGATTGTAACTAACGGATTAGATGGTTCACTGTTCATTTTTCCTACTCGTGAGTGGGAAAAAGTAGCGGAAAAGTTATCTCAAGGCGGCTTCGGAAATAAGGACACTCGTGACTTTAATAGATTTATTCTAGGAAATGCATTTGAGACCGACGTTGACGCTGCCGGAAGAATTGTAATTCCAGATATTTTAAAGGAGTTTGCCAAACTAGAAAATAAAGTAGTTCTAGCGGGGATGCACTCTCGAATAGAAGTCTGGGATGAAACGCAATGGGATAATTTCACTACGAAAGTAAGCGGCGAAGCAGATGTATTAGCTTCTAAGCTTAGTGAACTAGGAATTATTTAATATGCATGTTCCTGTACTTTTAAATGAATCAATAGAGGGTTTAAACATATCACCTGGTGGTGTCTATGTAGACTGCACGACAAATCGTGGAGGTCATAGCATAGAGATCGCAAAAGCAATAGGTCACACTGGAACTCTTATTTGTCTTGATTTAGATCAAGAAGCTTTAAAAGCCGCAGAAGAAAGAATTAGCAGTATTCCAAATGCTCCAAAGCTGCATTTCGTGCATTCTAACTTTCGCAGCTTAAAAGATGTCTTGAAAAACTTAAGTATAGAAAGAGTTAATGGAGTCCTTGCTGATCTAGGGCTTTCCTCAGAGGAGTTGGATATATCTAAAAGGGGATTTTCTTTCCGATTTGATGAGAAGCTACAAATGACTTTTAATTCTCATCCTGGGGAAGAAGACATAAAGGCAGAAGACATTGTGAATGACTGGAGCGAAGAATCTATAGCAGATATTTTATACGGCTTCGCCGATGAGCGTTATTCGCGCAAGATTGCAAAGGGAATTGTGGAGAGCCGTAAGGAAAAGAGAATCCTGACTACGCAGCAACTTGTAGATATAATCTCACGCTTAGTACCGCCAAGCTATCGCCATAAAAAGACTCACTTCGCTACAAAAACATTTCAAGCTATCCGCATGGCTGTAAATGACGAAGTGGGCAGCCTAACGGAATTAATAGACTCACTAGAAGATGTACTAGTTTCAGGCGGCAGAGCATGTTTTATAACCTTCCATAGTACAGAAGACAGAATCGTCAAACAAAAATTTCGCGCGCTAAAAGATTCGTTTGTGTTGGTAAATAAAAAAGCAATTGTTCCCAAGAAAGAAGAAATTATCAATAACCCGCGTGCACGCAGCTCACAGCTGCGAATAATCGAAAAAGTATAACCCATGAAATACAAATATAAGTCCATTAATCTATATGAAAGAACTGTGCACACTATGTTTGGCACTCTTCTTATATTAGGAATTATATATTCGGTTGTACTGCTTTCATTAATCTTTTCAGTAATAGAAAGAAAACAAAATACATTAGCAAACAGGGATTTAACCTCTGAACTAAGTTCGCTAGAAACGAGCTACGCAAATCAAGTGGCGACCATCACAGATTCTAAGCTTCTTGCGAATAATTTTAAAAGAGTAGATGGGGCGACCTTTGCTGTGCGTAAAGATGAAGTTGCAAGCTATACTGTGCTTTATGCAAGATAGGGAGAAAGTAATCACTCAAAACCAAGAGATGCGCTCAAATGACAGAGCGCATCTTCTGTATTCCTTATGGGTTATTTTAGCCGTGATTATTTTAATTCGAGCATTTTATATTCAGGTAATACAGCATAAAAGTTATATTACTAAAGCAGATGCTCAATACATATCTGTTGTTCCGACTAATTTTGATCGGGGATCCATTTTCTTTTCTGGTTCCTCCGGGTCTCCTGTCCCATTTGCTCAGCTCGAAACCACTTATAGAATAGCCATTGATCCCACAGTAATAAAAGACCCAGAAGAACTATATAACACTCTCTCTCCATTCATAACATTAGACAAGACAAGCTTTATAGAAAAAGCTTCTAAGAAAAGTGACCCATATGAAGAGGTGGCGAAAAATATACCATTAGACATAGTAAATAAAATAAAAAGTTTAAAGATTATGGGTGTGAGTTTTGTAAAGGATAATAAGAGAGCCTATCCGCAAGGAACGAATGGGGCACAAATTGTCGGCTTCGTTGGAAATGATGGGATAAGAATAAAAGGCCAATACGGCCTTGAAAGATATTATGAAGATGTTCTTACACGAGATAATGGTCAAACTGTAAATTTCTTCGCGGAACTTTTTGCAGATATTGATAAAACAGCCATTTCAAATACCGATAAGCAGCAGGGTGATATAGTGCTTACTATTGATGCAGAAGCGCAGAGGGAGCTTTCAGGAGTTTTGGCGGAGACTAAGAAAGTCTGGAATTCAGATAGTATCGGAGGAATAATCATGGACCCAAAAACAGGAGCGATAATAGCTATGGACGGTCTTCCATCATTTGATCCAAATAACTTTGGAAATGTTGATGATTCTAATGTATACATAAATAAAAATGTTTCAGGAGTATATGAAATGGGAAGTATTATTAAGCCTCTTACAATGGCGGCCGCACTTGATTCCGGAGCGATAACTGAGGATACCACTTATACAGACCTTGGTTGTCGAGAGTTAAATACATACAAAGTCTGTAACTTCGATAAACAGCCCCGCGGCCCAGATACTTCTATGCAGACCATCTTAGACAAATCTCTAAACGTAGGAATTGTCTTCCTGGTAGAGAAAATGGGAGCCAAAACATTTCAAGATTACTTTAAGAAATACGGACTTGGCCAAGAAACCGGTATTGATCTACCAGGAGAGGCGAGCGGTCTTACGAAAAACTTAGATAGCAAGGTTTTCGTGGATAGCGCAACCGCCGGATTCGGACAGGGAATTGCTGTTACTCCTATTCAAACAATCCGAGCCCTCGCATCTCTAGGAAATGGCGGCAAGCTAGTTACTCCTCACGTAGTAGACAGCATCATTTACCAAAATGGCGATGTGAAAAAAATAGTTTCAGATGATGATATCCAAGTAATTAAGCCGGAAACTAGTGAAGCGATTTCCCGCATGCTTGTTCATGTGGTAGATACAGCTCTCCAAAATGGAGCAGATAAAATGGAGCATTATAGTATTGCAGCAAAGACAGGGACCGCCCAAATGCCAAAGCCAGGAGGCGGCTACTATGAAGATAGGTACCTCCACTCCTTTTTCGGATATTTCCCGGCATATGATCCAAAGTATATTATTTTCCTATTTCATACTTATCCTAAGGGGGCCCAGTACGCTTCTGCGACTTTATCCGATCCATTTTTTAAATTGGTAAAGTTTCTGATCTCTTATTACGAAGTTCCTCCAGACCGTTAGTCTAACAAGCCGAGGACGAGAATATGCAGCAAATTTAGACTAGCGAACTATATAAGAATAGAAATAAAAAAACCGGCCAGGGGCCGGGAAAGAACTTCATTGATTAGATGCGGGCGAAAAGGCGATCGCATCATCCTTGCCTAAAACGACTTGAAACTGGTCGCTCAGACGGAATCGTCTCTGCCGCTGTTCGCGCACGATGGAAATCGTAAAAATGAACTCATCGAGGAAAAGAGGGTCAAGGACATCGGTATTTGCCTGGAACACCGCCTTTCCTATATGAATCACGGCGATCTTCTTCCCGCTTTTGAGCAGGTCAAGCGTAATGCCCGCCTTCGCGTCTTCGCTTGTGGTTTGTATATTCGATCCTCCTATTTGATATGGAGTGTCGAACTCCAAACTTCTCACGCCCGGACGAAATTCAATTGAGCAGTTTGCCTCCGCGAAGGACGCTATGAACTCATCCCACGGGTCTTGGACAAACATGTCTTCTATCGTACCTTGCATACGGCCTCCTTCCTGTTTAAACTTTACAAACAGACTAGCATATTGAAATAAAAGTTTCATTAATTTCGTATAAACTGTTATATGATATAATTGATAAATATGAAAAAATTATCACACTTTTTAAGCACTTCACAAGGGAAATTCATTGGTCTCATAGTACTTTTGATTGTTGTCTTATTTATTTATTATTTCTATGCTATGAGTAACAACACAAATTCTGCCCCAGTGGGTGAGCCATCAATAACGGAGACTGACCATGTAAGAGGCAATCTCGCAGGAACAGTGACTCTGGTAGAGTTCGGAGATTTTCAATGCCCAGCATGTGGGGCTTACGAACCTCTTGTGCGACAAATTACGAAGGATAATGGCGATATTCTAAAAGTAGTTTTCAAGCATTTTCCTTTAACTCAGCTTCACCAAAATGCACTCATAGCGGCGAAAGCCTCTGAGGCGGCGTCTATTCAAGGTAAGTTTTGGGAAATGCATGACATCTTATATGACAAGCAAGCAGAATGGCAGGGGTCATTAAACGCGCGAGATATGTTTTTAACATATGCTGCCACTCTAGGGCTTGATGCTGCAAAGTTCCAGGCTGATATAAATAGCACTGAGGTAGAAAATAAAGTTCTGTCAGAATATAAGGAAGGTCTAAGCTTAAAAGTAAACAGCACGCCAACTTTTTTCGTAAACGGCAAGAAAATTAATAATCCTCAATCAGTGCAGGAATTTAATGGCCTTATTCGTGCAAGTGCTAATGGCGCGGTACAATAATCATGATAAAAGAATTTTTTGTTAAGCAAGCAGTTAAATATGGCGCAAAGAACCTTCCGAAAGATCAGCAGGCAATGCTTGCAGCTGCAGTAGAAAAGAATCCAGCATTATTTGCGAAGATAGCAAAAGAGATAGAAGCGCTAAAAAAACAGGGCAAGCCAGAAATGTATGCATCTCTTGATGTAATGAAGAAGTATCAGAAGGAATTACAAGAGTTATTCAAAAAGTAAAATTAAGAAATAAAAATGGCCCGCTTGCGCGAGCCGGAACCGGCTAGTGGCCGGGGTTGAAAAGATGAGCCTTGTCTGGGCGTATGTCACAGAACTCTATTGCTTTTTTTCTGTCCCATTGTTTTCGTAAAAGTGTGGTAATTAGCCAGGTTACCATCGTTACCACACTGATCCATAGCAAGATGTGGGCAAGGAACTCGGCACTAAACACTTCTGCAGAGACGATTCCCATAGTAAAGCAGAAGGTAAATGTCCTGCGACATATACGTGCGTGATTGCACAACCACCAATTCTTTGGCGTAAAGAAGTTGTGGTACATCTCAATCATTCGCGTGCGCTCTTCATCGTTAGTTTCGTGTTTTTCACGAAGTGGAAATGGCCTCCCGCAAGTTGGGCATATGGACGGGTCTTTAATTATCTGATCCAGCCACATAAAGAATTTAAGTCCAATCCCGATACGATTCATTTAATCTCTCCCTTTGTGCATTAGGCTTCCGCCTTATAGGTAATTATCCTGCATTTTTTATTAATATTTGTCAATTTATGTTAGAATCTTTTTACTATGTCACTTTCTATCGGCATGGAGTGAACACAACCCAACATGCTGGCATAGGGAGAGTGGTACCGTTTCAATTTAAAATAGCCCTGAGTAAGACAAAATAAAAACCCCACCGAAGCGGGGCTCTCTGAATATGTTGGACACTACTTGATGGCGAAGGCAGAAGTTTATATCGCTTGCTGCTTAACTCCTTCCTCTTGTGCTTCGGTTAATTTGAGCTCTCTTGTAATGCCATCACTTCCCTTAATCAGAAAACCTGTAGTTGCTATCAGTAGAGAAAGTCCTGGGACTGTCGCCGCCTCCGCAATAACAGTGCCACCTACCTTGTATTTATTCTGTAAGGAAGGAGAGATGTTAGTCAATTCGTATTTTTTTGCCATGATGTCTCCTGAAGTTCTTTGCGCTGTTGAATTGCTGCCTCCATTCCCGCAGTCTGGCTTAGAATGCCAGGATAAACATCTTCTGCCCTTCCTTGGATAATTATTGCTTTGTCCTTGGTTTCGGCGGCATACCACATTTTTCCGCCATCCAGACTTAGCAATTTGTAGTCACCAACCAGTTGCGAATAACCGACTCTCCATTGCATTTGTTGTCTGTGCTCTGCAAGTTCTTGCTTATCAGCTTTGTATTGCTGATAATGGGGGTCAAGTGCTAGCGCCAAAGCAACAACAACTAATATTCCGATAACTAATTTGTACATTTGCGTATCTCCTAAAAGGATTCATAATTACACTACAATAAAGTTTCCTTAGCGTCAACTTATTCTGGAACTGGTATACTTTGATGATGGAAAACCTGGAACAAATAGAGCCTTTGAAATTTGAAATCTCTGTTGCAACCCCAGAAGATGCAAGGGGTATCCGAGAAGTTCAATATAAAACCTGGCTAGAGACTTATACTAATGAAAATGCTGGTATTACGACAGAAGATGTTGAAAAGCGTTTTGAGGACGCATTTACAGATGAAAAGATAAAGAAAAGAGAAGAAAGTATTCGTAATCAGCCAGAAAATGAAAATTTTTATGTGGTAAAGAATAGTGGGAAAGTTATAGGATTTTGTATGGTAATAAGAAAAGAAGATAGGAATCAACTTCAAGCCATTTACATCTTGCCTGAATTTCAAGGAAAGGGACTTGGAAAGAATCTATGGAATAAAGCAAAGGAATTTTTAGACAAAGAAAAAGATACTTATGTTGAAGTAGTTGATTATAATCAGGGAGCAATTAACTTTTATACCTCGTTAGGTTTTAAAAAGACAGATAGAAAGTGGAGAGAGGAGGAAGAGATTAAAGTAAATGGAAAAGTACTTCCAGAAATTGAGATGGTTCGTAAAGCGGAGGGTCAGGAATCTAAATCTTTAGAAATGGCTAGGGAATATTTAAGTAAGAAGATAAGTATAGTCATGGACAGACCAATGGGGACTAAACACCCAAAACACGGTTTTATATATGAAGTTAATTACGGGTTCATAGAAGGAACAAAAGCCCCTGATGGAGAGGAGCTAGATACTTACTTTCTAGGTGTAAAGGAGTCGCTAAATAAAGCAGAAGGAATCTGTATAGCAATTGCTCACAGAAGAAATAATGATGATGATAAATTAATTATTGTTCCTGAAGGAGTAACTATGACGGACGAAGAAATAATAGCTGCAATTAAATTTCAAGAACAATATTTTGATACAGAAATTGTTAGATAAGTTATGGAAAATATACCCCAATTTGGAACTAAAACAGAAAGTGCAGAATACATAGACCGTCCTGGTGTTTATGCAATTGTTACGAACCAAGAAGGAGATATTGCTGTTGTAGAAGTAAATGAGAGATATTTCCTCCTTGGAGGAGGATTGGATGCTGGAGAGACAGCAGAACAGGGCTTAAAAAGAGAAATTATGGAAGAAACAGGTAAAGGTATCCAGTCAGCAACTTTTCTTGGAAAAGCGAATCAATATGTAGATGCGAAAGATGGGTATTTTAATAAGTTTGCAACCTTCTATAAAGTAGATTTAGGAGAAGATGTCAGCGCTAGTTCAGAATTAGACCACAAATTTAAATGGATAACAAAAGAGGAGTTTAAATCTAAAGGGGCACAGGAGTTTCAGATATGGGCAGTAGAGAACTTAATAACAGAAAAAGAAAAGGCTACTATTCAAAAAAACTTTCCCGAATTAAATATAAACTCTATTCGCCTCGCAGGCGAAGGGATGAACAGCAAAGCTTTTATCGTAAATGATAATTTAATCTTTCGCTTCTCTAAAGTTGAGGAGGCTTCCGAGCAACTAAAGATGGAAATAGAGATTTTACCTAAACTTAGAAATAGTATTACTCTTTCTATTCCAGACTTTGAATATATAGGAAAACAAGCGAATGGGCTTCCATTTGTTGGGTATAAAAAAATTCAGGGTGTGGGTTTAGATAAGGAGATTCTAGAAAATCTAAATTATGAGCTAAGAAGTAAATTATTAAACGAGATTTCAGATTTTATACAACAAGTACATGAATTTCCTCTTGAGATGGCAAAACTATCTGGAATAAAGGTGCGGGGATTTAGAGAAGATTACAGTAGTGATTTAAAAGACCTAAGAAAACACGCTTTTCACTTATTGGATGAGAACACAAAGGAATACATAGAAAGAATCTACGGAGAGTATCTTTCCAATGGAAGTAATTTTACATATACTCCTGTTTTCCTCCATGCAGATTTTAGTCCTGAACATATCATCTATGATGAACAAAAACAAACTATTTCTGGAGTAATAGACTTTGGAGATATTGAAATTGGTGACCCAGATTATGACTTGATGTATTTATACGAAAGATGGGGTGAGGCTTTAATTAAGGAGTTGCTTAAATACTATCCTCATAAAGATGAAGCTCATCTACTTAGAAAGTTAGAATTCTTCAGCCGCGCCAATACGACACAAGATGTTTTGATTGGAATCTTTAGAAAAGATAATGGAATATTGGACTGGGCATTAGAAAAATTAAAGAAAGAAGTAGTTTAGTTAAACTGGTATACTTTTTATATGAACGAGGAACAGTATATGCAACTAGCCATAGACGAAGCCACAAAAGCTGCCTGGCCTTTTGGAGCTGTGATAGTTAAAGATGGTGAGATTATTGCTCAAGCAGGGTCAGGGGATGGACAAGATGAGACTCATGACCCCACCGCTCATGCAGAGGTTAATGCAATTAGAAGAGCCTCTCTAAAACTTAAAGGAGATTTAAAGGGCGCCACTCTATACGCTTCATGTGAACCTTGCGCCCTATGCTTTGGGGCTTCCTGGTATGCAGGAATAAGGAATATAGTGTATGGTTCTTCAATTAAAGATTTGCAAGAAATAGATTATCTAAAAGACGGAGACTTAGTATTCCCCCATGAACATGTTTCAGAGTCTGATGTAGAGGTAAAGACTGGAGTTCTTAGGGATAAGGTGATGGATATGTATAAAAGTCATTCTAAAGCTAAACAGTGGTTATGAAGAATGCCATAATCCTTCACGGAACAGGAACATTAAATACAGAGTTTTGGTTTCCATACATTAAAGAAAAACTAGAAGAGAAAGGATATGAAGTTTGGCTTCCTCAACTTCCAAACGAAGATATTCCTAACTTAGAAGAGTGGCTTCCTTTTGTATTAAATGATGGAAAATTTAATGAAGAAACTATTTTAATTGGGCATTCTGCTGGCTCTCAACTTATATTAAGTATCCTTGAAAAGCTGAATATAAAAATCCATAAGGCTATCCTTGTTTCTGGGTATGCACAGTCTTTAAGAGAAAGCGCATCTTCGGAGAATAAACCAGAGCTTAATTGGAATAAAATCAAGGAGCACGCAGAAGAGTTTATATTTATCAATTCAGATAATGACCCTTGGGGATGCGATGACACTCAAGGTAAGATAATGCAAGAAAAGCTCGGAGGTGAGTTAATCCTACCCAAAGGAGAAGGACATATGGGCTCCACTACCTACAACCAGCCTTATAAGGAATTTCCTTTACTAGCAGAGCTGTTATAATCTAGTAATGAACCATCAAGAACAAATGAATACCCCACAAAACATATTAGAAACAAACATAAGGCGTATTATTGAGAATTTTCAAACAGGAGAGAAGTATGAAATGCAGGGTGGCAAAGATATGGTATTTACAGATGAGGATATAAAAAAGATTGCCGAGATTTGTTCCCAAGAAAATAAATACAATCTCCTCTTTAAGGATATGCTTCAGGGGAAACCTTACACAGAAGAAGATGCTAGAAAGTTTGTTAACTGGGTAAAAGAAGGATGGGATAAGCAATCTCACTATGTTTTCTTTCTACGAAAACCAGACGGAGATATAGTCGGCTGTATAGATATAAAGGGCAAAGAAGGAGAAGTAGGATATTGGGCAGATGAGAACTATTCTGGTTTTATGACTAATGCAGCAAAAGAACTTTCTTCTATAGCTAGAGAGGGAGGGTTTGAAAAATTGTTTGCTTGGGTAAGAGCCATAAATGATAAATCTATTGGTGTGTTGGAGAGAGCAGGATACGAAAAAGTTCTTGAAGAAGAAAAAGAAGGTAAGGGGTTAAGTTTTCAGTACGAGAAACAGCTTAAATGAAAAGAATTAAGGAAGAATTTTTAGATAAGTTAGAGAAAGTAGTAAAGCTGAAGAATAAGAGGGTTCTGGAAATTGGCTGTGGAGTGGGAACTAGGTCAATACAAATAGCTAAAAGAAGCAAACACCTAACGGCGATTGAGCCAAGCACAAAACTAATCCAAGAGGCTAAAAAGACTAATAGCTTAGAGAATATAGATTATCAGGTTGGAAAAGCAGAGAAATTAAAATTTAGTAAAGGAATGTTTGATGCAGTCATTTTTACTTTATCACTTCATCATGTACCTCCTGTAAAAATTAATAATGCGATAAAAGAAGCAAATAGAGTGGTTAAGAAAGGCGGTTATATTGTGTTTCTTGAACCAACTCATGATGGAAACTTCTTTGAGTCTGAAGTAAAGTTTGATGCGTGCGACGGGGACGAAAGGAAAGATAAGGCTTTTGCGTACTACTCAATCTTAAGTTATAAGGGCTATAAAGAAGTAGCCGAAATTCCTGATGAAACAGTATTTCAATTTGATTCTTATGAAGATTTTATAAAATCTATGAATCCAAAGAAGAATAAAAAAGAGATTAAAAACTTCCTAGAAGCTAATAACTATATTCTTACAGCCTCTAGGAGAATCAATATATTCAAAGTGGTATAATCTGGAAATGAAAGGTAAAATTGCTTTAATAACAGGCGTGGGAAGAAGAAATGGCATTGGTGCCGCTTTATGTGTAGAGGTTGCAAAAGCGGGAGTTAATATTTTCTTTACTTATTTATCTAGATATGACCACGAAAAGTATCCAGAGATACAGAAGATGGATGTTAATACCTTTACTGATGAATTAGAGCAATTAGGAGTAAAGGTTAAGAGTCTTGAACTTGATTTGTCCAAACCAGATTCAGTAAAGATTTTATTTGATAAAGTAAAAACTGAATTAGGTGCACCAGATATTCTAATAAATAATGCAGCAGTTTCCGCCAGTGTCCCATTTCTAGGTGTTACAGCAGAATTGTTAGATGAGCATTACGCGGTAAATGTTAGAACTACTACATTGCTCTGTAAAGAATTTGTCTTACAAGGTAAGGAAGGTAAAATTATAAACCTTACTTCTGGACAAGCTTTGGGGGTTATGAAAGATGAAATTCCATACACAATAACCAAAGCAAGTATTGAAATGCTTACCCAACAACTTGCTCTTGAATTTAAGGAACATCATATTACTATTAATGCGTTTGACCCAGGGCCAACTGACACAGGGTGGATGGATGACGAAGTTAAAGAAATGGTCAAAAAACATTCAAGTACTGGAAGGATTAACTCTCCTGAAGACGCAGCTAAGCAGATTGCGGCACTTTTGTCTCAAGATATTACAGGACAAATAATTAATGCAGAAAGATAGATACCTATGGAAGAAATTAAATACAAAGGAAATATAATTGAAGTAGTTCAGAAGGAGGTTGAACAGAAAGGTAAGAAGAAGACCTTTGAATATGCTAGACGCTCACCAGGAACAAGATTGATTATTCCAAAAGGAAATACTGTCTTGCTTACTAAGGAATTTCGTCATGAGATAAAGGGGTATGATTATAGACTTCCAGGTGGTAAGGTTTACGATACTTTAGAGGAATATAACAATGCGCTGGCGTCGGGGATAGACATAGTACAAAAAGCTAAAGAAGGCGCTATAAAAGAAGCCAAAGAAGAAGCGGGAATAGATGTTAAGAACTTATCTTTATTTCATAAGTCTGTGTGCGGAGCGACAATAATATGGGATTTATTTTATTTTGAAATAAATGAATTTAATGAGACCTCACAAAAATTGGAAGAGGGCGAAGATATTACATCTGAGTTTGTTGATAAAGAAAAAGTTAAGCATATGTGTCTAGATGGTTCTATAAGCGAGGAAAGAAGCGCACTAGTGCTACTTCGCTATTTAAATTAGTATGTCAGTCCAAATAATCTTTGAAGCACACGGAACCACATTTGATAACGAAGCTCATCTGTCTTCAGGTTGGAATGATGTTGAACTATCACCACTAGGAATAGAGCAGTCTAAAGAAATGGGAGAAAGGTACAAAGATGAACATTTTGATGCAATCTTTTGTTCAGATTTGCAAAGAGCCTGGAGAAGTGCCGAAATAGCCTTTGGGGATAAATTTAAGATTGTAAAAGATAATAGATTAAGAGAATGTAACTATGGAGACCTTACACAAAGTCCCTCTGAAATAGTAGACAAAGAAAAACCCCACAGAATAAGCAGTCCTTTTCCTAATGGAGAAAGTTATAAGCAGACTACTGAAAGAATGAAAAGTTTTTTGGAAGATTTAAAGAAAGATTACGATGGTAAGAAGGTGCTTATAATCGGCCATAGAGCCACACAATACGGTTTAGACCACTTAATTGATGGTGTTCCACTAGACCAACTAGTTTCTGCAAAATTTAAGTGGCAACCAGGGTGGGAATATAATTTAAGTTAATATGGAGGACTCTTCTGATATAAAATCTGCAGCTATTATTCTTATTAAGGGTGACAAGGCTTTGCTTCAATTAAGAGACAATAAACCAACCACTCCATATTCCCACCATTGGGGTTTTGCAGGTGGAGGACACCTAAACGAAGGTGAGACATTTCTAGAGGCAGCTCAAAGAGAGCTGAAAGAAGAAACTGGGTATACCTCAAAGAGTCCAATACATTTTATGACAGCTGAATATACTCTGCCTGACGGAAGAACAGTTAAATCTGAAAGATATTATGAAATCTACGACGAAGTTCAGGAAGTAAAATGTTTGGAAGGGGAGAAAATAGAATTCCTATCTTTAGAAGAAATTGCAAAAGAACAAATGTATCCAGGAGTAGCTGAAGCAGTAGAAAAAGCATTAAAAGTAGCCTTAAATAATTAGTTTTCATTCATTATGATTATCTGCTTTATTAGCTATTGACATTATGCATATTTTAGTGTATAATAAGATAGCTGACCTGACACAGCTTTGCTAAGGCGAGTGCCGAAGCGAGATTTGAAACTTTAAGCCCCGTCAGAGGCTGAACCTTGAAATCAAGGAGCGACAAAATGTTTGACTTCTTTTCGGAACTGTCCGTAACGACCTGGATGTGGATTCTTGCTGTTCTCGTTGCCTTCTTGCTGCGTCGCAAGATTTTCCGTCTCATCAAATGGCTTTCTGCACCTCTGAAGAAGCGGTGCGAGGCAGTGGAGGCAAATGTCGCCCAGAAGGTTAGTGAGAGTGTCTTCGGTAAGCTTAAAGAAAACATTTTCACTTTCCACTTGCCGCAGGTTCTCTCTGATACGCTTGTAAAGCGCATCTTGGAGAAACTGCCCGAAGCGATGGAAGCGCGTGCTCTCAAAACCATTTCTAATCTGACTGCGCAGGTCAATGGCTTGCGTAAACAGATAAACGAAGATGGCTGGGTCACGCTCGGTGTTCACGTTCGTGGGTTCAAGTTGGACAGCGAGGACAAAGACCAGTATTTCGCACTGATTCAGTTCAACACCCGTTACGGTGGTTTACGGGCAGTGCAAGATGCAGGTCGTCGTAAACTGGTTCGCAAGCAAGACCTTGTGCGAGACAGGTCACCGTTCAAGGGTTGCCCAAGTTACGCCACGCACCTCGGTGCACCGTGGTACGGGAAAGTTGACGGCGACCCGAAAAGCATCGTGATGTTAGGCGAAGCCTACACTCTGGTGGATTAAAGCAACAACCACACAGACTGAAGCTTCTGTTCCAAACCCCCAGCCGCTCTCGGTTGGGGTTTTTCTTTTTTTAAAGTGGTCAATGATTGATAAAGGGAGTGAGTTATAATGACTATATGGATACCGAACGCCTCCAAACTATATCTATTGGCAACAAGAAGCGACTAAACTCGTTTATTGAAATAATTAAAGAAACTTCCGAACTTACGGGTTTCAATAGACTTACGCGAATAGTCAAAATTCCAATCTCCACTCTTAACCAAAATAATCTATCTCAAGTAGAAGCAGAGCAATTATGCACTCTTATAAATGGAATCACGAGGGAAACGATTATAGACCTACCAGTAAGGAAGGCGGATAAGCACATAGGCGGTGCTGACGACTTTATTCCCGACAGTTCAATAAAAAGACTAGCCTCTCTTCAGAAAATCAAATTTGATAAAATCATTATGGCAGAACAACAACTGTCGCTTTTAGGTATTACAGACTATGATAGGGATACATTTCTAATACTTCAATTTATAAGTGCTGACGGTCTTCAGCAAGTATTTAGTATGCAGAAGTATATTGATTCTCAAAACGAATCAGATACCCAGCTAGATGACGCCACAAAAAAGAAATTGGGTATTTTAAAAAAGCTTAAAGTAGAGTGGGAGTTAATGCCCAAGGGTTTTAAAAATAAACAGATAAAGATTTCTGATGATAAGTGGCAGGATTGGATAAGAGAATCTGGTGTTGACGAGTATTATCAGTTAGAGAATATCCTTTTTAGCCTCCAAGAGGAAGGTCTAATCATAGAATATGATTTTATAGATAATTATAGATAAACTATGAGTGAATTATACATACAATTACCCGATGATTTTGGAGAGAGATATGAGAAGTATCTTAACAAAGCACTAAATGCGAAAGAGAAGCCGATGGTGGTTCCTCCACAGGAGAGTATTGGGAAGGATATTCCAGTTATTACCTATGACCCTGCAACAGGTGATGGGCAAGTTTTAGGTGGTAGAAAATTTAAATTTAAATATGACGGTAAAGAATTCAAATTATTTCGTGAGTTATACAAAAATATAAACACTGTTATTAAAAGATATGATGTGGTAATTGCAATAGAAATCTATGAGGATGGAGATAAGCCAATAGAAGCACAACGCTCTTTAGATACTGAAAAAATTAACAGAGCAGTTACAAAGATACGAGAAAAGACTGGTCTTACGCCTGAACAGTTAAGCAATAATGATGGCAATTTAATACTGCGGGCTAAACAGGGGTAAATAAGGTTTTTTAGGACTAAAAAAGGTTACACAGGTTTAATTGAAATGGCTACTATCAAAGTAGCCTGTTTCTTTGGTTGTAAATAATTCACAGAACGCACGAGTAAGCCAATTGCTTGCTTGAACTGTTTCAGCGTTCGGAATGGTTCAAGCAAAGAGCGGGCTTTCAGATGTGGCTAACAAATACAACCTTCATTCAATCAAAACACGCAGAAGCTACTCCTTAAAAGAAGTGTCTGTATTGTTGCAAGTTGATAGAAAAACCTGCTCAAGATGGATAAAAGATAAGGGCTTAAAAGTTATTGCTCCTGATACTACTCCTATTCTTATTATGGGAGCAGACCTAAAGACATTTCTCCTAGAGATGCGCTGTAAGAACAGGGTAGTACTAGGTGAAGATGAGCTTTATTGCCTCAAATGTCACTGTGGGAGAAAAGCCAAGAAGGGGAGCGAACAAGTAATTAAGACGGGAAAGAAGATTGGAAAAGAAAAGCAGGAACAGTTCAAAAAAATAGGTAACTGTGATACCTGCGGTACTCCAATGCATAAATTCTTAGGGCTCCAGCAGAAGGATTAATAGGTTACTTACCATGACCTGTAAATGTCCCACTCAATACTATGACAAACAAAGCATATAAAAACGAGACGATAAAGAGAAAATTCTACAGCTATTTAGCTAATTCTTCAAAAGGATTTTCTCCTACTACCATTGATTGTTACGATGGTGCTATTTGTCTATGGGAAGATTTTTCTAAGGGAGAGGATTTCTTGTATTTTAGTAAAACAAAAGCAGAAGAATTCAAAGAATGGCTAAGAAACAAGAAGAAGGTGCGTTCTTCAGAAAATGTAAGTCTGTCCTATTGTTACGACATGTTGAGATATTTGAGATGTTTCTTCAACTGGTTGTCTCAACAAAAGGGATACAGAAAAATAACTCAAAGTGATGTTGATTATCTCAATCTATCAAAAAAAGAAAGAAGAGTAGCAATGCAGCCAAAAAGTAAAGTTGTTCCTTCCTTAGAACAAGTAAAAAAGGTGATTGAAAATATTAAGGGGGAAAATGAAGTGGAGATGCGTGATAGGGCACTTCTGTCTCTTGCCCTGCTGACAGGAGCGCGAATTACTGCTTTAACTTCGTTACCTCTAAGGAGTTTTGATAGGGAAAGACAGGTAATTGACCAGAGTCCAGAGCTGAATGTTAAAACTAAATTCTCAAAAAGAATTGTCTCACCGCTCATTTCCTTTTCATATAAGGAGCCATTAGGATACTTTGTTGAGTGGGTAAATTATTTAACTAGAAAGGGTTTTACAGATGAAGACCCGATATTCCCAGCTACCAAAGTACAAAATGGTACAAAAGATGAGCTGGGTTATTTTAATACTGGTGAAGTAGAGCCTACCTTTTGGCAAAGTACATCTACTGCAAGAAAGATATTTGAACAGAGGTTTACCCAAGCAGGTATTAGCTATCACAACCCTCACTCTTTTAGACATCTACTAGTTAAAGAAATATCAAAGCTCCATCTAACCGAGGAGCAGAGAAAAGCCTTCAGTCAAAGTTTAGGGCATGAGGATGTAGGTACAACATTTGGTTCGTACGGATATGGATATATTGATGAAGATAGACAAATAGAAATTGTTAATAGTATAGATTTTGAAGGGAAACATCATAGAAAAGAATATGTATTTACCGAGGAAGGGATAAATGAACTTATTAGGAAAGCCAAAGAGGGTGACGAAGTATGAAACATCCGCTTCCAGGAAAGAAAAAGAAGCTAGTGATTCCTCAAATAATATATCAGGAATGTAACTGCGATGCGTCTGATTCACAGTTAAGGATAGATAAGGCATTTGATATTCTTTTTGAAGAGCTAATTAGGTCTAAAGAACTAGTGAATAACTAACTTGACATCTATGGACAATTTAGAACATACTGTAAATATGGAATTTTATACAAGAAGCGAAGTGGCGACATATCTTAGAGTTCATGAAAGAACTATTATGAGGTGGCTTAAAAGCGGAGCTCTGAAAGGTTACAAATTAGGAGAAGGAAAAACTGCCGTATGGAGAATTAGGAAGTCTGAAGTAGAGAATTTTCTAAAAAAGCACATAAGTAAAAAATAATTTATGCCAGAACAATTACAAAATCAAACAAAACTAATTGCTGTTTATGGAAGGGTCTCTAGTTCAAATCAAGAAAACGAGGGAACTATTGAAACACAGCTCTCTGCAGTTAATGAGTTTTCTAAGAAGAATGGCTATACAATTGTGCAGAAATATACTGATGAAGGATGGAGTGGAGATAGTATCGCGAGACCTGCGTTAGACCAATTGCGAATGGATGCAAAGAAAAAGATTTGGTCTGCAGTTCTAATGTATGACCCAGATAGGTTGGCACGGCGCTATTCCTATCAAGAGTTGATTATGGATGAATTGAAGGAAGCTGGAATTGAAGTCATATTTGTAACAGTTTCCGCCCCGAAGAATAGTGAAGATAAAATTCTCTACGGAGTACGAGGTTTATTTGCTGAATACGAAAGGGCAAAGATTGCAGAACGCTTCCGACTAGGAAAAGTTCGTAAAGCAAACGAAGGCCATATTATTGCTAGTGAGGCACCTTATGGGTATACATTCATTACAAGAAATTCTGAAAGACAAGGTTACTACGAAATAAACGAAATTGAAGCAATTATCGTTAGGAAAATATTTACCTGGGTAGCTGACGAGGGTTTAACTTTACGAGCCATAGTTAAGCGTCTTCAGAATGAGGGAATACTACCTCGTAAAAGCAAAAGAGGTGTATGGAACACAAGTACATTAAGCACCCTATTACGAAATAAGACATACATAGGGGAAGCCCACTATGGTGCATCTTATGCTGTGGTTCCATTAAAACCGATTAAGAAGGAAGGCTATAAGAAAATAAAGAAAACGAGTAGACGAAATAAGCCTGAAAGTGAGTGGATTAAAATTTCTACTCCAAAAATTATTGAGGAAGAACTATTTATACGAGTAGGGCAAAGATTAAAGTCTAATTTTGAAAAGGCAGTAAGAAATACTAAAAATGAATATCTTCTCGCTGGTTCTATTTGGTGCTCGTGTGGAAATAGGCGGGCAGGGGAAGGGCCTCAACATGGTAAACACTTATATTACAGATGTACTAATCGCGGATATTGCTATCCTTTACCACGCACTTGTTTTGAAGGAGGAGTAAACGCAAGAATTGCTGATAAATTAGTTTGGCAAAAAGTCAGTATGCTTATGAGTTCTCCTGAACTTCTAACAAGACAAGCAGAACGATGGCTTAATAATAAGGTGAGCAGCAAACCTGCGGCCGCTACTGATATTTCAATATTAAGAAAAGAGATTGAAAAACTTAAAGACTCACAAGAACGATACATGAAAGCATATGGTGCGAATGTCATCTCTTTAGAGCAGTTAACAGAATACACAGCACCTTTAAAAGAAAAAATGACTTCTCTGGATAGTCAAATAAAGCAAACTGAACTCGCAAATAATCAGTTAAATGAAATACCACTACCCAAGAAAGAGGAAATAGAAGAGTTTGCACACAAGGCAAGCCATGAACTCAAAAATTTGAGCTTTAAGGCGAAACAGGAGATAATAAGAAGCATTATTGAAAAGGTCGTAGGTAATCAACAAGAACTAATAATATCAGGGTTTATACCCGTACAATATCTCAACCATGTCTCATTCTGCTCTCTCCATCGGAATCGTCGGATTGCCAAATGTAGGTAAATCCACGCTCTTCAACGCCATTACGAAAAAATCCGTTCCTGCGGATAATTATCCTTTTTGTACTATCGACCCATCAGTTGGTATCGTTCCAGTGCCGGACGAGAGATTAGATGTGCTTGCAAAGCTATCTCTATCTAAAAAAATAATTCCTGGCGTAATTGAATTTGTGGATATAGCGGGCCTCGTTAAAGGTGCCGCCGAGGGCCAGGGACTTGGAAATCAATTTCTTTCACACATTCGCGAGACAGATGCCATCGCCGAAGTCGTGCGCATATACGAAAATAGCGATCTCATTCACGTCGAAGGAACGGTAGACCCTCTGCGAGATATTGAGATTATAAATATGGAGTTAATTCTCGCCGATATGTCTACTGTAGAAAAAAGAATTCAAACAATTGGGCGCGATGTAAAAAGGGGAGACAAAGACGCTTTGAAGCTGGAAGCAATACTTCAGAAGCTAAAAATTGCGTTTGATGCAGGTCAGTTAGCTAACAGTGTTCATATGGACGAAGAGGAGAAGGGGTTATTGAAAGAGCTTCATTTGATTACTATGAAGCCGATTTTATATGTCTTAAATAAACAGTCCGGTGGTAAAAGTTTAGATGAGATGAATGATGAAAGATTTAAAAAGCTAATCTCATTCTTTAATGACAATAACCAAAAGTATGTAATAGTGGACGCGAAGATAGAAGACGAGCTCAAAGAGTTTGAAGGTGTCGAGAAGGAAGAAATGAGAAGAGAGCTCGGAGCTCATGATAATGGAGTGGACGGTCTCATCAAAGCCGGATATGAATTACTCGGTCTTGAAACATTTTTGACTACAGGCCCGGAGGAGACAAGAGCATGGACAATTAAGAAAGGAAGTACAGCGCCAGTTGCTGGACAAGCCATTCACACAGACTTTAAAGATAAATTCATCCGCGCTGAAGTTGTAGCATACGAAGACTTAGTAAAAGTGGGAACGTTTGCTGAAGCGAAAAATAAAGGGGTACTAAGAACCGAGGGGAAAGAATACATCGTAAAGGATGGAGATGTGATTGAGTTTAAGATCTAAACAGACCTATCTTACCTCTAGAAATACTTTAGGTTTGGTGGTGATAATGCGATCCTTTATTTCTGGAAAGATTTTACCTAATTGGATATTCTCAAAAAATATTGTTAATTCTCCATCATATGGATAGGCATTGGCATCATACAGAACATTTTTTATTTTTACTCTTTTTAACATTTCGGGCATTTCCTCAATGACATAGTGTGCCATTCGGTTGATTTGTTGGTCATCGAAAGTTCGATTTTCATTCTTTGTGAATCCTTTGATTATTCCCTTTAATGTATCTTTAAACAATGGATTACTTTCGTAGTAATTATACAGAAACTTTACATCTTCTTTGTATCGGTCATCCATTAAATCCTTCCACGAGGCATAAATAATCTTTTCTTTTTCTTCTAAGCTAAAGCTTTTATCAATCTCATTTTTTACTTTTTCTATAATCACATTTCCCATTTTGTTAGAAAGTTCTAAGGCTTTAGCATGGGTAATGCCATTTCTAACCTCTAAGTTTATGGCATGAATATAATCAGCCACATATACCACAACGACGTCTTTGGTATGTTCTAAAGACCAACGGGTAAGTGCAACTATGTTTTCTACAGTAAACCATTTATTTCCCAAACTTACTCCTATTCCTATTGTGTACTGCTTCTGTTGAAGTTCTTCCAAGTTGCCTCCTCTAATTTTACGAAGTTCCATGATACACAAATTTTAACATAAATTATATATAAATTAGATGTTATAATTCTATCCATGAATCAGGAGTATTCTGCCGATTATAAGTTAAGTCTATATATAAACAGGATAAGAGCCTTTTTACTAAATCAGGGATTTTTCGAGCATCATTTATACTCTACAACTAATTACAAAATTGAAAACACAGATACTTTTCCTTTAAAGGATGGCATATCTTTACGTTATAATCCTGAACCAGATATTTGGCAGATAGGTATTAAGTACGATAAATTTTTCTGGATTGGCAGTATGTTTAGAAATGAAAAAGAGATTAATGAAACCAGAAGATATGAATTTACGGTAGTGGACATTTACCAACCAAATGGGAGACAAGAAGATGTTGTAAGTAAATTTATAGAAATATTGAAAATGTTGGAAGAAAGGTTAAAATTACCAGTTTTATCTTCATGTGAAGTTAAAACAATGCTTCATGAGGAATTCAATAAGGAGGACAGAATATTACCTTCAGGTAGGTGCTGGCTTCTAGTTACTAATTATCCAATTGTAGAATCATTTTATGACACAGGAAAAGATTCTGATTATACTTCTAAATTCGAAATTTACTTTGTTGATGAAGGCGTGCCTTTAGAAATAGCCGCTTGTGGAAATTTAGGGGAAAATATAAATAAAGTTAATTATATTTCGAGTGAAGATAGTTACATTAATCAAGAAATAATAAATAAAAAGTTTATCGGTTTTGGTTTTGGGTTAGAAAGATTAATTTTTTTGTATGATCGGGAAGCTATCGACCATACAGAATGATCATGGGTGATGCCTACTTGTACTAGCGGCGAGAGGCCAGTCCGCATCTCAACAAAAAGGTAGGGCAGGTACGCTCTGCACGTAATCCCATCAAAGCCTACGGACCACGAGCTGGCGCGAAATCGCCAGCTCTTTCTTTTTATATTATCGTTTGACTTACTAAAAATAAGATGTAGTGTTTGGGTAATCATTTTGCCTCGAGGTGCGTATGAGTGAGCCTACATTTCGTAAGGTTGTTAATTTACAGGAGTTGGCGTAGCATTTGCAAACTCTGCGAAGGATGGCAAAAGGTCGGTCCATTCAATGACCGGGGCTTAATTGAATTCTATCTATGGAATCTTGTGTTGCGAGTCGGTTGAATTGAGTCTAATATATAACCATACAATGGAATTTATTAAAATATTTACCCAGTTAAATAAAAACAACGCACCTATTGCTGGAGGAAAAGGGGCCTCCTTGGGGGAAATGACTCAGGCGGGGATTCCGGTTCCGCCTGGATTTGTTATTTTATCTGAGACTTTTGATCATTTTTTATCGGAAACAGATTTAACGCAGGAAATTGAATTGATTTTAAAGAAAATAAATCATAATGAGATTCATGCTGTAGAGTCTGCCTCAGAAGAGATTCGGAATTTAATACTTCACAAAGATATTCCAGCAGATATTGAAGAAGGGATAATTAAATCGTTTAAAGAACTTAATGCTACCTACGTAGCAGTGAGATCATCTGCCACAGCAGAAGATGGAGCGGACCATGCTTGGGCAGGTCAACTAGAAACTTATTTAAATACTACAGAAGAAGACCTTCTTCGTAATGTAAAGCTTTGCTGGTCATCGCTTTTTACTCCGAGGGCCATTTTTTACAGATTTGAAAAGGAGCTAGATCAAACTAAAATTTCTGTAGCCGTAGTTATACAAAAGATGGTGGAATCAGAGGTTTCAGGAATTGCCTTTTCAGTTCATCCTGTAACTGAAGATTATAACCAACTCATTATAGAAGCCGGATTTGGCTTAGGCGAAGCCATTGTGTCGGGGGCGGTTACTCCGGATTCATATATCGTGACAAAGAATTCACGGGAAATCGATATAAATGTATTTACGCAAAGCCGCGCACTTTATAGATCTGTTAATAAAAATACGGAAGATGGAAATAACGAATGGAAGATAATCTCCGAGCCTCAGGCTTCATCTCAAGTACTTACAAATGATCAGATTTTAGAACTTACTGAAATTATTATCACCATCGAGAATCATTACGGATTTCCATGTGATATCGAATGGGCGTACGAAAAAGGAAAGTTTTACATAGTCCAAAGCAGGCCCATCACAACTTTGAAAGGAAATATTGATTTATTAATAAAAACAAAAGAAGTTAATTTTAAAAAGGAGGATTATGTAATTACGTTTTGGGCATCAGGCGTGAGTATTATATATACCGATATGGTTAAGGATATGTACCTACCGTATGATCCGCTGTTATGTATTTATGAAAATAAATATTATCAATATTTATCGAAAACCGCTTATGACCAAGCAGGGAAAGATGGTATAGATTTATATGGCAATAAAGAAGCATATTATAAATATGAAGAAGATTTAAAAAAGGTAAGTCTTGATTTTAAGCGCTTTCGTGATAAGCGAATAAGTGAAACCTTTATCACTAAAGAAATACTTGAAGATTTTATAATGTATTCTAGCAAATTGCACCGAGGGTACAGTAAAATGGGATATGAGCATACCGACAAAGCTTTTTCTTTAGCAAATGAAAACCCTATAATTGCGGAGACCTTAAAAGAAGTTTCTATATTTAAGGACCAGATTAGAGCTGTAATAAATGAGATGTATTTTGAAAAAGGTTCATTGTTAGAGAATCTTTTAATACGATTAGAAAACCAGTTTCATGTTTCTTCTGGCGATTTATTAAATTATACTCAACAAGAATTACTCAATCTTTTTGATGGCAGCTTTGTCTCAAAGGAAGAGCTAGAAACTCGCGCCCTTGGTTTTGCTATTCAGGGAATAGGCGGTGAAATTAAATTCTTTACAGGGAAAGTTGTAGAAAAAATAATTAACCAATTAGCTGAGCATATATTAGATAATAGAAATGAAATAAAAGGAATAATCGCGAATAAGGGTAAAGTATCTGGTCGAGTAAAAAAAATTAATGTTGATTATAGTGATTTTACGAAGCTAAATCAAGAAATCGAAAAGATGAAAAATGGGGAAATTCTAGTGGCCGAAACCACTGCTCCTGAATTAATTATCGCTTGCCGAAAAGCTTCCGCTATAGTGACGGATCAAGGAGGCTTAATGTCCCACGCCGCCATAATAAGCAGAGAATTTAATATTCCATGTATAGTTGGAACTAAATATGCTAGCCAGATTCTTCAGGATGGTGACGAAGTTGAAGTGGACGCAGATAAGGGAATAATAAAGATTTTAAAGAAAGCGGATCGAGAAAATTATCTCTTTTATTATGAATCACAGGGCTATTATTTTATTTTAGATGATCTTATTGTGGAATCATATATTGATTGGCCAATAGTTGAGATGCGAAGAGGAGACTGGAAACGGGTGTATATGACCGAAGAAGATATTCAAGAAAATTATCTTAAGGGACTTTCTTTTACAGAAAAAGAAATTAAGAAGAAAACCGATAATATACGACGACTGATTGAAAAAATAAGAAAAGTAAATTTTAATAATGCGCCAAAAGAAATAATTCTTAGTGGATTACAGATGATGGAAGATTTATTCGAATCATATAAATACCTTGATACCTCGTTTAGTGAGGGTTTATATGAGAAAAATATCTCTGATCTTAGAGTGCTTATTATTGAACAATCTAAAAACCTTATACGAGATGATTTTGATTATATCTTTTTTAAGGACGGTGGAATATTGCGGCAATTACTAACGGCTACAGCATTGCTCACTGGAACAAAAGCAGAAGATATAAGATGGTATCGCACTAAAGAGTTAAAAAGACTTATAAATGAACCTTATGAGATTTCTTCTTCTGAGATCCAAGCAAGATCTAAAGCTGCTGTCTTTGATAAAGACAGGAATGGAAATATAACTTTTTATTCGGGCCAAGAAGCAGAAGACTTTATACAAAAGTTTGATAAAGAATTTGAAAAAGATAAGACTGAAGTGCTTAAGGGAACTGTTGCGTATGGAAATGGGGGTAAAATTAAAGGAATAGTTACTATCATACATCGCGACTATTCGAATCTTTCAAAATTAGGTATTGATATGGAAAGGATGGCACCAGGTTCAATTTTAATAACAACCATTACAGACCCTGAATTCCTCCCTGCTATGAAGAAGGCCAGCGCAATAGTCACGGACATTGGAGGACTCTTGTCACACGCTGCTATTTCCGCAAGGGAACTCAAGGTTCCATGCATCGTAGGAACTCAGATTGCCACTAAGACTCTAAAAGATGGAGACGAAATTGAAATTGATATGAATACAGGAGCTATAAAATTCTTATCATGAATATATTAGAGTATATTAAATCTAATACCTATGAGCGTCTCGTCCGGTATCCACGGATTCCTGTTTTATATGCCGAAGCAATGAATGAGGGTTTACAAAATAATCCATATTTTGATCTTGCTGATTCTATTCCTAACCCCTCAATTATTGTTTATATTAATGATATTTATGAAGCGTGGATAAAAATATCAGGACGTGTTATTGTAAGCGACCTTGAATCCATAAAAGAAATAGAAACAGCAAGCTTAAAGTGTATAGAAAGAAATCAATCTATTTTGGAGGATATCTTAAATTTAAAAGATGAATTATCTGACAAAGAGGTGATTATTGAAATGATTAAAAAAACAAATTCTGCGTCCTCAGATATATATAAGCATTTTATATTCTTTATAGATGAAAGTTTCAGAGTTTCTGATCAGGAAATAATCGAAAGCTTACAAAGTACTCGTCTGAAGTTAGACCTCCTAGTTACTGAATATTTATTTCCTGCCTTTGAAAGGTTAGTTAATGAACTTGTTGAGGTTTATGATTTTCCTAAAGAAACAGTAGAAAAAATGACAACCTCTGAAATAATTGAATCTTTAAAAGATTATGATTATCTTATAAAACTTGAAAATATCAGTGCCCGACCTATATGTTTTTTGCTGGCAGACAATACCATTAAGGTCCTTTTCAGTAAAGAAGCAAAAGATGTGTGCTCTTATTTATATAAGCAAGACACAGATAAAAAAATATTTGATCAGGCTTTAGAAAGTAAAACCTTAAAAGGAAATATTGGTAACCAAGGAAAAGTTCGAGGGAAAGTTAGAAAGCTTTTAGCTAAGGATTTCTTCAATAAAGATAAACTTGCTAATCTATCTCAAGGAGATAAGTTTGTTTTGGTTACTTCTATGACGGCTCCTGAGCTTGTGCCTTATTTTAAAAATGCAATTGCGTTTGTAACTGACGAAGGTGGGATCACATGCCATGCGGCGATTATCGCTCGCGAATTAAATATTCCTTGTATTATAGGAACCAAGGTAGCTACAGAAGTTATAAATGACGGTGACGACGTGGAAGTGGATGCATATAAAGGGTTAGTAAAAATAATTAATAATTTAAATAGATAAACATGTCAAATTTGCAAGAGTATAGATACATAATGAATCGCTCTTTATCACTTATTGCCTGTGAATTATGGGACAAAGGAGAAAGGCTAATGATGCCAGAAAAGCTAGCTCAAAAGATTTTCTTTGACCCTCTTTTTATTTACAGAATGAATAAGGCTGTAACAATCTATTATAATTTTACTGACCCGAAACAAAGTCTTAATTCAGTCGCACAATACCTTAATGAAAATGAAAGTATTTTTGATGAATTAAAGGACCAATTTGATGTAGATTGCTATGAAATAAGACAAATGATAGATCGAAAAAAGCCTGAAGAATTTAATAATCTCTTCGAAAAAGTAATTTGTATTTGGCCATTAATTGCTATTAGCAATGTTTTAGGAGATGACAGGGATTATCTTCCAATTGTTAAAGAGAGTATGCGGGAAAAGTATTTGCTTATTAGGAAAGAAAGTGACGGTCTGTGGCAAAAAGGAGCCAAAATACTTCAAATACAAGCTGAACATCTTATACCCCAGAAGTATTTACCATGGTCTGAGTTCCTTCTATCTAAGGAGGTTATTTCTAAAGAGTTGCCATCCATTACAGAACTAAAAAAAAGAAAAGATGGATATCTTTATCATAAGGGATCACTTTATGTAAATGAAACGACAGAGATCTATTTAAAAGATAACCAATATTTCCTTACCGAGAATGAAAAGCCTTCAGCGGAAGTTAAGATAATAAAAGGAATATCTGCCATGAAGGGAAAAGTAATAGGAAAAGTCAAAGTTATTTTTGAAAAGAAGGATATAAAAAAAATTGAAAAGGGAGATATACTAGTCACTCCTATGACGTCTCCTAATTTAATAGAGGCCATGAATAGAGCTGCAGGATTTGTAACAGATGAAGGAGGTGTCACGTGTCATGCGGCGATTATCGCTCGCGAAATGGGAAAGCCTTGCATAATTGCGACAAAGATAGCAACCAAAGTGCTTAATGATGGAGATCTGGTTGAAGTGGATGCAGATAGCGGAAGAGTTATAAAATTATAGAATTAATATTTAAATATAAAGGAAAAGGGCTTATTGACTTTCTGTACATAATATGGTATACTATGTATTGATCTAGTTACCCATAACAGGGAGTTGAAACATGGACCAAAATCGTGAAATCTGGCTTGCTCGCCACTTTCCTGCGGAAAACACAGGCGAGGTCGGCTGGCAGCAAAACGCCAAGCTTCGCCCGGAAGCAGAGAACATGGCCGAACGCGTGAAGGTGGCATATCTGCAATCGGTGTCGTTTGCTGCATTCGGCTGCTCCATGATGGACCGGGCTCACGCGAGTCTCGGGCTCCTGTTTTTGGAGATAGGGAATGGCAACAAGGTGCCGGTGACTTGTCAGAGCCTCGGCCCGCTTAATCCCGACGAGTGGGGGTTTTTCGGACAACTGAAGACCGGAACCATCGAGGAAATACACGAGCATGCACCAGAAGGTCTGCTCGACCGCGAAGGTGTACGCGTTCTGGAGAGAGGCGTTATCATGTTCGCCGACGCCTGGCTTCAGCCCGGAGAGAAAGCTTTCCTCGTTTCCCATACGCCCTTTATAGAAGGTGCACTCGCCGCTCTCAAGGGTTACTGGGATCTCGAGTTCACGATGGGAAAAGGCGACATCCTCGTCTTCACCATTGGCGAACGCGGCGTCGAAAGCACTCGGCATCTGATAGTTCCGAAGTAGCGTTCGTGCTCCTGTGGTATTTTAGCCGGCGGCTCTATGCGCCGGCTCTTTCTTTTTATATTATAGTTTGACTTACTAAAAATAAGATGTAGTGTTTGGGTAAACTCATTCACCTGCGGGGCAGCTATGAAAAGGACGGTAGAATCTGGGAAATTGCATTTGCCGGAGCTCGCGAAATATCTGCAAATGTGCCGGCTCATGATGAAGCCTCGCCTTAACCAGCGAGAATTCTCACAAAAGATCGGCACTAGTGATCATGTGGTGATTGATCTGGAATGTGGCGTAACCATGGACCCGAAGCGAGCCATTCTGGAAAAATGGGCCAAAGTGACTGGAGGCTCATACACCAGGATGGTTCAGATTCTGACCTTCGAGAAGTTCGGCATTGCGGTGGTTCCTTCAACGTGCGGGAGTGTCTGGTCTTCGCAAATCCTTCAGATGGGGGGAGAGTTGGTAATGGTGACACTGCAGAAATGCGAACCGTTGCCTTTCCTCTTCTCGGCATCAAAGCAGGAAAGCGATAAGAAGTTCCAGTCTCGGAAACGAGCAACAAGGGATGAGATCGAAAGGTTCAAGGAAACTCCGCGTCCAACCATGTCTGTAGGGCGCGTTGTTTCCGGACGATCCACACGTGGCTAATAAGCTTTCAAGAAAATGTATTCAAAGGCCTCCGAGGAGGGCCTTTTCTTTTCCCTAGCAACTAATAACCATTAACTATAAACTATCCCCATGTATATTTTATTTGCATTCTTAGGCGCCATCATGGCTTCGCTCGGAACCATATTTGCGAAGATCGGATTAAAAGGAGTTGATGCAAATTTACTAACAGCAATCCGAGGAATTACTATGGCAGTTATTGTTTCTGTCGCAGCTCTGTCTTTTGGAAAGCTTTCAGTTGTATCGCTTGCGGCACTTACTCCTAAGCAATGGACCTTCGTGCTTCTCTCAGGTTTAGCCGGAGGATTGTCATGGCTTTTCTTTTATCACGCATTAGCATTCGGTCCGATAGTTCCTGTGACAGTAATAGACAAATTTTCTATTGTTCTTGTGGCAATTTTGGCTACATTAATCCTTTCGGAAAAGATTACTCTTCAAGCGGGCGTTGGGCTTATTATGATTACAATTGGAACAGTCTTAGTATCAATACCAATAGAAAAGATCATAAGTGTCTTTAAATAGATGATTTTGTTATAATTTGATTCTATGACGACAAACGAAATCCGTACGAAATTCTTGGAATATATGAAAGACAAGGGACATGCTATTGTCCCTTCAGCTTCTTTAGTTCCAGAAAACGATCCCACCACTTTATTTACTGGTTCGGGGATGCAGCCTATGCTTCGCTATTTCTTAGGTGAACAACACCCGTTGGGAAAGAGAGTTGCGGACTCGCAAAAGTGTTTCCGTTCACAAGATATAGAAGAAGTGGGAGATAATCGTCATACAACATTTTTCGAAATGTTGGGCAATTGGTCTTTCGGAGATTATTTTAAAGAAGAACAGATCAAGTGGATGTGGGATTTTTTAATTGATGAATTAAATCTAAATCCTAAAAATTTCTATACTACATGTTTTAAAGGAAATAATGCTCTGGGAATCCCAAGAGATACCTTCTCCGCCGACTTATGGCAGAAGCTGTTTGCGGAAAAAGGCCTAGATGTAACCATAGGAGAAAATCCTGAAGTTGATGGGATGAAAGAAGGACAGCATATTTTTTATTATGATGAAAGTAAAAATTGGTGGAGCCGTTCAGGAAAGCCGGGCGGTATGCCAGAGGGAGAGCCAGGAGGACCTGATACTGAAATGTTTTATGACTTTGATCCAGACCTTTCAAAGCAGATTCATGCTAAATCAAAATGGAGCAGCGAAGTTTGTCATGTGAATTGTGACTGCGGAAGATTTATGGAAATTGGGAACAATGTGTTTATGCAGTATAAAAAGACCGCTAATGGTTTCGCGGAGCTTCCACAAATGAATGTAGATCACGGTTCAGGACTTGAACGATATGCCGCAGCGTTACGAAATGATCCAGATATGTTGGCAATTGATGTATTTGATGAACCTAGAAAAACAATTGAAGAGTTATCGGGAAAAAATTATGGGGCAAACGAAGATGAAACTTATGCTTTTAGAGTTATCTTAGATCATCTTCGCGCGGCGACTTTCTTGATAGGAGATGGGATTCTTCCAGGAAACAAAGATCAGATGTATTATGTTAGACGCTTGATTCGTCGTGCCGTACGATTCGGAAATAAACTGGGTATAAATGAATCATTTACTAAGCGAGTCGCTGACTCATACATAGAAACATATAAAAAAGAATATAAAGTCTTAGAAGAAAAGAAAGATTTAATTCTTTCTGAAATGGAGAAAGAAGAAAGTAAATTCCGATTAACTCTGGAAAAAGGAATAAAGGAGTTTGAAAAGATTGCAACGAAAGATATTTCCGGAATTGATGCATTTAACCTTCTTCAGTCTTACGGATTTCCAATCGAATTAACAGAAGAGCTAGCCGCCGAGCGCGGAATAAAAGTAGATCGCTCAAGTTTTGACGAAGCAAAGAAAAAGCATGCAGAAGAATCCCGTACAGCTTCAGCTGGAAAGTTTAAAGGAGGATTGGGGGGCGATGGAGAAATAGAAACAAAGTATCATACGGCTACACATTTACTTCACGAAGCCTTGAGACAGGTACTAGGCGAACACGTTCTCCAAAAAGGATCTAACATTACATCAGAACGACTACGCTTTGATTTCTCATTTGATAGGAAAATGACAGATGACGAAAAGAAAAAAGTGGAAGATATAATCAATGATGTTATCAAACAAGATCTGCCAGTACATAGAGAAGAAGTTACATATGAGGAAGCGAGAGAGCGAGGAGCTATAGGAGTGTTTGATGAAAAGTACGGAGAGAAAGTAAGTATTTATACAGTAGGAGAGCCCGGAAAGCGTGGTACTGCTAAATTATTCTCAATGGAGTTTTGTGGTGGGCCCCACGTGAATTCCACAGGCGAACTCGCCGTAGGTGGAATTCATCCACCTGACAGCAGTCAAGGGGATAAACCTTATAGACATTTTGTAATACAAAAAGAAGAGGCGGTATCTGCTGGGGTTAGAAGAATAAAAGCAGTATTAGAATAATATATCAGTAGAAATTACTTATATTTGGCGCCTGCCTTATTTCATCGCATTAAATCTAATTTAGTGTAAACTAAATACACATGGACCTGGATTTCAAAAGAAGTCAGTCAGTAAAACGCTTTGGTATCAAGCTTGAGTTCAGTTATTGGCTCTTAGCTATCGCTTTTACACTCTTTACATTTATCATCACCCTTAATCCGGCCTTGGTAAAAGCAGATCCTTATCTCTCGCTTCAATTGTCACTGTGTATTCCTCTTTATTTTAGTTCAATTTTTGCCCGGGCAAAGATAAGCCTCAATCCACAAAAAGTTCTTTTATGGGAGGAATATGGATTTATAGTTTTTATGTTGGCATATGGTATGACTATAAATGTCATCGGTATTCTTTTAACAAATCTTGTTAGTCTCCATATCGGACTGTATTTCTGGGGCACAAACATTCTGGCTTCACTTATTTATACGGCAATGGAGGTGCATACCCACGAAGCTATATTAATGGCGAAATTACCTAAAGATATATATTTTATTTTGATTTTACTTATTCTCGGCATACTGCCATCTCTTGGTTTGTACTAAACTTCTATAATACTTTTAAATATATGAGAAGAATTTGTATAATGTGGTAATTTTTGTATTTCACTAGCAACTAGTAACGTGTAACTATATACTATTATTATGAATCCATATTTATCAATTTCTGTTGGAGACTCTGCGACATTGATACATTATATTGTTGACGGAGAAATAGTTGTATCACATACGCATCCAATTGGATTCAAAAATATTGAAGCTGAAGGAATGAATGTAATCGCGGGATCGAAATTAGTAGATGGAATACTTTACGCGCTAGAATTCATATCTTTACACGATAGAATTCCTACGAACTTTAAATTAATCGCTCCAAGATATGCAACATGGATAGGCGAAGTGATAGAGAACACATCTTATTCACAGTTCTACACGAATGGCGCACCAGTAAGTGTTACACTTGAGGGTACAGAAGAAGCTCCTTTCTCTTATGCAAGACATACGCAAACCATATTCTCGTTCAAGGTCTAACCGCGAACTAAATAACAAAGTGACAGAATTCGAAAAGCACTCATATCCTAGAGATACATTTGAAGAGGATGCTGAACCTGCGCCTATCTCTATCCCTATTAAAAGATCTCGCCGCGACATCCATAGCATGGAAATGTACCCTCGCCGCCGAGCCGATGATCTTGAAAGAAGAGACGGATCCGACAGGAGAGACACTATAACTGGAGCTAGACGGCGAAAGGGAAGCGCGGGTACTTGGATTTTTATATTAGTTGTGGTGGCTCTCGCCGTGGCGGCATATCTTTTGACGTATGTATTTAATAGCTCCACAATTACTATTGTACCGAAATATCAAGATATAGATGTAAATAAAACTATTACTTTTAGTAAAGAAGGAAGCGGGGTAGAAGGAGTGAGTTTTATAGTCGCGACATCTTCAATTACAAAATCAAAAGCTTTGCCACTATCAGAAACAAAGCAAGTACAAGCTAAAGCTCAAGGTAAAGTAATTATTTATAACAATTACGATACTAATCCTCAAAGATTAATTAAAAATACTCGCTTTGAATCTTCTTCAGGAAAGATTTATCGCATAAATGAATCTGTAACAGTGCCTGGTAAGACCGGGTCAACTCCTGGAAGCTTAGAAGTTACGATTTATGCTGATAGTTACGGAGCGGATTATAATAGTGCGCCGACGGATTTCACAATACCCGGATTTAAAGGCGGCCCAATGTATAGCGCTTTCTTTGCAAGATCTGACGGACCTATTTCTGGAGGAGCGTCAGGAAATGTATCTCTAGCTTCATTGTCTGATATTAATGCAGCAAAAGATGCTCTTGCTCTTGAATTAATAGCAAAAGTTAAAGATGATCTTTCTGGAGTAAAAAAGGATGGGTATGTCGGCATGTACGGGGCAATAGACGTAATCTATGAAGACAATGAAGCTGCTCTGCTTGCAGGAAATACTTCAACTTATGAAGTTACGGCAACCGGATACCTTATGCTTGCGAATAATAACGAGCTTGCGAAGAATCTCGCACAGGAGATCAGGGATTATCCAGGAGATATGGTGAGGCTAGGGTACGAGGATACTTTAACCTTCACAAGAAAGGATACAGATCATATTAATGCAAATGATTCCCTGTCTATTTTAGTAGAAGGAAAACCAAGAATAATTTGGGTAATTAATCAAGATGATATTAAGACTCTTCTTGCCGGAAAGAATCGGTCAGAGTTTGAACCGCTTATGAAATCTAATAAAAGTATTGAAGGAGCAGAGATTGGGTTCTCTCCGCTGTGGCTTACTAAGTTTCCGGCTGATACAAGTAAAATCGGAGTTGTAGAATCTCTGCCAAAGCGTTGATAATAAGGAACATTACTGATACAATAGTTAGTACTTTATGGCAGATACCGATATAGATACAATAGAAGGTCGCGTAATAGAAGCTCTTCCCAGTACTCTTTTCCGCGTAGACACTGGAAATGGAAAAATTATGCTCTCATATTTAGGAGGAAAAATGAGAATTCATAAAATAAAAGTATTAGTTGGAGATAAAGTTTTAGTGCAGGTGGATCCATACGGAGGCAAGGGGAGAATTATCAAGCGTATATAAAAGATAATTTTCAATCGACAGTTCTCAATTCCCACTTAGTTTTCAATGAATTAATGTTTAAAAGTTGAAGAATTGTTTATTATTGAAATGATGAATTGATAATTGTAAAGAAGGCCTCTGGTCTGTCTCCGGGGAGTCTTTAGGATTTGATTTGCAAAAAATCACAAAATATACTATAATTATAACCACTTTTCTCATGAAAATAAGATCGTCAATAAAGCCAATTTGTTCAAAGTGTCAGATGATAAAGCGAGGCGGAGTGCTTCGCGTAATTTGTGTTACTCCTAAACATAAGCAGGCTCAAGGATAGTCTAAAAATAATTTATATCTTATATGCGTATCTCAGGTATTACTCTCCCAGAAAATAAAAGACTAGAAATTGCTTTAACTGCAGTTTATGGTGTAGGACGTCCTCGTGCCAAGATGATCATAAGCAAGCTTGGTCTTGAAGATGGAATGAAGACTACAGAATTGACAGGAGATCAAGAAAATCAGATACGACGTGAAATTGAACTATTTAAGACGGAAGGAGATCTTAAGAGAGAGATGCAACAGAACATAAAGCGTCTTAAAGACATCAAGGCCTATAGAGGCATAAGGCACATTAGACATTTACCAGCGCGCGGGCAGAGAACAAAGACTAACAGCCGTACAGTTAGAGGTAACGTACGCCGCACGATGGGAAGCGGTAGAAGAAAGGCTGAGAAGACATAAAATACAATCTGAAATAAATACACATAACATATGGGAAAGAAAAGAATAGTAAAAAAGAATAGCTCTGGTGTAGATAATGCGCTGAAAGCTCGATCACTTGCAAAGGTGATGAAAAAAAGGATTGTTGAAGGAACACTCTATGTTAATTCAACTTACAACAACACCAGGCTTTCTCTAGCAGATAGACAGGGGAATGTTATAGCCTGGTCTTCGTCTGGCGCTCTAGGGTTTAAAGGTGCAAAGAAGGGTACTCCGTTTGCTGCGTCAAAGATCGGAGAGCTCATCGGAGAAAAAGCTCAGCAAGCAGGAATAAAAGAAGTGATTGTAGTAGTAAACGGAGTAGGTTCAGGCCGAGAATCAGCTATCCGTGGATTTTCTACATTCGGAGTAGAAATAGTTTCCATTATTGATAAAACACCGGTTCCACACAACGGGCCAAAGCCGCGTAAGCCGCGACATATTTAATATTTATGAGTAGAATTACATGTAAAACTTGCCGTCGTCTAGGAGAATCACTTTGTGGCCGTGAGAAGTGTGCTTTTAAGAAGCGTCCATATGCTCCTGGAAGATTAGATAGCGAAAGAAAACACAGATCATCGACTTCAGAATATGGAGAGCAGCTTCGTGCAAAGCAAAAGATGCGTATAACCTACGGTCTTATGGAAAAGCAGTTTGCAAGCTATGTGAAAACTGCCACCGAAAAGCATGAAACAGGCGAAGGCGCAGCTACTCCTTCACTTAAGCTTTCACGAGTTTTAGAATCTCGACTAGACAATATGGTTTTCAGATCAGGATTTGCAAATACACGCGCTCTTGCTCGTCAATTAGTTTCTCACGGACATATTGATGTAAATGGCAGAAGAATCAATGTGGCTTCACATAAGACTAAAGTAGGGGATGTTCTATCTATCCGTGAGGGTAGTAGAAAGGCTAAAGTGTTCGATGGTCTTGCGGAAAAGTTAAGAGGAATGTCACCAGATTATGTGGTGACAGTTAATCCGGACGCTCTTTCGGCTGAAATAAAAGCTGAACTTAGAGAGGTTACAGGAGTATTTGATATCCAGAAAGTTCTGGAATACTACTCAAGATAGCCCTACTTACTAACACATACTTGCATTTTTTGCAATTTCGGGTTAAAATAGTAGGACTTTCTTATAAAGGTGTATATAACGTTTCTTAAATTAAGCTTAATAAAACTTTTGTAAGCAGCCACAGCGAGCTTCTTACGGAAAATAAACATTTATATTTTATATGTCTTCACATTCCATTATATTACCTTCAAAACCTAAAATTGTTAAAGAAGATGCCATATCTGGCGTTTATGAAATCGATGGACTTTATCCTGGGTATGGACACACTCTAGGAAATTCACTTCGTCGTATTATTTTATCTTCCATTCCAGGAGCCGCTATAACGTCTCTATCAATCGATGGTGTTAAACACGAGTTTTCTGCAATTGATGGTATCAAGGAAGATGTGATTGCCATTATCCTTAATCTTAAGAAGACCAGATTTAAACTTCATGGCGATGAAGCACAAAAAGCAACTCTTCATATAAAAGGCGGAAAGGTTATAACTGCAAAAGACATTACTCTCCCGACTCAGCTAGAGGTTTTAAATGATGATCAATATATTTGCGAATCAACTGCCAAGACTGTAGATCTAGCAATTGAAATTACAGTAGAGAAGGGACTTGGATATGTGCCACGAGAGTCTCTGCAAAAAGAAAAAGCTGATATAGGAACTATTTTCCTGGATGCTTCATTTACTCCAATTCGACGCGTGAGCTACGAAGTGGAAAACATGCGCGTGGGTGACAGAACAGACAATAACCGCTTAAGAATTTCTATAGAAACAGACGGAACGATTACTCCGAACGATGCTCTTGTCGGAGCGATCCAGACCATGATCACACAGCTTCAGGCTATAGTCGGATTCCGTCAGGAAGTTATTGACGCTCCACAAGAAAAAGCTTTCGTGTCTTCTCCGGTTGATTCTGACTCACTTGATACGACAGATGCTACAAAGGTAAAAATCGAAGATTTAGGTCTTTCGACTCGGACAGAAAACGCCCTTGTTTCAGCTTCAATCCGTACAGCAGGAGGATTAGCACGAAAGAGCGAATCAGATTTACTGTCGACTGATGGTTTAGGAGAAAAAGGAATTACAGAAATTAAGAAGGCATTATCAGACCTAGGACTTACGCTAAAGGATTAGTAAAAGTCACGAAAAGATGATATAGTAGGTCAACTTATTAAGTATGAAACATCACAAAGCATTCAGAAAATTCGGAAGAGAAAAGAACCAGCGCAAAGCCTTTGTGCGCGGTCTTGTGGTGAATCTAGTTCGTCACGGACGGATCGAAACAACTCTTGCGCGAGCAAAGGAAATTCGTCCTTTAACTGAAAGACTTATTACGCTTGCAAAAGAAGATACTGTTTCAAGAAGAAGACTAGTTGCTTCTCGCATAATGAATCAGGAATTAGAAACGAAGAAAATTTTCACGGAGTATGCTCCTAAATATAAAGATATAAGCGGAGGGTACACCAGAATACTTAAACTTTCTACCAGACTTTCTGATGGAGCGGAGAAAGCTATAATCGAATTTGTATAAATATATGAACCATACCATTGATGCCACAAACAAATCTCTTGGACGTCTTGCTGCAGAAGTCGCGGCTCTTCTTAATAACAAAAATAGCGTAGCTTTCGTAAAGAATAAAGTAGCGGAAGGAACTGTTACAGTAACTAACGCAAGCAAAATTAAAGTAACAGGAAATAAGATGAAGGAAAGCGTCCATAAGTCATACTCAGGATATCCTGGAGGCTTAAAAGAAATGCCACTACACTATGTAGTAGAAAAGAAAGGGTATACAGAGTTGCTAACTCATGCAGTTAGAGGCATGCTTCCAAAGAATCGACTTCAGGAAGTGCGTATGAAGAATCTAAAAATAGAAGAATAATAATATATGGCAGAAACTAGATACATTGAAAATATTGGAAGAAGAAAAACAGCAGTAGCGCGAGTGCGTATTACGCCTGCTACAAAGGGATCATTTATAGTAAATGGAAAAGAGCTTCATGAGTATTTCCCAGTGAAAGATCTTCAGACAGTTGCGGAAGAGGCTATTTCAAAAGGTGAAGTTACGGAAAAGTACACTATTACAGTACAAGTGGTAGGTGGAGGCATTCACGCTCAAGCAGAAGCCATTCGTCACGGACTATCACGCTCACTTGTTGAACGAGATGAAGAAGTAAAGAATAAATTAAAGAAGTTAGGCTTCCTAAAGCGTGATGCGAGAAAGGTGGAACGAAAGAAATTCGGATTAAAGAAAGCTAGAAAGGCGCCCACTTGGTCAAAGAGATAGTAATATTCTTTACTTTATCATTCTTGATGCATCCCGATTTTTGTATTTATATTAGTTTGACATTTCTTTAAGTGTGTTTTAGAGTGATCTTAGGTAGCCAAACGCAAAGGGGACATAATGCTCATCGCACTATACCAAGCCGCTAACATGTATTTTCCGGACTCCAACAAACTCGATCAGCCCTATCGGATATTAGAGAATCGTGAAGAACTTTTTTCCCATTCGGAAGTTGCCACATCATGGATGTGGCAACTGTTGCAGGCCATAGACGCCATGATGGATATGCCCATCATGGCGCATGTGGCGATTCCATATCGAGCGCGGAAGTTTCTCCCTGATTACTGGGGAGTGAAGGTGCTTTTCACGACATTGCCTAAGAATTACCGAAAGGGGTCACTGCCAAAGGTTGTTAACGAACAAGGAGATCGGCTCGTGCAAAAGCTCCTTGCCCTTCGCTGTGTGGGGAAAGAGATAAGCTGTGATCCGATCAAGCCTGCGGAATATTGGGAAGAATTCCTGCGCACCGCGCTTCTTGCGGAGAGAGATCGAGTCTTTAAACAAACCGAAGATGAGATCCAAAAAGCCCAAAGCCTCCGAAGTCTGTACAAAGTAATCAAGTGAAGCCAGGCCGCCCAAGTATTGGGCGGTATTTTCTTGACAAATATTTCCGAATGGTTTATATAAATATGGTACCCGAATGAAATGCTATACTGACATGACAGAAAGATAGATCGACCCCTAAATAGAATTATAAATTAACCAGATAGTTCATATATGAATGAAGAAAACAAAGAACAATCTGCAGATGAAACTTTTAAAGAAAAGATAGAGCAGGAAAAAGATAATATTGAAGTAACTCCATCGAGCGCCGAGTCGGACGATGTCTCATTTGAAGAAACGGACGAGGATGGCAATGCTCCGACAGGAGCGGCTGCTATCAAAAAGCTTAGGGAAAAGGTGAAAAGATTAGAAAAAGAGAAACAAGAATATCTGCTTTTAAGCCAGCGCTCACGGGCAGATTATGTGAACTTTAAAAAGGAAGTAGAAGAGAAGAGGTCAATAGACCGAAAGTTCGCAGTTAAGAATTTTATAGAAGACCTTCTTCCGGTCCTCGATGCATATGATATGGCTCAAGCAAATAAAGAAGCATGGGAAAAGGTAGACAAAAATTGGAGGGTTGGCATTGAATATATATTTAACCAATTTACGTCAATTTTAGAAAAAGAAGGAGTAACACAATTTGGAGAAGTTGGAGAAAAGTTCAATCCGAACACCCACGAAAGCATAGAAATTATAAAAGTTACAGATCCGAACGAAAGTGATAAAATTGTAAAAGTCTTACAGAAGGGATATAAAATGCACGATACTATTTTACGTCCCGCCCGAGTGCATGTGGGTCATCATGAAGAATAAACTTAGAAATTATTTATTAGAATTTAGAAATTATTACATACTATGTCAAAAATAATTGGAATAGATCTTGGAACTACAAACTCCGCAGTGGCAATCATTGAAGGAGGCCATCCAAAGATAATTGAAAACCTAGAAGGAAACCGTACGACACCATCTGTTGTTTCGGTAAATAAAAATGGCGAAAGAGCAGTTGGGCAAATCGCTAAGCGTCAGGCAGTTACAAATCCAGAAAACACCATCTATGGAGTGAAACGTTTTATGGGGCACTCATTTACAGATAAAGATGTACAGGATGACATTCCGCGGGTGGCATATAAAATAAAATCTGGGAATGATGGAGGCGTGCTTATAAATTTGGGTGGCAAGGATTCTCGTCCAGAAGAAATAAGCGCGATGATCTTACAGAAAATAAAGGCAGATGTAGAAGCGAAACTCGGAGAAAAGATTACAGAGGCAGTTATCACAGTACCTGCATACTTTAATGATGCTCAACGCCAGGCTACAATCGCGGCAGGTAAAATAGCGGGCCTTGATGTAAAGAGAATTATTCCAGAACCAACGGCTGCGGCTTTAGCATATGGATATAACAGCTCTAAGAATGAAAAGATTGCCGTGTATGACTTAGGAGGAGGAACATTTGATATTTCCATTTTAGAAGTAGGTGATGGCATTGTGGAAGTGAAGTCAGTCGATGGGGATTCACATTTAGGCGGACGCGATATTGACCAAAAGTTTGTGCGATTTATAGCAGAAGAATTTAAAAAGGATCAAGGAATAGATGTTACAAAAGATCCTCTTGCACTTCAGAGATTAGATGAAGCGGCAGAAAAAGCAAAGCATGAACTTTCAACCCAGGCAGAAACCGAAATAAATATTCCATTCATCACTTCAGGGGCTGATGGTCCCAAGCATTTGCTTATGAAAGTAACGCGTGCCAAGTTAGAAGAAATAGCCAAGCCTTTTATCGATAGATCGATTGAGATCACCAAACGCGCACTAGATAATTCACCATTTAAAAAAGAAGATATCCATGAAATCATCATGGTGGGAGGACAAACACGTATGCCTATGGTTATAGAAGCGGTAAAGGCGCTGTTTGGTAAAGAACCAAATCGTTCCATTAATCCAGATGAAGTGGTGGCGCTTGGCGCTGCAGTTCAAGCTGGGGTATTACAAGGAGATATTGGGAAAGATATTACTTTACTTGATGTGACTCCGCTTACTCTTTCTATCGAAACTATGGGGGGAGTAGCTACGCCGATAGTAAAGAAAAATACAACCATTCCAACTAATGCTTCACAAGTATTTTCTACTGCTGCTGATAACCAAACTTCTGTAGAAATTCACATCACCCAAGGAGAGCGTCCAATGGCGGCAGATAATAAATCTCTAGGCAGGTTTATCTTAGACGGCATTCCTCCAGCTCCACGAGGCATGCCACAAGTAGAAGTAACGTTTGATATCGACGCAAACGGTGTGTTAAATGTAACTGCAAAAGATAAAACTTCTGGAAAAGTTCAGTCAATTAAGATTGAAGCATCGTCTGGGCTTACGGATGATGAGATAAAGAAGATGCAGGCAGATGCTGAAGTTCATGCGGATGAAGATAAGAAGAAAAAAGAATTCGTTGAATCAAAGAATATGGCCGACGTTCTCGTTCACACTGCAGAGAAAGCTCTTAAAGATGCAGAAGGGAAAATAGGCGATGACATTAAAAAAGAAATAACAGATGCAATTGAAGAAGTAAAGAAAGCTCAAAATGGTGGAGATACTGAAGTGCTTAAAAAATCCACGGAAGATCTTTCACAAAAGTTGATGAAGATAGGAGAAGCAATGAAGACTGCGGGGGATAATGCTGCTCCAAATCCCGCACCAGAAAGCCCTACCGATATTCCAGAAGATAAAAAAGAAGGAGAAACTAAGGCATAAAAAAGTGGCCGGAGTTTCCGGCCACTTTCTGGTCTTATTCAGAATGGAACATGCATGTACAGGCCGTAGATCACGTCATGGCCAATAGGGATGATGGCCGGCAGCTCTGGGCAATTGACGAGAGTCAATTTATTGAGCGCTGGATAAAACGAATATTCAATCCATCCCAGAGGCCTCCGCATGCTGTTACTTCGCCCAGCTACGAATCCGTTAGGACCGCAATTCCCTGTAGACCAGAGTTCCCGGATGGCAGTGCGAAGTTGTACCTCAAGACACGCAACGGGCTCAAACATCTCTTCCCACAGCTTTTCAATAAGCGCCCCCGAAGTTGCGGGAAATTTGCTGTCCATGCTCCGGATGACTCCGAAATAGCCGGCGTCAGTCTGGAAAGACCCATTCGGCTCTTTAAGCTGGAGCACCGGAAATGGCTCAGGGATACGTGCGAGACATTCGGGAAATGGCTCAGGGAGGGAAAGCTTGGTGAAAGGCAACAGTCGCGAATGCATATTTGTCCTATTTCTTTTAATCAGGAAAATCCTGATCTTCAAAACCTATCCTATATAAAGAAAAGGGGGATGTCAAAATGAAAATAATGATTTTGTTTTAACCGATAAAATATGGTATAACTTCAATATAAACTATGGCTACGAAAAATTATTACGATGTTTTGGGGATAGATAAAAGCGCTTCGAAAGAGGACATAAAAAAAGCTTTTTATAAGCTTGCTTCAAAGTACCATCCAGATAAAAAAGGAGGTGACGAAGCTAAATTCAAAGAAATAAACGAGGCCTACCAGATTCTTTCGGACGAAAAGAAAAGAAAAGAATATGATACATACGGCCAGACATTTAATGGCGCGGGTCCACAAGGGGGAGGAGGGTTTGGTGGCTTTGGCGGATTTAATGCTTCTGACTTTGGAAATATGGAATTTGATTTCGGAGATCTTGGGGATATTTTCGGCGATATGTTCGGCGGAGGTTTTGGTGCGCAGAGACAGAAAAGAGGCCGTGATATTTCGTTAGAAATTGATGTTACATTTACCGAAGCCATATTTGGAACAGAAAGAAATGTTCTCATATCTAAAGTAAGCACATGCAAGGTTTGTACAGGAACAGGCGCGAAACCTGGAAGCAAAAAGATAACCTGTACTATATGTAATGGCCAAGGGAAGGTTCATGATGTGAAGAAAACAATAATGGGTAATTTTCAGACAGTGAGAACCTGTGAAGTATGTCATGGCAGTGGTCAGGTTCCAGAAGAAAAATGTAATGAGTGCCGCGGAAATGGCGTGGTGAACGCTCGCGAAGAAATAAACATAACTGTACCTGCCGGAATTTCAAACGGCGAAATGATACGCATGTCTCAAATGGGGGAAGCGGTGCCTGGAGGAACTCCAGGAGACTTATATGTAAAGATAAATGTTCAATCTCATAAGATATGGAAAAGAGAAGGAAATGATTTAGTTACAACTCATGAGATCAAATTAACCGATGCGCTTCTGGGGGTAAAGCATTCTGTGGAGGGGTTAGATGGAAAGATTGATATTGAAGTGCCGGCTGGAGTTCAATCAGGTGAGATATTGCGGGTGCGCGGACGCGGGGTTCCTCATGTTCACGAAAAGAATAAAAGAGGAGATGTGCTTGTAAAACTAACGATCGCTATGCCGAAGAAGTTGTCGAAGAAGGCGATGTCTTATATCGAAGGATTACAGCAAGAAGGTCTCTAAGCCTTAAAATCATCCAATCTACTTTGTCGAAACTGCTTTTTCATCACTCAACGTACGATTTGTACGTTTCTTTCCAAAAATTTGTTTCTTCGCGTATCTCGAATAATTTTATAGCTTAGAATTTGTGCAGAACTAAATTTAGTTTAGATTTTAAAATGAAGCAACCGGGTCAGCCTTACGACTGCCCGGTTCTGGTTACCTGCAACGAACCGCTACGGTTCCGCCTGTTATTGACACCACCACGAAGCTGACGATTAGTGCCACTCCGAATGCTGTGTCGAGATCTTTCCACTGCATGAGACCGAGGACGCAGCTATCTATGAATAGAGGAAGCACCAGGGTCACCATGGAGAGGATGATGGCAAGGGCTCCAATTTGGTAGCCCTTCATCACTATGCTCACCCACTTATTGCGAGGGAGATGCAGAAGCTCGAAGAGGATTATTCCCGCCGCACATCCGACGAGGTTGATCGGAGTTAGGGGGTGAAAGTCTTTTATCGCAAAGATGTACATGATGTAAATCAAGGTAGACACCATTGCGATACGAAGGAACAGCTTCACTTGGTTATTCATGGTTAATCTCCATAGGCAGCCGTGAAAAACAGAGGAAAGGGTTATTTTTACTCTAGGATATGTGTATCAGTTTGTCAAGTTTAAGTATTCAACTAATTATCAATTATTAATTACTGTGTTAAAATTAATTTTATGTTCTCATTCTTCTCAAAACCAGATACCAGGAAAGTTCTTGTCTCAGGAATAAAGCCAACCGGACGTCCTCATGTGGGTAATTATTTTGGTGCCATGAAGCAAAATATTGCTTTTTCCAATAGTGGAGACTATAGAAGTTTTGTATTTATTGCCGATTACCACGCACTTACCACAGTAAAAAATAAGGAAGAATTAAGTAAACAGACTGTGGAAATGGTGGCGGGGTATATTGCTTGTGGATTGGATATCAATAAAGCGATTTTATTTAAACAGTCAGATGTGCCAGAGCATACCGAGCTTTGTTGGATATTTAATAATATAGTTACAGTCCCATATCTGATGCGAGCTCATGCTTATAAAGATCATGAGGCAAAAGGGAAAGAAGTAAATGCTGGACTCTTTGATTATCCAGTCCTAATGGCTGCAGATATATTAATGTATGGGGCAGACATCGTACCAGTGGGCGCGGATCAGAAGCAGCACGTTGAATATGCTCGCGATATTGCTGGTTTTTATAACAGAGCTTTTATAAAGGATAACCGCGAATACTTTAAAATGCCTAAGGAGCTTATCGTTGAGCGTGTCGCAACTATTCCAGGAATTGATGGGAAAAAGATGTCAAAAAGCTATGGCAATCACATAGAGTTATTCTGCCCAGAAGAAGAGTTAAAAAAAACCGTGATGTCTATCGTTACTGATAGTTCTTCTCCTGAGGAAAAGAAAAATCCCGATGAAAATAATATTTATAATATTCACAAACACTTTTTGAGCACAGAAGAGGATTTACTTTTGCGAGCGAAATTTGAAAATGGAGGATATTCGTATAAGCAAGCAAAGGAGGATTTGCTAGAAACTATTTTCAAATGGAGAAAAGGAAAAATTGATATTTATATGAGGCTTGTTAAAAATCCAAATAAAATTTATAAAATTTTAAATAAAGGAGGAAGAATTGCAAAAACCGAAGCGCAGAAGAGAATGAAAGAGGTAAGGAAACAAGTGGGATTAGATTTATAAAAAGAAAACGCCCGTAGGCGCCATAAAGGGTCTTTATATGTGCTTTTAAACCTTGCACATACCGCAGGTGATTGCCTCAAGCATTGCCGCAATCCACGCGTTGGTATTTTCCGCTAAAGTGGATTTTTTGATGATCCGATCTTTAGGAAAGTCTTTGAGCATTGTCCGGATGAGTTCGGGTGGGTGATGTGTAAAGATGATCGTTGGCAGCCGGAGCGGTTGGATTCTCTTGACGAGCCCAATACCTCTTGCTTCATCTTCCTCGTAGAACTTATGCTCGAGGCTACCCACGGCCGGAGAGATGTCCTTGCTGCGTTCGTCATAAGGAATCTCGAGGCTGGTGGAAATCGTAATCACCTTCCTGGTGTCCACGACTTCAATCGCACCGACGTAAGATTCTCTTGCGAGTACTTCGGCTTGGATCTCTCGCTTCTCAAGCTCGCCCATTAAACGTCGAACGATGCTAATTCGGAATGTGGGACTTCCGTATTCCACTACGAGAACTGCAGGTATAGTTCCTGCCTCATTCATTGCTGTCTCCCTGATCAGGTTTATAATGACTTAAATATAAACTACAACTTTTAATCACGTAAGTCAAGTTATCTTCATATAATTCATATATTTGTTATAATAGAAAAACTATGCAAAGAACTCTGATAAAAAATATTTCTCCACTTGTTGGAAGTGAAGTTCTTGTACAAGGATGGATTGATGTAAGAAGAGACCAGGGGAAAATGGTCTTTTTAGATCTTAGGGATTACACAGGGAAAATCCAAGGAGTTGTTCTTCCAAATCATACAGAAGCGCTTGATGTCGCCCAGAAGCTTCGTACCGAATGGGTAGTGGAAGTAACCGCTCAAGTTAATGAGCGTCCCGAGAAAAATATAAAGGCAGATGTAGTAAATGGAGATGTAGAATTGGAAATTCTTTCCATACAGGTTTTAAACGAAGCAGAAACTCCTGCCTTTGATATTTCTACGGATGGATTAGAAGTGGGAGAGACCGTGCGCATGGAATATAAATATTTAGATCAGAGGCGCGCTCGCATACAAAGAAATATGCGTACTCGCCATAGGGTAATTAAATATATCCGAGATTATTTAGATAAAGAAAGTTTTACAGAAGTAGAAACACCATTATTAACAAACCCGACTCCAGAAGGAGCTAGGAGTTATTTGGTTCCATCGAGAATTTATCCTGGAAGCTTTTACGCTCTTCCCCAATCTCCGCAGCAGTACAAACAATTGCTTATGGTAGGAGGTCTTGAAAAGTATTTCCAGATAGCAAGATGCATGAGAGATGAGGATACAAGAGGGGATCGCCAGCCAGAATTTACTCAGCTTGATATCGAAATGAGTTTCGCTACGAAAGAAGAAGTAAGAAGTTTAAATGAAAGTTTATTAATTGCGCTCATAAGTTCGCTCTTTCCAGAAAAAAGAATTCAAACAGTCCCATTCCCAGTTATTACATATAAAGAATCAATGGAAAAGTATGGGAATGACAGGCCGGACTTAAGAGAAGATAAAAATGATCCTAACCTACTTTCATTTGCTTGGATAGTAGATTTTCCTTTCTTTGAAAAAACAGGGGAAGAAAATTTAGATGGTACTGGCGAATGGACGTTTACTCATAATCCATTTTCTAAAGCCCAGGATAAATATAAAGAGGATTTATTAAAGAAAGAGAATGTTGGAGAAATTATTGCTGAACAGTATGATATTACATTAAACGGATTTGAGATTGGAGGAGGGTCTATCCGCGAACATAATGCAGACGCCTTAAGAAAAGTTTTTGAAATCATGGGATATAGTGACGAAAGGATTGATGGAAACTTCGGACACATGTTAAAGGCTTTAAAGTCTGGATGTCCTCCGCACGGTGGTATTGCTTGGGGGTTAGACAGGCTTCTAATGATTCTTTTAAATGAGCCAAATATCCGTGAAGTAATTGCATTTCCTAAGACAGGCGAAGGGAAAGACCTACTTATGGAATCGCCGTCTCCAGCTCCAGAAAAAACTCTGAAGGAACTAAAAATTTCTATAAACAAGTAAGTTGACTTTATATATAATTGTGATATAATAAAAAATAGACGGAACTTTTGTTTCGTCACTTTATAGGGAGACTAAAAATCATGGCCACTTCGTCCGAAGGTCGCTTGGCTCGCTTCTGGCGCAACAACAGGAAGGCGGTGATATTCGCTCTCGCCCTTCTCCTCTGCGGTATCGTCGGTAACGGTGGTTACATCTGGGGTAAAAACGATCTCTCAACTGTGATCAAGCAGCGCGATCAGCTTTCGCGAGAAAATGGCAAGCTTCAACTCAGGGAACAGGAGCTCCGTATCGATCTCCACAATCTGACTCTCCTGAGACAGGAAGCGGAAGCTCATGCGGGGCGTGAAAGCATGGCTCGCGAGAAAGCCGAAGGTAACGCTGCAAACGCTCTTAGGCGTGCCAGGCTTGCTGAAAAGAATGCAAGTGCTGAGCAGATCGGCCAGCGAAATGCTGCCGAAGTCGCAAAAGCCGCCGCGAAAGAAGCTGCCCGCATCAAGCACGAAGCCGGGGCTCCGCCTAGGCGTTAACAAGCGCAGTGGTCGCGCGAGACGGGGTAGCGATACCCCGTTTTTATTTTGCATAATAAGTAACCTTTTGCTGTCACAATTCGTCTAGAATATTGTTATACTTAATATATGAAGAAATATACTTTTTTGGGCATTTTTATAATTTTATTAGGCGTAGGAGGTCTTACATTAGCGGCAACTACCACTAAAACACCCGTTAAGGCTCCGGCCAAGACTACTAAAACCGTAGTTAAAACTCCTGTGAAGAAAACTACAACCGTCGCTACGAAATTTGATTACGAAGCTTGGATTCCGTATTGGAGAAAAACTGAAGGTGCGGCAAATGCCACAGCGAACCTCGATAAGCTTACTCAAATAAGTCCATTTAACTATGAACTTAAACTAGATGGCTCAAACATAATTGATGACGCGGGAGTTATAAATGAAGAGCCTTGGGTAAGCCTTATAGCTCAAGCCAAGAAAAAGGGAGTAAAAGTTTATCCTACAATATTAGCTTATCCTCATAATGATACAGAGAAAAATAATTTATACCTTCTTTTAGCACAACGCGAAAGCAGGAATGCCCACATACAGGATATTATGGAAACAGTAACAATGAATAATTTTGACGGTATTGATATTGACTACGAAGCAAAGACTGCCGAAACGAGAGATTACTTTTCAGATTTTCTTACTAAGTTGGGAACGGAGCTACATAAGAAAAACAAGCAGCTTATTTGTACTATAGAAGCAAGAACTCCTCCAGAAAGTAAATTCGCAACTACTTCACCAGAAGTATTGCAGAAAATCGAATATTCAAATGATTACAAAGCGATAGGGGCTGCATGTGATCAGGTTCGTATAATGATGTATGACCAGATGAATGATGACCAGGTATTGGTGAACGCAAACAGTGCGCAAGGAAATTTGTATATGCCCGTAGCTGACATTGAATGGATAAAGAAAGTGGCGACTCTTGCTCTCTGGGATATTCCTGCCAAAAAAATCATCATGGGAGTTCCGACATATGGATATAAATATGAAATAACTCCCGCTACAGCCACTAATCGTGCGAAATATTCAAGAATAGGGTCTATGAACTGGAATTATGCAGATGAATTAGCCAAGTCTATTGGAGTAACTCCTATCAGAAATAGTGCCGGAGAATTAAGCTTTACATATGCTACTTCTACTGGGGTTAATGGCGAAGATTTAGGAGGAATAAAGCAATACTTAATTTGGTATTCAGACGCGCAAGCCATTGCGGATAAAATTAAAATAGCAAAGCTTTATGGATTAGGCGGAATCGCAATATTTAAAATCGATGGAGGATTTGATCCGAAGCTCTGGAGTGTACTTAAATAACTAGATAATAGACGTTAGATTTTAGATGTCAGATTAATAAAGAAGGATAGAATATAAAACGTAGGAAAATAAAAGTTTCTAGAGCACGCGAAGTTTAGTTTGGGAGTACATATATTTAAAATTAATTAGGGACTTGGTCCTGAGCTTCGGAGTGTACTTAAAAATTTAGAAATGAAGAATTCCCAGAGGCGCTATAAAACAGCGCCTCTGGGAATTTTAGTACGATCGCTTGATCCTGTTGACCACCACCGTAATGTACGGCTCCCGTTCGTAATCAAGCATGAGAAGCGTCGAGAAGCCTTCACCCTGCTCTTCACAGCCCCATATGAGGTTCTTCGGAAAGACCTCTTCAATGAAGCAGTCTCCCACGAGTTGGTCAGCCTCTTCGGGGGTTCGGGCATATTTGACGACGTTCCGGATCATGCCATCTATCTCGGTAAAACTTAACCGCTCGAAGTGCCGCGGCTTGTAAACCGCATTCGTTCGTCCACCAGTAGTTACTTGTGCCCAGCCATGCCGAGCTAGGGCGGCGATTCGGACCCCTACCGAAAGGCACTCCCAGGTGATGTGAGTCGGAAGGGCGTCCGATTCTGTCGGCATCAGGTCTGCCTGGGTTGCCAATACTATGTCGCCATGGATTTTCATCGGTGTTCTCCTATCGGTGTCCAGAGGGTGTTCGTGTGTAGGATACAATGTACTTGCTATATTGTCAAATATATACAATTTGATTATTATCTGGAGCGTACTAAAATAAAAAACCCGCGTGTAACATGCGGGCCTATCTACTACATTTGAATTGCTGGAACCCTTCAATCACCCGGACTCTTACATTTATCAGAAACTCGTGTTCTGGGTACTCGAATATCTGCAAGAGATAAAGCTGGGGGTTGAAATGGGCGGCTACTCTTCTCATCGCTTCGTCCTTGGTCTCAGCGCCTTTAATGAGTTTGATTATTTCTTCCCGAAGACGATCTCCCGATATTAGTCTAGGGTTAATCTTTTTTTCTGCCATTTCTAAAGCTCCAAAAAACTGTATATTTTTAGAGTATTTAAATTATTCTTTGTAGTCAAGCAGTTTCACTGGTATGCATTCTAGACTCCCTATATACTATCCTTATGGAATTTACTGTTAAACTTGATCGGTTTGAAGGACCGTATACTAAGTTACTTGAGCTATTAGAGCAAAAGAAATTATCAATCACTGAAATTTCTCTTGTAACAATTGCTGATGATTATATTTCTTATATAAAGACATTGGATCAGAAAAATCTAGTAGATATTTCACAGTTTATAGTTGTGGCTTCAACGCTTATGCTGATGAAAGCAAAATCGCTTTTACCCGGAGTGGTATATACGGAAGAGGAAGAAAAGCAGGTTCATGATCTTGAAAGAAAGTTGGAGCTGTACGCCATCTTACAAGAGGCTGGCGGGTTAATTCGATCTACTTACATGAAAACCCCGCTTCACTCTCGAGATAGAATTGCTTACAAAGGTGGATCTGTATTCGTCCCAGATATGCGTTTAAACCAAAATCTTCTTCATTCAATTGCAAACTTAACCTTAATGTCTTTCATTACACCAAAGGCATTGGTTAAAGTTGCGGTAGAGCAGGCACTACGGTTAGAAAATGTAATAGAGTCAATGTTAAACCGCGTGCGAGAAATGAAAGCAGTAACTCTTGAAAAGCTGACAGATGGAGCGAAAACAATTGAAGAAAGAAAGAAGCTTTTAATAGTTCATTTTATTGCATTGTTAGAATTGCTCCGAAGCGGAGAAATCCAGGCTGAGCAAAATACAAACGGAGGAGATATACAGATAATTCATCAAAACGCATGATTCTCCATGTTAAACTAAGCACATGTTGCAGAAACTTGTTACCATTCTCTTCCTTTCAGGAGATCCAATTTCTATAAATACAATTGCTAAGATTTTAAACGTAGAAGTGAAGGAAGTGGAAAAGAATATAGAAGATGTTTCTCGTGCGCTAGAGGAAATAGGACTTTCCCTTTTAAATAGCCGCGACGGGCTTTCCATTGTAACGCAATCAAATCAGGCGGCTTTAGTGGAGGGGTTTTGGAAAGAAGAGTTAAAAGGGGAGTTAACTCCGGCGGCTCTCCAGGTGCTTACTCTCGTTGCTTATCTGAGCTCTCCCACCAGAGAAGAGATTTCTTATATTCGCGGAGTTCAGTCATCTCAATCAATACGGACTCTTACGGTAAGAGGTTTAATAGCACGAGAGGGAGAGAAGTGCGGATTAACTGGAGAAGCTTTAAAACATTTGGGTGTAATAAAAGTAGAAGATCTTCCAGAATATGTCCGCATAAATAAAGAATTAAAAGAAAAGCTAGAGTCTAGAAGCATGTAAAGTATGATTAACCACTCAAGACATGACTATATTGAACTTTCTTTTGTATATTTATTCGCAGTAATCCTGCTCTTAACTCTCTCAAGGATTACTACACCTGTTGAAATCAAAAGTACTGGAATTATTTCACCCGAGATTTCAAAAAAAGAAAATTCAGTTCTGTTTTTATCTGAGAGTTTTAAAAATATAAATGTAATAGCAAAAGCATATGTTGTGTATGATGTAGTAGATAATAAAGTGATAGCTTCAAAAAATAAAGATGAAGTTTTACCTCTTGCAAGCCTTACGAAAATTATGACAGCGATTACCGCTTTAACGTATGCAAATACTTCTACCTTAATTACAATAGATCCGTCGAGCGTTGATGACGGGTATGATTTAGGATTGGAAGAAAATCAAATATGGAAGCTTGGCGAGCTTCTTAAATATACTCTCGTCTTTTCATCAAATGATGGGGCCCAGGCTATAGCTGATAATCTAGGAGGGAGAGGTCAATTTGTGAATGAAATGAATTCAAAATCAAAGTCACTCGGACTTAATTTAAAATTTACTCAGCCGGCTGGACTTGATTTGAATGGACAAATAGGGGGATCTGGGTCTGCTTTAGATATGGCTAAACTGTTTGCCGTAGCGCGTAAAACTTTGCCTGCCATATTGGACGCAACCACTAAGCCTCGAGTAACGGTAATGGCCGGAAATGGCAAAATTTCCGGTATTCCAAATACTAACCAAGAGATTGGCCAAATCAACGCAGAAGCTTCAAAAACGGGCTTTACAGACGTAGCGGGAGGGAATTTAGGGGTAGTCGTTGATCCTGTGATAGGCCATCCTGTGGTAATCGTCGTGCTTGGTTCTACTATATCAGGCAGATTTGCTGACGTGGACGCCCTCTATCGGGCGCTCCTCCAGAGTATAAACAGTAAGTAAATATGCTCAAGTATTTTACATGTTACAATTATAAAATATGATCTCTCTTACGATTTTTAAGGTTCTTATGCCTGCAGTGCTGTCGTTTATCATAGGTATTTTATTCTCGCCGCCGCTTATTTCATTTCTAAGAAAGCATAAAATATGGAAGAAGAAGAATGTGGGTAAAAGCATTGATGGATCTTTAATATCTATCACAGCGACACTTCATAATGATGAGGAAAGAAAACTTTTAAGAATGGGAGGCATTGTTATTTGGTTTTCGGTATTTGCAACTACAGCGATCTTTCTGCTTATTTCCTGGATATTCCCATCTTCCATTACAGAAAAAATAGAATTTATATCCAGAAATCAAACATGGCTGCCGCTGATTGCGATGCTGGTAGGAGCCATTGTAGGAGGTGTTGATGATTTACTTGTGGCCGAAGCATTTGGTGGAAGTTTAAATTCATATGTTGGAGGAGGGCTTTCCTTTCCAGTGCGGCTCGTTGCGGTTTCACTATTAGGATTAGGCATGGGGGCATGGTTTTATTACAAGTTGGATGTTTCTGCGGTTTACATACCATTTCATGGAGGGGTAGTCGTGGGTGGGTTATTATTTATACTTTTCTTTACGCTTGTTACGGTCGCTCTATTTTCTACAAGCGTTATAGATGGAGTAGACGGGTTATCGGGTGGTATATTTTCTGCAATATTTACTGCTTATGGTTTTATCGCATATTATCAGCAGCAAATCGACATCGCCGCACTTTGTTTTGTAATTGTGGGAGCCATCTTCGCCTTCCTATGGTTTAATGTTCCTCCGGCTACGTACATGATGGCAGAAACTGGCATTATGGCGCTTACTTTATCTTTATCTGTGATTGCATTTTTAACAGACTCAGTTATGTATCTCCCTATTATCGCCCTGCCTCTTGTGATAACGACTGGGTCAGTGATTTTACAGCTCTTATGGAAAAAAATATTTAAACGGAAATTATTTATTGTTGCGCCGCTTCACCATCACTTTGAGGCAAAGGGATGGGCAAAGGCTCAGGTAACTATGAGATACTGGATCATTTCGTATATGTGCGCCATGTTGGGTGTGGTAGTGGCTCTTATTAGTTAATATGTTTGAACGCGTAGATAAAACACTTTTAACTATTACTGTCGTCCTCCTTATTGGAGGGTTAGTAATTTTTTCTTCTGCCGCTCTGGGCGTTTTATCAGTTAATGAGGCGAAATTTTATTCAGTTATAAAAACTCAGCTTATTTACGCTCTTATCGGCGGGTCTATAATGCTTTATGTTGGAAGTCTGATTCCATATAATTTCTATAGAAAGTACGCTTATATTTTATTTTTTGGAGCATTAGTATTAACTACATTAGTATTTATTCCGGCGCTATCTCAGTATCACGGAGGCGCACATAGATGGATCGATATTGGATTTATTTCATTCCAGCCTAGCGAACTGCTAAAGTTCTCATTTGTAGTAGCTGTGGCATTTTGGTGTTCTAGGTATAGAAATAACTTTCGGGATTGGAAATTTGGGCTTCTGCCTTTTTTAGGAGCTCTAGGCGTAGTATCCATTATTCTTTTAATGCAGCCTGACTTTGGCACTTGGACGGTAACTATCATGTCAGCATTCGCGGCTTATTTCGTAGGAGGGGCCCGAATGAAGCATATTTATATTTTAGTTTTATGTGGCTTTGTGGGTATTGCTGTTTTGATCGCCGTACGTCCATACATGCTTGAGAGAATTAAAACATTCGTAAATAATACTCACGATCCTAGGGGCTCTTCTTGGCAATTAAACCAATCACTCATAGCTCTTGGTTCTGGGGGCTTAACGGGCAGGGGATTGGGCCAAAGCGTGCAGAAATTTAATTATCTCCCAGAACCAATCGGAGATTCTGTATTTGCCGTCTTAGGAGAAGAAATTGGTTTTTTCGGGGTCATAATCCTAATTGTCTTATATGGTATATTAGGATGGCGGGGCTATATTATATCGATGACCTCGAGTGATCAATTTGGACGATTACTCGCTATAGGAATTACGGTTATCATTTTAGTCCAAGCTAGTTTAAATATAAGTTCAATGCTTGGGATTATGCCTTTAACTGGCGTGCCTCTCCCGCTAGTTTCTCACGGAGGAACTGCGCTCATGGTAATCTTGTTTGAGATCGGAGTGCTCTTAAATATTTCAAAAAACTCACAAAACCTAGTATGAAAATAATTATCACAGGAGCTGGCGGAGGGCATTTTTACCCGTTAATAGCAGTGGCCAATAGAATAAGAAAAGAAGCCTTTGTGCAAAAGATCGTACAACCGGAGATATTTTTTATATCAGATAAGCCATATGATGAAAAAGCACTTTACCAGAATCAGATAAAGTTTATTGGTATCGCTGCGGGAAAGTTAACGGTCTATCCATCTTTTGCGAATATTTCAGGTATATTTAAAACCTTTTGGGGATGTATAAGCGCCGTTTTTAAATTATATTCTCTTTATCCTGACGTGGTATTTGCTAAAGGTGGGTATGCAAGTTTCCCAGTGCTTTTCGCTGCGAGATTCCTTTCAATACCGGTAGTAGTTCACGAAAGCGATACGGTGCCAGGAAGAACAACAAAGTGGGCAGGTAAGTTTGCAATGCGGGTTGCACTTTCTTATGGAGAGGCTTCATCATTTTACCCGAAAGAAGTCATAGCGCTTACCGGGCAGCCTATACGCGACGAACTCCTTCCTCCAGAAAACTATGAAAGAAAGTTTGAGACCAGAGAGCGTCCAACCATCCTTATAACGGGAGCCTCCCAAGGAAGCAAAGCTATTAATGAAGCAATTTTAAATGTACTTCCTGAGCTTCTCAATAAATATGATATTGTCCACCAAGTTGGCACATTAAATGTGGATGACATGAAGAAAGTTACCGAGTCTATACTAAAAGGCCATCCGTTCCAGGATAGATATTTTATTGATGGCTTTTTAGACTTTTCAGTTTTTTATTCAAAGGTAGATATGGTTATTACTCGTGCAGGATCTCAAATGTTTGAAATGGCGCTTTGGCAGCTTCCTATGATAGTCATACCCATACCGGAAACAATAAGCAGAGATCAAAGAAGTAATGCTTATGCTATGGCAGGACGAGGAATTGCAGAAGTTTTAGAAGAAAATAATATAGGAGCATCTATTTTGCTTACATTAATATCGAAAATAATGGAGAAAGAAAATTATGTAAAGATGGCAATAGCCGGCAAGCAGTTTGAGTCATCTCGCCATGCAGCTACGATAATTGCTCGCGAATTAATTAGAATTGGTTTAAGCCACGAATAAAGTTATGTCAGATACTAATAAAAAAGTAGTTACAAGATTTGCGCCAAGTCCCACAGGATTTATGCATGTGGGCGGAGTTCGTACGGCTTTATATGCGTGGGCCTGGGCTAAGAAAAATGATGGTACCTTTATATTAAGAATAGAAGATACGGACAAGGCCCGAGAGGTTGAAGGCTCAATTGCACATATAATGGAGTCACTAAAGTGGTTAGGAATTGAATGGGATCAGGGTCCAGATATTGGAGGCTCTCATGCTCCGTATTTGCAATCTGAAAGATTAGAGAGTTATAAAAAATATGCAAATATTTTAATTGAAAAAGGTTTGGCCTATCCTGATCCATATACGAAAGAAGAAATAGAAAGCTTTAGGAAAAACGCAGAAGATGAGAAAAAAGTTTTTTTATTTAGAGATCATCGACCAGAAAAGTTTGGGGTTTGGAATGGCACTCAGCCTCTTCGATTTAAAGTGCCTGTTGTAAAATCTTATACCTGGATGGACGAAGTGCGGGGTGAGTTATCTGCGGGGCCTGAGGCGCTGGACGATTTCATTTTAATTAAAAGCGATGGATACCCAACTTATAACTTTGCTCACATAATAGATGATCTTGAAATGGGTGTAACTCATATAATGAGGGCCGATGAATTTATCGCCTCGACCCCTAAGTTCTTATCTTTGTATGAAGCGTTAGAAATTATTCCTCCTGTATTAGTTACTCTTCCTCCGATACTTGGAAAAGAGGGGACAAAGAAGTTGGGGAAAAGAGATGGGGCTAAAGACATATTAGAATATCGCAATGATGGCTTCTTGGCGGATGCCATGGTAAATTTCCTCGCATTTTTAGGCTGGAATCCTGGGGACGAAAGAGATGTAATGACTCCTCTAGAAATAATAGAAAGTTTTGATATTTCACGCATCCATAAAAGCGGTGCAATGTTAGATGAAGAAAAGCTTCTTTGGTTAAATAAAGAGCATTTAAAAAGACAATCAGATGAAGTTAAATTAAATGAAGTAAAAAAGCACTTACCTGATTACCCCGAAGACTTACTTAAAAGGCTCCTGCCATCGATTATCGATAGAATTTCTGTATATTCTCAGATTGATCATATTGAAAGTACAGAATTTAGATTTTTTATTGATTCTCCAGAAGTAGATATAGAAAAGATTATTTGGAAAGATGAAACCAAAGATCAGGCAGCCATACATCTTGAGGAAGTAAAAAGGTTAATAGAAAGTGGCGATCTTTCTTCTGTGGAAAATGTAAATAAACTTATTATGCCTTATGCAGAAGTGCAAGGAAAAGGTTCGGTTCTTTGGCCGCTTAGATATTCATTATCAGGTCAAGAAAAGTCAATCGACCCGTTTACTCTTGTGTATATTTTAGGCAAAGAAGAGTCAATAAAAAGAATAGAAAAAGTCTTGGAAAAACTTACATAATTATGCGCGACACAAAGAATACATCAAAACTATTTTCGGCATTAATGGGAATATTCTTTATATTAACGCCTATATTTTTATCTGCGCAAAGTGCTGCAGAATTACAATCTAATTTAGATTCATTATCGGCAAAGATCAAAGCGCTCGATAAAGAGATTGAATCATATAACAATCAGATAAATAAAACTCAAGGTGATGCTAAGACACTGAAAGTTGCCCTTGCAGACCTTGAGCTTAGACGAGGTCTTCTTTCTAAAGAAATTGATAAAACTAAATTAAGCATTTCTCAAGCAGAAAGTGCAATTAATGAAACCCAAGGAAAGATAGTCGTGACCGAAACTGTGCTTGATAAAAAGAAATCAGATCTTGCCTTAACCTTTAGAAATTTAGTTCAAGAAGACCAGTCTGCTCCACCCCTTGTTCTCGCATTAGGGAAAGGCGCAAAATTTTCTGACGCTATTGAATTAGTGCAGAGACAAAGCGACTTATCACGGGCGATAAATCAAAAAGTTGAAGAATTATCTAATACTAAGAATGTTCTCGCTGACCAGAAGAAAACATTTGAAGATAATAAACAGGCTTTAGAAGAATTAAACAGCCAATTAAATGATAAGAAAGCGCTTGTAGACCAAAACGCTAAAGACAAAAGTAACTTATTGGTTCAAACTAAAAGTAAAGAGTCTGAATATCAAAAGTTGTTAGCTGATAGACAAAAGAAAAAAGGGGAGTTGGAGGCAGAAATGATTGGGGTAGAATCACAACTTAAAACAATAGTTGATGCTACTAAAATTCCGAAAATTGGAAAAGGGGTTTTGCAATATCCATTAGATAAAGTAATCATCACTCAATATTTCGGCAATACTCCATTTGCAAGTAAAAATCCTCAGGTGTATAACGGTTCTGGACATAACGGTATAGACTTAGGAATACCAGTTGGTACACCAGTTCTAGCTGCTGCATCTGGAGTAGTAGTTGGAACCGGAAATACTGATGCTGCATGTAGCGGAGTTTCATATGGAAAATGGGTTTTGATTAAGCATAATAACGGCCTATCAACTTTGTATGCCCACTTATCTGTTATACAAGTTACGGCAGGACAGCAGTTAACTGCAAAACAGAAGATCGGTCTTTCAGGAAATACTGGGTATAGTACTGGTCCCCATGTCCATTTTACTGTATATGCATCAGACGCTGTTCATATAACAGGTCCTGGAGAATATAAAAGTAAGGTTTGCGGTACAGACTTAATAATGCCGATCGCTCCTCCAGCTGCCTACCTTAATCCACTAAGCTTCTTATAAATAGATTACAGACATTAGACATTAGACATTAGATTTTAGATGATGCATACTTATATTTATCTGAGCCATCCATGATTACACTTACTATCGCCACCACAGTTGTAGCATTCCTGGTATCTTTCATACTTGGATTGAGTATTGGTATTTATGTGATTTACCGGGTAGACGCAGTTGTTAAATCTAGAGAATAATTATGCTTATATTTACCATACCTGCATTTATCATACTGCTGTTCGTGGGATTCCTCGCAGGACTTTTGATTGCTGTTTACTACATGCTTAATATGAAGTAGGTTTTGTGATATTAATTATGATATTAAATAGGGGAGAACTCCCCTTCTAAATTTCCCTAAATTAATTAGTGTGGATCTTCTTAATTAAAATGTTCAATCAATACATATTAACTTTCTGCGAAAGTCGTATAAGGTACTAGGGGTCATCCTAAATTATCAATGTAAGCCCACTATAAGACTAAGTCTAGACCATGAGTATATAAATGGCGGAGATCTTTAAGACATCGATAACCTAAATTTACTCTGAGGCATAGTCGTAAAAGATATATTGTGCGACATTGACCGTATAGTAAAACCGCTCCCCTCTATACCTAATTTAGGATTTTAAACATTGAAATAATAAATTCATAAATTTGGTACAATTATGATTATTAACTTATCACCCTATCCACCATGCCACTTATAATTATATTAATAGTTATCGCCATTCTGTTATTAGCAAGCATTCGTCAAATTAACCAATATGAGCGCGGAATAAAATTTACGCTTGGTAGATACACTGGACTTATGGATCCAGGCTGGAGATTGGTCGTACCGGTCTTCCAGACATCTCAAAAGGTAGACATTAGAACCAAGGCTGTGGATGTTCCAGATCAGAATGCAATTACTCGTGATAATGTTTCTGTAAAAGTTAATGCAGTCATTTATTACAAAGTATCTGATGCATCAAAAGCAATTCTTGAAGTAGAAGATTATAAATATGCAATTTCTCAGTACGCACAAACAACCATGAGGAACATTGTTGGTGAAGCGACATTAGATGAACTCCTTGCTCACAGGGATAAAATTGCAGATCGTATTCGCGAGATAGTAGAAGTAGAAACAAGCAATTGGGGTCTTAAGGTACAAAATGTAGAGCTTCGAGACGTAAGTCTTCCTGCAGATATGGAAAGAACTATCGGAAAGCAAGCTGAAGCTGAAAGAGAAAAGCGTGCAGTAATTATTAATGCTGAAGGAGAACTTGCTGCTGCAGAGAATTTATCAAAGGCTGCACTGCTTCTATCGTCCACTCCTGGAGCGCTTCACCTTCGAACTCTTCAGTCTATAAATGACATGTCATCTGATCAATCAAATACAGTTGTGTACATGGTTCCAGTCGAGGCTCTTAAAGCTCTTGAAGGATTTATAAAAAAGCAATAAAAAACCGCCACGTAATAAGGCGGCAATCAGAGACCATTTCTTTTAATCGCCCACTCTCCCGACTGGGTTCCCCTATCTTCACTCTGGCCTTCTGTGAGTTCAAGGACATCATTTACGTGAAGTAAGGTGGTAAGTGATCCTCCAGATAAAACAAAAATAAGTTTCTTCTGGATTTTCTTTAAATATTTCTTGGGTTTACCTATTCCATCAACAAGACCCAGAAACTCTACTCTCATGACGCGGCCATGGAGTCTTCTTGCGGAAGAATACTGCTGAGTGACATTGGTGATGTTTACAGAGAATCCCAGTTGATTCAATATTTCGCGCACCTGGTTGTGATTTTTACCTTCCAAGTGGACTGTGACTCTCTTTACTTTCATGCTACGCAATATAACCTTTCTAAACCATGAAAGTTTAATCATGATTTCTCCCATTGAACAGTCTTTTAATCTTATATTATATTTTTGAATTGTAAATAAAAAAATCCGCGGCGAACCGCGGACGGAGTCACTTTGCTTCCTGATTTTTGTTTGCCCAGTAATCCACCAGCGGATTACCATGGTGATACGGGCATGCTGGGCCTTGACTTGCAGGCTGAGGAAAAAGTGTTTTATGTATTCCCCATACCACCAGTTCTTTTGGCTCGTTATATAGTACCACCCGGAAAAGGCTCATTCCCCTTACTACGCTGCTCGTCTCCCCTTCGAAATGCACTTCGAATTGATCTTCGTTTTCAGGCTCGTTTTTCAGAGCAATCTGATCAATCCTGAGCGCCCGCCTGTTCCGCCGTGTTTTTTTCCAGAGGCTATTAATCAGCCCGTGGTATTTCTCGGTGAGAGCAATGTTTCCATTCCGGCGAATGTACCGGTCATACGAGACATCGGGGAAAAACAGCAGGTTTTTGATGCCCATTTCCCGTAAAACCCCTTGGATTTCTTCAATGCTCTGCTCCTTAAGATCGATTCTCCTTTTTGTTAATTTGCTATTTATTGGTGCGGTTATCATAGAAAAACCGCTCTCTTCGTTCTCTCCTACCTCACCTCGCTCGCGTTCGGTCATTGTTCCCATCGTGTTCCCCGTTTCTATTCGGTTAGTCAGTAGCCTCACCTGCACACCCTACTTTAGCTTATAACTTTTATAAAATTCTGCAAATATAAGTTTTCCACCGTCATTATGCTATATTTCTCAAGCTTTTTCTGGCTATTAGATATTTTGGGAAAGTTCTTTCAACTAATGTCCAAAAAGACTTTGAGTGATTAAGTTCATGTAAATGACATAGTTCATGCACTATTACATAGTCCCTAAGTAAAGGATCCAAAAGTCCTATTTTATAATTAAAATTTAAGTTCCCTTGCTTTGAGCAACTTCCCCAGCGTGATTTCTGATTTCTAATTGTTATATTATTCCACTTGAATCCATATTGTTTATTGTAATAAGTAAGCCGGTCTTCGATAAGTATAAGTAATTCTTTTTTATATTCTTTTAGCTTACTTCCAGGAACCTTTGGAAGTTCTATTTTTGGCTTCCTTTCTTTAATTTTTTCTAAATTAGTATTGATCCAATTTTCATGAGTCTTTATGAATTCAGCAGCAGTATCTTCTTTCATTTTTTGCGGCACGGTAACTATCACTTCGCCATTTTGTCGTATTGTAATTCTAGCTCTTTTGGCTCTATTGCTTTTCCTTATCAAATAATCAATCATAAAATTGGCGTAAAATAAGATCTCAACTTGCTTAAAATTCCAAAAGACTTTTTCGCACTGCCTACTCCACTATAATAGTTACTTTAAAGTTAATTATAAATTGAGCGCACATTTCTCCTTGATTACATATCGGTCTTCCTTCCCCTAGTATGTCTGTTGTTCCAAGAGTTTTCCCTTCGTAAATCCCCTGTGCATCTTTCATTACGGCAATATTTTTCACACGCTCTACTATGTTCGGATTTGATAATGAAATATTCCAATTCATTTCTCCTAATTTAAGCAAAAATCTTTCCCCCTTTTTAATTCTAACGATAGTATTATTGTTTGATTGTGTAATAAATCTTTCTTCTGAAGAAGTTACCGGTTTTCCAGTTACAGAGTCAGTTGGCGGAAAATTTGGAATATCGGACACCACAGTCGTGGTTGCTGTAACTTGTTCAACAGTCTTCGATGACACTGAGTAATAATATGCAATTATTCCTATTATTATAAGAATTAGCAGCCCTATAAGGGTATTTCTTTGTATTTTGTTCATATTCTCATTATAGCAAAAGCCTGTGAATATCTATATGAAAAATATTTATTTTGAGTAATAATTAATATAGAGGGAGATTTATTATAATTCCCTTATTAAATCAAGAAAATATATGCCAGCAAGAAACACAACGGGAGGTAGAGGAAATCAATCAAGATCAGCAACTAGTAGATCAGTAGAAAAGTCATCGAAAAGATCAGCCCAGAAAGTGGCTCCGAAAAAGAAGCAGCCGGGAGCCACCAGAAAAATGCCAAAGAAGTCTCCGAAGGTAAAAGAGATTAAAGGTGTAAAGTCCGGAGGAAGAAGTGCAGATCGCAACAAATCTACCAAGAGTTCTCCTCAATCGCCTAAAGCTAAAAGAAAAATTGAAAAGGTGATGCAAGAATATAAGAAAGGAGACTTGAAATCAGGAAATAGCAATAAAAAAGTAAAAAACAGGAAACAGGCCATAGCTATTGCCTTGTCTGAAGCCAGAGAGGAAGAAGGAAAATAAAGTTTTAACAATTCGATCCAGCGACGAATCCTGTTGTCCAACATAGTTGGAGGCTATAACCTCCAGAAGGACGATCTACATTTAATACATCGCCTATTAAATATAATTGTGGAACTACTCTTGATTCCATTGTTTTAAAGTTAACTTCTTTAAGCTCTACGCCTCCAGAAGAAACGACAGCCTTATCTTCGCTTAATAAGCCTTTCACGCTTAAGAATATTGACTTCATTTGGTCTACGAGTTTTTTCCTGTCCTCTGTTTTTACGCTATGGGCAAATGTTTCTCCATCTATTGAAGCTAATTCAAGTAATGGGCCCACGACAGATCCTGGTATAAGAATGCTTAAAACATTCTTAAGTTTTTTATTGCTTTGTTCAACAAGCAGTCTTTGTAATTGTGCTCGCAGCGCCCCATGATCTAAGTGAGGGAATAAATCAATTTCCATTTTTACGCTTCCGTATTTTAATAATTCCCCTATATCTCTGCTCATGTTTAATATGGTAGGTCCCGTGAGTCCTACATGAGTAAAAAGAATTTTGCCTTTGTGTACTTCCTGTTTTATATCATCTAAAAAGGTGGTGATTTTTATGTCCGGTAGAGTTAATCCGCTTAGCTTTTTCGGCCATTTATCTTTTAATGCAATTGGTATAAGCGCTAAGTCTGGAGCAATTACGGTGTGCCCCAACTTTTCAAGCCATGTAAATCCTTCCCCAGTCGATCCAGTTTCAGGGCGCGCAACTCCTCCTGTTGCAATGACGCATGCTTTGGCAAACACAGTTTCCCCCTTTTTAACTTTTACTACAAAGTACTCCCCTTCTTTTTCTTTTGTAACGCTTACAACTGGAGAGTCAGATTGAATGGTAACGTTTGATTCGCCTAGATATTTATATAAAACATTAAATATATCTTCCGCTTTATTTGATGCTGGGAATATTCTCCCTTCATTTTCTTCTTTGGTTTTTACTCCGCGCGAATTAAAGAAATTAAGAGTATCCTCTACACTAAACTTTGAAAATGCTGAAAAAAGAAATTTATCATTTCCTTTGTATTCACTAAGCAATGTCCGGGTATCTTTTTTATTATTCGTTACATTGCATCTCCCTCCTCCAGTGATAAGAAGTTTTTTTCCAAGAGTTGAATTCTTTTCAAGCAATAGTACGCTTTTACCTCTTTTAGCCGCAGTTCCTGCCGCCATCATACCAGACGCTCCTCCGCCAATTACAATTACATCCCAAAATTTTCGTTCTTTAAGTGGTGCTTTCATATTAATTTTTATTTTGCTTTCTCCATTCATATAGCGTTACAGCGGCCGCATTTGAAGCGTTTAATGATTCGCACTTTGGGTCTATTGAGATAGATAATTTAAAGTCGCAATGCTCAAGCGTTTTCTCTCTTATGCCTTTACCCTCTCCTCCTATGACAATTACACATGAAGTATCGAACTTTGTTTCAGATAGCTTAGTGTCTCCGCTGCCAGTTAGCCCGTAAGTCCAGAATCCATTATCTTTTAATTTCTTTAAGGTTGTATTTATATTTCCTATTTTTACTATAGGAATAGAAAAAATCATACCAGAGGATGCTTTTATTACTGTTCCGTTTAATAAAGTTTGATTATGTTCCGGCATCAGCACCGCATCTGCGCCAAAGGCTACGGCGCTTCTTATGATTGCTCCTACATTGTGCGGATCTTCTAATTCATCAAGCAATACAAACAGAGAGCTTTCGCTTTTATCTTTTGCTGCCTTTAACGCTCCATCTAAATCTGCATACAAACTATTTTCATTTATAATCGCGCATATTCCTTGATGCAAAGCGTTTCGTCCGACTAAGGCTTCAATTTCACCTGGAGTTATTATTTCATAATCCATTTTCTCTGCCTGAATTAAGCCGATAATTTTAGGATCGGCTTCTGCCTGACGGGTTAGATATAGTTTTTCGATTAGATCCTCCAATCCTCTTTCTTTAGCTAAAAAAGCCTCTTTAAGAGGGTTTTTACCATATAAATATACTTTCTCTCTCATGCCTTTATTATATCACAACATAACACTTTATCATAATTGGCAAGATTAAGCTTCAATCACAAATTCCTCCCCTGTTTTCATGTGGTCCCAGTGAGAAATCAACGCTCCATATTCTTTATAAATATCTCTCATGTTTTCTTCTGGTAATTTTATCTTTTCGAAGCCATTAATCTCAAGCATCATATTTATTCCATTTAAAAGTTCGTCATAGTTTATACCCCCCTCTTCTTTTAACCTCTGCGCTCCGCCTTGGAGCGCTCCAATGATGGATTCTTCCCGCATGGGATTAGTCTTTGAAGCGAAAAATCCTTCATTATTTTTCATAACTTTTAAATATGCTAAATGCATGAAGTCATGTTTAATGTAGGATTTGCTTTCGTACTCCTTTCCGTCCATTAGATGAGACACGTGAGACTTTTTTATAAAAACATGTTTCATTTCAGTGAGATTATGATTGGATAAATCTATATATTGCGCACCTCAAAAATAATTCATTTCCTTGGAGGGACTCGGCGTCCGCATATTCTTTAGTAAAATCCTCGCATGATAAATGCACCTTCGTCTGTATGTCTTTCGGAGATTTTAGCGAGAGGGCCTCTTCCCAATCTGAGAGGCATTGCCTGTATGTTATTCCGTCCGGCTTATAAAATGGGCATTTACTTTCTATAGCAGTGTTTGAAAACTTTACAAATTCTGGGTCGTTTATGGAGTCATTTAAAGATGACCTCATATTTTTATAAAGACCATCCAGCTGATGTACCGCTGTGTCTATGTTATTTTCATTAATTTTATTTTCTCCATAATAGAACAATCCAATCTCGGACCCTAATATAATTCCTAAGACTAATAAGACAATCGGTCTAACATAATCAGAATAACTCCGTACGGTAATATTTTCATCCATAATTTCAGTATACCCCCACACCTATTTGGTTTTCAACAATAGGTGTGGGGGTATACATATTTTTATTTTGTCTAAAATAAAACACGGAGCTTATAGCTCCGCGTGCAATCTCATTGCTTCCTCCTTATCGTGAAATACACCTCCCAATTTTCGCATTGATGTGCTCTCGCGTGGAAGATCAGATGAAATTGTGGATGATTTTCTACCTGCATCCAGTAAATGACGTTATAGATTGTGTTCAGCAATTGAACGCGTGACCGATCTAGATCTTTTTCTTCCTCCGTTTTATTTCCAGGGAATTCAACTTTGAAATTCAGCCGGATTATTTCCATTGCGATGGCCTGGAGTCTTGGCGTCAAATGAAGAGATGCTACAATTCGTCGCCCCATCATTTGCTCCAGTTGAGCCCTCCTCATCCTCAGAAGAATATTGGGCATTGGGTAATCCTTCGTCTGCTCCAACATGGAACTGAGAGATTTGAAGTTCTTGATCTTGCTTATAATATCAGCCATCTGGTGCTCCTTGTGCAGTTCTTCATAGTCTATCCTACTTCTAAATACTAAGTTTGCCAACTAGCTTGATAATTTAAAAAACTAGACTATAATAATTTGGCAGCTTTGTTAATCATGGGAGGATATCATCGCACGCCACAGCTATATCCCGCCGCCGCGCAAGCAGAAGCGCCGTGACAGGTTGAACAGGAATCGCAGAAAGGAAGAAAGGCAAAACGGCCTGCCCGGCCGTCGGCGGCACCAGGAATCGGAGGACGAAGTGGCAAAGAGCTGATGTCCATGTGATTCCCGCGCTGGTCTTTCATGAAGTTCCTGTGTTTAAAATTCTTTAGGAGAAACAAAAGGAGCCCCGCAAGGCTCCCGTTTTTTATCCCTCCGTATTATTCTTACTGGCTGGTTTCGGTGAGGTGGGGCTTTTCTTTGCAGTCGGTCTGGTCGTGCAGTTCTTCGAGGGTGGTGTAAGCCCACTCGCGCTCTTCATCTTCGACGACGAAAATCATGTTGTCTCTCCAGCTGCACGTGGGGCAGTAGCCGAAGAGGCGCGCCTCCCCTTCTTCGAGAGGGCGCTGGTACCCAAACGCCAACAGGTGGCCGACGAATGTCGCCGCTGCGATTACTTCAGAACCGTGTTGGGGAAGTCGCAGCTTTATGCCTTCGATCTCGTAATGACCCCACTCTGGACTGAAGGTGAGTCTGAGATCGTCCATGGTGTACCGGGACGGCAGGAACTTCCCGTTATCTTGCTTTACCCATTCCATGACTTCAGCGACACTGCACAGAATGCGTACGGTCTCCTTTCCTTCCGGAGAGACGTGTTCATTCCTTTTCCAATCGATTTCATCGAAAGATTTTATGGCCACGATGGCCTCCTTGGGAACGTATCGTCTTCTATACTACAATACTATATAGAGCGTGTCAATTACACCAAGCCATTCCTAAGTAAGGCACTGCCACTCGCCTCTTGGCACTTTCGCCGAAGAGTATGACCCCTCTTCTTTCGGGGACCTTCTCTTTTCCTCCTACATGGCGCGGATCTGTAACTGCATTAAATGATGAACCAAGGAAGACCGTGTTCTTCCCGAACTTCTGTGTTACTAGGTCTAGATTTTTATAAAGATTCTGTAATCCTATCTTTCTGCAAATATTTCCAAATAAATCGAGCTGTTCTACTTTTTTTGTCTCAAGTTTGGTTAGCCACACTCCAGTCGCTCTATAATCTGTATGGGGCTTATATATCTTTGTGAAATTTGTCGCAGCTTCTCTGATTATGTCTATTGGATTATTGGTCGAATCTCGTAGCTTTACTTCGACTGTGTGATATCCGAAGTCTTGAGTTTTAAGAAATATAGCAATTGAGTTTATGAGAAGATCTTCTTTTCTGGCTCGCGATACTGCTTCTTCTATATTTTTAGAAAGCTGAGAGAAAAGGAAAGCTTTATCTTGGCTAGGAGGAGTAAATGTCTTTGTCGTAGAAATGCTTTTATGCTTTTCCTTTGTGACATTTACTTCCCATACGGATTCGCCATTTAATTCCATCCACATTTCCTGCATTGGCTTGTAAAAGACTTTCTCAACTGTTGTCTTTTGCATGCGAGCGATTTCTATTGCATTTTGAATATGCATTTTATTAAGTCTCTCAGTGGTCTTTTTCCCTATATTCCATATCTTTCGTACTGGAGTTAATTTTAAATACTTTTCTATATCTGCTTTTGATATGACGGTCATTCCATGAGGCTTCTTCCACCCGCTTCCTAGCTTGGCTATTACCTTTGTGGGACCGAGTCCGACACTGAAGCTCACGCCAAGCTCTTTGTATAAATCATTGCTTATTCTTTCCGCGATCCCTTTATAAGTTAATCTATGAAATCTCTGCAGTCCGGTGATGTCTGCGAAGCATTCATCAATTGAGTATTCTTCTACTACTGAGGTGTAGCGTCGCACTATAGAATACATTCTCTTTGAATATATCGTATATGTTTCATAGTCTCCCGGCACTACTATCACTTCCGGAAATTTCTTTTTTATTTCCCATACTGGCATAGCGCGCGTTATGCCCAAGCGTTTTGCTTCTATACTGATGGACGTCGCTATTCCTCTTTCCGCTCCGGTTACTATTGGTTTGCCGCGAAGGTTTTTATTTTGCGCTTGCTCGACAGACGCGAAGAATGAATCGCCGTCTATATGAAGAATAGCTTTTGGGAAAAGACTCGCAGAGTTAGATATGGATTCTATTAAGGATGGAGTTTGAATGATTGCGACTCTCTTAGGGTCTGTAGTTGATAGCAGATTCTTTTTGTCTAGCTGAGTGAATGTGATTGTGTTCATGGTGATTGTTTTATTAGTTTATTTATATTTCCTAATGACTGCTTTTAATACTGCTTCTATCTTTAGGGTTTCGGGTTTGGGATATATTTTCCGGAATTTTCTGTTTGCGGGCACAAGAACTGGGTTTCCATTTTCTAGTTCTAGGTATTTAAGCGTATATTCGTTTTCGACGAGTGCGAGTACGATGTCCCCTCTTACGGCTCTCTTTCCCCTCTCTACCAGCACCAGATCTCCTTCCATTATTCCCGCGTCCTTCATGCTTTCGCCCCTTACTTCAAGCATGTATGTCGATTCTTTTCTTTCTATTAAAAACTCATCTAGGGACATCAGGTCAGATACGTCTTCATCAGATGGTGATGGGAATCCTGCTTGTACGGTTCCTAATCTCATTACTGTTCCGGTCTGAGTGAGTGATAATTTGTTCCCAGTTTTTTCTAGGATTCCTTCTTCTATCATCTTCCGGACTCTGTAAGCCACTGTGTTCTTCGAGGAGACATTAAAGAGGCTGCACATCTCTTCGTATGTCGGCATCCTCTTAAATTTATTAAAAAAGTTATTTAGTATTTCGCTGTCTTTCATGTATTTTAGTGTATTAGAACAAACGTTCTAATACAAGGAAAAAGAGTGGATAAACATACGGTTATTAGAAATTGGTTATTAGTAATTAGAAAATGGTGGATTCTCAATACTATTTCCAGAATGGGAGTTGACGGAGTTTAAACTTCTTCTTGTGGTTTGGGTCGTTGACAAATCGTAGTGATTATTATAATGTAAATATAATTGCTGTTTTGATTATTAACTTTTGCGCAGTGCGCAAAGAAAGGTAAAGAAGATGTCAGATCATCAGTTGGCACTTACCGCACTCGCGTTCGGACTCCTGATCATCGTGTCTCATTACGTGTACGCCGCGAGCTTACTCGTGAAGCTTTCTCAAGAGCCTGAGAACATTCTCGGGAACTGCTGGAACAGCACATTCTCCTACATGCTCGTATGGTTCGGCGGTCCGACGATGATGGCTGCCAGCTTGCCCTTCTGGTATCTTGAGGTGTTGAACCATACGGCGCGTACCGTCGAGCAGTTGTTTGTAATCGCGCTCGCCAGTCTCTGGGCTGGGTACCTACTAACGCTTCCCATCATTCGCGTGATAGTTCTGGTCGCATTCCCGGGGACGCGGTTCCGCAGGTGGTATTCTCTGAAGATTCTGTATCTCGGAGAATCTCTCCTCGACCAAATGCACAGAGAGATTCAAGTCCTCCGTAGACGTGCGCGCCTTTAATCCGTTCCCCAATTCTTTCCACCTCAACCAAGTCCCCGCACTCGCTGCGGGGGCATTTTTTATTTAGATTATAATTACACCCAACTTTAAGTTTTTTCAGTATTTAGTATCATTGACAGCACCATCTATTTATGGTATACTATAATAGTCTCGTTCTATACATAAAGGTTACATTATGGAATATAAGCTTTGGGAGCCCATGCCTCCAGCATTCGGAGAGGCCTCACCCGAGGTCGCAATCCTCGGTGGCACTGTATTCCTCGTCATAATCGTTCTTTCGTTCATGGCGGCTGCCTGGGTTACCGTGCGGCCGTCGGACCTGGAAGATGACCAGGACGACGAAACTACGCTCGATCGAATGCATGGCGAGCTGAAGACGTTCGTGCGGCAGTACAAAAAGTGCCGTGCAGCGTTCGGGATATTCGCCAGCCAGTTCGACGATCTGGACGGATTCGCATGGTTCATCGCGAACCTGTTCATCTGGACGTATGTCCTCGACCCTCATCATCGCACCGTCTTCGAGTATCTGTTCTGAAGTGTCCTTCAACCTCAACTCGTCCCGCACTCACACTGCGGGGCGGTTTTTTATTTGACACAAACATTAAATTAGAGGAGGATTAAACTGAATTCCTATTAACGCAACATTAGTGAGGAAACCTGTATGGCTATGAACAAGCTCGAGTCCAGCCCCTTGGTTCATTTCGAATCTAGGGACCGCCGCTTGCCTGAATGGTTCCGCTTAGGCTTCAGCTTCGGGACTGACGGCCCCGATCCTCTTCCCCCGCAAATCATTCTTGCGGTCGAGAAGTCCGCGCTAGTTCACTTTATGGAGGATATCGAAAGGAACACTCTCGTTAAATACGCAGGTGAGCACTTGACTCATCGGAACGCCAGTGCTGAATTTCTCACCGATATTCGCGAGCCGTGGGGCTTCGGTGGGATTCTCAAGCCTTATGCCCCTGCCGAGCCGAATGACTTTCTCCACTTCGCGATCAATATTCCGCGGGTAGAGAAAGAAGCCGGGTTTTGCCGAGATTGCGAGGGTACGGGAAAGGATCAGATCACCGGTCAAGGAACCTGTCATCGTTGCAACGGAAGTAAGAAGGAAACGAAGCAGGATCAAAGCGAACTCAACATGATTTCGGCGACGCTTTGTGCGATCCATCCGCTTCTAGAACGGCCATACGAAGTATGGCTGCGCGATGTGAAGGATGTGGGGCGCCCACAGCTCCTTTCACTCATCACGAGCTTCGGACCTCAATGCCCGTTTATTGCGGTGGTTTTCTCCCCTGAGGTTGTCGGCTTTCTAGCCCGAAATGCAGGGCGCACTCTGCCGCAAATAGAGAGCGCCATGTGGAAGACATACATTCAAATGGTGCCGGGTTATGAAAGGTACGGGCCCTATGGCTTTGAAGCGTCGGTCGATCGTGAAGGATGTCCGAGTTTCAGTGTTTCGCGCGACGCCCTAATGTCCGTGAGCGGGTTTCGGCAGCCTTCGAGCAGGGATAGGATGAAATTTGATTCGACCGAAGTGATGAGCTACCATCAGCAAGTTTCACTTCTCGCCGGCATTGCCATGCTTTGCGATATGGTGAAAACCACTCGATAACTCGGAGCGAACGCTCTTCTTAACTTCAACCTTTTACACCCCGCCTCGGTGGGGTTTTTATTTTATTTAAATCTTTTTCATTTCATTTTTTTGAAATAAAAAAGCAAACCTGATTGGTCTGCGATAATGGCAGCGGATAGATAAGGAGCGGTATCTCACTGGTGGCTCCCCGAGGACTGGCGTCCCTGAAACACGATTAACTGTGTCCCCATGATATGCGTATATTCTGCATCTCATCGTTTCAATGCCTCCCGCCTATTCTGCACAAATCTATCCGCCGCCGATTTAAATAATAACACATTCTTACAATTGCATATTTTTATTTAATAGTTGACTAAACACTATAATTATTGTAGTTTAGAAGTAAAGTGATTTCGGTCATACTAAAACCATAGGGAGTTCTCATGTTGAATCGAAAGGCTGTTCGCCGAATGATTGTTCTTGGCGCGATAGTAGGGTTTTCCGCTTTTTTCTATCCTGAGACGAAAGATATGGTAGAGAGAAAGCAGGACGGATACCTCGTCCCTTTCGCTCAAGCCGCTGTAAGGAACGTGATTACCACAGTATCTTTCGCGCGAGATGGTGACGAGATGGGTGATGCCATGCGCATGTGCAGTAATACTCCACATGAATATCACGTAAACGCACAAAGCTTCTGGATCACGTGCAGCGTGTCCGCGGATTTCTACCGCACGCTTTCATCTTCGGACGTCGAAGGCGGGCCGGCTCTAGAGGTTATCCAGACCACTCGTCTGCAGTTAAAAGACGGAGCAGTTCTCATCGCTCTTGGTTACAAAGTGAAGAACATCTTCGTCATCGCTCAAGCGTGGAGGCAGAAGCTCGACGAAGATGTGATGCGAGGAGAAATCTCACGCGTTGAGAAATTCGTCCCATAGGAGCCTTTTCACACCCCTTTCGCCCCGCGCGATCGGGGCTTTTTTATATTTATCAAAACCTTTCCTAAATGAAAATAGATTTGACATATAATCTTTTATATAAGAGTATAGAAAACGTACTCTCACCTACGGAGAAGAACGTGGAAACTGCGACTGTGAAATACCATGTAGTGGTCCAACAAACGGGCGCCGGCTCATGGGCGCATCTGAAAGACAATAAGGAAGTGGGAGCCCACGGACGCAACCAAAACGAAGCCGTCGGGGCAATGGTGACAGCGTACCCGAATATCTTCTCCGTTATTGTGGAGAAATAATGGCGGAAGTGAATCGCTTCTTCACCGTTATCCGCTTAAGGCTGCCCTAACCCGGCGGTTTTTATTTGCTTGACTTAGTTTTATATTAATTACAAAATGTAAGAGATTCAAGTTCTAAACCTTTTAAACATTGTGAAGGAAAGATTATGGCGAAGAATCCTCTTGCTAAGGCCACGGAAGATCTGATCAATGCCGCGGAAGAAAAAGGCGCAGATAGGAAAAAGTTCAAAAGAGCCCTGCTGCTGTTTCTGATGGAGAATTTCTCGAAGGAAGTCATCGTCGACGTTATGCTAGCCTTCAGTCCCCAGATGCTGGATTCTGTTTCCAAAACATCCCCGCCGTCTCGGCTGCTTGATACGGATATAGCTCTCCATCCGGTCTTAAATGAAGTCCTGTATGGCCAAGGGTTGGACACTCGAATTGAGAATCAGTGCCGCGCTGAAGGTATGGAGCGGACAGGAGATCTGGTCGTAAGGTCTTCAAAAATTCCCAACTTAGGAAGACGGTCATATCAGAAAATTGACGACTTGCTGGCTGTTCGAGGTCTCAAGCGTGGTATGGATGTCCTGGGCTGGCAGTCAAAACCCCTTCAGTCGGGAAGCCCCACCTGATTCGCCCCCGATAGAAATAGCTTCACCTCGCTTCTCGGCGGGGATTTTTTTGACAAGCATAAGAAAAAAATGCAAGATGTAAGTCAAGCTCATAATTGAAAGGCGTAGTGCTATGTCCAGCTCTTTGTATGAACCGAATTTTGGAGAGGCATTCTATCCGTTTTACCAGGAGAGGATCCTCGAAGCTCTTAGGAAGCTTCCAGATGATAGCCCGGCACACGAGCGTGAGACGCAGCTCCGGCTGATCGCTCAAGTTCAGCTGCATTTGGAGACCGACCGCAAGGTGTATGTCAACAGCGCGATGGGATCTAGAATTTCCCGTCAAGTGGGTCAGGATCTGGAGAATATCTGGAGTCAAATCAAAGTTGAGCAACTTGCGGGTTTCTCGGATGAGCAGATGAAGCTCTATCAGACCTTGGACTCAATGGTTCGTACTCTGTTGGTTTACAAATAAGTCCTCCTCACTTAACCCGTCGCGAAAGCGGCGGATTTTTATTTGACACTTATATTATAAAAAAGTAGGCTAAACTAAATTCCCACCACTGGAGGTCGTCATCATGACTTCGCTTGAGCAAGTTGTTGCGGAAGAAAGAAAACGGCTGGAAGCCGAGTTCCCGAAATTCTTGGCGGACATCAATGGGTCCCAAGATTATTACTCTATGTATGTATTGGCTCAGGCTCTTGTAAAGGCCAAAAAAGGAGAAGCACAAGCTGCAATTGTCGGAGAAGTCAAAGACTTCGATGGCACAAGCCGCACCATCACAGTGGAAGAAGAACGGCGACTGTGGCGGTTAGCTAACACCTTGTCCGGTGAGTCGATGGTTCAGTCTCATATCGACTTTTTATGAATCCCGTTCGCTCGATTACCCGCTTCACGGCGGGTTTGTTTTTGCCCTGTAACCTAAGCAAAAGTTGGTAACAGAACTTATCCTATATAATGCTCTGCTTTGATATAGGCTTTATTCATTTACCAACTTCGCATATACAACCAATCTCTTGCTGTAGGTTTTTTTTAATTGGTTCCATACTCCAGCACATGTAATAAGATTTAGCCGAGACCCGTTATTTCCATTAAATATTTCCTCAGTCGGCGCATTATCATATGGATATGTTTCTGTTTTTTCTACTTTAAAATGGAGTTTAGTTCCATCATTTCTTGTTATGTATACATCATCCCCTTCCTTTAATAACTTTAAATTTTTAAACACCCCGCTAATAGCCAATGCATTATCAAGATGTCCCGCGATCACGGCGCTCCCATTAAATCCCGGAGCGGTGCCATATTTGTACCATCCTACATCTTTAAAGTTTCCAGGTGTTGCCATATTTCCATCTTTTGTAACCCCTACATACTTAACTGTCGTGTCTATATTTAAAGATGGTATTTGAATTGACTTTGGAAGTTCAGTTTCTGCGTATTCATATTTAATTACTTGTGGCGGGGTATTTATTTCTAAGTCGCTTGTTACGCGGTCATAAGTTTTATAGGAGTATAGAAAAAAAACACCGAGGGCTATGATAATGATAATTACTATTAATTTGTCAGTTTTTCTTCTTAATTTCATAAATGTATTTATTCTAGAAAGCGTACCTCTAAGGTACGCTTTCTATTAAAACACATTTAGCTTATTTAGTTGAGTAGTTTCTCTTTAGAAGATAAACTCCGCTACCGATAACTGCAAGTGAGGCTAGTAGGAATGCTGTATTTAGCAATCCATCTCCCGATCCTGTATTTGGAAGTCCTGGAGTTGTTCCTGGATCAGTTGTTCCAGTTCCTGTTGTAGCTCCTGTTCCACCTGTGAAAGCAACCGTTCCTGAGGTCATGGCTGCTGATCCCGTTGAAGTCGTTCCTGTTGTAGGAGAAATAGCTCCTCCTGCACTAGTTGTTACGGAATTAGGAACGAAGCTTGATGGAAGTACAGAGACAGTTATAGTTCCTGTAGGAGAAACATCTGCTGTAACGTTACATACTAGAGAAACATTTGTACTGGTTCCATTACCAACCACTAGTGGAGTATCTAGAACGAAAATATTTGTTCCGTTTAGAAGTCCTACTAGTACGTTATTTCCTGTCGTCAGCGAAGCGCCAGTTCCGGTATTTACTATTCTACAATTTTCAAGCGAGCTTGCATTGGCTCCTCCTCCGAAGCTGACTGCTACTGGAATGGAAGCTATACGAGCTGTGTCGCCTGCTGTACCTGTTGCGCTTAGATTAATATTTGCAATTGCAACATTAGTAGAACCTGCTGCAACTGATGCGGGAGTGGTCATACCAACTCCTAGTCCGCTTGCAACTTGAGCAAATGATAAACCTGGGATAGCTACTATGGCTGCTATCGCGAGGCTTAGAGAAACTTTATTTCTTAATTTCATATCTGTGGTTATTTAATCTTTATAAATTGACAATTATAATTAGCAATTATTCACTGCCACATATGTTTTATTCTAATCTGAAAACAAAGTGGCTCTACACTATAAGACGAAGTAAGAAAGATCTATATTACAAAAATATTCTTGACACCCAGTCATTCTATTGCTTTTTATCTAATACCCGTATCAATATCGAAATCAATTGTAGTGGTTGAAGACTGTTCTACAGTTATTTTCTTTTTCTCTCCTCCCCCAATTCCTGCAGGATTTACTTGTATATAATACGTTCCTGGTTCAATTTCTATAGCGTATGTACCGTCCGGATGAATCTTCCATCTTTCTTTGATTGTAATTTTATCTGACTCATAAACTAAAACTCTGCGTGATGTATATTCACCCTGTGTTGTAGGACATGGATTCTCAGGTTGCTCCACAGGACAATTAGGACCTATTGTAATTTTCCCCGTAACATATCCCAAGCTTTTCGCTGTGCTCGAGGATGTATCTAATGAAGTAGTGGCTGTGTTTTCTATAACAGGAGTGCTTGTGCTAGCTATTTCTACTACAGCAATAGGAGCTCTGGACGGAGTAGTGTTTCTGTCTAGGTATAAGTAAACTCCTCCGATAATAATGAGAAATAATCCACCAAAGACGATCTTGCCTAATGGGGTCATGATTATAATAGTATACCCCCATACCAACTTCACACAAGTCTAATGAAGGTAAACAAGAAAATAAATATTTAGATTATTCTATAAATACTTTTCTACTTTTTAAGTTGGTGTGGGGGTATATAGTTATTAGTAATTAGTTACTAGGGAAGATTAATAACATAAGGAATTTCTGAGAACTGGAAGCTGCCAACTGAAAACTATTTTTTTACCATGTACATATCCTGTCCGAAGCCTCCTACGCCAACGAATTCTACGCAGTCATCATTATTCAATATCCATTCATAAGGGCGGCATCCTTGGCAACCGCCTTCTCGAGTCTTCGGATCGTATGGTCCATTCGGGCAAACAAATACTTTTTCTGGGCCCATTCTGCCGGCTTCCTTCCTTGCCTCTTTTACTTTATACGCTACATCAAACACATCTTTATGAGCTTTTTCTAAATCTAATAATGGAACTTCTACTAATTTGTCGCTTTCTAAATACCAATAGCTAGCACGCGTCACTTTTCTTTTTTGAAGCGCATTACAAAGCAAAAGATAAATGGGCAATTGCAGCGACCCATCTTTCTCTTCATTCTTTCCAGTTTTGAAATCAATTATATGAAGGGAGTCCGTTTCGGGTAAGTATTCTATCCAGTCCACTAATCCATTTAAAATAATGTTGTGATCCTCGCTTATGTAATAGTTGCACGGCATTGTGTCGCGCTTTAACTTAATGCATTTTTTCACTAAGAACTTAGGATCTTTTATTACATTTTCGATCATTTTCTTTCCGCGTGCCTTAAATTCATTCTCTTCCTCTAAAGAATTAAATCCTCCCATTTTCCCCGAAACCTTTTTCCAGGCTTCTTCATACTTTTTCAGCAAGTCATAACTCATGCGTGTATCGGCTGGATAATCACCCAAGCCTTCTAAAACCTCATGCACAGCTACTCCTAAAGCCATGTGAGGATTTACTATAGACATCTTGTGTCCAGTCGCAGGATTTTTATACATGTTATGTAAATAATACAGTCGCGGGCATTTCAAAAAATCTCCCATGGAGGAGTGTGATACCCATACTGCACTATATTTATCCGCCATAGGAATAGTATAGTGCAGAATCTCCAATTAACAATTTCTGGTTTACAAAAAAATCTGCTTGACAATCTATTTTGTTAGATGTAGATTATATTTGTGATACTGCTTCGTGGTGGTCTTACGGGACCAGCTTCCGGCTAGGGGTGACGAGCCTCCACAGACACAGCCCCGAGCGATTAGCGGTACCTACTATGTGCTGTTATTTCCAGGACAGTATCACACTGAATAAATGAATTACTCTCCGCCTAGGCGAGTAACAAATGGACGGACTAATAATCCGTGCCGACCCTCAGGATGTTGCTTCAAGCTTCATATCGTCCTGAGGGGTTTTTTATTGTATTTGCAATATTTTTAGTGAGTGATATATTATTTATAACCACCCGCACGCAGAAGTTGTCTTCCATCCTCTGAGACGATAGATGCGAGAATCTCCCCGATTCGCGGGTGGCCTCCTGACATTTCTGTCAGGGTTTTTTATTTTTATCCCAATTCCATCCTATCTAATCCCCGGGTATAGAGTTAATTGTGTCCTCATGTATTACGTTTTCAGGCAGGCTTAAATCAATATTCAATCTTTCGGCTTCCTCTACAGTTAAGGTGTCTAAATCGTTTATTATTCCTCTTCTTACCGCCTCTTCTTTTGATATCTTTTCCATATATTTACTTTAACTTACACTTACGCTTTCAACAATGGGAATTTTCACATTCTTTAAAAAAGCTATATTTAACAAGGCCTTCTTACCCCTTGACAAATCCTGCAGGTTTGCTATACTGTATTTGTGAAGGGGTAGAGAAGTTTTTCTCCTCTCCACATCGCTGTTCGTTTCAAACCTTCGTGAAGTTCGGGCCTAATTAAGCCCTTGAAATAGTAAATGTTTCACCCTCGTGTGACATGCGAGCCTAGCGCTCGCCGACTCTGTGTAGGTAGTAGCAAGACCCCCTTGCCTGCCGATGGGCGCCCTTCGGTAGGTTTATCCTTCGAGAGTAGGTGCGGTTGCAAGTTGATTCTATTGCGAAGTTGGCCAATCCAGAAAGCAAGGCCGCAGTACCCGGGTAGCAGCAGACGGTTCATCGTCTCCTGCTCCCGGGGTTTGTTTTTTCCCGCTCTGCATTCGCAGGGTTTTTTATTTGAAAATAAAAGTCTAAAATCTATTAGAAATTAGTGAATTAGATATTTCCTTGTATTAAGTCTTCCTCAAATTCTTTTATACCCACCAGCGACTTTTCATATTTGGATGTATCTGGAAAATCTAGCGCACATATCTTTTTATACACTGCCATTATTAATTGCTCCAATCTTTTCACTTCTTCTAAAATATTTTTATCTTCGAATGAAAGTGAGAGTTCTTGTATTTTATTACCTGTTGATTGCTCTACAAATTCCAAGCACCCCTTCTTCACCTCATGAGTATTGTGATCACGAGAATTTTCTACTAAAATTTTATAAAACATTAACTGGTATCTATAATGATGCAATTTTATTTTGTCATATACGGTAGTCTTGCCTTCATCCCAGTCATCATATCCCCGTCCAGTTTTTAAATCTATCACTGTCCATGAATCGTTATCTCCTTTTACTATTTTATCTATCTTTCCGTTTATATATGAGCCGTCTAATTGAACGCATTGCTTGGCGAAGTTTAATTCTACTATATCTTCTGCCTTAATTTCATCTTTTTTTATTTCAATATATTTTTCAAGCGCTCTTTCACCTCTCTTTCTTTGCTTCTCTTCTTCATAATCCGGGAGTCTGCCCTTTTTAAGTTCCTTTCTGAATGATTCAAATACTTTTTCTATATCCGGAAAGGCTCCATCTTTGCGTATGAGAATATGAGCATCTTCTATTGCTTTGTGAATTGCCGTTCCGTATACATTGCTGACTGATTTAGCCTGCGGGAAGCGAAGTAAGTTTTGCTCGAGAAATAACAATGGTCCTCCTTCCATAACATTTAAGAAATTATTTAAGTGTGTCGGCGGAAGCATATAGCCTTCTATTACTTTTTTGAGCAACGCTTTCTCATCTTTCGCAAAAGGAGGAATGTGATAAACCTGTAACCCTTCAGCAAGCAGCTCGCTTTGCTCTACTTCTGTGACGCCTTTATCAGTGTCTGGTAGATCCGGATGCGACAAAAATCTAAGAGGACTTTTATGATGAGTTATATAAAGAGTGTGCCTTGCTCTTGTAATGGCTACATAAAATAGCCGAATAAAGTCATCTTCCTCGTCGCCTGTCTGTTTGAGTCCTAGAAGGTTTATCGGGAATGATAATTTATTTCCCTTTGGTCTTCCTGCCCAGATGTCATCGTTTACTGAAATTATAAATACATAATCAAATTCAAGCCCCTTCGCGCTATGAGAAGTAAGCAGTGAGACAGAATTTTCATTATGAGCAAATGGGGTTTCATTTATAAGAGGAATATTATAATCCACATGCATGTCGACAAACTCCCCCACGTCACGAGCTAAAAGTAATGTCCCCTCTTTATAATTTCGAAGTGCCTGCATGAAGACTCGAAGAGATGAAAGGAAATGTATGTATGATGCTGGATTTTCTTTAAATACGCTTTTACCAAAGTAATATTCTTTATAAGGAGAAGTAAAGGGAGATTCGAGGTTTAGAGCAATGAGTGTAGGTTCCTCATCTTCGTTTTCTGATTCCGGAGTCCGCGGAATGTCCTTGCTTCCTATGAGGGCGTCTAAGATAATTTCAAGCGGAATTGTTTGTGATAATGTTCCAAGCTCTATTAAGAATTGGGCGAGCAAATGCATTTTTTCATCAGTGCTCTTTTCCATTGCTTCAAGCCAGGAAATGTTTTCTCTTTTGGCATTTTCTGCAACCTTCCAAATAGAAATTCTGCCAAGACCCCAAAATGGGAATGATAAAATCTCTGGCAGATACTCATCCTTTTCCCACTGCTCTCCGCCCACTGTTGATAAAAATCTACACAGAGTAATTAATTCCTTTACATGCACCTCATCAAACACATTTTCTTTTCTGGTGTATGTATATGGAACATTTAATTTATCCATATATGGCAAGATAGAAATAAGCTGTCTATGCTCGCGTGCAATAACTGCGATTTCTTTCGCAGGAACTCCATTTTGTAAAAGTTCTTGTATCTTTTTGCTTGTGTACGCGTACTCTTCTATGTCGGTTCCAAAGGCGCAGGTATGAATTTCTCCAACTGGGAGGTCTTTATTTTTCGCTTTTAAATCTTTCCTTACATCTTTATAAATAGTTTCCAATCTATTTACTCCTTGAGTTACAATTGCGCGCGCGAAGTCTAATATCTTCTGGGTGGATCTATAGTTTTCTATAAGAACAATTCTTTCTACATCTTTATAAAGCTCGCTAAAGGAATGGATGTTTGAAATTTCTGCCCCCTGGAATCGATAGATCGCCTGGTCATCATCCCCGACCACGCACACATTCGGTCGTCCTTCATGAACTGGATTGCTCGATAATGCTTTTACGAGTTCTAGCTGAGCGTTATTCGTATCTTGGAATTCGTCAACCATTATGTAGTGATAAAGCTCTTCAATCTCAGTGCGAAGTGTTTCATTCTTTGAAAGAGCGTCCACCACTTGTAAAATCATGTCTTCATAATCGAAATATCCTTCTTTGTATAATGCCTTTTGATACATTTTATAAATATCTACTAAGGCATACAGCTTAGACAATGATAGAAAATCTTTAAACACCCTGTTTCCATCTTCATCCTTACCTGTATATTCTGTCTTCCATCCAGATAGCGGCGTATTTTTCTCTGTGGCTTCTGCTAATGTAAGAGCGTTTTCTATGCTCTTCGCATACATTGATCCGATATTTGTGCCGCTTTTCTCAAACTCCATTCGCATTACTTCAAAAGCGGAAATAGAATCTTTCCCGATGCGTTCTGGCAGGTGTTCGGAAAGTATTTTATTTAATTCTACAAGAGCTTTTTCATTTTCTTCTAATATTTCTTTAAATCTGTCTGGAGATAATCCGCCCTTTTTTATATCCTTAATTCTTCCCTGCGCTTCTTTTAGATAGGCATATCCTCGTTCCGGATGATATCCCCCTAAAACATGCTTATGCTCTAATCTTTCAAATATGTTTTTTAAAATTTCACTTTGAATTAAATCGCTCGCTGGGCGAAAGTGCGTGGCTTCGAAGAAATATTCCGGATATCGGCCGATGATATCGGTGCAAAATCCATGGAATGTGTAAATTGCCACTCTATATGCATCTGCTCCTATCAAATTTTCCAATCTCTCCCGCATATTTAATGCCGCGGTTTCAGTAAAGGTAAGGCAAAGAATGTTATATGCCCTTGCGCGCCCTTCTTTCAGTATTTTCCCCACACGGAGAGATAATAACTCAGTCTTCCCTGATCCAGGTCCAGCAATCACCATAACTGGGCCGTCGGTAGTGTCTACAGCTTTCTTCTGTCCTTCATTTAAGGATTTGTATCGTGCGTCAAACTTTCTATCCAAATCACTTTTTTGTTCGTTTCTAGAAATTGCCATTATTTATTAAGTATACTTTATGTTGACTTATCACGCATACGCCAGTAAAGTAGCATTACCCGAAACTAATTAGGCGAGAACAATGTCTCCCGAACGTGCTTTTCTCCGGTATTTTCAAAGCTTCATCGACTTCCTGGATAAAAAGAAAAATATTTCTAGAGAGTTGTTGATTGAGGTGGTGCTCAATGTCCTTGATTACTCGATACCGCTTCTTGCAGTTGTGGTAGGTGCCGTGATGTGGAGAGCCGAGAGTGGCGAATTTTCTTTGCTCTTTATGTTCCTCGGACTTTTCTGCACGGGGAAATATATGATTTTGCGAAACATTATGCAGAATCATCCTGCGCGGAACGATCCAAGGTACGAGGTCGCGGAGGTTCTGATGCGACGGCACCTCAGGTGGAGTTTCCTTGTTCTTTTGTTGATCGATTTCCTCTTTTATCACATAACCGCTGGTTACTTTTTGGGCCAGTTATGCATGGTGATCTTAGGTATTCAAGATGTTTTGTTTGCATTTAACGAATACCTTATTTGCTCCAAATCAAGGAGATGACTACCCCCGGATTAACTCCCGGGATTTTTTATTTATCCGTCTCTCCCACAAGATCTTTAAATTCTTTGGCAATTTTTTTAAATTCATTTACCAGAACGTGGTCACTCCCCAGTTTTTCCTCAATCACTTTTATGCGCTCCTCATTAAACCAGATTCTATTTTTATCTGATGAATTTTCAAATTTTTTTAAGAATTCTTGGCCATTTTCTTTTGTCTGTAAAATATAATTGGATAAATTGTGTATTCCGTCCGCTGCTGACACCAATGCGCTCTCCTTTCCTCCCTCTTTCAGTTTTTTTAAATACCCTTCTTTTCTTGTCATCCATGACATTGGTGTGCCTGTATTAAGTGAATTAGATTCGGTTACGAAGCTTACAATGTAAGCCACTTTTTTTCCGCAGTCTGCTACTAATTTCTCATATGTATAACCCTCCACATCTTCTAATGAATCATGCATTAAACCGGAAATAATAATATCTTCATCTTCAGTTACTTCAGAAAGAATCATGGCGACTGATGCCAAGTGGCTGATGTAAGGAGATCTGCCCGCGTCCACTCTGGTTTGATCTCTGTGTAAGCGGGATGCGAGTCGTATCGCAGAGTCAATTCTTGAACTAAATTTCATCAGTTAAATATATCAGAATAAGGATAAAAGTGTCTATTGACAAATAGTAGGAAATATAGTATACTAAAGTAGTAGCACCTAATCGCAGGTCAACAGAGGGAGATATACATGGATTTCGGACGCGTTCTTTTCATCAAAATGCTCTTCATCGTGGCGGCCCTTATGATGGGCTTCGGATACATCATGTGCACGATTGTGGTCGCCAGCGAAGCCCCCGCGTTGCTATACGCATCGGCGCAGTTTCTCGCAACCGGAATTACGGTGGTCGAGCTGACCGCCGCAGTCTTACTTCTGGGATGCGCGAGACACGTCACACTAGGGGGTGGAGTGGTGATGTTCATCGTCGCCGCACTCGGCGGGCTGATGTTCTTCCCCATCTGGCGCCAAGTTCTCGCTGCGGATGTTCCGGCGGATCACATTCCGACGGTCGTCTACTTCGTGCTTCCATTCGTGCTCGTGGTAATGTGGTACGTCATCGCCGCCGCGCAACATGCGAGACGCGGAGATGGCGCCATCCTTAAGTCGTAGGAAGCGACACGCCATCGCCACAACCCGCCGCGTCCATCAAGGACCGGCGGTTTTTTTATTTTTTAATTTCTTAGTATTGACAAGAACGTATTTGTATAGTATAATGCCCTAGAACCCTGCTGTTTGATTTACTCACCTGATTCAATTCTAAAGGAATTCTGACATGGCCAACGCTATCCACTTTATCGACCTCTCTCCGGAGGGAGTTCGGAATTTCGTCATCTGCCTCGGACCTTACTTGCCGAACTCGATCGCGGGGTATTTATTCCCCGTTTTCATGCTCATCGGCTTCGTCGCGTTCGTCATCGCGATGTTCTCCATACTCGGCAAGAACAGCCGGCGGCCGAAGAATGACCAGGAAGCCAAGGAGATGGTGGAGGATGCTGGGCTGGCTTTCGTCATCGGATGGATTACATCTGTATTGACGGTGATTGCGATGATCTCATGGCATTCGCTCGCCGTGAGCCGTCCAGGTGATATGGCCGACTACAAGCTGTACGCCGCGGCCAGTATCTGGGAGGTTTTCTTTCTGGTGACCTTCATCGCATTTACATTCGCCATCAAGACGCGATCAGTGGCCACTATGTGCGTCGTGGAAAAACATGGACACGCGTAACAAGCGGCGCCTTGCGGCGGTGATGCTCGTCGCGATTATCGGATCGCTCATCGAAGTCGCGGTGATAGTCGTGGAAGGCGCCAAAGCCGAAGAACCGGCAAATGTCACGGCACCCGCGCCCACCTGGTGGCATCTGCCGCTTTTGAACGGCGACGGGAACGTCATCCATGTCTACAACCTCTGATCGGAGCTCGGAAACTCCGAAAAAGCCACACCAAGTGTGGCTTTTATTATTTGGTAAACTAAATTATTTCGTTACAACCTTCTTTGGTTTCTTTTTTTCCCTTCTTTCACTGTGATTTCCTTTTGCCATATTTAAATAGTTTACAGTTTACAGTTTCAAGTTTCCAGTAAATTAAGTGGACAAGAAATTTTGTTGTTTTTATTAAAATTGTGTTAATCTGTAGTTGGTTCCGGCGCTCTACCCTAGGGCGTTCCTCGGGACCGGATGGAGCTCTTCGGAGCAACATCACACGGTTTGGCCCGCGAAGGTCCTTGGAAAGGATCCTCGCGGGCCCTTTTCATTTCAGCTACTTATTGCAAAGCTTTGATATTCTTCTTCCAGAGTTAACGGCAGATTCTTCAGAATTAAAGTATATTTTATTTTTCGCTGATATATTTCCTGACCCGCTGCACCATGAAAATGTGTACGTCTTTCCCTTCTTGCTTGCAAATGGGCGCGGGTCGGAGTTGGGAAATGAAGATATAGCCTCTGCTGTGGAGGTGGCCACTATATATGAAACTGGAATTATTGAGGATGATCTTTTATATTGCAAATAAAAGCAAAATCCAATAAGAAGAATAAATGTTATTCCAATACTTAAGCAATCATAAAAGCCGAGGCGGCTATTGATTTTTTTAAAGAATTCTTGTATACTAAAGCCCATAAATCAATTATTTAAGTATAAGCTATGGCAACAAGAAAAGCCGCAGGTTCGGCAAAAAACCTAACAGACAGCAAGCCAAAGTATCTCGGTACTAAGCTTTATGCTGGAGAAATGGCTGGAGCCGGAGCTATTATCGTGCGTCAAAGAGGAACAAAAATCCTTCCCGGAAAGAATGTAGGACTAGGACGAGATCACACATTGTTTGCTCTTAAGCCAGGAATCGTATCATTTTCAGATAAGAGAATGAAGCATTTAGACGGATCGATCAAACGAAAGAAGGTGGCAAACATCGAAGTTAAGTAAAATAAAACGCCGCAAGGCGTTTTATTTTGGAAATAGCTTATCTTGTTCCTTTATTAAGATTTCTTTCAATTCGTTCCATATTGGAAGAAGATCTAAAGAAAGTTTAAGCTTCTCTTCCTTCTTATCGAAAACCATTTCAAGAGTTATATTCTTTTCTTTCCAAGTTCTTCCGCTATCTAAATAAATTTGAATAACTGGATACAGTTTATCTAATACGTAAATAAATTTACTTTCTTCGTCTTCTCTTTTTTCATAATTAACTATAATAGAATTTAAATCCCTAAAATTAGATAACTCCTCGCTAATTTTTATCCGAGCCGCTTCTTCTCTGTCATGCTTTGAATCATGGGCTGATTGATCTTTAGAGTATATAAATGTATCTCCTGCATATACTTCTACAAGATCATGGACAAGGGCATATTTAATAAGCAGACCTTTATTTAAATTAAGTGATTGGGTATCAGCTAAAAACCACGCAAGCATGGCTAGTTGATAACTATGTTCTACATCATTTTCGTACCTATCTTCTCTAACAACTTTGTAGCCTCTTTTAATTTCCTGGAAAAGATTTAAAAATTTAGTAAATTCTAAAACATCTGTTAAATTCATGACTTAAGTATACTACTTTACCTCTATAATGATTTTCTCTCTTTGAATCCCCTGCTTGAGTTCGACCTCATGGGGCCCTACGGATTTAATGTTTCCTTGTAAAATAATTTGCTTTGGATCAATAGAGAGGCTTGAGACTTTGTAAATCGCATCAGCAATATCTGATTCTTTTATAGAAGCAAACAGCTGGCCTTTTGCATCAGCTTTCTTCCCTGTGATAATAACTTTTTCATTTCGTAATTTCTGAATAAGCTCAGCAAATGTATGGGTGGCATTTTCTTTCTTTTGCTTTTGAGAATCTTCCTTTTGTTTCCATTTAGCGAGTTCGGCAGAAGTCGCTTCTGTCGCCTCTCCTTTTTTTATAAGGACATTTATAGCGTAAACATTGGCGACTTCCTTCACCTCTCCCCTTTTGCCAAGTTTGGCGATATCCCGCAGTAGTATGACTTTCATGTGAGTAGTCTACTATTTATATTAGTAACTTTCCATATATGTGGAATATACTTCCCAATATGGCAATAACAGCACAAACTGTAATACAGACAGAATTTGGCCCCTTCAATGTTAGTTATCATAAGATACAAAATAAGGAACTAATTTCATTTGCTCAAGGAGACATTACGTTCGGGAGCCCTATTGTTAGAATACAGTCCGCTTGTTTATTCGGGGAAGCTTTTCATTCGGAGCATTGTGATTGCGCTTTTCAATTAACAGAAACTATGAAGGCCATTCATGAAAATCAAAATGGCGTCATTATGTACGTTCCCTTTGAAGAAGGAAGAGGGGTTGGGTTAGAGAATAAAATTAAGTCTATGGAATTAGAAAGAACAAAAGGGATAGACATTATTGCCTCATTTAAAGAATTAGGATTTGAACCAGATCCTAGAAACTTTAACATTTCTGTTAAAGCGCTTAATGATTTAAACCTTTCCAAAGAAATAAAATCGTTTTCTTCTAATCCTAGAAAGAGAAAAGCTCTTGAAGAAGAGGGTTATATAATTAGACAAGAACTAGAAATTAATCCCTCACAGTTAAGTGATCTGGCTAAAAAAGAGAAACAATTTAAAATAGACAATTTGGGGTATTTCGATACAAATTAATTCAATAAGAGCTTCCTATTTCTTTACCACCTCTACTGCTTTATTCAGCTGAATATCTACATATGTACCATCTTTGTTCTTTGGGGTGGAAGTTGAGCTAAATAGTACTTCATAATCTGGTTTTATTCCGTGCTCAGAAATCGATGTACCATTTGGCGTATACCATTTAGCTACTGTCACCTTAAGCGATGATCCGTCGTCAAAGTTTATAAGTTCTTGTACTGATCCCTTTCCGAATGACGTAGCTCCGACAACTTTCGCTACTCCTTGGTCTTTTAACGCTCCAGCTAATATTTCTGAAGCTGAGGCTGAACCCCCGTCTATCATTACTACTATTTTAGTGGTTTTCGGCACCCCGACTATACCAGTGCTTCGGTGATTTACAACTGTTTCGTCCTTCCCTTGCTTCTCGCTCACCACGACTTGCCCATCTTTTAAGAAATAACTTGCCATATTAACCGCTGCTTCTAGATATCCTCCAGGATTCCCGCGAAGGTCTAATACTAAATATGGAGAGCCTGACGCTACGAACTTATTCATAGCATTTTGGAAAAGTTGTGGAGATTCTGCGGAGAAGTTGTATAGATGGATAACGAATACACCATTTTTTGTCTCAGTGTCCAATGTCGGGATTTTAATTTCCTTTCTGGTTACTATTACGTCTGTCGTAGATTTCGCGCCTGCATGAAGCACGGTAATCTTTACTTTTGTATCAATTGGTCCGCGAATCAAAGACACCGCTTCATCCGAAGAAAGACCGAGGACGCTTTTGCCATCTACTGCGGCGATTATGTCTCCTGCTTTTATTCCCGCTTGCATCGAAGGAGAGTCTTTAAGCGGAGCTATCACAACAATGTTCCCATCTTTCATCCCGACGTTCATCCCTACCCCGCCGAATGATCCCTGTACGTTTTCTGCGAAGTTTTTCGCCTCGTCTGGCGGGAAAAATATCGTATATGGATCTTTATAGGTGCTTACATATCCAGAGATCATACCGTATTCAAAGTCTTTGCTTGTGGGCATAGTAGAAGAAGCCTTCCAAAAAACAAATTTCTCATTAAGCGTGCTTTGAACTTTCTTTAGTAGGCTCGAATTAGAAAGATTATCAGTATCTGCATAAGATTTTGACGAGACCGCACTTCCAGTGATGAATCCCACAGCGAAAAGCGCAAAAATAAATATCCCAATCCCTAAACTTTTAATCATTATTTTCTTTTGTAAAGACGAATCACCAGTCATATATTTCTCAATTATACCCTGTAATTATGGTAGAATAAAGGGACAACTTAAACATGGCTCAAGATATACAAATCTATAATACGAAGACAAAAGCAATAGAAAAATTTGTCCCAATTACTGAAGGAGAAGTCTCTATTTACTCTTGCGGACCGACGGTGTATTACTACCCACATTTAGGAAATATGCGGCCATATGTTTTCGCAGACACATTAAGGAGAATGTTTATTTCGGCAGGATATAAGGTAAATCATGTAATTAATATAACTGATGTAGGACATTTAACTGGAGATAATGATGGAGACGCAGATACCGGAGAAGATAAAATGGAAAAAGGATCAGCGAGAGAGGGTAAAAGCGCCTGGGATGTGGCGAAGTTTTATATGGAGGACTTTTTTGAATGTTTAGATCTTTTAAACATCCCCCGTGCTGAATACCAATTCCCACGCGCGACAGATTATATAGAGGAGCAGATAAATCTAATTAAACTTTTAGAAGATAAAGGATTCACATATGTAATTTCTGACGGAGTTTATTTCGATACATCTAAATTTCCAAAATACGCGGAATTTGCTCACTTAGATATTGAAGGATTAAGAAGCGGCGCCAGAGTCGAGGCAAATGAAGAAAAAAGAAATATAACGGATTTTGCCTTATGGAAGTTTTCACCAAAAGACCAGCAAAGACAAATGGAATGGGATTCTCCATGGGGAAAAGGTTTCCCTGGATGGCATATCGAGTGTTCCGCTATGTCAAAGAAGCTTCTCGGTCCACATTTTGACATTCATACCGGAGGAATCGATCATATCCCGGTGCATCATACGAACGAAATTGCTCAGAGCGAATGTGCAAATGGTGTCAAATACGTAAATTACTGGATGCATGTCAACTTTTTAAATGATAAGGATGGGAAGATGTCTAAATCTAAAGGTGATTTTTTAAGGCTGCAGTCTCTTCAAGAAATCGGAATCTCCCCTCTTGAATATAAATATTATCTTTTAACCTCGCATTATAGAGCACAGATGGACTTGGATATTACAGCTATTCATTCAGCTGGAACAGCATATAAAAAGCTTTGGAACTTTTGTGTAGAAAATATTACTTCAGACGGCGAAGTTAATACTAAGTACAAAAGAGAATTTACTGACGCGCTTTATGACGATGTCGGAACTCCGGCGGCTATCGCCATTATGTGGAACTTAACAAAGGATACTGATATAAAAAATGAAGATAAGTACAGGACTATTATAGAAATGAGTCATATTCTCGGACTTAAGCTCCATATGGCAGTGAAAGAAGAAGTCGTACTGACAGATGAAGTAAAAAAGCTTTTAGACGAAAGACATGCGGTACGGGAGGCGAAAAATTGGCCAGAAGCAGATAGATTGCGAGATAAAATTACTGAACTTGGATTTGAAGTGAAAGATACTGACGAAGGTCAGGAAGTGAAGGAAATAAAGAGAATATAAAATAAAAAGGAGGCATTGCCAGGATCGCTGGATACCTCCCCCTACAGTTTTCTCTTTATAATTCATCGGGCCTTATGCCTACGCTCAGGAAGCGGTGTCATAAGGTTAGAACAAAGAAGAGCGAATTACATATAAATCATATACCCTTTTTTTATATTTTTCAATACATCTGAAAACTTATCCACATAAGTCACAAAAACGGGAGAAAGTCTGGTGTATCTAATTATCAGGTATCCATGTAAAATAGATCGTATGTCTCCGCTAGAAAGATCTCCATATACAGCTCGTAAAGGCCGCTCGCGCGACGGCCATTCAACTATTTTGGTGGAAGATCCGCTTCGCGGTCCTCGTATTCCTCCGCAAGATTTGGAAGCAGAGAAAGCACTTCTTGGATCTTTACTTCTTTCATCAGACGCGATGTTTGAAATCGCAGACCTTTGTACTACTAAAAGCTTTTATGCGGCAAAGCACCAGATTATATTTGAAGTCGTTTGCGATTTGGTAAACAAAAAAGAGCCAGTTGATATCCTTACGGTGTCTTCATCATTAAGAAATAGAAAAGAATTTGATCAAATCGGAGGTGCTCAGTATCTCTCAGAGCTTTTAGGGTTAGTGGGATCTGCGGCGAACGTTAAGTATTATGCTCAAATAATCAGAAGGAAGGAGTTATTGCGAAGGCTTATTGAAGCAAGCACCCATATAGCTGAAATTTCATATGATGAATCAGAAGATATAGAAAATGTATTAGAAGAAGCAGAAAAAAGGATTTATGAAGTAACCACTAGCGGTGGAACATCTAACAGGCTAATCGCCTTCCAAGAGCTTATCGAAGAAACCTGGAGTCGAATCGAAAAATTATCCGAAAATGGAGGAACTCTTCGCGGTGTACCATCAGGATTTAAAGATTTAGATAATAAACTTTCCGGATTTCAAAAGTCTGATCTAATTATATTAGCTGCCCGGCCATCTGTCGGTAAGACTTCCCTGGCTCTAGACTTTGCTCGCCATGCTGCAGTTAAACATAACATCCCTACAGCGATATTTTCTTTGGAAATGAGTAAGGAACAGCTGGTAGACCGTATGCTTTCTGCTCAGTCACAGGTGGATGGTTTCAAACTAAGAAATGGAAAGCTTACTCTTGATGAAGAATTTTCTCGTTTGCAACAAGGAATGCATGAGCTCATGAAAGCTCCTCTTTATATAGACGATAAGGCGGCGAATACCATAATGAACATGAGAAGTGTTTTAAGAAGATTAAATACAGAGAGGCCGATTGGTTTAATTATCGTAGATTACTTGCAGCTTATGGGGACTGCGAAAAGTTATGACAACATGGTAAACCAAGTTACTGAAATCTCCCGGTCTCTTAAAGCTCTTGCAAAGGAATTTAATGCGCCAGTTATAGCGCTCTCACAGCTTTCTCGTGCAGTGGAATCTCGTGGAGGACGTCCTCGATTATCTGACCTTCGAGATTCCGGTTCTATTGAGCAAGATGCGGATGCTGTGCTCTTCATTCACCGTGAAGATAAATATGGAGAAAATAATGAAAAGAAAAATGTGGTGGAAATTTTAATTGAAAAACACAGAAATGGTCCAACTGGAATAGTTGAATTGTACTTCGATGATAAAAAGACAAGTTTCCTTCCGGTGGAGAAGAGCGAGTTTGGAGACTTTGTCTTGCCAAATATGAATACTCCGGAGTTTTAAAGACTAGATGGTAGATTTTAGATAATAGATGTTAGAAATTCAAGCAAGTTTAAACATTAACTGAGGCCTATCCGACACTACTTATTATAAGTTTCTAAAAATGTTGTCATCTTTTCTAACGCAATCTTTCTCATTGAAGTTTCATGCTTTTCATCGTCTGTCATTTCTGCCCAAGTCTTTGAATATCCTTTAGGTATGAATACAGGATCCCAGCCGAAGCCCATTTCGCCCTTAGGAGTATTAGAAATCGTTCCTTCCATTGATCCGCTAAATGTATACACCTGCTCTCCATCACAGATTGCAAACATTACTTCCGCGTAAGCATCTCTGCTTTCAAATGAATCTAAGAGTTTGCACAAGCCGCCATTTCCTAAAGTTTCTAAAAACCATTTTATTAATGGGCCAGGCAGTGACTTCATTGAAGTAAAAATTAAAGAGACATCTTCAACTAAAACAGGTTCTTTAACTATTTCAAATGCTCGTCTCGCCTTATCTTCAACCACTTCTTTTAAGTCTAAAGATTGTATCTCGTGTAAATCTAATTTTCTATGCTCCACAGGTATATGGAAATAATCACTAAGGTATTTAGCTTTTCCAGCATTCCCTGTTATAAATGTTAGTTTTTTCATGTAGCCTTATTGTATCATTTTGAATTAATTCTATCTAAAATCTAATATCTAACGTCTAAAATCTATTTTTGCTATACTGCAAAAACATATGAATGCTACCGACCGCCTTACAGAACTTTTTATGCGCTTTCCTGGCATTGGGCCCAAGCAAGCCAGGCGTTTTGTGTATTATCTGCTTCGCGAACATTCTCATTATAAGGAACAATTAATTAAGGCCCTGGAAGAATTAAAGTCCACAGGAAAGCAATGCGAGAAATGCTATAGGTATTTTGGCGACAAAAGTTTTAATAGCGACATGAAAATGTGCGATATCTGCGCTGATGAAAATCGTGACTTAGGAACTTTTATGATAGTGGAAAAAGAATTAGACTTAGATGCGGTTGAAAAAACCGGATCGTATAATGGACTATATTTTATTTTAGGAGGAGTTATCCCGCCGCTTACGGAGAAACCCTCTGAGTTAATTCGTATCAGAGAGCTCACTTCTCGCATTCATAAAGAAATTGAATTGAATACTTTAAAAGAAATAATATTTGCTCTTCCTGTAACGGATTATGGAGATACGACAAAAGAGTATGTGGAAAAAACTATTAATCAAATTGTTGGTATTAAAGATATAAAGATTTCTCATTTAGCGCGCGGGTTGTCCTCTGGCCTAGAATTAGAATATGTAGATCGCGATACATTTAAAAGCGCGCTTGAAAGAAGGGATTGACCAATGTGTATTTTAATGCCAGTATTTAAATAAACAAATCAGGAGAACTGATAGCTTAACAGCCCGAGTGCCATTTAGGAATGGCGACCTGATTTTGATTAAGAATGACTTATTCCTGGAGGAATTCATGTTAACCAAGATCCTTTTTGTCATATTGGCTGGTATTTGCATCTTCGGGTGCGCTGAGGGAATTGCGCACTACAACGAGACTTCTATAACAAACTTCGAACTGTACGAAATCGTAACTGCTTTTGCGTTCGGAGTCTTGATTACCCTCGGGATCGTGAGCTTTATTGCTTTATATTTCCCACGTCTTTCCTGGGGGGAAGTTAGTGATGATTTTTCCCAAACGAAGACGGATGATCCAGACCATCCAAACTTTCTTAACCCATAACATATGGGCAGAAATAAAAACACCGGGAGCGATCCCGGGGTTTTCTTTTTATATTTTAAAATCCTTAATCTAAAATCTAACGTCTAAAATCTGCCATCTAGTCTTACGCTATTGAATCAATCTTTAGATCCATAAAAGGCTGTCTGTGGCCATTTCTTTTATGATATCGGCTCTTAGCTTTGTATTTAACAACCATTACCTTATCTCTTTTGCCAAGTTTTGTGATAGTACCAATCACCTTTCCTCCCTCGATAAACGGAGCGCCAAGCTTGGTGGCGTTTCCGTCATCAGTTAGGATAACAGAATCAATAGTTATCTTATCTCCTACTTTATGGTCTCCTTTTAGGATTTCTGTAGAAATAGTGTCCCCCGTGGTGACTTTATATTGCTTCCCCCCTGTTTGAATAACTGCGAATGTCATAGTTTTAAGATTATACAATAAACCCGCCTATAATTCAAGTTTTAATAATAAAGCAATAGCTCGGTTGACTCAGGGTAATGTCTCATGTTATTTTATAGGCAATCCAACTCAAAGAGGTGGTTTTGATGACTGCTAAACAAAAAATGGTTGTGGGAGTAAACCTCGACTTCTTCCTCAATAACAGAAACAGCCAGCTGGTCGTGTTAAAGCCAGCGGCTGTCTCACCTGGTCAGAAAGAGCGGTGGGAAGAGGTTGCGAGGTTTTCTAGCCGAAAGAAGTGGCAAAAGAGTGATTACCATGAACCCATGGCTATCGGCTTTCCACTCGAAATCATCAATCAGTTCTGGACTAATATCGAGGAGGCGCGCTCCGCTTCGCGTTAGAAATTCAATCTCCAAACACCCCACGACCTGACCTCAGCTAAAAGCATAGGCAGTCGTGGGTTTTTTTACATAATGCTCGAGACTAATCTTCTTCAAATGACGGTTTATCAAGCAATACAGTTTCCACCCCTATTTCAGTCGCTGTGATTCTAAACACATCTTTATCTACTTTCTTGAGTTCCTTATATGCGGCATTGTAGTGGTTCACCGTGGTTCCAAGTGTCATCCCAAGTTTTTTCATGAATTCCTCGTACGCCCCCAGATGCCTTCCAAGCTCTTCGACCCTCTTTTGTATATGTTTAGCACTTTCTTCTATTTGGAACGCCTTAAAGCCAAATAACACTGATTGGAGGTATGCGTAGAAAGTGGTTGGAGATACAATGATAACTTTTCTTTTATTGTATGCATATTCTATTAGATTTTGAGTGTTAACTGCTCCGCGGGCAACTTGGTTTATAAGTAAATCATAATAAATTCCTTCAGCAGGGATAAACATGAAAGCAAAAGGAAGAGTTCCTTCCTCTGGTTTTATATATTTTGAAGTTTCATCAATGCGAGCTTGGATGTCTTTCTTAAACTCATTTTGGTAATAAGCTATATCTTCTTCATCATCTGCATTCATCAGTCTTTGATAATTATCTAACGAATATTTTGCATCAATCGGAATTATTCCATCTTTTGTAGTTATGATAGCGTCAACTATCAGTCCGTCCTTAAAATAATGTTGCATTTTGTACTGGCCCGGTGAAAGCATGTTCGACAAAATGAGCTCGAGCGACGCTTCTCCTAAATTTCCTCTTTGCTTTTGATGGGTCAAAACTTTTTCTAGGTTCTGGAGTTGTTCGGTCATTGAAAATACTTGCTTATTCCCCTCTTTTACTTCGGTAAGCTCTTTCGTAATATCCGCTATGATTCTATTAGCTTCTGAATTATGGCGATGAAGAACTTGATGGAGTTCTGATTGCCCTCGTTCTAGCTTATTTTCCATCGCGTTTCTTAATTTGTCTAATTGATCTTGAAGAATGAGGAATGAATTATCTTCCTCCTTTTTTGGTTTACGAAAGACAACTACAAGAAGAAGCAGGATAATGATTACTCCGATGATAACAATAGCGATTTGATCCATGAGGACTATTTTATCACAAATAAAGATGATTTAAGATTAATGATTAAAGATTTAAGAATAGAATTCTAGCATCATTCGTAAATCGTAATTCGTGGATCGTGAATCGGACTATAATATGATAATATATAGGCACTATGCAAGAAAAAATAAAAGATGAAATCAAGAAAGCTATGATAGCAAAAGACCCAGTACGCGTCGGCGCACTTCGTATGCTCTCTGCTGCATTTACTAATGAATTGGTTTCTCAAGGTCGCCCTCCGCAAGAACCGCTTTCTGATGAGGACTGCTTAAAAGTTATAAAAAGACTTACTAAGCAAAGAAAAGATTCAATGGATCAATTTACTGCCGCGGGCCGTCCAGAACTTGCAGAAGATGAAAAAAATGAGCTTATAATTTTAGAAGAATTTTTACCTACTCAGATGTCTGAAGCAGAAATCGAAAGTGCAGTAAAAGCTAAGTTAGCGGCCTCACCTATAGATCCATCAAAGAAAGGAATATTTGTAGGGACTATGATGAAAGAGCTTGGAGGAAATGCCGATGGAGCAGTCGTCAAAGCAGTAATAGATAGATTGGTCGTATAATACTGTTGACAAAATGGGAAATATGTTTAACAATATAAATGGACCAGAACATCGGACACATCAACCATTGGAGGATGTTGTCATGAAGCCATTTGGCGAAATGACTACGGAAGAATTCAGCCTCCACTTGGAAGGCCTTTCTCCTGGAATTGAACGAGGTAAAGCAAGAGCAGAAAGATTTAAACAGCTTGAAGCTAAACAACGTGCGACACTAACCGAAAATGAAAGGAAGGTCAAAGACGAAGTAAAAGCTCTTGAAGATGAGCGCGGAAGACGAGGGTCCCTTGGAACAACGGGGAATTACATTACCCCCGCCGCACCAATGAAAGGGGTTAAGCCTTCCTCGGCAAACGCCGAGCGCTCCCTATCTATCAAAGATGTGATCGCTGGAGAGGAAGTTGAGGCACGTAATGAGGGACGCGTCATGGTACCCTCTCCCGAAAAGGAGGATCTGCCTTTAACTCCTGCTGAAAAAAAAGCGCTCTTAGAAAAGATGGGACGGGAGTGGGCTCGCGAGTACCACGGAAATGATGATTTCAGGAGGGCTATGGATCATCCGGATCCAGATGAACCGCATTTCTTGCATGTCGATTCACCAGAGGGAGCAGAAGAATATCTTGGACCGCAACAGGAAGGTGAAAGATGAGAACCGCGCTTGATCGTGGTTCCAATAAACCAGCCCAAGAAAAAGCCGCGAAGTAATGCGGCTTTATTTTTTTAATTACAAACTACCGGAATAGAAACTTTTATATATTGAGGAGTAGTAGTTCCCGCAACTGTTGAAGTATTTGCAGACTGGAAAACTAAGAGACATGGAGTCTTGCTTGGAAGGATATCTTTTATTTTTACTTCAAATTTATCCCACCCAGGAACAGACCAGTTTGGTGATGCATCGCTTGGATTTACAGAAACGATCTTATTTTGATTGCTTACCACGATGGTGGGGAATCTTCCATCTTTAAACATTGTAGTTCGTGCTTCGCCAGTTATAGTTAAGCCTTTAAATATTGAACTTCCAGTTGATACAGAAATATTTCTTACATAGGTGGATGGAGGTGTAGAAGGCGTAGATATAGTCGTGGTTGTAGTAGACGATGTTGGTGGTTTATTTTGTGAATTGCCATTTAACACAACTTCTTTACCGGAAGAATCATATGTAATAAATTGTACGGCAGCGCTTCCGCTATTATATTCCATCCCGTATCTATATTGATTACCTGAACCATTGTAGACATTTCCTCCCTGGTATTCATTCCCTCCTTGATAAACATTTGTATTCGCGTCAGGTGTCTTAGCTGTTCCAAATATTCCACGGAAACTTCCAGGAGGCGGAAGCCAATCCCCTGCAGACCTGGTAGAAGTACTATTTAATCCTAAAAGATTTCTGTATTTTAAATCCGGGTATAGAGAACTCACCAGCCACCAGACAGCAATAATTAAAACTAATACAATGGCTAGCTTTATTAAAAATCCGATAATTAGTTTTATTGTATCCATATATTATTTCTGGCCATTGCAGGCATCTTCTGCCCAAAGCCCTCTTTTTGAAGTCTTCGCGATATTTTGAAGCGACCTAAACTCTGTTTGATATTTATAAGGAGTCATATAGGTGTATTCATATGCATATCCTTCCGCTATCATCTTTCTATTTATCATCTCTCCATCATCAATATAAACATAAGCAAGCAATCTTCCATATACATCTCTCGAACTCTGAGACTCGTCATATTCAAGCCTTACTATTTTCCCGCTTAAAAGTTCCTTCATGCGAGTGGAAGCTTCTTTTCCGAAGCATTCGACTGTTTTACGCGGGTCTACTGTTTCCGGCGTGTTTATTCCTATTAATCTTATCGTCTCATCCGTTCCATCCATATCAATATGGATTGTATCTCCATCAGTTACTTTAGTAACCTTATAATATGTGTCTATCTGATTTGTAGATGTCGCATTTAAGTTTAAGTCTACAATTCCGGACTTATCTATTTGGAATACTCCGGCAATTATCAAGATCAAAAGTCCGAGCCATCCCCAACGGCTAGCTATTATTTTTTCTGCGGGTATTTTATCTGCCATAGGGAGTAGTTTATAGTTTTAAGTTTCAAGTTTCCAGTGACAACTAATTATGGCCTCCAAACTCATTGAAGTCTCGAACTGAAAATTGAAGATCCGAGCTTACTATTATCTATAATCTAATGTCTAAAATCTAGTTTCAACATACCCCTGGAGCGGCTACTTTTTGTGCTAATGAGTAAGTTGCTATAAACAAGAAAATAATACCGATATAGCCGATCTCTAAGCCTTGGTAAGGCAATAAATTAAGCATCGCTGAGAAGCCGAAAAAGCCAAGCACCACGCTAAGGAGAGCTGTTCCACACGCTACACATCCAATCCCTAGAATTGCCAGTATTAACCCCATCCCACTATAAAGTCCGCTTCTGATTATGATATCTCCGCGAGATTTCATATAAGTGTATGCCATTGAAATATTTATACCTGCCAGAAGTGATCCTAAAATAGCTAAGATAAGCGTGCTAGTAGTGAATGTGTCTGAAATATTAAAAAAAGTTGTAAAAGCAAGTGATAATCTTTCAAAAAGTGGAAGCAAATCAAAAGAAAGCACCTGGCTGGTTTCACTCCCATTCTCCACTATGAGGAGAAGTAAAAATAATACAATCGTGGAGATAATGATTACTCGCCTGCTATCTTTTCTTGAGCTTATAATAGACAAGCTAGCAATTAACTGCTTCATGTCTTAATTTTACCACAAGGACGACCCTTTCATTGTTTATAACAAAATAAAATTCTGGAATATTCCAGAATTTTATTTTATCTCATCCCCCACCTTTCTTCTTGCCAAGAAGTCTTCGAGTTGGACTATTTCTGTTTCAACTGCTTCTATCCATTCCTGTTTAGTCCCATGGACAGCGCGCAGCTTTGCTTTATAATTTATGTAAAGCGGATAGATAAGTTCGGGCTCTTGCTCTAGCAGGTTATAAAATGTCTTTTGCTCATCATCGGTTAGCATCATTAGGCCTGTTTCAAATGCCCTGGCCTCTTCAGAAGTGAGCTCAGAGTCTTCTAATATTTTTCGTAAGCGTTCGTAAAGTGCCATAAAATGATTATTTCCCTTGTAAAATAAGGGTTAAGAATACGCTTACTCTCTCATATATGATAAAAAGCGTCAAGGTATATAATTATCAGCTCTTAAGCTGCTATTTTCCACTTTTTGTTAATTTCATCATCCCCTGATTTAGGATTACCGTCCTTTGCCGCCTTCTTTCCTGGGGCACCATAATGTCGGTCATTGGCTGCTTCAATAGAATTACTATCATTTGCTGCTCTCATTCCTTCAGAAGGACCATAATGTCGGTCATTGGCTGCTTCAATTGTAACTGGAACGGCAATGGCCTCTCTAAATACGCATTGATCAATTAAATTTATAAGGCCCTGTGTAACAGGAGACATTTCTTTTCTTCGCTCTTCTGCGGCCTGCTGGAAACTTCTGTAGTGTTCGGGCCATTCCTTGGGAGGTTTGTAATGAGAAAGGTTCTCCGTAGGTATTGCTTTGGGAGAATTAAACATGCCTGACCCTTCTGGGGATCTAGACATTAACCTACGAAATTCCATTCTTTTTGAGTGCATGTAATGTTTTATATTACTTATTAATGAGTCGAGTATACTCCCCCCGCCTTTATTAATGCAAGCAATTTTAATCAAACTTTAGCTTTAAAAGTTTTCATGATTTTATATGAATGATTCCCTTCCGATTTTTCTTTCCGTCAATATTGATTTCCGTTACTTTTTAAGAATGAGATGGTCATAAAAGTTAAAGACTTATAAATTTAATGGACTTCCTTCTGTTGACTATTTACAAAATTAGTCCAGTAGCTTACGATGTCACGGTCTTTTTTAAATGATGGAGTTAAGATATTTGCCCCCTCAGGGTTTGGTTCATTGTTTTTAAATATATAAACATATATCCCTTTCGGAGTGTTGTCTTTACATAGTTTTCCATCCATTTCCGCTATTTTAATTATATTGTTACCTTCCACCGTAAATAAATATGATTTCCAGTCATCATCTGCGCACCCTGCACGCTCATATGAATAAAAATAATTCGACGAACCCACTCTAATTGCATTTGCATAATCTGAAAACCCAACAACTGCATCAAAGCTTTTGCTTTTGGCATTATATACATATGCTTCGTTTGTCGCTGTGCTGCTCCATGACACCACAATGTCTATATTGCCATCCCCATTAATATCGTTTAATTTAATATCATCAGGATAGTAGTCACTCTTTTTTAGAATAACCGTATCTTCTCTCAGTATATAGAAAGAAGTTAGATAACCATTTCCTTGTGGCTTCTGTCTTAGTTCAACAGAATAATTTCGATCCTGCTCTTTAAAAATTTCATTACCAACAATTAATTCATCATTTTCTGGTAAGGTAGAGGTGCTCTCATTTTTGCTTACTCTCCAAAAATAAGCGGTTATGATTATAATAATGACAATAATGCATGCAATGATCCCATATTTCTTCTTTCCTCTCATCATGGAAGTATATACCAATTTGGTTTGATATTATGATTACTTATAGACAAAATTACACGAAAAGAGTAGTGTATCTAGTGTTTCCTTAACCAATAGCAGGAGGATGCCTTGAGGCCCATTTCACTTTCATCCGCTGATTTGAAGGATATCGGCGCAAACCCCACTTTCACTTCCTTGAAAGGCAACAAGTATCGCCTGAATCATTTTCCAATCGGCAAGCTGCGTACCCTCTCCTGGCGGGAAATGCAGGCGGTGAAGCGCGCCGCGTCAAGCGCATGGAATATATACGTGCGTTCCGGTGTTATCCATACCGCGATGTATCACACGGTGCAGTCAAACGCTGTTCCGCAACTGCCAGCTCTGGCGCCGGTGTCGGACGAGAGTCTCCTTATGTCCCCCGCGACGGTTAAAAGTGGCCGGAGGTCCACTGACGCAAATGCGTACGACTCATGGAATCGGCCGATGATCATGCCTTACTTGTGGAATAGTCAAAATTCGCAGATCGCTCCGCAAGATCTCAGTTTTGCAAAGGCGTACGCAGGCATGAATTCGGATCTCTACATATCTCCGACTTGAAAGATGTCTCGCGAAATTTGGAGTGTCTATGACCGGTTGCGAGACCGGTCTTTTTATTGCATAACCTAATCGTCTGAATTTGTAAAATATGGTAGTATTATGCTACAAAGTTTCAGGTTTCCAGTTTAAGTTTCAAGAATTTTTCTCTGCGCCCCTTCTAGAAACTAATAACTAGAAACTAACAACTAGTGTATTGGGGTGTCGTCTAATGGTAGGACATCAGGTTTTGGTCCTGAGTATCGAGGTTCGAGTCCTTGCACCCCAGCAAGTTTTCTAAATCAGCTTTTTTACTTGTTTTAGCAATCAAAGAATACATATTCCCCCACATGCGGGGAAAGGTTGCTTAAATACGTTAATTTTCATATAGCTGTGTGTCTAAACCTCTCTTTCTTATTTCATCTATGAATAAATTGCTGTTTATGACCTTAAAAGCCACTCCAGGACGTACAAAGGTATTCTTATGGGGTTTCTTGCCTGTGACTTTTCTTCTCTTACTCCACGACCTTTTTTGAGCTTCAAACCATCTTTTTAATGGCCTCATTTGTTTTTTAAGTTGCCTGATATCTTCCATGTTTCCATAGAACTTCTTAATGGTGCAATTTAGTAAATTGCGAGAAGACCCCCAGAATCTACCAACATTTTGATATTCAAGAGGAACAAGTTTTTGATCTTGTTTGCTAAGATAATTTGCAAAGTATTTTGCCATCCTATCTTTACTTCTTATTTTCTCTACATGTACACCTCTTTTAAGATGTTTTATATCTCCAGATGCAACAATCTTAAACCACATTTTAGATAGTTCTTCTATTTTAATTTCCTTGTTAATAAGCATATGAAAATGCGGAGCTCCTCTTCCTTGAAACTCTAAAACCCAAATGAATTTATATCCATAATAATTTAACCTCATTCTAAGTTTATGAAAGTGCTTTTTTACAATAAGACCATCATTGGGGAACTCTTTAGGATATGTAAGGCCTACTTCATAAGCCATTACATCTCCTGCATTTCTTAGTAAGAATCTTAAGCGCTTAATTGAACCAAAGGAAAACTTTCTTATATTACCTCTAGCCTTTCTTTTAAAATTTCTAGGCATGAAATTATTACTTGAAACATGAAAATCTTTAGGAAAGACTTTTACTGTTAATACATTTTCATCATCTCTATTTTTTGGTATCCATTTTTGGATAATCTGATCTTTTTCATCAACTTCATACACCCTCCCTAAGCGAGTTAGGTAGCTCTTCTTTTTTATTATCATCAGTTTGTAGAAACTCAATGAAAGAACCATGAAGATCAGCAAGAGAGTCTAAATACTCTATTGCTGTGTCATGGGAAATATCTTGTTGATACTTTTCTTTGAAGTATCTAACAATCCTTTCAATTAAGGTTGTGGGGTATTGAAATTCCACCTAATTAGTAATTAGGTACAGAAAGATTTGTTATGCAAAAGAAATAACCACTTTAATGGTTATTTCTTTATTTTGGACACATTTATTTGAGTATGTATTAGTAATCCCTGCTCATTAGGGATTTATTATTATGGTTACCAGAGCCTTTGATGTATTTTTTTATATATTGTTGCGGAGTGTTATGTATTTCGGCTTTCCGCTTTTTACTGGATTTATATTATTTAGAGCTTATTCGTGTCTCTACATCAAAGGGCTTTTTGTACTATCTCTAGTAGTACACTCATTTTTCCATGGTGTCAATTACCAAAAAACGATGGTAGAGCTCTCTAAATAAGAGTAAAATTATAACAATATGTCAAAAATACCACCAGAAAAGCTAGCTAATTTTAAGATATACAGAGATCATATAAATAAAATTGGTAACTCAATGCCGATGATTTTTCAAACTCTAGGGAAAAATATTCATAGTACACAGAAATATAGATTTATACTTACCATAATTATGGGTACTGAGGTTATTAAAATTAAATTGAGAGGTCTAATTATATTAGATGATTATATTAATGAACTGAGATGGTACTTAGAAAAGTTTGGGAACTATGAAATTAAAAAAATGAATGAGTACGCTTTAAAAAGTTATGGTCAAACTTTAAATGAGTTTAATGAAAGGTATAATCTAGAGAAAAATGATAATAATCTATATAAAAAGTTGTACAATCTTAATAAAAGACGCAACGATACAGTACATAATGCTGTAATAAAATATGAAGGTGATATACAAAAGGCTGATGAAGAGATAAGACCTTATATATTAACTCAGGCATTAGATGATATTCAAAAAACATTAACTAACATGATTAATTTAAGGGCTGCAACTCTAGGCGAAGTAGAAAAAGAATTAAGAGAAAAAGGGCTATTTTAATTATAAAAAAATGAGTCTGCTAAGCCAATTTCTAAAACTTAAAGAGTATTAATTGACTGTTTAATTAATCAAGCATAGAATCCACAGAATGACAGCTGAAGCAATAATTGTTCAACAAATAGTTGACATAAACAACTTTCTAAAGTTACTTGTTTCAGAGTCTTATCAAAGTTGGTGGATAAATCACGGACTAGAATTTTTTGGAATACTAGTTACAGTATTTATAAGCATAAGATTACATTTTATGTCAAAAAGGCTTTCAGCTAAAGATAAGTTCGAACATGAAAAAGAAATAATGAAAGAAATTTCTAAAATACCTCTCTATCAAAGCATTGTTTTATCAGATGTAAAAAAATATACACCATTTCGTACTGACTATTCCAATCAGACTTATTATAAACAAGGTGCGGAATTATATACATGTATCCCAGAATTTGGTGTTCAGGTTATATTAATGCCCAGAAATAATGATGAAATCCCTGTAGGCTTAATACCTTTTGATTGGATAGAGATAATTCGTGAACATGATAGTGAAGATAATAAACCAATAATTGTTTGTAAATTTAAAGGGGTTAGATGGCATAAAAATTTTAAATCACCTTTTAAAGAAATAAATTATCTCTTTAAGAACAATGATTACCAAGAAGGCCATGACCCGAAGTTTTTAATGTACACGACGGTTCGAAACTCTACGGGGACTAATAATTGAAATTGACAAAAATAGTGCCTTACCCTCATTAGGTTAATCTAGAGATTATTAACTATTTCTAGTCAGATATCATTCTATAATGCTAGGCGGAATAGCTTGACATATTGCTAAAGTGTGCTATACTCAGGTCAGTAACTGAATTGGCACATTGTTGTATTCCACCAGGAGAGTTGAAATGAAAATCAAAGACAAGATGGCGAAAGCACTCTTCGATCGCGGTCTTTTCGAAGAACAAGCTGAAGCAGTGCTGAAGCAGTACGTCGAAAGCGATCTCGGCAAAGAGATGGCAAACCGCATGGAGGACGACGAGTCGGACTACCCTCCAACCATGATGACGATCGTGGGGATGGGCGTGAAGCAGACGGCACTCGAGTGGATCGATGCGAACTGTCCGAAACACTGGGCACGTCCGCTATTCATGGACGCACCTGCGGACTTCCAGCAAGCCTTGAAGGGAGCCGAAACTCCATCCAACAAGTAATCAACCCCGCTCGACAGACACCGCGTCTGCTCGAGCGGTTTCTTTTTATATAAAAGTATGAATATTTATTCTGTGACGTAATAATTCCGTTCGGATATCGTCCCACAATGCCAGCTAGTTGACAGCTATACAGTTATATGTTATAACGCCACTTAAGATGGCATTTTCGCCATATTAACCTGATGGGAGGTGTAGCATGCACCGTTTACTGATTGTTGTGATTATGGGTGCTCTTATGGGTTGCGGCGACAAGCTGACACCCACCGAAGAGCAGGTGAAGAAAGTGGAGATCTGGGAAAAGGAACTAAGGCAAGCCCCAGCCTACTCCCTGATCGAATTCACCGTCGATGTACCCATTCCCGCGCACGGAGGTACCACACGCTTCGCGCTCCTCTGCACGCAGATCCGTGGCGACAAAGAGCTCGTGTACGCGCTCGTAAGTCATCACACTTACTGCGGAAACGCATCCCGCGTGAGTATCAGGGAAACGGCGGAGAAGATGAAGGAACTCACTCTTCCCCAGGAGCCAAACTACAATATAAGGCTTCCGATGGTGATCAAAGACGCAATCGGACTGGAGGCGTGGCTGAAAGGTCATTCCGAAGCCTACAAGTAGAACAACAAGCGACCTCAACCAATAGAAGTTGAGGCGTTTTCTTTTATCAAAAAGGTTCCAATAGCGTCACCTAAAGGTACTGCTAAAGTTTGATACAATTAAATAATGTCAGATAAATGGAAAGAATATTTTGAGAAAACCAAAGATGCAAAGCCTAGATCTTTGCTTGTAAAGGCACAGGAGCTGGTTAAACAAAAAAATAACGCTCTTGATCTTGGTTCTGGAGCACTTAATGATGTAAGATATCTTTTATCTTTAGATTTTAAACATATAGTTGCTGTAGATAAAACCTCTATTGAAAAAGATATTCTAGAACACTTTCTGTCTCCTAGACTATCGTATGTAATTTCTAGATTTGAAGATTTCACTTTTGTAGAAAATAACTTTGACCTTATAAATGCTCAGTACTCTTTACCTTTTATACAGAAGAAAGATTTTGATAAAGTTTTTAAGGAAATTGTAAATTCATTAAAAATTGGGGGTATTTTCACTGGTCAGTTATTTGGAACAAAAGATGGATGGAATACAGATAGATTAGATATGACTTTTCATACCGCAGATGAAGCCAAAAAGTTATTCTCAGGAATAAAGCTTATTGAATTCAGAGAAGAGGAAAATGACAAGCCTACAGCTTTGGGAGAACCTAAACATTGGCATGTATTTCACTTTATTGCTGAAAAATAGGTTCCAATAGCGTCACCTAAAGGTACTGCTAATTTTAACAAATTGATTACAATTTAAAAAATTATGGAGCCCACAGCCCCAGTCGCCTATATTTTTAAAGAGCACGCAGGTGCAACTATAGAAAATAAAGCGTCCTGTAACACAGTAGTGCGGTAGGATAGGTTGTTCACCCACGATAGTTATGTTGGTATACTAAAAACATATGGAACAAAGTCCGATAAGTAATCAAGAACTAAACAGAGCCCCAAAACATTCTCAAATGGTGATAATGCAAAATCTTTTATACTAGCTTTTTGGAAAGCTGTAGCTCCAGATATTGAAAAAAGGTTAGAAAAAAACCGCTAGAGAATTATATGGGTGAACGTACTTGGGGTAAGGATCGCGTTATCTTGAATGAAGAAGATGGGGTATATACCCTCACTATTTATTCAAATAGCAATGATAATACTTTATCTCAAAAAGCTGTTGAGTTTTTAAAAACTAGAGTTTAGGTATTTATGTAAATTTGTTCCAACAGCGTCATTTAAGGGACTCCAATTTCTTATAGAATAAAATATTTTTAAAATATTAAAAATTAGAAAGCTAGAATGTATGCATTAAAAATGGTACTGTGAATGTATGAGAAAACTCGTATTGTTCTTACATCAATCACTCGATGGATATTGCGCCACTAAGGACGGCGGATTGGACTGGATTCCATATAACGAAGCATTTGAAAAATATGCAGAAAAGATGGTGCAAACTGTAGGCTTGCCTTTGTATGGACGAGTGACGTATGAAATGATGAAAAGTTATTGGCCAACAGCACTCAACAATCCATCAGCATCAAAACATGATCAAGAACATGCCGCATGGATTGAAAATGTCGAGAAAATTGTATTCTCCACTACCCTCATAAAAGAAGATTGGCATAACACACGAGTGATAAGTAGCAACGTAGAAGAAGAAGTAAAAAAGCTTAAAGAAGGAGAAGGAAAAGATTTAGTAATTTTTGGCAGCCCAACTCTTGCTCGTTCACTTATGAAAATGAATCTTATTGACGAATTTAATTTTACCGTAAGCCCTGTCATATTAGGAGACGGCCTAACTTTTATTAGAGGTATTGAGGAGAGAGTCAATCTTGAGCTCATCAGTTCTGAACAAATTGAAGGTGGAATAGTTGCGCTTCACTATAAAGTTGTAAGGTAGATAGTTAAAAAGTTTATATAATACAATTATATTTATGACAACAATAAACCCTTGGATTAATTTTAATGGCAACGCAGAAGATGCGTTTAACTTTTATAAATCTGTTTTTGGTGGAGAGTTTGGAAATGTGATTCGCTTCAAAGATCTTGCGGGTCCCAACTTCCCCGTTTCTGAAAAAGACGAGAACAAAATTATGCAGATTACTTTGCGTCTTGATAATGGAAATATGTTAATAGGAAATGATGTACCGGAATTTATGGGAAAAGTAAATGAGCAGGAAAATAGAAGCAAAATTCACATAGGCGTAGATAGCAAAGAAAAAGCTGAAAAAATATTTAACGAACTTTCTCTCGGAGGGCAAGTAGCTGGACCAATTGGTGATAGTCCCTGGGGAACATACGGTGGAATGTTTCGAGACAAATACGGCATCGAATGGATTGTGGAATTTAATGCGAATAAATAAAGTAAATAGACTTTATCGTTTTCCTGCAACTTCAATAAAACAATGAAAAAAGAAAATCTGTACGCCACAAGCTTCTCTAAGGTTTATCCATATTATATTGCGAAAGCGGAGAGGAAAGGGCGTACGAAGGCTGAAGTAGACGAAATCATACGCTGGCTTACTGGGTACACTCACAAGCAATTTGAAAAGCATTTATCGATGGGAACTAATTTTGAGAATTTTTATATGAAAGCCAAGAAACTTAATCCCAAAAGGAAATTGATTAAAGGAATGGTTTGCGGTATTCGAGTGGAAGAAATCAAAGATCCGATTATGCGTGAAATCCGTCATTTAGATAAATTAATTGATGAATTGGCGAAAGGAAAGACAATGGATAATATTTTGCCCTAAGATACAAACCTGAATCCGCCTATCCCCTTCTTGCTGCTTCAATAGCAGCTACATCTATTTTCTTCATTTTCATCATTGCTTCAAAAGCACGCTTTGCTTCATCTCCACCAGAAGCCATGGCTTCCGTTAGCGTACGCGGAGTGATCTGCCATGAAATCCCCCATTTATCTTGACACCAACCGCACTGGCTCTCCTTTCCGCCATTTCCAACTATCGCATTCCAGTAACGATCTGTTTCTTCCTGGTCCTCAGTTGCAATCTGAAAGGAAAATGCTTGAGTCCGCTCAAAGTGAGGCCCTCCATTAACACCAACACACGGAATTCCGCAAACATTAAATTCTACAGTAAGAACATTACCCTCTTTTCCATCTGGATAATCACTGGGCGCATTATGAATAGCGGTTACAGAGCTTTCAGGAAAAGTAGCTGCGTAAAAGCTAGCCGCACCTTCGGCATCTTTATCGAACATAAGACAAACTGTATTTTTTGGTATCATATTTTTGTGTAGTTTATTTTACCAAATCTTTCCATATAGTAGAAATAGTACTATTTAAATAAACTCTTACTAACTCCGCTCGTATTTTTTAGTATAATTGATTTTATATTAAGGTTAATTTCCAATCCTGTTCTTGAGATGAAATGAGTCGAATAGATCCACTCAATCTAGGAAATTAGCAGCCAATATCCCCTATTGTGTTAAAATTAGACCATGAATAAAACATTTACTGTCATATTAAATTTTTCTGATCATCTTATCGGAATTGAGCAGTATGAAAAAGGATCGCCTATAGAGGCATTAAAGGAATTCATAACCTCAGCAGAGGCTCTTAATGGATATGATCGTGAGCTTTTAACTGAATCTATAATGCCGCTTCTGCAAGGTGCAAAATATAAAGGGGTGTGGATGTTTCATTTTAAGCCTGAGTTAGATCTTTCGGGCGAAGATGATAATCAAGTTCTGGGTGGTACGATAGTCCAGACTGATCCAGAGGCCTTAACTAGAACTTAAATTTAAAAATTTTAACTTATATGACTTTTAATTTATCTTTCTTTATGTTCCAAAATATCCCCCGGCTGGCAATCAAGAACCCTACAATATTTATATGAAAAACAACATTTTTATTCGTCCTGTTATTGTAACTGCCATTATTTTGGTTATACCCTTATTAGCAAGATTTCCTTGGACATTGAGTGACTTTATAATTATGGGTGCTCTCATTTTGGTGGTGGGTCTTATATGGGAGACAATTTTAAGGAAAGTAAAAGATAGTATGAAACGCATTTATTTCATCGCATTGCTTGTGGTTGTATTTATTCTTGTTTGGGCAGAACTTGCAGTAGGAATATTCGGATCCCCTTTTGCTGGAAGCTAAGATAAAAGGATAGTCCATGAGTCTTAATATAGTTTAATCTTCCTCGTCAGATTTACCAGATGCTTTAAATATAGCATTACCTAATTTCTTAATTTATACACTAAATAGACGATGATCTGTATGCTATAGTTCCTCTATGAATGAAATATTTAGCTTCATCTCTCACTATATTTATGTTTATATCTGGGTTATATTTACGACCTTTATAAATATAATTGCTCCGGTGTCGGGGTCCGCTGTTGTAACTCCGGTCATTGCTTATGCTACTTCTCCGCAAAGAGCCGTTGGAATAGCTGCCTTCTTGTTTTTTCTTTCGGCAATCCACCGTATACATATGTTTAGAAAAAATATTCTTTCAGAAAAGAAAAATATTGACATAATTAAACATCTTCTGCCCTTTTCTATTGTCGGAGCAGTGGCGGGGGGATTCTTTGTGGCTTATGTAAATACGAAAGTTTTAGCAATCATAATCGTAGTCGTATCTTTATACTACATATTTAGAACACTTGTTGTTTTATACAAAAAGAACAATGAACAGAAAAAAACAAATAAATACGGAGGAATATTTATAGGTATTCTATCTGGATTCATGCAGGGCTCTGGTATGTCTGGAGGTGATATACGAGCAAATTATTTAAGATCTATTGTCTCAGAAGTGAATGTGCGGGCAGTTAGCAGCGTCGTGGGGCTGGTTAATTTCTTTATCGCAGGAAGTATTTTGTTTTTACACAATAAGCTTACGAGGTTTGATATAATCTTTGTTATAAGTATATTCCCTTTTATTATTCTTGCGCAACTTTATGGAAAAAAGTTCTTGGATAAAATGAAAGACAGAAATGCAAAGATTTTAGCTATATGCTTATCAATATTTGGAATCGTGCTTCTTACTTATAAATACTTATTATGATTACTATAATCTTTGAGGCTCATGGAACAACTTACGATAACGAGCAGCATTTATCTTCTGGGTGGAATGATGTTGAGCTTTCAGAACGAGGAATAGAACAATCAAAAGAACTGGGCGAGCGTTATAAAGATGATCAATTTGATGCTATTTTTACATCAGATTTAAAACGCGCATACGATACTGCAGAAATAGCTTTTGAAGACAGGTTCAAAATAATTACAGATGAAAGACTTAGAGAATGTAATTATGGAGACTTTACCCAACAGCCTAGTGAGATTGTGGATGTGGAAAAACCAAGAAGGATTTATGACAGATTTCCAAATGGGGAAAGCTATGAAGAAACAACTATTCGCATGAAAGAATTTTTAGAAGAGCTTCGTGAAAATTATAGTGGAAAGAAAATAATGATAATTGGCCATAGAGCTACCCAATATGGATTAGATTATTTGATAAAAGGAATCTCGCTGGAAGAGCTTGCTTCCACTCCATTTAAATGGCAGCCGGGGTGGGAATATAATTTTTAATCTTTAAAAGATTGATTCACTTTTTAATATATGAAAATCATTCATAAAATCGCAGCTGTTGTTATACAAGATAATAAGTTTCTTATGGTTAGAAAGAAAGGTAAGGACATATGGACGAGTCTAGGCGGTCATCCTGAGGAAGGAGAAACAGAAGAACAAGCTCTTATCCGAGAAACAAATGAAGAGATGGGATGTTCGGCTAAAGTGATTAAAAAAATAGGAGACTTTGAAGCTCCCGCAGTTTTTGATGATGCGATGGTGAGGCTATCTACTTACCTAGTAGAGTTAGAGGGAGATATAATTTTTGAAGATCCAGAATTAGAAGAATATAAGTTTTTAAGCAAAGAAGAAGTAAATAATGTGAAGTTGCCAGATTCAATAACCAAGCAAATTATTCCCTACTGCATAAAAAATGGTTTGCTAATGTGGTAATGTTATTCCTTAAATTGAGATATTTAGATAAAAAATGCGACGCTTTCGCGCCGCAACTCCATCATTTACTTTCTTGCAGTGAGATATCCGAGCTCTGGATTATTTATGTAATCTTTCCAGAATTCTTCTCCGAAAAGGCTTAGGCCCTCTTCGGAAACGATTGGCCGGTGCCATTGTACCTCCGGGAACCCTACCTCCCTCAGCTGTTTTTCGATTGTGTCTGCTGTATAGTAAACAGCAGACAATGTGCAGATTTCCTCCTCTTCGTTGTACAGAGTAATGCGTAAAACACCCTCATCCACCGACCCGCCCGGCACATACTTCATTGCCCCGAACCTTTTGAGATTCGTGTCGTTAGGAAGGTCGACAAGCAGTATAACTTTTCCACCCTCCGACAAGCTGGTATATAGTTGGCGGAAAAGCTGGCGAAGTATGGGAGTGGTACGCGCGTAATTTGTCACAAACGGAATGACGATGACATCTGCCGACGGAAGATTGTCGACAAAGACATCCTTCAATATGTACTCAATCCGTGGGTGGCGTGAGACTTTGGCAGCAAGCGCAAGCTGAGCTTGTGAGTTGTCGATTCCGTACACACGTCTTGCATTAAGTCCGGCAAGTGGAACCGTAAAGAACCCATCCCCACACCCGACATCAAGGACAACTCGATCTTCGCAATCGCCGACTAGCTTGAGCACGGTCGGCAACATAGAGTATTGCTTGTCAGGTTTGATATTTGACTTCTTGTAGGTCACTGCTAGCAAGTCGTAGTTGTTCAATCCACGACTTGCACCGAAGAAGAAGCCATCAAGCCATGCTACGAATCCACCATTTTTCGCAAGCGCCCACCTCCAGAACAGATAGGCGATGGCATTCCGACGTCCTGGGATACAAATAATCACGGGAGCCCCCTGTCGTTATGTTGTGGTCTAATCCTAAACTACCATAGAATTTATTATCGTCCAGGATAACCAATAAACTTGATATACTTAGTGCATGAAAAATGCAATCATCTTACATGGAACCGGTACCCTCAATTCTGATTTTTGGTTTCCGTATATAAAGGAAAACTTGAAAGTAAAAGGATACGAAGTGTGGCTCCCTCAACTTCCAAATGCAGATGTGCCTAACTTAGAAGAGTGGCTGCCGTTTGTATTAAGACAAGGAAAGTTTTTAGAGGAAACAGTTATAATTGGGCATTCTGCGGGATCGCAATTAATTTTAAATATTTTAGAAAAAATTGACGTAAAGATTAAGAAAGCAATTTTGGTTTCGGGGTATGCAGAATCATTGCGTGAAAGTGAGATATCAGAAAATAAGCCTGAACTTGATTGGGAGGGAATAAAAGAACACGCAGAAGAGTTCATATTTATAAATTCAGACAATGATCCTTGGGGCTGTAATGACAAGCAAGGGAAGATTATGCAAGATAAGTTAGGTGGAAAATTAATAATTCTTAAAGGTGAGGGCCACATGGGATCCGCAACTTATAATCAGCCGTATAAAGAATTTCCTTTGATTGCAGAATTAATATAAAAAACGCGCCCCATATTTTGGGCGCTTAAAATGGAACATCGATGTCTTCGTAGTCGTTAAGGTCTCCTGAATCGTCCTCTACCACAGTCTTGAGCTCTGTTCGGGGTTCAATACCAACCGACCCATCCAAGTATCGGACAAGTACTTGGGTGGTGACGAGCTTGTAGCTTGTCGCAAGAAAGCTTTCTTCTTCCTGGACGTCTGCCATCTCTTCGTAAGGACAAACAGGTTGCGCGTGCCTGCGAAGGACATCTAGCTTTCCCGTGTTAAACCTGTTTACCTGTCGTGCGTAAACTGTTCCTTGCATAATCTGTGTTCCACACAGGTCGCAGTAATACGGCTTTCTTGCCTTTTTTATATATCCCCAAACAAAATCCATGGGCCATCTCCAAGAACTTAATCATTTAATCTTAGCTTATTAAACAAATAAATAAAAGATGGACTGCTCATGTATAGGCTAATATTTCATACAATTACTCTGTTATACTCAGCTTAATGAAAACACCTGAATTTGGTCAACAAACACAAATTGAGACACCTGTTGTACCTGAATTAAGTCATTTAAAGAATCCCGCAGATGCCATTATGCTTTGTATAGATTCACCGGATGATATTACCGAAGAGACTATTAATAAGGTGAAAATGATAACTAGGAATGGGGAAAATATTGATTTCTTTAAAAAGACAGCTGCCATCGTTTCCGAAGTGAACGATCAGGATAAATATTCACGAGAATATAGAAATTGTACTGGGACTATTGTTGTGGGAAGATCAAGCGCTGATCCCACAAAAAACATTTCTCTCCTTTCACATCAAATGCCTTATGAGCTTTATGTAAGAGATAGTTTTATTGCAGAACTTAAGAAAAAAATAGAAAAGCTTAAAATGGATTCTACTCTCGGGACTATTGATGCCATAATAATCGGAGGGAATGAACTTAATGATGAATTTAGGGAGTATACAGATTCGATTATAGACTTAAATAAAATTATTAAAGATTCTTTGGGATTTGATGCTATCGTGGCCATAGGGCCGAATATCTCACCACGTGGTGATAGGACAGGAGTAAATACAAATATATATTTTGATAATTCTAATCGTAGGCTTTATGTTATTAGAGCGGAACAGCCAGAAAATATCACCAATAAAAGCTTTGCACCAGAGGATATAGAAAAAGAAAAAGAGGAGTGGACAAAAAGCCTAGAAAAGTCTAAAAAATAATAAAATAAATTTTCTTATTAAGATTATAAAATCTTCTCTAAACTAATATCAATTTCATTAAATCCATTTTTCTTATAAAACTTTAAAGCTTTTTCATTTGCAATATACGTATTAACAAATACTTTTTGATATCCATTTTGCTTTCCCCATATAAAACATTCTTCCATGAGTTGTTTACCTATTCCTTTGGATCTATATTCTGGGATAACTCCCATATTTTCTATTTCTAAATACTTACTCTTTCTATAATCTATAAGCTTTTCTATAGCAGTCAGGTAGCCAATTGCCTTACCACCATCTTCAGCTATAACCTTAAAAACATCTTGGTTAACTAATATATCGGAAAAATACTTCCGTCCCTTTTCTCCTTTTGACCAATTCAAATTTAAATCTGAATCATATTTTGCATTGTCTACAAAGACTTCATCATTTAATGTCTGCAAAATAGATAGATCCTCGAGTGTAGCTAGTCGTATATTTATCATAATGAAAGTATAGCAATTTAATTGGTATACTTCCTTTATATGGACAAACAGGAGTTACTAAGTAGAATAGTTAAACTAAAGCAATTTTTCGATGAGGGTAAAATCCCTACTATATCTAATCATGAAATACATCCAAATTATCCAAAAGAGAGTCGAGAAAGATATTTATACTTCACCCTTCCGCCATGTTTAAACTTTCAGAGAAGCTCCCCTGCTATGTGGCAAGCCGCATATTCTACATGGAATGACCCAGAAACTAATTATTTATTTTATCCAGAAAAAGTTGTAATAACTCCTTACGAAAAAATTCAGAAAGATTTAGTGAAACACAAACTTTCTTTACAAAGAAATAAACACACTCAAATATGGATATCAATATGCAAGTCATTACATGAACGGTTTGATAGCGATCCTAGAAAGTTAATTGCCCTTCATAATTCATCAGTACTAAAGGTGATTGAATATCTTAGGGAGAATAAATCAAGTTTTCCTTATTTAAATGGCCCTAAGATGTCTAATTACTGGCTTTATATTTTAGACCATTATACTGACATTAAAATAAAAGATAAGCATCTGCTCTCCATTATTCCAGACACTCATGTAGCGCAATGCTCTATACATTTAAAATTAACCCAACTGAATGCAACTCCAGAAGTGATAGCGAAGGCGTGGTTTGATTTATTAGAGGGACATGTGATTACTCCAGTAGAAATGCATCCAGTGCTTTGGAATTGGAGTAGAAACAACTTTTTACCGGAGGTTTAATTCTTTAATAATAAAAAGACTGCATCACCTCGGGAGATGATGCAGCTATCGTGCGATTGCTACAGGACTACTCTCTGCAGTATTTCTCGATTCCGAGAATCCTTTTTTCCTCTGCAGTGAGCAGGAGTGGGGTAGTGAAGTCCAGTTCTCGCTCGAGGTAGACGCCGAAGATAGGAGGACCGCCTCTCCGTTAAAAAGTACGGTAAAGAGAAGTTTTTTGGAGTATTTTCCCGGTTCGATGTTAAGCACCGTTCCTACTTCTCCCGAGTGTCCATCCCAGAGCTTGTAGAACCTCTTAGGCAGCCATCGAGGAACCCGCACTTTCGCTTCTTTTAGATATTGCGGGTGCTCCCGAGATGCCTTTAATTCTTTCAAGGCTTCCCTTACCTGCGTAGAGGTAATTTCTGTTTTAGTCATAAGAACCTTCCAGCTGTTATGGTATGTAGAAATACTATTATATTTATTAAGATTTGTCGATATAAAAAACCGCTGGGCGAACCATGCGGCGTAGTGTTGCTCGCGATTACTCTTTCCTTTATATCACTTGCTATACTTCCCTTATGCAAGTCACTTCCCTTCATAAACATTATGATCTTCTTCAAAGTATCCATGGCGATAAAAATCTAGTATCTGTATATGGGGCAGGTAAAATCAATAAACCAAAAGTCTGTTTTATTTTTATGAATCCGACTTCGAGAAATATATCTACTTCGCCAGATTGGAAAGGTTTAAGAGCTCCATGGCTTGGTACTAAAAGTACATGGAAACTCTTTGCTCAAATCGGCATATTAAGCGAGAAGTTGAATATAGAAATACAAAATAAGAAGCCCGGTGACTGGGATGAAGAATTTTGCCAAAAAGTATACAAGGAAGTCAAAAAAAATAATTACTTTATTTCCAACTTGGCTAAATGCACTTTTCATGATTCAACGAATCCTTCAAATAAAGTTTTTAAAGAATATAGAGAGCTAATGCTTCAAGAAATAGAGATACTTAAACCAAAGATAATCATTTCATTTGGTAATCAGGTAAGTTCTATTTTACTAGAGAAGGCCATAAACATTGGCGAAACTCGTAAAAAATCACTTGATTTAATAGTAAACAAAAAGACTTATAAAGTCTTCCCGGTGTTTTATCCAGTAGGGCAAGGAATGAGAAATATTGGTAAATCTATTGAAGATATTAAATTTATAATAAAACTGATAGAATAACTAAATTATATGAGAACACATCGCCCCTATGAAATACGCGAGTATGATCCTAAGTGGAAGGACTTATTTTTTGAATATGCTGAAGCGATAAGACCAATATTCGGTAATAACCTTATAGCAATAGAGCACATGGGGAGTACCTCAATAGAGGGAATGGTCGGAAAACCACAAATAGATATTTTAGTTATTGTTAAAGATTTATCAAAAGTAAAAGAGCAATACGAAGAGTTTAGGTTAGCGGGCTTTACTCCACAAGGAACTGAATATGTAGGAATTGGAGACGAATATTTTACAAAGGATGATTTAAATGGCATGCGTCTTGCCGGTGTGCATACATTTCAAGAAGGTCATCCAGAAATAGCCGAGACTCTTTTATTTAGAGATTATTTAAGATCTAATAAAGAAGATAGAGATTTATATATTGATACAAAGAGAAATCTATATGCAGAACATAAAGATAATTACAACGGTTACGATAGCGGCAAAAAGAATATTATTAATGAAATAAAATTTCGGGCAAAAGAATGGTTAAAGAATATATAGAGTAAGGGTTATTAAAATGCCCCTAATTCATTCTTTGAATTGGTAGGTATTTGCTGGCCAACATCCCACATTTCTGTAATCTTACCATCTTCAAACTTCATTATATGCACTACAATCAGTCCCTCTTCCTCTTTATTGAATCTTAAATGAGAATGTGCTATCACTATGTCTCTTTCTTCTATCAAATGCTTTATTTCAAAAAGTTTATCAGGGTGTAGGCTCTGATTTTCCAGCATCCCCTTTTTTAAAGAGTCAGGATCACTTGAGAAATACATGTTGTGATGTTTAAAATTATCACTTATATATTTAGCAAACGCCTCTTCTATGTTCCCCTTTGTAACGAGTTTTAAAAATGACGACGCCAGATCTTTATTTGACTTATTCATATTATGATTATAACAAAAGACTTACTCTGCCGCACTTTGTTAAGTTATACTAAAACCAATGAAAAGATATTTAGAAATACTTGTTGCTCCTCTATGTGTCTTGCTTCTTTTTATTATCGTTGGACTTATTTGGAATGGTTTAAATCTTCCCCCTCAACAAGAGCTAATGATAACTATAAAAGATTATTTCAATTCATATGGTATTTGGCTGGTATTCCTCGCATCAATCTTAGAAGCGGCATTTGTCGTGGGGGCATATATGCCCGGCAGCTTAGTTATATTCTTAGGAGTCATATTATCTATAGGAAATCCCATAAAAGCTATTTTGGTTGTACTGAGTGTAATCGTTGGATTCTTAATAGGATTTTCAATTGATTTTATATTGGGGCGATATGGTTGGTATAAATTACTTGCTCACTTTGGATTTAAAAAAGCCATTGAAAGCACTAAAATAAGAATTCAAAAATATGGATATAGCATTCCTTGGATTGGATATCATAATCCAGATTTAGGATCATTAGTTGCAACCTCATATGGAATACTAAATTATAATTATAAAAAATTTTTATTAATTACTGTGCCTCCTGTAATGGCCTGGTGTGCATTTTGGGGATTTATAACATATATCTTTGGAAATAGCATATTTAATATTCTAGGATATAAAACATTGATTATAGTGCTTGTAGTTTGGGTGGCTGTTAGAATTGTGGAAGTGAGATTTGTAAATAAGGGTAATTTTTAATATATACTTATATTATGACATTTAAGGAATTTCTTGAAGATATTTATATAGATGTGCTCGTGTCTATTTTATTTATTGTTTATGTATTAATGAATCCAATAAATACCGGGCAATATAGATTTGGAGTTTACTTAGCACTTGTGTCCTTCGTTCTGTGGCTTATATCAAGATTTCAATTGGGAAAATCATTTACGATGAAAGCTGAGGCTAGAGAATTGATCACGCATGGAATTTACTCTAAAGTAAGGCATCCAATGTATTTATTTTCATCACTTATGATATTAGGGATACTGCTCTGCTTAAATTACATCATAGGATATGTATTATTTATAATTCTCATCTATGTGCAAATAAGCAGAATGAAGAAAGAAGAAAAAACATTAGAAAGAAAGTTCGGCAACAAATATATTGAATATAAAAGCAAAAGCTGGTTTTAGTAGTTTAAAAATAGAAATTTTGGTAGTGTTAATATAAACCAATAAAGTGGAATCTGAACATGAGCAAAAAAAGCATAGTAAGCGTTTGTGATGACGTGATGTACGACGAACTTGAAGGAGCGTGTGCGTTATACGATCCGAGAAAATCAGGGCTAGTGATCCAAGACGGAGAACTCCTTGTAGCTTAACCTATTCGGTTGTAATCAAAGATACAGCGGATATTCAGTGGGGGGTCACCGCGCTAAACGCCTTGGACGAACTCATCCTTTTCTCATATGGAAATTTACACTGACAATACCCTACCACCGAGGTTAGGGTATTTTTATTTGATATACTAATGAAATGTTTAATTTATTTAGAGAAATCCGTGAGTTAAGAGATGAGGGAAAATTGCATACTAAATTGATAAGCAGAACCAGGATGCTTTTTATAATTTCAGCAATATTATTATTTGTTGTCTTATTTAATATTTTCTTTAGAGATATTACCTTTCCTATTCTTTTATTGATTATGGGCCTCGCTATCATAGGCTTTTTCTTGGGATTATATGTATTTAGCCAAATGAATGTAGTTAATTGGAATGAAGAGGAGGAAATTTTAAAGTCTGGGAAAATGGATAAAGCGGGATGGTTTGCACTTGCGCTATACATAGTATTCGAAATAAGTCTAAGAACTTTTTTAAATGCAAATTTCCCTACTTTTGTCATTCCACTGCTTTTATCAGGTATTTTCGGTACCATTTTAGGGCGAGCAATTGGAACACTTGTAGAAATTCACAGAGTGTATGAATTTAATTATACAAAGTAAGTATTATTACAGTCATTTCTTTATAATGTAGTTTGATATTTGAACAGTCGTCTGTTTCGATATCGCATTTGATATCGTGCAGATTTTCTACAATGAGTTTTAGAAAAGAAGAGGCAAACTTTATGAATGTAGTTACAAACAGGCCGAAATTCCTTACGAAAGCGATAGCTCGCGAAGCCGTCGTGCGCGTTCTCGGTAGCTTGACAGCATTCCCTGAGATCGACCCCATGAGACTTCATGTCGTCATTATGGTGCCGCAGATGCTCGTACCAAGCGGAGTCCGCTGGCGTGGTGATCAGCCCGCTCCGTACAGCATTCATCCGTACGTGCTCTACGAACACTCCGAAGGCAAAGGAGGGTGGGATGTGCATCTCGATGAAATTGCCAAAGAAAAGGCCCTGGCCCTCTGGATCGGCTTCGCTGACGGAAGCCTCTCTCCCGTCCCACACCTCCTCATGGAGGGAGCCACCAAGTGGGTCGGCGGAGTGAAGCGGGATTGGCTTGTTGTTGCCTGCTCGGGATCCAAGTCGCATGCGGACCGCCTGATTTCTGAAACAATCGCTTCGGTCCTCATATTCCTCACGCAGCATGACTGGGAAGAAAGCGAAGAGAAGAAAAACCGGGAGATCGACTTCATCGGCGAAAAACTGTCGTAATAAGCCCATCAACAACCCCGCCAAAGAAGCGGGGAGTTTTTATTTCAAAAATTATATTTTACTGAGTTCATCTAATATTGCTTTATTATCTGCTTTTAGCCGGCGCACTCCAGGAGATTGAGTATTCTCTGCCATATTTATGGCGTCATGATAGGCGTCCGTGGCTTGCTCTAGAAAATTAGCAGCAAACAAAATCTTGGCTTGCTCTACAAGGAAAACGAAAGTGCTCGTTTCAATGGCTTCCGTAGTGTTTTCCACTTGCATGTGCTCTTCTTCTCTTAAAATGATGTAATCAACATAAGGTTGTACGTCTTCTTTATGGGTAAGCAATTTAAGTACCACTTCCTGTTGTCTTCTGGTTAAAAGCCCTTCAATAGTTTCTATAGCTTTGTGGCCAATGGGAGTGGTGGGAAGGATGGGAGAAATAGCCATTGCTCCTAAAGTTCCTAAAAAATTTCTTCTTCCCTGATTTACTTTCTCAACAGGTGGAACTTCTGGGCCATTTTGTTTCTCAGGGTTTCTTTGTTCCATTTGTTTATTATACAGATTTTATAAATAAAATGCCGGCTCTTGTTTTACAGATAGGCCGACTATGTATTTTTCATATTATTGATCTCCAGTGAATTATTTAAAAAGAAATTCATCTTTTTCTACTTTAACTTTTAACTTTCTTCTATCAGCTTCTTGTCTCATAATTTTCCACACAGGAAGAGTTCTTGGCTTGCCATCGGGCTGGACTAGGTAAGCTTCGATTTCTTCGTCTTCCCATTCGTCGACATTTACTGTTCCGTCAGATTTGATCAAACGTTCCCAATTTATCGCCATGATAAGCCCCCTTTCTTTAGGCAATAGTTCCAAGTTAGTGTAACTGACAATTAGAATAATGCCTGTTGACAACTTCGTAAATAATAGAGATCATATATATTGAGGTACCCAATTTGGGTGCCATAGCCAAGAGAAAGGAAAAGAGGATGTCCAAAAGAGTTCCTATCCATGAAGGGGTGGAAATCCCAGTTCCACTCCCTCTCGTTGAAAGAATGGCCGAGTATCTGGAAAAATACCCCGCGCGGCAAAATATTGTGCGGAGAATCCATGACACTCTTCGAAGGGAAGGTAAGCGATACTTCGCAATTGTGTTGAAGACCGATCTGGAAACCATCCGTGCCCTAAAAGGGAACGGCGGGTGGCAGGGATTGATGCGTGAACTTGTGGGCATCAAAAAGTGGCTGGTGCCCAAAAAGAAAAGAAAAGCCCGGAGAAAAGCAAAAAAGAAGTAGATTAAGATGAGAAGCTGGCCGCGCCAACCGCGGTCAGCTATTTTATTTAAATATTAGACAAATTTAAACCGCGAGTTGCCCCGCGGCTTTCCTGTGTGAGTTTCGTCAGAAGAATGACCTGAAGTACGGCGCCCACCCTCCGCTTGCGAGCATGGCCTTCCATACGATATCTATTCCTTTAAAGGCCGGTACGGCCATAAGGAGCGTAAGCCACGTCGCCGGAACTGACCATGCCACCACGCTGAAAGGAAGTCCGATGATACGGAAGCAGCTAACCAGCATGACTCGATTCTGCGGAAGAAGCCAATTTTCTCCAATGGTGGGGGCTACTGCAGTGCTGGGCGGCGAGAAGAAACCACCGAGCATGATCATTCCCATGCCTTTCTCCCCACTGAGCACTTGCAGGACAAACGCGCTATGATACTTTGCGAGCATCATCCCCATCGCCATGACGGGAATAACGACCACCAGTGTCAGGAATATCCCCGCACTTGTTTGGATGCTCATCGGCATGATCTTCTTCAGAGCCGGCATACCACCCGCGTGATACAAGGCGCCGAGTAGTATTGCCCCAACGAGAAGAATGGGAGCCGCTTGTACTCCCGGGACCAGAAGAAACTTTTTCCACGTCATCGGCACTTCCGTGTAGATTCCGTAGAAGGTGAGCGCGAGCCCAATAGCAATGAATGTTTTACCCATGTCTTCCCCCCTTTTCGAAGAGCAACAGTCCAATATTGGATAATCTTATTATACCTTAAATATAACTATCTGTCAATTAGATATTAATGTTTTTCCATTGCCAAATATGAAGAAATAGTGTATTTTTTGTCTTAAGGATCAAATTGCTCATTTCATTTACCCAATACGCAGTAATTAAGTGCGCGAGGAATAAGCCGATGGATAATTTCGAGGTAAAGCCAAAAGTCATCTTTATCGATGATCGACCTGATGTTGTCGCAGGGCGAGCCAAGATCTTGGAAGGAATGGGTTATCTGGTACAGATCTACTCAACCTCCGGGCAAGCTCTGGAAGCTGTCCATGACCTAAATGATCCCACCATCGTCTTTGTTGACATGGATATGGGGCCGGGAGAGGCAACAGGAGTTCAGATCGTAGCTTACTGGGATGAGAATCATCGCGCGCCTCTAACGATTTGGGCATATACCGCTGATTCCACTTCTAAGACCGAAACCCGCTTCCGAAGAGCGGGGGCCGACGGGGTTGTAAGTAAGACGTGCGATTTCGATACCTTCATGGGAGTAATGTATTCCGCAATACGATTTCTTCGAAAGGAGCAGCGTGCGACCAGAGACAAACTAACTCAAATCCCAAACCGGGATGAGGGTTTTATCCGAGGAGAGAAGCTGTTAGACGTGGCTCAGCGGGAGGAAAAGCCCCTGATCGGTATCATGTTCGACCTCGATGACTTCAAAAGCTATAACACCAAGTACACTCACCCAAGAGCGGATCGCATCCTCGTCCATGTTGTTCGGATGGCAAAAGCTCATCTTCGTAAAGCAGACGAGTTCTTCCGTTACGGAGGTGAAGAGTTTGTGGTCCTGTGCCACGATGCGCCGGATATCGACTTTGCTCTGAACCTTGAAGAGGCCTTAAACACTGCATTACTCACAACCCTCACAGATTTGGGAGGGGGAGACCACGATACGTGTTGTGTGACCTTCGGCATTTGTCTCATATCAAAAGATGTGGAAGGCAGTGAGTACACAATGTCATATCTAGTGGACCAAACCGCCGTTAGCCTTCGGGAGCGTAAGAAGACCAAGTACGACAGGAAGGACGCATTACTCAAAAAAATTAAAGAAGCGGCGAGGGAATTATGAGAACAAACAGCCCAAAGGAATCAGGTGACGCGGCCCAAGAGTTGCGACACCTGTTTTATTTTGTAAAGACAAATTCAGATTAAATCAATTCCTTAGATTTTTCCAGACAAGTAATCGCTTTCTTTAAATCAACTTTATCTTTTAATATACCTTCCCACACGTCTCCATATTTATGTATTCGTTTGAAAATTGTTTTAATAGTAAACTTTTTCGGATTTAACCCTTTTTTAACTTCAGCCCATTTAAGAGGGGTAGAGACTGTGGCGTCTTCTGTGGGACGAAGAGAGTATGGCGCGGCGATAGTTTGACCGATGTTATTTTGGAGGTAATCTAAATATATTTTCTTTTTTCTTTTTGCCGGTGATCTTTCCAAACTTGTAATTTCCGGAAGCTTTTTGTTTACAATCTTTACTAAAAGTTCTGAGAAGTTTTTAACTTGTTCGAATGGATATTTGGCTCCAAGCGGCACGAAAATGTGAATGCCCGTTTTCCCCGAAGTTTTTACGTAACTTTTTTCACACGACATATCTAAAACTTTTTTTACTTCTTGCGCTACTTTAATGAGTTCGTCTAATGTGTTTTCTCCCGGATCTAAATCAATCACCATCCAATCTGGATAGTCTGGTTTAGCAATGCGCGAGTTCCATGGATTTATCTCGATGCATCCTAAGTTTGCCATATAAAGAAGTGTTTCTTTATTTTGGCATACTATATAATTCACATCTTCTTTCGTTGAATCTGCAGTTCTTTTGTATGTACTTACAAAGGGAGGTAATTCCCCTGTTACGTTCTTTTGGAAAAAGTTAGGCTTTCCTACCCCATTTGGATGGCGATTAAGAGATTCCGGTCGATCTTTTAAATATTTTAAAATTATGGGCGAGATTTTTTCGTAGTAATTAATCACATCGCCTTTGGTTACATTTCCTTTCGGAAAGTAGACTTTATCTAAGTGAGTTAATTCTGCCTTTTGTTTTATATTATTTGACTTTATAGTTTTTGTTTTCATGATTTTTACTTTTTCTTTTTTAACTTCTCTAATTTTTTTATCTTCTCGGAGGCCCAGGTAAACCGGCTGCCGCATGATACCGCCCCCTGTCCATTCAGCGAACTTTATTTGAGCAATAAGCGATGGCTTAATCCAAGTAATAGGAGAATTAAGCGGGACTTTCGATTTAAAGGGAGAATTTGAGACTTTAAGAGTCTTCATCTGTGAATAAAGATCTTTAAGAATTGTTTGATTAAATCCGGTTCCGGTATGTCCGACGAAAGTAAACTCACCATTATCTTTATATTGTCCTAAAACCAATGACCCGAAATAACTTCTAGATCCTTTAGGCTCCGTAAATCCGGCTATTATCGCTTCATCGCCTTGATGATGTTTTATTTTCAGCCAAGACTCGCTTCTTTTGTTTGGCGTATATTTGCTATTTATTTCTTTGGCCATTATTCCTTCCAGATTTTTACTGACTGCCTGTTTAAATAATTCCTTTCCTTTCCCTTTTACATGGCTAGAATAAGTTAGCTTCGGGTATTTCTTTAGTATATTTTCCAAAATATCTTTTCGTTCTAAAAGTGGCTTATACATAATATTTTTCCCTTCAAAATAAAGCAGATCGAAAATAACATACTCTATCTTAATATCCTTATTGCTTTCCATATTTTGCAAACTTTGAAATGAAGCATTTCCACTTTTGTCATATGCAACTATTTCCCCGTCAAATAAAACATTTTCTTTAACTTTCTTTAGTAAATTTACAATATCAGGATACTTTTCTGTAAAGCTCTTTAAGTTTCTAGAATACAAATCCACCTTTCTCTCGTTAACCTCCGCAAGGGCTCGGTATCCGTCTAATTTTATTTCATATATATAATCTTCGCTATCAAATGGAGCATTTGCTAAGGTCGCAAGCATTGGCTTAATTTTAGTAATTTTATTCATATCTGTCTTTTTATTTTTTAAGTTTGCTTATTTTTTCTTTATATTTTGTCGTATCTTCCTTTCTGCCAATAAGCATTCTTCCAGAAAGAACAGAACGAGGATCAGCTGTTACATCGTCGCTTGTAGCGTAATTATCTTTTCCTTTTACAAGCATCCAGCCTTTTTGATCTCCTAATCTAAAAAGAGAAAATAATCCCTTTAGCTTTTCGCCTTCTATTATGAATTTAAACTTACCGCTCTTTAATCCTCTAAGAAATTCCTTCTCGCTTTCATCTCTTTCATCTGTATTTTCACTATGATATATTCCTTTATCCCAAACTATAACGTCTCCTGCGCCATAATTTCCTTCCGGAATGCTTCCCTCAAATGTATTGTAGGAAATGGGATGATCTTCTGTCGGCATGGCGAGGCGCTTAATAGACGGATCCATGGAAGGGCCTTTAGGAACTGCCCAGCTTTTCATCACTCCTTCCATTTCTAATCGAAAGTCATAATGAAGGTGGGATGCGTCATGCTTTTGAACTACAAATCTTAAGCCACTTGACTTCTTTTGCTTTGTCCCTTTTGGCTCCGGTGTTTGCTCAAACTTTCTTTTTTTATTATATAAAGTAAGTGACATGGTTAATATGTTTAACCCCGTACAGTTTCTTTCTCCAGGCTTTTCTTTAAAAGCTTCATCAAGTCTTTCATCTGGGTATCGGTTCTTTCTTTTTGGTGGGCTGGTGCTTTTACTTTTTTACCCTTTGCTTTCGCTTCGATCACTTCCTTAAGTTCATCGACATAAGTATCTTTAAATTTCTTTGGATCAAATTTGCTGGTGAGCTGTTTTATAAGCGTGGTGGCGACACTAAACTCACCATCCGAATAATTCGCGGACTTTGGAATCGCGAGGTCTTTTGTATCTTTTATCTCATCTCTGAAACGAAGCTGGTTTAAAACAAGAACGTCTCCATCTGGCTTAATCGCTGCAATGTGCTCTTTATCTCTCATGACGAACCTCGCTATTGCGACCTTTTTAGACTTTTCTAAAGCATCGCGCAAAAGAAGATATGCTTTTCCCGCCTTTTTATCGGGCTCTATATAATATGGCTTTTCATAATACTTGCTTTCAATATCCTCTTCATCAGAAAATTGAACGATATCAATTAGATCGGTTTTCTTCGGGGCGGCTTTTTTGAAATCTGATTCATCTAAAATAATATAATCTCCTTTTTGATATTCATATCCTTTAACAATGTCTTCTTGGGGTATTTCTTTATGGTTATCACGGCAAACTTTTATATATGAAACAGGGCAATTCCCATGCTTATCAAATAACTTAAAACTAAGCGCCCGCTCCTCAGACGCGCTATAGAGCTTAACCGGAATGTTAATTAATCCAAACGAGAGAGAACCAGTCCATAATGATCTCATAATATTATAAATTAAGGCTTATAATCCCTAATTACCATGACGTCTTAAGCTCATTTAACCTTACGAGTTAGTCTAATGAGTATGGAAGCCTCTTAGCGGGAGACATGGTAGTTTTAGGATCTTCTATCCAATCGTTATTCACATCTACGTATAATTCAAGTTCGTTGTTATCTGGATCTAACATATAAAGACTATGCGTAACATGGTGATCTGTAGCTCCGACTACCGTAACTCCTTTTTCTAGCAATTCTTTATAGGCAGACTTCAGTTCGTCTGGGGTATTCCCTATTTTAAATCCGATATGATATAGACCTGGGGTTGGACGCGATTCTTCTTTAGGATTTCCACCCACTTCAATTAAAAGCAACTCGTGATGAGTTCTTCCGGAAGAAAATAAAGCAGTGTGTAGATCTCTATGGATTTCTTTAAACCCTAAAATATCTTTATAAAAATCCGCAGATTTCTTCAAATTAGAAACATAAAGCACCACGTGGCCAAGTTCATGAATTTTCATACTGTAAAGTATACCCCCACACTAATTTAAAAGAAATTAGTGTGGGGGTATAGGAAAGCCAATCCCCATATTTAAGTCATAATTTAACAATATCTTGCTATACTTTATGTATTCAGGAGTGTCTTTCTCGTGGGAGAAATAGGATATTTCCTTATATTATTTTATGAAATCCTTTCCAGAGGTGTTTTGCATAGTCGATACTGAAACCACAGGCATGCGGGCAGAATTTTCGCGTGTAATAGATATCGGTATTATAAGAGTGGAAAAAGGAAAAGTGGTAAAAAGATACGAGACACTTATAAACCCAGGATTTACACTTCCTGGAAATATTATTTCCATCACTGGAATTAATGACAAGGATTTAATAGAGGCGCCGACTTTTGATGAAGTGGCTCTTGAAATTGAAAGCATGCTGAAGGACGCTGTGTTTGTCGCCCATAATGCAGCATTTGATTATTCATTTATACAAAATGAGTTTAAGAGAATTGGTATAGACTTCAAGGCTCCGACACTTTGCAGTGTAAAATTATCCCGCGCTCTTTATACAAAAGAAAAACGCCACAATCTAGACGCTTTAATTGAAAGACATAATATTCCTTGCTCAGAAAGACATAGAGCCATGCCGGACGCGGAAGCGGTGCTCACATTCTTCGAAACCATTACTAAAGAATTTAAAAGTATAGCGATCAAGGAAGCGGTAGATAAAATTATTGGCGGTACTTCTACAAGGAATAATTTAACAAATTTGCCCGATGGCGCAGGAGTTTACTTCTTTTATGGAGATGATCAAGAACTTCTTTATATAGGAAAAAGCAAACATATACGCACCAGAGTTCGTTCTCACTTTCATAAAAGTCCTGAGGGGAAACAAAAAAGAATTCAAGGAGAAACATCCCGCATTGAGACAATTCAAACTTCGGGAGAACTTTCTGCTCTTATCTTGGAAGCAAACTTAATCAAAGCGAAATCCCCTATCTATAACAGAGCGCTAAGAAATAGAAGAAAACTTGTTTTAGCCAAAGTCTCGCCGAGCGTGAACGGATATAACAAAGTAAATCTAGAATGGACAACTGATTTAGCGCCGGATAGTACGATAGTTTCAGTTTTTAGAAGCATGGCTCAGGCAAAGGCAAAGCTTCAGGAAATTGCAAAAGAAAATAAGTTATGCGAAAAGCTTTTAAATATAGATAAAAATAACGGAGCCTGTTTTAGTCATCAAATAAGAATCTGTGATGGTGCATGCTTAGGTAAAATTACCGCAGAAGCTCATAACAAAAGAATAAATGATGTGTTTGCATCCAGAAGAATAAAGACCTGGCCCTATAATGGTACAGTTCTTATAACTGAACAGGATAACCAAGAGAGAGGAACGTTATTCTTTATTGATAACTGGGTGCTAAGAGGTGCATTTAAATTCGATGGGGAAAGTTATGAACAATTAATGGAACATAACAGCTCTTTTGATTACGATACTTACAAAATCCTTACCAGATACATGCTTAATAAGACTAACAAAAGAAATATTAAGGTTTTATCTCCAAAAGAATATAAAATCCACCACGAAAAATGCACTGGAAGCTATGAAAATACGGTTTATATTTAAAAACTAGACATGAGTTAAAATTTTTGGGATAGTATTTATAGGATGTGCAAGCATCCTTCCTGAGACGAAGTTATTCAGAATGACAAACTAACGCTAAATTAAACAAGGAAAAATTTACCAGTTAATTAAATTAAATATGGACTATAATAAATTGGCAACAAAAGAGACACTAGACAAAACAGTTTCCGCATTAAAAGAAAGAAATATAGACGCAATTGTATGCGCAAATAAAGACGAAGCTCTTTCAAAGATTAAGGAAATGATTCCGGATGGAGCTTCGGTAAATAATGGAAGTTCTACCACACTTCAACAATTAGGTTTTGTTGATTTACTTAAGTCCGGGAATCATAAATGGATTAATTTAAAGGAAGAAGTGGTAAAGGAAACTGATCCTGCCAAGCAAGCCGAGGCCAGAAATAAAGCATTGTTTTCTCAATACTATTTAGGATCAGTTCATGCAGTTTCTGAAGGTGGTGAAGTTATAATTGCTTCCGCATCTGGAAGCCAATTGCCGCACCTTGTATTTACTTCGCCAAATATTATTTTCGTCGTAAGTACAAAAAAGATCTGCCCAGATCTTAATAGCGGACTAGAGAGGATAAGAACTCATGTAGTCCCTCTTGAAGATGAAAGGATGAAATCAGTAGGAATGGGAGGAACAGTGCTTTCTAAGATACTTATTCTAGAAAAGGAGCCGGCCTTCATGAATAGAAAAGTCACAATGATCTTCGTAGAAGAGAACTTAGGGTTCTAAGACTGGAATTCATAATTAGTTATTGTTAAATACAATTAAATAAACTACTTCCATGAAAATTAATCATATTCCTGGCGAAAGCCGAGGAAAAGGAGACCATGAATGGCTTAAAAGCCGTTTCTCATTTTCCTTTGCAGATTATTATGACCCTTCTAGAATGGGGTTTGGTCCACTTCGAGTGATCAATGATGACTGGATAGCACCTGGATCTGGATTTCCTCCTCATTCTCACCGTGATATGGAAATCTTTACCATTCCCTTATCTGGGAAGCTTCATCATAAAGATAATACAGGCAAAGAATCAGTAATAGGACCTGGAGAAATTCAAATAATGTCTGCAGGAACGGGGGTGACTCATTCTGAGTTCAACGATTCTGAAACCGAACCTCTTAACTTGCTTCAGATCTGGATCGAACCAAGTATCCGAGGCATATCCCCCCGCCATGAGGAAAAAAGTTTCCCCTTCTTAAATGAGAAGAATAAATTGCATGAAATAATTAACCCCACAGGAGAAAGTAATGCCCTTAAAATCCAACAAGGTGCATATATATATCTAGGAACATGGAACAAAAAAGAAGAAATTAAATTTCATATGCATGGCGCAAATAATGGACTGTACATATTTGTAATTGAAGGTATGATATCGGTGGGAGAAGTTGCGGCAAATAAGAAAGACGCTTTAGAAGTTACTCAAGCAGAAAATATTAGCATTAGGGTTTCAGAAAATACTTTCCTCCTTATTATAGAAGTACCAAACGTATAATTAGTACCCTAGATCCTTTAGGTGTTTTCTGATGGCGGCCTCATTTGTATATAGCGCTGTTTCATGTTGTCCGTTTGAATTGCATTCACATTCAGACATAAAGTCGTTATTTACATCAGACATGTGCTTTGGGTCGTCATAAATATCAACACCATATAAAATTCCTTGTATATCAGCATGATCTTGCGGCCAAGCTGTCAAAACAATTATTTCGTCCTCTGGATCCTTATCGGCATTTGCGAAAAAGGCCGCTTTAATTTCTGGGCTTCCTCCATTGGGCGAGATAGTTGTAATAAACTTCGTTAGATAACCTCCATTTGTAGGTGTAAATAAATACATATTATAATAATTATCTGTAGTGTGATCTATATAATTGTCATGTTGTCTTGATTTTGTTATTTCAAATGGATAAAAAACAATAATGTAATTGACGCCGCCACTCTCACTTTTAAAATAAACAGGAGACAGGTCTGATTTTTTAAAAGATATTTTTACTCCTGGCTGATCAAAATAAGAGCTTCCAAAACCTTCTTTACTTATTGACGCTGGTTCATATTTTGCGATAATATCAGAAACTTTTAAATTATTTTCCATCGATGGCGTAGTCGTTGCAGAAGATTTTAAAGGCACATTTTCAATTGGTTTATTTTGAAAACGAATAATGTTTACTATTAAGGCAATTAGAATAATTAATACAATACCTGCTCCGGAAATAAGTACTATTAAGGAGTGCTTATGAAAGGTCATGATATGAGTATATATCCCAATTGTGTATATCTATGTGTTTACATTGTTGCCAAACAAAACAGACAGTTCTATAATTAAATAGTTACCAGTTAATAAGGAAAAAAATATGCTTACAACAATTGCAGTAATACTACTCATACTATGGCTACTAGGATTCATTGGGTTCCATGTATTAGGCGGTTTTATTCACATTCTTCTGGTAGTTGCTATCATATTATTCTTAATAAGAATAATTAGAGGAGAAAATCCTGTTAGATAATAATAGAACTTGAAACTGAATTAATTGAATAAAAGTAAAAAGCTGCATTTATGCAGCTTTTTACTTGCCTGTACAAATCTAAGTTTTATGGTAGTATAATACTTATATAATATTATGAACTTAAAAGAAGAAGCTCAAAAGATTCTAAATTTAGCAGACATTAAAATAGGAGGAGATAGACCATGGGATATGATCATACACGATGAGCGTGTATATGCCGATGTCTTAAGCAAGGGATCTGTTGCTCTTGGAGAAACTTATATGAACTCATGGTGGGATTCCCCTGCGCTCGACCAATTCTTTGATAAATTAATTTCAGCTAATTTGAAAGAGAAAGTTAGGCCGACTTTCAGCCATTTGATGCTTTATTTATCTGCTAAATTTTTTAATAAGCAATCAAAGAAAAGAGCTTTCATCGTTGGAGAAAAGCATTATGATGCGGGAAATGATTTATATACTCGCATGCTTGATAAAAGACTTACATATACTTGCGGATATTGGAAAGAAGCAAAGACTTTAGACGAAGCACAAGAAGCTAAACTTGATCTGATCTGTAAAAAAATAGGGCTAAAGTCAGGTGATAAAGTTTTAGACATAGGCTGTGGCTGGGGAAGCTTCGCTAAGTTTGCTGCAGAAAAGTATGGCGCTCACGTCGTCGGCATTACTATTTCCAATGAACAAGCCAAGCTTGCTCGAGAGCTCGTTGTAGGACTTCCCGTAGAAATAAGAGTATGCGACTACAGAGAGATGAATGAGAAGTTCGACCATATTATCTCTATTGGAATGTTTGAGCATGTCGGATATAAAAACTTCAGGACTTATATGGAAGTGGCAAATCGCTGCTTAAAAGATGATGGGCTATTTCTGCTTCATACAATTGGAAACAACTATTCTGATCTTCATACAGATCCATGGATAGAGAAGTATATATTCCCAAATGGGCTACTCCCCTCTATTGCTCAAATAGGCAAATCAATAGAAAGATTATTTATAATGGAAGACTGGCATAATTTCGGAACTGATTATGATAAGACCCTCATGGTATGGAACGAAAACTTTGAAAAATCCTGGGATGAGATAAAGGATAAATACGATGAAAGGTTTAAAAGAATGTGGAATTATTATCTGCTAATGTGCGCAGGTTCATTCCGAGCTCGCGATATTAATCTATGGCAAATTGTATTATCTAAAAAAGGAGTTAAGGGAGGATACAAGTCAATAAGATAGATTCATATTTGTATACTTCAGAAAATGATCGTAGAAAATAAAAAGTGAGGAACCCGGAGGTCCCTCACCAGTGCACTAGATCCGCCCTTTTCAGTACGCGAAGCGTAATCCGACCACTTCGATTATGCGTGTCACACGACTTATGCCGCCGTCCTTGATTTCAGACGGATCGATATATCGCACCGAAGCGACCACCGACCAATTACGGTTAACGGAGTAACCGCCAATCGCTTCTGCATTCCAGACGTTGCCAGATGTGGAACCTAACATCGTCTGATAGTGCCCCCGGTCAAGAATCCCCGTCCATGACCAGGGTCCAGCCTTGCCGATCAACTTGATGCCGACGCGGTTCACGGTCGCACCGTCGATCTGCCCACCCATCATGTATACGAGTTCACCCTTATAGAACGGGCAAATCTCGCCGACGGCGAACTTGGGACATTTGTCCGGGCTCAGGATGAGCACCGGATTTATGATGTCGTTCGACCCCGCCGTGCCGGTGGGAAAGCGGTCGATGAAGGTGACAGATACATCGCAGCGAACCCCGTAGAAAACACAGAGCCATCCCACCTTCCCGTCGGTTTCGTTGCCGAAGTGCGCCGTCTCTCCGCCCACAAGCCGTTTGGAGGCCCACAGTTCTCCATAAACGCCGTTCTTTGCGAAGACGTCGACGAATCCCTGGACGACTGGCTTATTGCTTGCCATGAAGCCGTTAGGGAGCTGATAGCTCGACAGAATACTGAGGCCTCCGGTTACGCTAGGCGATTCCGCTACCGCAAGGGTGGCGCTAAAGATCATCAGAATTGCGGCGATAAGCTTCTTCATGTTTCCTCCTCGAAATTAAACAGATCAGAATTTAGAAAGGTCTGTCTTGCTGGAATTAATTTCAGACCAAGTATGAGATCACACTATATAAACTAATTGAGGCTGTCAAGAATGAGGAAAACTATATAAGTACTAGAATTGAATATTAACTTACATTTATTTTGTCCTAATACATATCATAATTTGTAAGGTATAATGACTACTCAACGTCTATGAATATAGAAGATCGTCGAAAAGACTTTAAACAACGATTAACTGTCGCATATACAAATCATAGCGATTCACTTTTTAGACTTTGTCTTTACAAAACAAGCTCAAATGAAACCGCGAAAGATATACTCCAAGAAACCTATTTAAGATATTGGGATTATTTATCTCAGGGGAAAATTGTCGATAGTGAGAAGGCTTTCCTCTTTCAAATAGCCAGAAATTTAATCATTGATTATTACAGGAAGAAAAAGTCTGTTTCATTAGACTCTCTTAAGGAAGAAGGCTTTGATCCAGGAGATGCGAGCCATAATAAAATAGTAAACGAAGCAGAAGTAAACATTGCTATCGAAACTATAAATAATTTAGATGAAAAATATAAGGATGTTGTGTATATGAGATTAATAGAAGATATGCCAATGGAAGAAATAGGCCGATCTCTCGGGATAAGCGCAAATACTGCCACAGTTAGATTCCACAGAGGCATGAAACAGCTTGAAAAGGAATTCAAATAAAATGAAAAAGACAGACAAAACACAATTCAATAGCTCCGTAGAATCTTTAAAGAAAACAAAGATGCTTGAAAACGACAGAAATGACATGGAGTCATCTATTTTCTCGGCCCTTGACACGAGAATTCCTGTTATTCCTGGATTTATTCCTAGTCCTTACCAACATTCTGTCTTCGAAAGAACAAAAAAACCATTAATCTTAGGATTGAGCGGTATTGTTATATTTTCAGGCAGTTTAGCTTTTGCCGCTAATGGAGCTCTTCCAGGAGATACCTTATATAAAATAAAAACAAAAGTTACCGAACCTTTAGTTTTGCTATTTAAACATGACCCAACAGAAAGGGCGGAGTACCAACTAGGCTTAGCAAATAAAAGAGCTGCTGAGATAAAGATATTAAAAGATCGGAACACTCTTACGGTAGAGCAAAGCAAAGAAGCTAATGAAATTATGATGAATAATATTAATGCAGCGTGGGATGATTCAGAAAATATTACAACAGGAGCCAAAGGAAGCATACAAATAGATATCCAAAGAGTGAAAAGCGACCTTATAAATTCAACCAACAACGGCATTGATAGCTCTTCATCCTTAAAGGCTACATCTACTATTTCTTCCTCAAATATGAATAATGGCAGCAGCTCAATAGATTTAAAACAAGACTTAAAAGTTAATTCGTCCGGGAATCGGCTCATTGATGCAAATGGAACTACACCTCATAATTCTTCTGCCTCTTCCTCCCCTATTTCTAAGCCTGATCTCTCATTCCCTTCTAAAAATACCCCTGATTTAAACTAGGGGTAGAAATTGTAAGATTTCAAGAACTTATACGTCTACTACTATGAACAAGAAAACTAATTATAAAGAAACTAAAACTATGAAAAAAATAAATATTAAAAATGGTGTTGTGGCTCTAGGGATCGCAGCGCTTACTATTAGCGGAGCTTCAGCTCTAACCATAAATACGGTTACATCTGGAAGTTCAACAACTTCCTCATCAGGCGGAACTGGCCAAGTAAATGGAACCAATACAAATTCTGGAGCAAACTCAAATTCTTCTATAAATGCTAATGCAAATATTAACGCGACTGTAGGACATACAAGCTCTTCAAGCGATGCCACAAGCTCAGGAAGTTCGACTTCTGGCGGAAGCGTTATGACTACAGGAAGTAACAGCATTATGATTTCTGCTCCGCTTAATATTTCAAGCGATGCGGATTTTCAAACATACAGCAATAGCATAATGACAAATGATTCAAATGTATCAAGCATTACAGCCTCAGGTGATAATGGCATTGTTGTAGAGTATAAGCATCCGGGAAAGTTTCTAGGATTTATTCCAGTAACTGTTACTGCAACAACAGAAGTTACGTCAAACTCAGATAATACAGTAAATGTTAAAACAAAGTTGCCATGGTGGGCTATGTTTGTAAGCGGCGTACAATCTTTTAAATCAAATATTGAAACACGATTACAAAACTCAAGCGACTTACAAGCAAGCATGAACGCGCGAGCATCTGCCGCAGGTAAAGCTCGAGCCGTATACCAAATTGTTTCTGGCTTAAACGCCGAAGCAAATGCAAATTCAACAACAAACACTTCTGTAAATGGAAGCACCAATAATCAGTAGAAATAGTTAAACTTAACAAAAGAGAGTCCGGCTAGGCTCTCTTTTGTTTTGATTTTAAAATAATTTGGTAGAATGGATAAATGTACGGATTAACAGATAAGGAGATATCTATATTGAAGAAGTTAGACATCCCTCAGAAAATTCAAGATTTCTTGGACAGGATTCCATATAATCACGAATTAAAAGGAGAAACATGCATGTCCCCTAAAAGAGTTTTGGAAGAAAGGAGAGCTCACTGCATAGAGGCAGCAATGTTTGCCTCTATTGCTTTAATGCTTCAAGGGAGACCTCCGCTGGTACTTAGTCTTAAAGTAACAAGTGCGGACGACGACTATCATGCTGTCGCATTATTTAAAGAAAATGGATACTGGGGAGCCATAAGCAAGACTAATCATGCTGTACTAAGATATCGTGACCCAATATATAAAACTATACGGGAACTTGCATTATCATATTTCCATGAATATTATTTAGGGAGCAGTGGCCAGAAAACCCTGCGAGGCTATACTAGACCCATAAATTTAAAAAAATTTGGAACTAAATGGGTATCTGAAGAAATGGACTTATGGAAAATAGCGGAATCTATTTATGTAACAAAACATATAGACATTATTCCTAAAGGTAATGAAAAGTTAATTAGAAATGCTACGCCTTTTGAAAGAAAAGTGACAAATGTAGAGGAATGGCTAAGGAATGAAAATATTAATCAAATGATAAAGTAAAAATGAAAGTCCTTATAAAGATAATTCTCATACTGGCCATTGCTCTATGCGGTGCATATTATTATAGAAATGTTGTGCTTGTTCCATGTGACAAGCCTATTACTTATAAAATAGGAACTATTGATGCAGGCTTTGGAATAACAAAGGAAGAATTTAAAACTGTGATAGAAACGGCATCTGAAGCATGGGAAAAGCCAATCGGTAAAAACTTATTCCAATATGATGACGCAGGAAAGCTGACAATAAACCTTATATATGATCATAGGCAGATGATTACCGATACAAATCAAGAATTGAAAGCGGATGTAGATAAAATAAGCGGGGCGGCTCAGTCTGTTAGAGAACAATACACTTCTTTAAAGAGCCAGCTAGCAAATCTTCAAAATCTATATAACTCTAGTGTTTCGGATTTTGAAGCAAGACAAAGCAAATATAATGACGACGTTAATTATTGGAACGATCATGGAGGAGCGCCGCGGGATGAATATAATGCATTAAATGCTGAAAGAAATAGCCTCGAGACTGAGCGTGCTTCTTTAGAAGCGAAGCGCCAGCAAATAAATAGTTTAGTTGATGAAATCAATGCGTTTATTAAAAAATATAATCTCTTAGTAAATCAAGCAAATACTAATATCAGCAAAATAAATCAAAATGCAGGCGTAGAGTTTGAAGAAGGATTGTATACCCCTTCTACAAACACTATTGATATATATGAATATAGTAATAAAAACAAATTTATAAGAGTAACCGCCCATGAATTGGGACATGCCCTAGGAATTGATCACAACGATAACATAGGATCAATTATGTATAAATCAAACATTGGGAGTAACTTATCATTATCAAAAGAAGATCTATCTAGCTTAAAGAGCGTTTGTAATTTAAATAATTAGAGATTTACCTCAGTTAAAGGAACTGCCGCGCTTTTTTCCACTTTAAAGGTTTCTCGCCCTACAACGCGTTTACCCCCTACTTTTACGGTCACTCTCCAGAGGCCTGGAGTCACATTATTCTTAAACGAATATGTTCTATACCCTTCAGTCCTCCCTCCTACTATCCCAAAGGATACGATATTGGATTGTTTCCATTTTCCTTCTTTCTCATCATAATATTCCCATACGTGAGAGATTGGGGCAGTTAGCTCTGCCGGAGCATTTATAGAGCTAAAGAAATAAATTTGGGATTCACTGTTTGAAAGATGAAATACTGGGGTATGAAACTTAGCAAATATTCCTTTATATGTATCTCTTTCTTCAAGCGCGGGGAATTCACTGCCCTCATGCCTGATTGAGTGATATATTCCGCTTTTATTTAATGATAACGGAACCGCTGGTAAAACATTTAAAAAATAAAGCATTCCTACAAACATGGGAATTCCCACCGCAAGAGCATAACCTCTCGGTGCTTCATTTTGCGCAGCCTCTGATGTAAATTTAAGAATAAATATATAAGCCATGCATATGGCAATTGCAATCGCAATACTTATGCTGAAAGTGACATCATTTTGGGACTTCAGAATTACAGGCATATGAAATACCGTGTAAAAAAGAGTGGCCAAGAAAAGAATCCCGACATCTAATGTAAATCTAAAGCTGTGCGATGATACTAATTCATTAGATAAGATACAAAGCAAAAGAATTACAAGAAGCGGCCAGCTTACAAAAATATCCGCGCCGCGCATGGAATAAATAAATACAAATGATAGAGCGGAACCAAGTAAACATACAATTCCAAAGGTTGAAAAAGAATACAGTTTTTGCTCAGTTTTACTTGCGGTATTTCTCGATACGAGCCATTCTCTAAACATAATAAGCAATGCCGTCGAAACTAAGTAAGCAAGTCCAAAGTATAATGCGCGGGGTTTATCTATATCGGGCAGAATCGCCATATCAACAAAAAATCCGACAATGAATAATATTGTCGTCGAATGATGTTTATATGTGTCCAGTGACTTAAGTGAGAGCAGGACTTTCGACATATATAGATTAGTTTACCTGTAAAGACGCCAAATCTGAAATTATTTAGAATGAGGGAAAGTGGTATAATGAAATGTATTATAATAAGAAAGTTCAGAAACTATGAATTTATATTTACATTTTTTAGCTATAGCGTATGCAGCATATAATGTCTTTCGCGCGGACCATATGGGTTTCAATTGGATAAGAGGGAAATACCAGACATTAGACGAAAAGAAAGTTAGGTTTTACCATATAAGCACATATGTAGCACTCTTCTTAGTCATCGCTACGGGTATAAATTTATTTTGGCCTATTCATGAATATCTCCTAACTAGACCGCAATTTTACACTAAGATGGCGTTTGTTTTACTGCTTTTGATTAACAGTGTTGCAATAGGCAAGTTTTCAAAAGTAGCAACGATAAAACCTTGGTCATCTTTAACTAATAAAGAAAAGCTTCCTCTCATCATCACGGGAGGCCTTTCCACTATCGGATGGTTAGGAGCATTTGCCGGAGGATTCTTTCTTATTCCAAACTAGTATGATTGATCTCGCCCCTGAAATATTTAGACAAAGGCTTGTTATAGAAGGAATTCCTCATGATACAATCAGCGCCTTATTGATTTCGAACTATTTAAAAGACTTGTCCGTTCAAATTGATATGGTTACTTTAATAGAACCCATAACTCATAGAAGTGAAAAATTTGGATGGTTGGGATGGATACACTGGGAAACCTCCGGGGCGCATTTTTATGCCTGGGAAACACCTATATTATTTTTTTCGGTAGATATTTACACATGTAAAAGATTTGATGCCCAAATCGCTGTAAATTTTACTAAAGAATTTTTTAACTGTAATTCTATTGAATACAAAGAATTTTAGTATTCACCAAAAGAAAGCAAAATTGCAGTAAACGCTACCCAAGAGTGAGCCTGAGACACTTCTAAAAGATTTCTTTTTTCAAGTAATTCTAATATTAATCTTGAGCTTATTATTTGTGGATATGATTTTGCGATTTCTGATAAGTCAGCTACTCTGCTTTTATCATCCTCATTATTATTCGCTTGATTTACCCTCAAGATAAGTGCTTCTCTTACTAATTCTAAGAAAACATCATACGCCTTTATAGCATCAATGTTTCTTTTCTTTAAATCATCTGTTATCTTTAAGATCCCCTTTGCATTCTTTTCACAAACAGCTCTCAATAGTTCTATAAAGCTTTCTTCCTCCGGGGTTCCCAGCTTTTCCATTACGCTTTCATGATTTATCTTTTTATCTCCGGTTGTTAGAACTTGCTCAAGAATCCCCAATGCATCTCTATATGAGCCCTTACCTTCTTTTGCGATAAGCTCTCCAGTTTCTTTCGGCAATAAATATCCTTCTTTCTCTGCAATTTTAATTAATGTTTCAGTAAGCACATTTATTTCAGGCTGCTTAAAAACTATTTTTTGGCATCGGGATGTAATCGTCTGCGGAAGCTTCTCTGGATCAGTGGTGGCTAAGATAAATACCACATGGCTTGGCGGTTCTTCAAGGGTCTTTAAAAGAGCATTAGCAGCCTCTTTAGTAAGCATGTGCGCTTCATCGACAATGTACACCTTATAAGGAGAAACAAATGGCGCCGTTCTTACTGCTTCACGGAGTTCTCGGATTTCATCAATCCCTCTGTTAGACGCAGCGTCTATTTCTATTATATCCATCGGATCGCAGCCTATTTCTCTCGCTACAATTCTCGCTACTGTAGTTTTACCAGTTCCGCGGCCCCCGCTAAATAAATATGCATGAGAAATTTTCTTTTGCTTTATAGCGCTAGTTAAAAGTTCAATGGCATTAACTTGTCCCACTACATCATCAAATTTCTGCGGACGGTATTTTCTATATAAAGCTAAATGAGGGTCTGACATGATAAAAGTAAGTATACATTTTAGACACTTTAGATGCCACCTAACTAAAAAGCCCTCTATGGCGTTACTTAACGCCGTAGAGGGCTGTCTTACTCTTGTTTCGGAATGGTGTAGATCTGACCAAGCATGATGACCTGGTCAGTGCTATCCGTATCTATCGTTTCGACTTTCTTCCAGTCTGGACAGTTTAGCTGAGCTCCCCCGTGCAAGTTTTTCAATGCTCGAACATTCTCTCGCTCGTTTGACGGGAAAACGTATCCCTGAGGACTGAGCAGAAAAAGTGCAGCAAACTGCTCGTAAGATGAACGCATCTTAGCCCAAATAGGACGATATTCGTTTGCGGCCTGGTCTCTCTCACTTCGCGCTTGCTCGAGTGCGGATTGGAGATCCTTTATATCTTTTTTGTATGTCTCCATGTGCTTCTTATATTCTTCCATGACGGATTGTGCACCCCAGAGAATGAAGCATGATACGAGCGTAGGAAGAAAAAGAATCACCCCGGCAATAATTGCTACGATCGTGCTTTCCGCCCATCGCCCAGCTATATATACCCCCGCGGGCACAGTCAGCAGAGCGAACAGAATTGAGATGACATACGGAAAGAGGTTATAACCCTTGAATCTAATTTCTAAATGTTTCATTTCTATCTCCCGCTGCTCGATCAGCATTTAAAAGTACATTTAATTTCCTCCCAATGAGGAAACATAGGCATACCGAGATGCCGAAATAACTATACTGTAGAGTAGCTATTTGTCAAGCCTTTTATTTTATTAAAGTGAGGAATCTGTTTAAACTCTCCTCTACCTCCTTCGCATTTTTTGTCTCCATTAATTCCATTCTTAACTCCTTTGCGCCATCAAATCCATTAACATAGGCTTTATAATGCTTCTTCATAATCGCAAAGTTTTTTATATCTCCAAGCTTTTCTTCAAATAACTTTGTGTGCTCCACCATAATTCTTAACTTTTCTTCAATGCTCTTTCCTTCCTTCCATTCTTTTTCATTAAATAACCATGGGGTACCGAACACTCCTTTCCCTATCATTATTCCGTCCGCATCCGTTGCAAGAGCTTTTTCTTTGGCATCAGTTACGTTCATCACATCTCCATTTCCCATGATTATAGTACCTCCATTTTTTACTTCGCCTGTTATTTCTCTGACAAGCGCGACAACTTCTTTCATTAACTCCCAGTGTGCCGGAACTTTTGACATTTCTTTTCTGGTGCGGAGATGAACTGTAAGCACGGGAATATTACATTCCAAAATCTTCGGCAGCCATTCCATATATTCCATCTTATTAAATCCTAATCTAGTTTTTACTGACACAGGAAGCCCGCCAGCCCCTTCTTGAGCAGCTCGTATAACTTTCTGCGCAAGCCTCCAGTCTTTAATCATGGCGGCTCCTGCTCCTTGCTTTTCTATTCCTTTATCAGGGCATCCCATATTAATATCAATTCCATCAAATCCTAATTCTTTACATAGTGCGGCAGCCTTTCTCATGTTATCAGGGTCTGACGTAAAGAGCTGTGCCACTATTGGTCTTTCTATTTCACTGAATTCTAAATCTCTTTTTAAAACTTCTCTTCCTCCGCTACACAATCCGTTCGCTGATACGAATTCTGTCCACATAACGTCCGGCCCTCCTCCAGGAGACCCCATTCCACTATATTTCGCTATTATGCGTCTAAAGGCCACATCTGTTACGTCGGCCATTGGCGCAAGCACGATAATTGGTTCACCTTTTAAAATCTTATTATCAATTAATACTTGCCAAAACCCCCGGACTTTATTTCCGGTAATCTTTTTTGTCCTCCTACTGGACGATGGCTGGAGTAGTCGAAGAAGTTGTCGTAGCATTTGTATCTGTACTTGGCAGACCATAGATTATATCCGTAGAGCCATGTTTTGTAAACTTATAAAAAACCTTATTCCCAAATCGCGTATCCAAATATTCAAGGTCATTTTTATTGTTTTCCAATTTAGATTTCAGTGGTTCTGTGTCTATTGCGCTAATTATATTTGACCAGGTCTTTTTCATGTCAGCGGATACTGAAAGAATTATAGCGTGTCGCATGCTTTCATCATAAAGCCGGATATCTCCATACTCGTCTATTGTAATTTTGCTTACTGGATAAAGCACTGAATTTACTTTGGGAACGAGATCGGCCAAGGATGTAAGAAGCTTTTCATTTACATTTGTGCTTGTTGCCATTTGGACTATTGGCAAATCACTTCTAAGAGTCATCTCTTCATACATTATTCCATTCTTTGTAATTGCGTGTGTAGTATCAGTTCTAAATATCGGAACATAAGGAGAGACGCTAATTTTTAGACTATGAAGTCCTCCTAATGAAAATGAAATCTTATCAGTGTTTGGAAGGATATTTTTAATTATGTTTTTTATGTCTTTCCTGTGGAAGCTAATTATTCTATCTCCAGGAAGGATATAAAACAAATTCTTACTATTGGCTTCCTTTATTTGGCTAACAATTTCTTGATTATAGTTATCAGGAACGCCAGATAATTGATACTCGTAGATAGAAAAGGCGCTAGAACCAAAATATATATATAGCAATCCGCAAATAGCTAACAGAATCGACCCTCGAAAAAGAATACGCTTAGCAATAATACGTGTTCTCTTCTTCATAATTAAATGTTCGACACTCCCGCATCATTAACTGCGGTGCTAGAGTTGCTGAGATTTCGGAATGGCTTTCCTAAAATAGTCTTTCCGTTCATAAATGGCACTAAGATTTCTGGCACTTTTATGGTGCCATCTTTTTGCTGATAATTTTCTACTATAGCAGTAACCAATCTAGGAGTAGCGGCGGCTGTATTATTAAGTGAATGAGCATATTGCATTTTTCCATCTTTATCCTTATATCTGATATTTAATCGCCGTGTTTGGAAATCGTGAAAATAGCTGGCGGAATGTGTTTCTCTGTATTTTTCTTGTGAAGGCATCCAGGCTTCGATGTCATACTTCTTTACTTGCCCTAAGCCTAAATCTCCACCGCAATTAGCTACTGTATGATATGGGAGCCCTAATTCTTCCATCATCTCTTCAGCATTTCTGGCTATTTCTTCGTGATACTTGACCGATATTTCGTGGCTGGCAATGCATAAAACAATTTGTTCACATTTATAAAATTCATGCACACGTATAAGACCCTTAACATCTTTCCCATGGCTTCCTGCTTCTTTTCTAAAACAAGGACTCCATACAATCATTTTCTTTGGAAGCTCTGCTTCATTTAAAACTTCATCGCTGTAATAATACATTCCCGCCACTTCTCCTGTTCCCGCTAAATAATCATTTCCATCTTTATATAAGTCATCTTCTCCTTGCGGAAGATATCCAGTTCCTAAAAGCGCTTCTCGGCGCACAAGTGACGGCACAAGCATAGGAGTGAATCCTTTATTCTGCCAGCGACTCATGGCATATTGCCATATCGCTATCTCAAGCATCGCTGCATCATTTTTTAAGAAATATCCGCGGAATCCAGCTGTCTTTGTTCCTCTTTCAAAGTCCACCATATCCTGCCCTTCCATTAAAGCTATATGATCAAGCGGCGTAAAATCAAATTGAGGAATATCTCCCCACTTTCTTACTTCCACATTTCCCGTATCATCAGATCCTTCTGGAACAGATATGTCAGGGACGTTAGGAACTTGTAGCATAAGCGTCCTCCAGACTTTCATAATTTCTTCTAGTTCATCTTCTTTCGCCTTTGAATCAGATTTTATTTTCTGGCGTTCAGACAAGATTTGTTCTTTTTCTTCCGGAGAGTTAAATACTAGAGGCTTATTTAACTCGGCTCTTGCTTCTTCAACTTCTTTTAAAATCGCAAGTCTTTTTGTATCTATAACTACCAGGTCATCTACATTAAATGAAAGATGTTTTTTTACCGCCGCAGCCTTAATGAGATCCGCATTTTCTCTAATGAATTTTATATCTAACATAGTCTTATAATTCTAGCATGCATGCTTTATAAAAGAAAAAGAACCTATGCAGCGGACTACATAGGTTCTACTCAATGCCGACGACGCCTATCTTAGGCTATCGCATCGAGACAGAAATCCCCGATGCTCACAGGTTCCGTCAACGCCACCACTTCCCTGTCCGACGAAAGTGACACGCCGGTTGAAACATTGGCTGACGCTGTCGGCTTTGAAGGTTTACACACGAACAGGAGGAATGGAAGGTGATGGACCTTCGAAATTCCTTGTCCTCCCACCCCGATGAGTGCCGTGTAAATACCAGCTTTTTTGATTACCGCCTCGGCCTTATCGCGCTCAGCCTCCGTTTTGTAATAAGCGATCAACAGTCGGTCGACGCCTTCCGGGAATAACGATTCCGAATCAGAATGATTGCTAGTCAATTGAAGCTCCTTGATTAAAAAGATCAAGGCTCAGATAATCATCCGAGCCGCCGCAAGTAAGCCCTCCGGCCGCTCACACCAGCCCTAGCTACGACTAGTTGGTGATGTATGCTTCGTACATGCCGTACGCCGCCTCATTAGAATGACAGATACTTATGTCATTCAGTATGCGTAGAATCTTTTTTAGGATACCATCTAATATATGATTCGTCAATTATGAGCTAACGACTTATTGTAAAATTAAATGAAAATGGTATAATTCTTCTTATCGTAAAAGTGCAACTCTTTAATAGGATTCCTGTACTCTTACTGATACCAAAAATCCTGGCATAAAGCCTTAATAATGGATGCATGGGCCCTTAGCTCAATTGGTAGAGCGCCTGTTTTGCACTCAGGAGGCAAGCGGTTCGAATCCGCTAGGGTCCACCACAGAAGATGAAAGAGGCTGAAAGGCCTCTTTTGTCTTGAAAATAGAGGCTACTTCTGCGGTTTCATAATTTCCTTCGTTATACACCACGCCCTGAGGAAAATGAAACCATTGTAGCTTAAGTTTCTTATCGAGATCTGCCTCTTTCCATATTGAGCTTGGAGATTTGAAGTATTCGCTGGCGACATCAAACGCTTCTTCAACATTAATATGTGGTCCTTCATAAGAGATAAGTTTCGTCTGAGCCTGTGTAATATCATTTCCTACTAGTTCGAGCTGCTCTTTTAAAAGATGATCTGGTATCGTTCCTTCAATGTTCTTCGTTATAAGTATGGTTTGTCTCTCCTTAAGTAATGCGATATGTGATTCTAAACGCCTCTGCTCTTCGCTTCCCTTGTATATAGCCTTATCGAGTTTCTCTTTTACTTTTATCTTTAGCTTTTCCAGTTGCTCTGAGGAGAGCGTGAACTGGTCCATATACTTCATAAAACTTTCTTCAAATTTTTGCTTTGGGAAATTGGAATCCTTAGCATGAAAGCGATAATAAGGATATTTTGCCGATCTACCACTGCACCAACTTCCAGTGAGTTTCCTACCATCTTTGTTCGTAACAAATCTCCTTAGAGGAAAATCCTCGCTATCTAATTTGTAATGTGACATCTTCTTCCCACGATTCTTTAGTACCAGTTGCACTTGATTAAAAAGACTCTCATCAATTACTGACTCGAAAGCTCCCATGTGGGATTCTCCGAATTTTTCTATGCAACCATAATACAATTTGCTACGTATGAGTTTATAGAAATATTGCTTGCTAAGTGGATTTCCATTCTTAAGACGCAGACCTTTTTCTGTCATAATCTTTCTTACTTCTTCCAATGAATGTGTATTTTTTGCAATAAGTATGAAAGTCTCTTTTACAAATGGTGCCATATGGCTTTTAGCAATAGTTGCCATTCCGGCCGTACGCACGTTCTCATAACCTATTGGTGCCATCCAAACATATCTCCCATCTCGCACCGCATCTCTCATTCCATTCGTACATCGTTCTGCTCTTACTTCGTTGTCGAATTGTGCAACATTAGCTAGCATGTTTTCCATAAATCTTCCTGAAGGATTATTTTCAAAAGCTTCGCTTACAGATCTAATTTCTACGCCATATCTTTTAAGAAGAATACGTAATTGACTATAATCATCCGTGTTCCTAGACAGACGATCTATTTTGTAAGAAATTACTGCACTAATGCGATTTTTTTTATCTGAACAGAAAAAAAGCATTTTTTGAAGTTCGGTTCTCATTGTCGTTTTCGCACTTTCGCCTTGTTCTACGAATACTTGTGCTACTTCATATCCATGCTTCAATGCATATTCTTTGCAAAGTTTTTCTTGAGTATTAAGACTATTCCCTTCATCAACTTGTTCTTTAGTCGATACTCTACAATAGAGCACTGCTCTTTTTTGATTTTGTTCTTGCATGTTTTCTTTTGCGGTCTAGATAGATGTCCACTAACACTTCAGCGAGGTAATCTATGGAATCATCTTCAGATACGTGACTACTAATAAAACCCGGAGGGGAACTACGATACGGTGCGTTGTCGCTACACAAAGACGCTCGTAGGACCCCTTCGGGCTTCGTTTTGTCACCATATGCGTCTTTAGTGCGTAGCTTTTTCATTTTATCTCTCAATGTGAGTGAATATCTATCCAAATCGGTGGATAGTGTTTCGCTGGCGAAATGTCGGAAAACTGTCTACAGATTTCAAGCGAGTTCTCTGAAATCCCTTCGATATAAATACTTTTTCTGCAATGACACTCTTTTAATTTTCCGAGTACAGGAGCTTAAGAAAAGACTCTTGCGGGGTTATATCGTTCTACACATTACGAGAGTGTCCTGGAGTAAATTAAGCCCTTAATTGGTCGTCCTCAGAGCTTTTCCTAGAAGCTTTAGTAAGTACATTTATAAGCTCCCTCCGGTCCTTTGCATCATAATCATTTTTATCCACTACCTTTGAGAACCATCGCGATATTGTGCTTCTTGAGAATCCTTGTTTCTTTACAGCAAGATAAAGAGTGGGGAAGTCACCCAAGTTTACGTGCTTCCTTCGTACACTATGAAATCTTTTTTGTATTGTTTTCATATTTGTGTGTTGGTTTGTTATAAATAAAAAAGATACGCCTTAAGCGTACATGTTAACTAAGTGACTCTCCGACGACTCACCAGATTAGTAATTTCTTTTGACGGTTTTTTCACTCCATTTGAGCAGTCTGTCCTGGGTAGCGCAAGCGGCAGCAACTCTTTCATTCGTTCGCCCTATGGCGTCTCTTATACTTCTCTGTTCACTTTCTATTTTTTCCTTATCTATTGATTCAGAAGACGTTCCTGTAATTGCTTCATGTAGAATTTCCCAGTCGACAACTTGACCTTTTTTACAATGAAGAAAAAGATGCTCCAAAATAGAGTATTCTTTTTTATATTCAGGAATATCGATGACGACATCCCCAATAATGAGCTTCGATGTCTCGGGCTCAAAGACAATTTTATGTTCAGCCAAGTTTAGTTTCTTTGCAGGTGATTTATTGGAATCATTAACAAGCTTATCTTCATCTATCTTGCATACAGCATATAACCAGTCCCCGTTTTCACGTGAATAAACTCTTTCTTCAAAACTCATTACAAGACCATCTCTCTGCAATTTTCGGAGGGCCCTGATTTTTTCTTCATATTCATCTTCTAAAGAAGTCTCCATAAAACTTGAAGAAACTTCCGATAAAAAATACTCATACTGGGGAGAAGCTTTAACACTTCCTCTTTTTAAAAATTCACTCTTAAAAGAAGCAATAATGTCGGTCATATAGCTAGTTTCCGTCCCAACAATTTTTTTTATGTCCATTGTTTTGGCAAGAAATTATTATTCCAAATGATCGTTTAATTATACCATTTAACCATTTATTAATTGGAAATTACATGATAAAATAGGCCTGCAGACAAGTGGATATTAATAAGGCGTATAAACGGATTTTGGGCGTTGCTCGTAGCCAGCATTGGCATCCTAAGTAGGAAACATATGAGCAACGGCAACGCTGTTCACTTGTCTGCACCTCTTGGGGTGCCTATTTTGTTTTTGTGGCCTCAAGCTTAGTCAACAATCTTATAACACAACATGCTTCGTAAAATCATAGGAATCCTCATTTTTATACTTGTCATATACGGCACGTTCTTAATTCATCCACTGCTTGGGAGTATTGTCGTTCTGACAATCCTTCTTCTTATCCTATCGTTTGGGCACATTAAAAAATATGTGAAGGAAAGTAATATGACAGAAGATGAAAAAATCAAAAGAAAAATATTTGATGAAGTTTTGGACAAAAGAAGCAGGAGAATGGCTGAGGAAAGAGAGGAGAAAGCCGTTAGTAACCTACAGTAATCTTTGTATTCTTTGCAACACCTTATTAGGATCTTTTTTGATCTGATGTTCCCAGATGCGGACGTGTTTCCATCCAGATAGTTCCAAGAGGACTTTGTTTCTCCTGTCTCGCTTTATGTTTGCTTCTACTTTCTTCTCCCAAAATTCAACATTCGTTTTCGGGGGTGTGTAACATTTTTTGCCACCATGCCAAAAACATCCGTCAACGAATATCGCCAGCTTTTGTTTTGAAAAACTAAAGTCTGGAGTTCCATGAATCCTTTTGTTGTGTCTTCTCCATCCTGTTATTTTGTTCTCTCTGAAAAGCTCAACCATTCTGCCTTCAGTAGTCTTGTTTCCACGACTTTTGACAGAGGCCATTAATGCTGACCGCTTTTCCTTTGTTATGCGGTCCGCCATAGTTATCTGGTAAATCTTATTTGCAAATTAAGCTTCAATAACGTATCTCCTCCTTCCTTATAGATATTGCCGAAAATGTGACGAGAAGTGCTTGGAGTGTCAAATTTTGTATTCCTGAAAAGATAGTCCCTAAAATCGTCGGCGTTGTAAACGTGGTAACAAACTATTTCCCCGTCTTCCCTAACGACTATATAGCCTCCATGTGCCTTCAGAAGGCCGTCCCATGCTGTGTTCGGGACCATACCGAGAGCAATATTGTGAAGGAAGCTTTTTGTTTTGAATTCATAGTCCGAGGCATCAAGGTTGAAATGAAGAATCTTGATTTCTCCTTCGCCCAATTTCGTCACAAGATCTGGCAATAGCTTTCCCTTATCAGAATAGTAAGCCAATAACAGTTCTGCCACTATCTCAGGCAATACAGTGTCCACTTTTCTTAAGTTTCTAGTAAACGTATCTGAGCTCGCTCCTTTGAAGGTGAATGTGCCTCCAGCCTTAATAATTGCAGTGAGACGATCTCTCAATTTGGACCTACCCTGCAATGTATTTATCGTAGAAATTTGTTCCTCATTCAATCCTTCAATTTTGTATATGAAGTTTGTAGCCGATGAAGCATTGAGCAAAGTTGCGGTGGAACCTAACATGGATTTTATACTGAATCCAACTTCTGGGACCGTACCCGTATGCATATCGTGAATCTTTAGTGTTATATCTTCCTTTCTTGAGTTGCCTGCGTTCAGTCTCTTGGCTTTAAAACGGTCCATGAGTTCTTCAGCAACAGGAACACCAAATGTCGTTTCCGAGCTTTCCTTTATTGCACCAAACACTTCTGTTATCTTTGATTTAAGATCAGATGCATCAACTAGGGCAATTTCCACTCCTGCATCAAGTATTCTTATTTGACTGCCTTCAGAAAACTCATAATCCATTCTTCCCGTTGCTTCCTGTCTCACTATCTTAAGGACGGGGTAAAAAATATCTTCAATCTTTTGAAGGTTCGCATCAGCACCATTAAGCCTTCTTTCGGAAAGCAACTTAAGAAACGTATAGAATTCACTCCATTCCCCCTTATTTCCTTTTATCATATTTTTTTAAGGTCTTTATCACTTCCTCTCCAACGGCTTGGATTGCGTTTATGGCCACGCTGTTCCCTAATTGCCTCATGGCTTGTACTTCAGACACTGGGAATTCAAACTCTTCAGGAAAACCCATCATTTTTTTTCCTTCCTTAGGGGTGAGTTTTCTGGTCTTGCCACTCACCAAATAAGTATCCCAGTTTCTTCTGTCATTCAACCCAGAACCTCTCCCTCCCAAACGAAGTGTATACCCAATTTCCTTTGAACAGTTACCTCCAAAAATTTCCGACATGTTGGTTTTTAGTTCAATAGGGTCTGGAAATTTGAAAGGGATATTTTTATCGCGGAAACCCACCATATACAAACGCGGTCTGTGTTGTGGAAGGCCGAAATCGGAAGCCTTCACTATCTTCCAATAGAAAGAGTACCCGAGATCCTTTTCAATTGTTTCCTTGATTCTCGCAAAGGTTTTGCCATCATCATGCTTAAGGAGATGTCTCACGTTTTCAATGAAAAAGGCGGCAGGTTTTTTTTCCTTAATGATTCTTGCTATGTCAAAGAAGAGAGTGCCTCGGGTATCATCAAATCCTTTCTTGTGGCCCGCTTGGCTAAACGCTTGGCAAGGAAAACCTCCCGTCAGAATATCAAAGTCTGGGATTTCTTTCTCATTTACCTTGGTTATATCGCCAGCGAACAAATCGCTCTTGAACAACTGGGGTTCCATCTTTGAAAAGTTGTGGATGTATGTCGTTCTCGCATGCTTATCCCATTCGCTGGCAAAAACACACTTCGCTCCAAGATGGTGGAAAGCGATATGGAATCCTCCGATTCCAGCAAATAGGTCTATGAATGTATATTTCTTCCTGCTGGACTTCGACTTCATGTATTCTTTTAATTCTACCATAGAACTACGGCATAGTTTCACTAAAAAATCATGTTTCCCTCTTGTGTTTTTCAAGAGTGTGCTTTATACTTCATAGGTAGATTGAAAACGCAATACAGAAGCTCGCTTGGTAGGGATACCAAGCATCGCCGAGCGACCGACACCACGAAGTAGCACCGAAATCCTTTAGACGGGCATTCTAGCGGGAACAATCAAATGTTCCATGCTGGCAATCCACTAGTTATGGGAACACAGTAGCAATACTGCCGTTCCCGTGAGAGTGTCGGTCTAAGGGATTTTTCTTTTGTCATCTAATCTTCAACCATAATTACGAGAAGCTTTCAGATTAGATTTGTGCAGCTAACACCGAATAATAATTGGGTGGTAACTGGACGAATCTAGCAACAGGTTCGTCCAGTTTTTGTTTAACCGCCGTTTTCCTACATAAAAGGTGAGCGGTTCAGGGTGCAGAAGTCCTTATGCTGCTGCTGGCAGGACAACCCTCGGGGAAGATTTGAAACGACATCATGTCTACTCAAAATCCCGTCTGTACATGTGCAGACATCTGCGTAGCTTACGTAACCCGAAATGGTAAACGGCGCTATGCTTCAACATATGGTCATAAGTGCTGGCCTATTAAAGATAACCGTTCTTGCGCACTTCATAGCAAGAAAGCAAAAACCCCATCACAAGTTGTGACAGGATCTATGCTTAATCTAATCGCTTAAGGAGTTTATACCTCCTGTGGCCCTAACATCCCGTAAGGGGTGTTTTGTATTCTAAGTATATCCAGTAGCAAGTCCATCGCAAAAGGATAACTACGGACCATTACTCTACACTTCTCAAGACGAAAAAGCAACTCTGGTTATGCCAGTTCTGTTTTCCTTGAAAATCCAAGAAAGATACTCCAATTCTTTAAGCATTCGGTTTATATTTAAATTACCAGGGTCCACTAACAAAAACGAACTCAGGCCATAGGCCTGTTTTTGTTAGTGGACCCGTAAAGCACAAGAACTGCTTCTTGTGCGGATTCGAAAGCGGCAGGCATATTTCACTAGTAAGTGAAATGACGAGGAGGGGCCGGCGAGTCCGACGAACGGCGGTGAGAAGGAACTTGTCGGAGAAATTCCGCAGGGATCTACAGTTGACAAAATCTTTATTTATGCTAAGATGGGTTTGTCTTATTATTGGAGATCGGACAATGATCAAAACCATTTTCACGTTCGCCGTTGCAAACGCCCTCGGCCTGGCAATGATGATCTATTTTGACAAAAAGAAAAAGCGTCCGATGAGAAATCCAGCAATGTACACAGTGGTGTATCTCATTGCTACCGCATTGGATGTGTCGATTGTTCACTTCGTTCTTTAATGCATCCCGCCGCAAGCAATAGACACGCTTCGGCGGGTTTATTGTTTTAGATTATTAATTATGATGCCAAATCCATTAATATGAAGATCGCAATCAACACCAAGCAACCTAATCATATTTATCCCCTAATTAATCACTCCCGCTGAAATTTGTTTCACTTTTTTTATTAATCCATTAACATGAGCTAATTCTTCTTCCGCATTCGTCGCACCTTCCAGATCTTCTTTCATACGCCCAAGCTTTTCTAAAAATAAACCAGTTATCAGCATTTTATGCTGATATGGGGAATTTTTATCCTTCATATCTAACTCAAATCCAACTAACTTACTCTCTAATTCACTAAGATGTTGCTCATATCTATTTATAAGATCGGGCGGACCTTCATGCTCATTTCTGGCTATAAAGGGATTACCTGAATGATCTTCTAATTTCATAACTTAAGTATACTACTTTCTCTATAAATAAATTATATGACTTCTCTCAGAGTACTGTTATAATAAAATATCAGAGCATATTATGAATTCATCTCACGCAGTAGCCATACTAATAACAACACCAGATGGCATTCCTTTAGTGCGAGATCCAAAAAAGCCCGAACCTCGTTATTGGAAACTTCCAGGAGGAAGGAGCGAGGGTGAAGAAACACCTAGAGAATGTGCTGTACGAGAGATCTACGAAGAACTGGGGCTACAGCTTAATCCAACAGACCTAAAAGTCATCGAACGCCAGGATAAGAGCAATTATACTTTAACTTTTTTTAAAATAGAATTACCTCAATTTATAGGTCTAAAAGAAATTGGTAATGAACAGGAAGAAATCAAAGTATTCCATTCTCTTAAAGAAATCAGTGAGCTGGAAGATTCTTTCCCAAATCACAAAAAAATTATCAACCAGATAGTTTAGTTAAACAGTCATTGGATTGCAGGTCGGGAAATCAAAAAATCCTCCATTCGGAGGATTTTTTGATTAATAGAGAATTACTATCTATTATCTTTAACTACTGATGGAAGGGCTAGAAGTATTACTCCTAGAACCACGTGTAGCCAAACATCGGCCTTGTTAGCAAGAATACCAAAGATGTTTCCATCTGCTGAGATAAGACCTACTACCGCAAGTATTAGGTAAATCACACCAAATGTCCTTAGCCATGTTGCTAGTGAATTTGGAGACGAAGTAGCTGCGAATAAAATAACAATACCGATTATTAAGTGAACTGCATCGTGAATGTGGTCAGTTTGGAAGAACCCGCTGGCTCCTACAATCCCAAGGCCTCCCACAAAGCCGAGTAGTCCTACTAGGACAAAAACTACACCCAGAATGACTGAAAGAGTTTTTAACATAATGTTTTATTATTTATTAATTTTTCCGCCTCCTATATAAGCCGATATTTTAATGCCTACATCAGGAAGGAATACCCCTATTATACTATAAAGCAATACAATACAAAGTTGACAAATGGGATAATAAATTACTGGTGTATAATTTAATGATATGAAAAAAGATGAATATTTGATCAATAAAGGTGTAAATAGATGGATGGTTTTCTTTACAATTGTGTTTATTATTATTACATCACTTTTTTATTACATCCTTTATACAGAAAACAAGCTCCCGACTAGCATTACAATATGGGACTTCGTGATTCTCGCCCTAGCCACATTTCGTCTTGTGCGTTTATTCGTTTATGATGCTATTTTTAAGTTTATACAGGAAAATCTAATGGACGCTATAGAGATAATGGATAATGGTGAGCTGTTAATGACTCATACGCTTGCACAATCCTCTCTTAAAAGAACACTTTATAAACTAGCAGTATGCCCATGGTGCATGGGAGTATGGATAGCGCTTTGCGGAGCGTTCGTCTACTATCTACTTCCTGGATCATACTTCTTATTCGTTGTTCTTGCGATTTCCTCATTTGCTTCTATGCTACAAGTATTTTCCAATTTAATAGGATGGAGTGCAGAATACAGAAAACTAAAGGCAGAAAAATTCGTGTAAATAGATTTAAATATTTAGCCCTTCTTTTTTCTTGGTATGTCTTGCATGTATCTCGTTTTCAAGTACTTCAATCTCTCTCTTCATATCAGTAATAAGAGTTAGTGTCTTTTGAACGTCACCTTTTTCTAATTCTAGTTCATCCATGGTCTTATCAATCGTTTTCTTGTCCTTTCTAAGTCCTGACATGATAATTGAATCACCTATGAACATAGAAACAAATAACCCCGTAGCAAGCATTACGCATACGCCAAGGATAAGTGAGCCCATAGGAGAGAAAATTACCCCCAGCCATCCAACACCCGATTGCTCTAAGATATCTGCCGTGTGCCATATACCGCGCCAAAAAAGAACAATTCCGGTTCCGCCAATAAATGTATAAACAAAAGGATGAAGAGATAACCTTCCTCTAACGTAATCCTCTAACTTGTCAAAAATATGGTACACGCCGCTAATGATTTTCATTTCTATAGTATATAGCAATCCCTCTTTATTTCTTATCCACAAATTTCCAAGCGATACTTTTATCATATCCCACTTTTTTCATCGGATTAAGAATTCCTTTTGGATCAAATATATTTTTCGTTTTTTCGAAGATTCTTATCATCTCAGGTGAGAACATCTTAGGAAGATATGCTGTTCTAAGCAACCCATCATTGTGCTCTGCCGACATCGAGCCTTTATATTCAAAGACGAGCCCGAATACTTCATCCATTAAATTATGAAGTACTTCAATTATTCCGTCCTTATGAATATCAATCAAAGGAATAATATGAAAATTCGCATCTCCCATATGGCCTGCTATCGTATAAACTAAATCTTTATCATACTTTGCGAAAATTTTATCTAGTCTCGGAAGAAACTCGGGAAGATCTTTCGGGTGAACTATTATATCGTCAATTGTGGGAGCGGTTCTATACCCTTTTAATTTGCTTCTAAGTAAGTTAAAGCTTTCTCTTCTAAAAGTCCAATATTTCTGTGAATCTTTTTCAGAGTGCGCTCTTTTTAATGGATAATTAAAGGACTTCAGATCTTCATAGGCGTTTTTGATTTTTGTCTCTACTTCTTCTTCGCTGTCTCCGGTAAACTCTGCCATTAAAATAAGCTTAGGCACGCCGCCTGTTATAAGCATCCAAAATTCTGGAATAAATTGGAATGCTAAATTAAAGGCAGTTCCTCCCATCCTTTTGGCGATATCCTTAAAAAACTTAAGAGCTATTTTAAATGTATGATCATCATATGATTCAAATGTTTCCGGGTTATGTAAAAGCATGCGAGGAATAATTTCTCCAAGCTTCTTCGTTGTGGGCAGAAACATTACAAGCATGCGAGAGTGGCTCTTTGGCTTAACTCCTGTAATTGTCGCCTCCGATACACACGCCAATGTTCCTTGGCTTCCTACAATGAGCTTTGTCATATCAAATTCTCTAGTTTCCTTATTTAAAACATTCCATAATAAATATCCAGAAGAATTTTTCGAAACGCTTGGCCGTGCTGTTTCTATCTCATCAATATTTTCTGTAATAAGATTATATACTTCTTTGTGAATGCGTCCACTTTCTGTTGCTTCTTTCATTTTTACTTGTAGTTCATAGATATTTAATGGACGAATCGTATCTTTTTCTCCATTAGCAAATATAATATCCAATGACTTTACATACTTTTCGGTCTTTCCATATACAAGGGTTTTTTCTCCTCCCGAGTTATTAGAAACTATTCCGCCCATCGCAGAAAGCTCGCGCGATGCGGGGTAACTAGGCATAATCCAACCCTTCTTTAAAGTTTCTTTTTCAAAATCTCTATAATAAACTCCGGGCTCAACTCTCGCGCTTATCTCATCTACTGACACAACTTTATTCATATAACGGGTAGCATCTACTACAATTGACTTACAAAGCGAACCTCCTGTCATGCATGTTCCTGCTGCGCGCATGGCAATAGACAAGTCTATTTTCTTATCCTTTTCTCCAGATACATATGCAAGCAACTTTGAAATATCATCTTTATGTTTAGGATAAACAACTATTTCGGGCTTTATATAAAACAAACTTGCATCCCGGGAAACTTTTTCCCGATCTTCATCTAGAACTGATATATCTCCATCGATAAATTCGCTTATATCGTCTAATATCTTCGCGTAGTCAGCATTTCCCATGAAATAGATTAACTTTATAATCTTCTTATACTTTTACAATTTTCAATCCAATAGCGCTTATAACCACCATTGCAATCCATGCTGCGATTGCCAATTCTAATGCTTCTCTATTTCTTGCTTCTACTTCTCTCATAGATCGAGCCACGAGAACATAGCCGTTAGTATCACCATTTTGGTAACTTTTTATAACAGCAGCGAATCTGTTAGTTTCGTTCGGCTGCCAGGTAAGCCTGTTTTCTCCGCTTGCTTTTGCTACATCAAATACTCCAGCCGGAGGAGTGGGAATTTGTCCTCCGATCTGCGCTGATGAAGCAACGGCTGTTCCGTTGGCGTCATAAATTATAACAAATGGTGCAAGAGTCTTCGAAACATCTACCTGAGTAGGTCCAGTGATTGCTTGAGGTGCGATATTTTGTCCGAGCGCGCTTACAATATCTTCGCTAATCTGAACTTGCGGATCATTAGCATTGGCTCTTGCCATATGCTGGATTTCAGCGTATCCAAATAAAACTAATAACAGTGAAACAGCCGAAATTACTAATAAAGCTTTTTTATAATGTGTTAAATGTATTGCCATATTGGTAGTATAGCAAATCCTTGTTTAAGTAAAGCGATTTTTCCTCGAGTAATGGCTCCTACGTAACCTGCTGCCGGATTTATATTATTAGCTTTTTGAAATTTTATAACAGCTTTTTGAGTAGCCGGACCGAAATATCGAGTTTCTTTTCCTAAAGAGCCCGGTCCGCTTATGGCAATAATATATCCATGATTATTTAAATACTTTTGTAATTCCATCACCTCATCCGTACTTAATCCCAATGATAAATCTTTAGAAAGGCTGACACTTGAGGTGGAGGTGGCGGGGTTTGTTGTAGGAATATCCACCTTCACCCGAGGAGTTGTAGAGCCGGCTTGAGTAACAAGACTTGTATTTGAAGTGGGGGAACTTTCTGATTCTAGGATTAAACGAGTTGCTTTTCCATAGTATCCATCCGCAGGATTTATCCCCATTAGGCTTTGATATTCTATCAATGCATTTTTAGTAATAATGCCAAAATATCCCGTTGTTCCCGCGGCTTCTAATTTATCCCGAGCCGCACCATGAGACTTAGAAATTAAACTAATCTGCATTTTTACTACAGCACTGCTTGTTTCTCCATACGCGAGATCTCCTGCAGACAAACTTGATTGTATGGTCGGTGTTACTGTCATGGCAGAAACTGGCGTATTTCCTAGCGCAACGGAAATATTTGACGGAAGCAGAATATTTTGGGAAAGAGCACTTGTAAATGTTGACCTAAAGTTTGTAACAAGAAATATGCTGAACGCATTAGTATCGCTTGCTACGGAGAGTATTCTATTTAAATAAGTAATCTTATCTGCCAAAGAAAATTCGCTTGTCAGTCGTGGGTATGGGTCTACTGCTGTGCCAGTAAAATCATGAACTTCAAAATGAAGATGTGATAATCCTCCTGAAGCATTTCCGGTATTCCCTACATAACCAATCAAATCTCCTTTCTCTAGCGTCTTCCCTTCAGTGACCCCTTCACCGTATTTATCTAAATGCATATATACGAAAGTCTCGCCTCCTGGATTCGCAGTATAGATAGTTAGCCCTTCATTTGGACCGTTCGTGACTTTTAGCACAACAGCCTTAGTCGGACTGACTATCGGAGTTCCTTTAGTCGCCATAATATCTTCGCCCTGATGCTTCCTGGTTCCACCATCGCGGGGGTCTCCGAAATTTGGAGAAATATTTTTTACAGCAACCCCAAAGAGTACTGGTATTGGAAATATAGATTCAGCTGATTGAGGCAAAGATGATATAGCTTGATCAGTACTGCCGGACCTATCCCACCAATTTCGAGGATTCACTATCGGCGTGGTAGTGCTTGTACCATCGTCAGCTATTTGAGCAAGCGCCACAAAGGCACCTTGCCCTAAAAGAACGCTACTAAGTAAAAAAATAAAGGCTTTTTTATGAAAAGTCATAGATATCAGCACAATAAATACGCTTATATAGTATATAACAATTAATCTCTTATTTTGTGACAAGCTTTAGGTGCTTATCTAACCCCTTGAGGGGACTTCGCTGGGCCTCTTTTTAATGTAGATCTATGAAGTGGAGACTTTTCTTTCTCAAATACAATTGACTTGGATTTAATATCGAATCTCGCTTTAACTTTATCACCTTCTTTTAAGTTTCCACGGAGCACATCACTTGCTAGAAGATTTTCTACTTCATTTTGTATCGTCCTATTGATCTCTCTTGCCCCGTATTCTTCCGAATATCCTTTTCCAAGTAGATACCCTATCGCGGACTCATCAAAAGATATGGAAATGTTTTGAGCATGTGCCATTCTCTTGACTCTTTCCAGTTGGAGTAATAATATTTGTCGTGTTTGCTCCATAGTTAGCGGGTGGAACACGACAATATCATCTAATCGATTCAAAAACTCTGGTCGGAATCGCATTTTCAGGCTTTGTATAATCTTTTGCTTCACTTCGTCAAACTGCTTTTTACTTTTATCTTTGCCTTTTTGAAACTCCTCTAGCATTTCTGACCCCATGTTGCTTGTAGCAATAATAATTGTATTGGTGAAATTTACCACTCTCCCTTTTCCGTCAGTAAGCCTTCCTTCATCGAATACCTGAAGCAAGATATTATATACATCTGGATGCGCCTTTTCTATCTCATCAAGAAGTATTACTGAGTATGGTCTTTTTCTAATCGGCTCGGTTAGCTGTCCTCCCTCTTCATATCCGACATATCCAGGAGGAGCTCCAATTAATCTAGATACGGAAAATCTTTCCATATATTCTGACATATCTATGCGAACTATCGCATCCTCATCTCCAAATGTCGCCCATGCTATTGTTTTCGCAAGTTCAGTTTTCCCAACTCCTGTAGGACCGAGGAAAAGAAACGAGGCCACAGGCCTATTTGTGCGGCCGATTCCAGAACGTGACCTTCTCACAGAATTCGATACAGCGACAATTGCTTCCTCTTGCCCGATGATTCTTTCATGAAGCTTCTGTTCTAGGTTAAGCAATTTATCTTTTTCTTCCTTACTGAGATCGGTGACTGGGATCCCTGTGAGCTTAGAGACAACTTCAGCAATTTCTTTTTTAGTAACAATTGATGATTGAGTTCCTTTCTTCTGCTTCCATTTGTTTTCTTCTTCTCCCCTCTCTTTTGTCAGCCCGCTTATTTCATTTTCTAATTTCTCAGATTCTTTGAAATCATTATGGGCTTTTGAAGACTCTCTTTCTCGGTGCAATTTTTTTAACTTCGTATCTATATCTCGGAGCTCCTTGCTGTGGGATGAGGCAGCTATTCGCACGCGAGAAGCAGCCTGATCAATTAAGTCTATGGCTTTATCGGGTAGAAATCTATTGGTGATGTATCTATCTGAAAGCGCCGCTGCTGTTACGATCGCCTCGTCGCTTATTTTTACTTTATGATAGGCTTCGTATTTATCCCTAAGTCCTCGCAAAATCTGAACGGTCTGTTCCACTGTGGGTTCAGGTATAAGAATGGGCTGAAATCTTCTTTCTAGCGCCGCATCTTTTTCAATGTATTTTTGATATTCATTTAAAGTTGTAGCGCCTATCAGATGTAGAGTTCCACGGGCAAGTTCTGGTTTTAATACATTTGACATATCCATTCCGCCTTCTTGATTCCCCGCACTTACCATAGTATGGAGTTCATCTACAAATATAATAAGCTCATCTTTGTTTTCTTTTATTTCATCTATAACTTGTTTTACTCTTTCTTCAAACTCTCCCCTATATTTTGATCCCGCCACAATAGCATTTAAATTTAGCTCAACAACTCTTTTATTTAAAAGAGTTTCTGGAATATCTTCGTTTACTATTCTTTGCGCCAACCCTTCAACTATTGCAGTCTTTCCTACTCCCGGCCCTCCTATTAGAACGGGATTATTCTTTGTTCTTCGAGAAAGGATTTCTATAGTAGTTTCTATCTCGTCTGTACGTCCAATTACCGGATCTAATTTGCCTTCTCGAGCTAGCACGCTTAAATCTCTTGAATACTTATCAAGTGTGGGGGTTTTCGATTCTGTTTCAATACGACCCTCTTCCGCTCCCTTTCCTACAACTTTTACAATCTTTTGCCTTAGCTTTTCTGGAGTAACTCCATATCTTCGAAGGAGATCTCCTCCTATTCCATCATCTTCTTCTAAGAGACCGATAAGTAAATGCTCAGGTCCAATATATCCATGTCCGAGTTCACGAGATGCTTGAAAGGCATTTTCTAATATTTTCTTGACTCGGGGAGATACTCCCATCTTGTCTGGAGAAACCGCTTCTCCTTTTGGACTAGAAGGAGAATTTTTATCTAAGTATTTTTTAATATCTCCAGTATCTAACTTTAACTGCTTAAATATTTCTTCAGTGGTTGGATTCTGTATTAGAGCATACAGAATATGTTCTGTGTCTATTTCTCTTGCATGCAAACTTAATGCTCTTTCGGCGGATGATTGTATAACTTCCTTTGTCTGGTTCGACAGATAATTTTCAATATTTATTGCTTCCTGATTTCTTCCGATTTTTCTATTTCTTTCTGGGATAGCTTCTTCAACGGATCCGAACATATCATCAAAATCTGCAAACGGGTTTTTTCCAAACAATGATTCGAAGGGGGAACGCGCACCCTGTTCCCTTCGTATTCTTTCATAATCAATTTTGCACAGATCTAATGTTTGTTGCCTGCCATTTACAATTGCAGTCACTCTAACTTCGGCAGGCCTTATGTTACAAATATCACAAAGCTTTTTTGCCATACATTATGAGGGGACAAATCCTCATTATTTTTAAGATGACAAACTACACTGGGGACTGCCCCCACTATATAGTTTACGCTTCTTTTAAATTATGCAAAGAGATCTAAAAAGGGTTGATTTATAAACATATTCCTTTTGATCATCTGGCCTATAACCATCCTGTAATCGGTTGAATATTCCCATTTTGTAATCTTCCATCCAAATACATCTACTATTAAACTTAACAATATTTAATACATATTTATGTATCCGACCCAAATGCCTATAAATCCGCCCGCCGCAGCCAGTACTACACCGGAAAGCGAAAATAGATTTGCTCCCCATAAGCTAGGAATGAATCCTCCAATAGTCGAACCTATAATCATTCCCCACCAGATTGCGCCTTTTTGCATGTTTAATTTATTAATTTCTCTAATTCTTCGACGGTATCAGCGATTCCTATTAAATTATCATGATCTTCGCATTCAAAAAAACTTCTATCATGTCCACCCCATGTAACTGCGATAGTCGGGATACCTGCTTTATCAGATTCCCGTAGGTCTCCCAACGTATCCGTGACGAAAATCATATCACTCCCTTTTACATTATACCTTTTCTCCATAATCTTAAACTTTTCAAGTTTACTTTTTGAGATTTCTGCAGTACCAATATAATCAAAATAAGATATAATGTCTGAATTTTTTAACAATGGAAGAGTATTTCTTTCATAGGCTGAAGTATTTATGACGATAGTCCATTCAGATGAGTGTAATCTTTTTAATAACTCCTTAATTCCTGGAAAAAGTACTGCTTCTGATTTCATTTTCGAAAAAGCCAGCCGATTGATTTGTATTTCTTCTTCAGTGTGCTTAAGCTGAGTAAAAGGAATCTTGAGTAATTCCTCGTGGAAATTTCCACTCATTAATTTCTTTGAGTATTCTTCTGTCATGTCAGGGTAAACTTTTTTGAAAGATTCATAGACGAGTTTTACTGTATCGAACAAGACACCATCCATATCAAATATAACCACCTTTTTAGACATGGAAAGATTATAGCATGCACATACTTATGCATTAATTATTCAAATTGTTTGTTTACACCTCTAACTTAATTAAATTATTTTAAGTTCTTCTTAAGAAATTCCAGAGTCTTATTCCATGCGTCTTCGGTTTCTTTCGGGGCAAATTGTGGATTTGATGGATTGGCAAATGCATGATCAACTCCAGGATAGATGGTTATATCATTTTCAATTCCTAATTCATCTAAGTTTTTCTTAAACTCCTCCACATGCTCTGGTGTGATATGGCCGTCGTTTCCTGCAAATATACCAAGTACCGGCCATTTTATTCTTGATAACTCTTCTTTATCCGCAACTAATCGACCATAATATATTACTGTTCCATTCATCTGCTCCCCTGAAGTAGCAAGTTTTAGAGACTGCGCCCCTCCAAAACACCATCCAATAGAACCCACTTTATGAGCGCCTTTTTCTCGCAAATATGCAACTGCGGCACGCATGTTCTCTATACCCTCTCCTTGGTCAAATTTAGCCATTAGAGCCATGCCTTCTGCTACTGTGGGTACTGTTTCTCCTTGGAATAAATCTATCGCTAGGACCAAATATCCCTCTTCGGCGAGTTTTTCCGCGTACTCCTTAATACCTTCATTTAACCCTCTATTTTCATGTATCATTACCACACCTCCATATGAGCCTTCCTTGTTAGGGCTCGCTAAATACCCATTTATATTTTTAAAGTAATTAACCTCTTCTGTTTTTATTTCCATATTATTTATATTTATCATTAATGTAATCCAAGAAATCTTTTCCTCTCATCCCGATCAGCTCAGCCATTCTTAATGTATTTCCAAGAGATTTGTTTAAATCTGATTTTAAATTTTCTATTTTTAATGTTCCTCCGTGATTAACGTCTTCAATGATCGCCGCAATTTTACCTGCCGTTTTAGAGAAATGTAAGGAAAGATGATTTATGGCAAAAGCTTTTATCTCTTCTTCAGACATGCTTTTTACGGGAGGATAGGAGGCTTCCTGAAATTTATATTTTTCAGATATTTTTTGTATAAGCTCATCTAAAGTTGCTTCCATAAATTTGTATTTATTAATTTGTTACTTTACCGTACTTATTAATAATATTGCATATAGTAAAACCTTGCAATATGATTTTACTAAATTGATTACTTATAGTAGTGTATTAGAAACCCTTAGGGAACAGATAAAAGGACCTCAACATGCAAGATGCACCTGACGAAAACCTGCCAGTGAAGAATCTGTGCAATTGTCCCAAAGGCGGAAAATGCAAGGAGCTCGAAAATTGCCGCATAGAGCATGAACTTCCGCCCTGGGAAAGAACCCGCCCCCACCCTACCCCCATCCACTGTGTGGCGTGAAGGGATGGTTCCCATCAATGTCTCCGAAAGGAGACATTTTCTATTTCATCCATTTGGATTTAATATATTTATTCGTAAACCAGTTTATTAAGATTATAAGCAAGATCACGACAAGAGCTATTATTTGAATTTTGACAGCCGTGCTTTTTATTGATGCCACTCCCAGATGCAGGCCTTTAAGTAGGAAATAAAATACCCAAAACCAAATAGCTGCACCTGCTAAAATCGCTCCTTGGAATTTCCAAAAGTTTAATTTATGAATTCCGGCTAACAGCTGACTGGCTATCCTTGTACCGTACACAAACTTGGCCAGAAAAACCATTTTAATTCCATGTTTCTCATAAAATTTAGAAAATCTCTCCGCCTCACTAACTCTGTTTTTTATAAAACTCCATTTATATAATTTATCTTTCCCATAATGTAACCGTATAAAATACCAGATGGCATCCGCAAGTATTGCAGAAATCAGCACGGCGATAAATAAGTAATAAATATTTAATGAGCCCAGTATGCTTAGATACATCACAGGTAAAAGCACTGCGCCTCCCAGGAAAATCAAGAGTATGCAAAAAGCCGGGTAGAAATAGAACGGATTTAATTGGGAAATTAAATCAAGCATATATTTATCCTATCATGGGTTTATATAAGTGATATAATTAAGTCATGAACACATATAAAGGTGCCTGCCACTGCAAAGCGGTGACATATGAAGTGGATACAAATTTAGAAAAAGTAATTAGTTGTAACTGCTCTCATTGTTATATAAAAGGCCTTGTTCTTTCTTTTGTTTCTACTGACCAATTCAAGCTTTCGTCCAGCGAAGGAAATCTTACAGAATATTTATTTAATAAGAAAAAAATCCACCACCTTTTCTGTAATATTTGCGGAGTAGAATCTTTTGCCAGAGGTGTGGGTCCAAATGGTGAAGAAATGATAGCGATAAATGTGCGATGTCTTGATGGAGTCGATTTAGATCAGATTGAAATCACAAAAGTTGATGGAAAGAAATACTAATTATAATATTCTTTAGATAATTACTTAATTTGCATGGAAGGATTGTTTGGCGCCCTGTCATAGGATTTATTAAATAACATGTTCCTTTCTTGTTCGTTTATTTCTTTCACGATATCTGCCATTATCGTCTTTTCTTTGCGAACACCTTGTATAAATACCTTATCATTAACTGTTAGCCCGTCACTCGACATTATTTCCGTACTAGAGGAAACTATTACTTCGAATGATTCATTTCTAGGAGTAATTATAAATATATTTCGATCGTCGATACTTTGGATTTCACCAGCAATACCATTATGCATCTCTGGATCTGCAAACCCTTCGTAAAGAGATTTTATTGGCTTAAAGTTATGTCCTCTCTCATAAATCTTCTTGTGCAGATCGAAGCTCGATACTATAGCAGAAACTGCAATTACCAAAATAATAATTCCTAAGAAAACATAAAGTGTTGGGGTGCGATAAGTAAACGCTGCAGATCGGGAAAGTAAAAGTGTGGAAACTATGCCAATAATAACAAGCAACAAAAGTACCCATGGAAGGCTATTTAATATGGTCATAATACCGAAGAACTTTGATCCGCTTAAAAGCGTAAACCCGCTGGCTTGTAATGCAAATAGAATAAAACTGCTTAAATAAAGAATTGCTAAAAGCAAAACTAGCACAAAAGCCGCATATATGATGTTTCTAATTATGAAATACCATCTTGAATGCGGGAGGATACCGCCAGTCCTTATAGCGCTCATTACTTTTTCACTTATTTCCCTAGTTGTTTGTTCGATTTTTTCCATTATATTTAAATTATCTTTTCTAAAAGCTTTTTGGCTCTCATTATCCTCACCCCCACAGTAGCCACTGGTATTAATAGTACGTCTGCAATTTCATCATATTTCATGTCTTCAAAATAATACAATACTATTGGCTCTCTATACTTAGGCTCTAATTTTGAAATTGCTTTTTCGACCCGCTCTTTGTCTTCTCGCTTTAAAGCAAGCATGTCTGACCCTTCCCCTTCGACTTGATGTGGAAAAAAAGTATCAAAATCGAAAAATGAAACAGACAATGATTTCTTTTTTCTTAAAATATTTACAAACTCATTATGTGCAATTCTATAAATCCAGGATGAGAACTTTTTTGAAGTGTCAAATGACTGGATATTTATGTAGGCCTTTATAAAAACATCTTGCACTGCGTCTGTCGCCGCATCGTTATCTGACAAGAATCGAGTTGCATAATGATTTAGCTTGGATTCATATCGTTCTACAAGTAATTCATATTTGTCTCTATCTCCACTTTTTACTTGTGCCACAAGCGACTCATCTGTTATGTCTAGCATAGGTATATCAGGGTTATTTACCCCTCTACTATACTACAATATCCAGTATGAGTTTATTTCAATTGCTTTTATGATACTCTTTCAATATGAACGAAACTAAATTATTTGTAGCCATGAAGGCTTGCATTATAAATGAGAAAAATCAGATTTTAATTGTAAGAGAATCTGACTCATATAAAGACGGATCACAAGTAGGTAAATGGGATGTTCCCGGTGGAAGAATTAATCCCGACGAAACATTGGAAGAAGCGCTAAGAAGAGAGGTAAAGGAAGAAACTAATTTAATATTAAAGAGCTACACACTATTGGATGTGCATGATACATTTGCGAATAAGCATAATGAAAAGTGGCACATAGTTAGGTTGTTTTATATAACTAAATGTGAAGAAGGAATAATTAATTTATCAAAGGACCATGATGCATATGACTGGGTGGACGTAGATAAAATTACTGCTTATCCGGGCATAATTCAAAACATGATGCCTACATTAATAAAATTAAATGAAGCGCTAAGCTAAATAATAAAATCCTGTTTTAAAACAGGATTTTATTATTGTACTTTTATTGTCCGGTGGCGTCAGCTGGACGAGTTCCTTTAGGACCATAATGTCCGCCATGCATACCGCTAGATATGTTTGTGGCGACTATATTTGTGCCGGTAGTTACACCTTTTACAAATATCTTGTCGCCTATAGCTAGATTTGCGAGAGTGCTTGCTACACCATCCTTAGTTACCGTTGCGGTACTAGCATCGATGGTATAAGCCGCTCCTCCTTCATCAGCTTCTTCTGTCATTACAATGGTGGTTCCATTTATTGAGGTAATGTTCCCATCGCCTCCTAATGGAGCGTGGCCTTGGGCTTTGGTATTGTTTGGATTAGTATTTGCTGTCGCAGTTGATTGAACTGAAGCAGTGGTGGTGGATCCAGTTGTACCAGTAGACTGAGCGCTCGCGAGGCTTGCTATTCCGGCCCCAGCCCCAGCTAATAACGATATCGCTAAAAGCGGCGCACCTAGTTTCATAAATTTCATGTTATTTAGTTTTAATTTAATTATTTTAATTTATAATATGGATTCTAAAATAAAGTGCGCAGGCTTTATCTTGTCCTCTCACATATATTAATACTCCTCTAGTAGAGAATTATTTCATTATTAAGTCAGTAGAATCAATTAATGTTATTTAATACCCAATGTAAGCTAAGACTATTACAGAAACAATATCACCTAAGAATAAGTATGGCGCAAACTTTTTAAATGAAGTTTTTCCAATTGCCAGAGAGACTAGCATTATATCGTTTGGGATCGGAGCAAATGCACTATACAGGAATACAAATATATATATAAACCAAGCAGGCATTCGGCTTAGCCATTTTTTTATAAAAGTTGATAGTCCTTCCCAGTGCTTATCTATAACTGCTGTACCATGAGAAACAACGAAGAAAAATGCAAAGTCACTGATGCAAAGCCCAAGCCCTCCTACAATTCCCAAAATTAGAGGGTTTAATCCCCCGCTTGCTAGAGTGAGAACAGCCGCGTAGAATGTCGCACCGGTAATTGAAGAAAATCCGCAAATAACCGCAAGAACAAAAGCAAATATATATGCGTTCTGAATCCCTATCTTTTGAACGATAACCGCAGGAGAAACTATATTAAATAAAATAGCCCATCCTATAAGGATTAAAATTATTACAACAAATGGACCATAGAACTTTAACTTATTCTTCATTTTTTTATTATACTCTAAGAGACTTAGATTCGAAAAATTTCTGCATCTTTTTCCCATTTCGAATATTCTCAATGTGACGTTTAATCGCCTGCAAACTTGAAGTAGATTTTGAATAATGTGTAGTATGGGTTTTATTCGTAACTTGTAATTCTCCTATCTTTAACATACAAAGAGCAAGCCAATAATCTTCAGGATTACGAGTTAAATTCGCCAGAAGTGACCACTCTACACTTTCATTCCATACTTTTTCTACCGGCTCCTTATCCGCTTTATTAAATGCCATACTTCCTCCCCAAAGCCACCCAGCCGCTTCTTTACCTTTCTTATTACAGAATATTTTATTTAATTGACTCAGAGCTTTATCGAAAAAGTTTCCTTTAAACTTGATCCATGAACCTACTAAAATATTTCCATCAAGAAGCGTTCGAGTCATTTCTTCAATCCAATTAATATTTGCATATGAATCTCCGTCAATGCATAAAATAACATCTCCTGTTGTATGGCGAAGCGCTTCCATTCGGGCAAATATTATACCTTTAGGCCCTGAGTAGTTTACAACTTTTACAGGGTAAGGCTTTATAAGATCACCACTTTTATCTGTTGTGTTATGAAGGACAATAACAATTTCATCTGCTTTTTTTGTTTGATTAAGAAGCGACTCAATGCATTTTTTTATGTATTTCTCTTCATTATGGGCAATGATGCAAACAGATATCCTCATAATTAAAATATCTTTTTTATATCTTCCACCAATTCTGGAAATTCTTCTTGATTGAAATGCCCTCTATCAGTAAATTCGATATATTTTGCTTCTGGAACTTTTTCTTTGTACTTTAAAAAGTCTTCATACGGCACTACTTTATCATCCGTGCTTTGATAGAAGTGGGCCCGGCCTCCTTGTTCCACCAGTTTTGTAAAGTCATATTTTAATTTGAAGTCTCCTAATGGCTCAGGGTTGGTCTTATCATCATATGGCGTAGCTATTAAAAATGTGCCAATTACTTTTTTATTGACTTTATTTTCTGATAAATATTTAGTCAAAAATATCGCCCCTAGTGAGTGTCCGACAAGAAAGATTTCGTTATTTAATAGAGGCATAATCTTTTCAAAGAATATTTTCCATTCAGAGTATTTTGCATTCTGCTCGCATGGCATTTTGGGAGTTATGACTTGATATGAGTCTCTATGAGTCTCCTAGTCCTTCTTGCATTCTTTTCTTCCACCCAACTTTGACAAACATATCTAAGGTGGGTTCAAATGCCATCAAAGATTCCAAGTATTCTTCATACGTACTAAAGACTTCTCCCCCATGAATTACTAATACCTGTCTTTTCATGCTTCTAAGACCTTTTCAAAACCCATTTACTACCAGGTCCATGGGCTATCATAAACAATAATCCCGCAAGAGTAGTGAAATGATCTACGAAAAACCCAAATTGATTTTGATCTGCCCAAAGTGATGGCCCGTGAAAAGCAAATGCAAGAAATATTATATATATTCCGGCTAGAAAGACTGCCTCGCGAAACCAAAATCCAGTAATAATAGCGAGGCCTAAAAAGAGTTCAAAAAAAGCTGCAACCCAAGCAAGTATTAAGGGAATGGGAAATCCCACTATAGCGATATAACTAGCAGTGCTATTAATATCGAAAAACTTAAAATAACAACCCATTAAAAAGATTCCTCCCATTAATACCCGGGCGATTACTAATCCATATGTATTCCAAAACGATGCATGTGTAATATTTTTCATATCTTAAAATTATAACATCTATTAACCTTTATAGATCAACTCAGGAATCGAAGCAACACAAGAGCGCTTCTTTCTTCGCTAATTGATCCGTCTAAATACATTTCTCTCACTTTTTCTTTACCAATAAATTCCAATGCGATATCTTCACCTTCTTCTAAGTTTTGAGAGCCTTCAACAAATTCATTCACTATAAAATAAAATAAATCCCACACGACTGTTGCTCCACATATAGACTTATGGAATAAAGATAATTCTTTAACTTCTATTCCCGCCTCTTCTTTTGCTTCTTTTATGGCTGCTTGCTTTGCTGCTTCATTAATATTAACTTCTTCATTCAAGGCGCTGTTATATTCAGCTAATGAATCATAAACTTTCCCGCCCGGCAAACGATAATCAAATGAATTTAACTCATGACGAAATTCTTTCGTGAGCAGTATAGTATCCCCCTTTGGAATTATAAGCCTCGCACCAGGCGAGCGCCGAGCATATTCAAAAACCTTTTTCTTGGCATTTTGCTCAACTTCTTTTTGTACGACTTCAATAATTTTACCTTTGTAAGTTATTTTTTCCATACCATACATCGAATTATATCATTTTAATTCTTCTAAATTATTACTATTGACAATTAACAACGTTTATTATATCATAACTTTTGAAGTGCGATACCCCTTTAACCACCAAGGAACCCATCATGAAGAAGACGACTCTTGCAATCCTCCTGGCGTTGGCCCTCACGGCTATTTCGACCGCCGTCTCGTCGGCAGAAGTGCAGAATAAAAGCGCTGTGGTCATCAAGAATAAAAACAACGTGACGGTGAAAGTGGTCAAGGTATTTGAGTTTGATTACGAGATGAAAGCTCCCGACACCGAAAGGACGGTAAACCAGTGGATCCGTGACAATCCCAACATCCTGATCACGGAACAGTCGGTCGTCCGGACGAGCCCTTCTGGCTATGTCGTGGTGATTTGGTACACGCCGATGTAACGATAAGTTCTATACGGCAAGGTGGCGCGTATTGCGCCACCTTTTTATACTAATAATTTTCAATAATTAATTATATAGATTCGCTGCTATCTCCGGTTATAGGAATCTCCTCGCCTAAAAATTTCGGTTCTCTTTTACTTACAACATCAATAACGGCTTTTACATCCGCAAATACTTCTCTTATATTATTTTTAAAGAGATATTCATGCTGGTCCGCGCGAGCGCCATAGGCTTTTATTCCTAAACTTCGAGCGATAAATAGTGATCTCGGCAGATGAAATGATTGGGTCACTATGATTGCAGAATCTACCATAAATATATCCCGGGCTCTATACATACTGCTATATGTATCAAATCCCGCATGATCAAGGAATATGGCTTCTGTGGGCACTCCTTGGGACAGCATATAGTCTCGTGTAGGGTTAACTTCATTATGATACTCTGTTCCATCGTCTCCTGTGATGAGAATTGTCTTTACTTTGCCGTTTTTATATAAAGATATGGCGATATCAGCTCTATCTTTTAATATTGAAGAAAGTTGTCCGGCACTGGTAACAGAGGCTCCTAAAACTATGGCTGTATGAGCATTTGATAGCTTATCCATATCTTTAATAAATGAAAGTGAATATATTTTAAATCCTACAAATATTACTACTATAGCCCCCATAGCTGCAACTAAAATTTTAAAAATTAACTTAAATATAAATCTCATTGCTGTTTATCAAAATTAAGTATGGTCTTAGCATCTATAACTTTTTCTTTGTAACCAGGATCTGTAATAAATAGATTATCTAATAATCTACAAAGCAGAGTATCTATATCTACTATAGTTTGATGATCTAATGCTTCAAATTCATCCAATCTTCTCCGGCTTAATTCTCTAGCAATTGAGGGAGTTAAATAAGTCTTTTCCTTATCTCCCTCCTGACTAGAGTATTCTTCTATGAAAAACTCTTTCTTTTGCTCATCACTCAATTGTTGAATCTTTTCATTGGCTTGGCATTCTAACAAAAGATCCTCTATATATCTTTTTAAGTATTCTTTTCCTAGGTCATCGTAGGTTAGTAGATGAGAAATAACTTCTCCTAAATTATCTAGAACCTCTTCTACTTGATGCTTAATTCCTTCATCTAACCCATAATTAAATTGCTTAATAATAATCCCAGCCTTTCGAAATAAGTCTCTTATTTTAATTTCGAGTTTAGCCACCTCTTCGGGAGGTAAAAGCTCTATATTTTTTGAAGTTAAAGGTATATAAGAAAGCTTTTCCAAAGCTTCTTTTTTTTCATTTTCATATTGATTAACTAAATCGGTTTCCTTGTTTTTTCCTGGATCAGATTTATCAAATATCATATATAGTTTATTTTAGAGGTAAATCAAATGTGAGTTCAGACGAACCGAATGCGTACGCAGCTACTTGATACTCAGGAAAATAGAATGTTATTTTGTTCGTTGCAGGTAAAGTAAACAAAGAAAAATTGGCTATTGTAGCTTCCGTGCCCGCATTAAGCATATCCGTATCTATTTCTTCAGGCGAGACCTGAGCCGCAGAGGACAATTTCGCCCGCAGCAGCGCTCTTGAACGAGTAGAAAGCTTTTTCAAAAAAGTCGGATCACCGCTTGTGATGTCTGAAAGAGTAATCTCCTTTTGTTCCTTCACGTTATAATTAAATGTCATAATCGTTTCCCCTCCATGAGCTCCGCCTGAGAATTCATAGATGCCGATTACCAAACTAATAACATCCGCATCATTACGAATAACCTTCGTGCCTATCTGTATTGGAAACTTATCTTTTTCATTTGGTGTTTTAGTTACGCCTTCGCTCGGAGTTGCAGTTTCAAATCTGGCTTTCCAATTTTCCTCAGAAAATTTTATATGATCCGCTATCGCCTTATTAACCGCTTCCGCCATTTTTTGATTAAAATCCTTTGAAGCATTGCTAAAGACGGGATACTCTCCGGTAACTACTGCATAAGGAGTAGAAGTAGCTAGAGTGACCATTGTCTTTTGGGTCTCTTCTACTGCTACTGGAGTGGGATTAGTGGGGGCGATCTTAGGAGATTTTTTATAATAATATACAACTCCTAATATAATTATTATTACAATTAATCCGATAATTAAATTTGATTTCTTACTCATACATTAAGTATATCAGAATGAACCATCAGAAAACTTATCGGCTAGAAGCTTTAATAAATGCTACGAACAAAGGATGAGGAGAAAGTGGATGAGACTTAAATTCTGGATGAGCTTGGGTTGCTACGAAGAATGGGTGAGCTTTCTTTGGAAGCTCGATGAATTCCATCAACTTTCCATCAGGAGATGTTCCGGAAAAGACTAGCCCTTTTTCTTTCAATGTATCTACATACTCATTATTTACTTCATATCTATGCCGATGGCGTTCAGTTATGACGTTATTACCGTAAGCTTTAGCAATAATGCTTTTATCTAATAGCTTCGCCTTATAATTACCCAAACGCATGCTCCCGCCATAATTTTCTTTTTCCACTTTTTCTTTTTGGCTCTCCATTATTGTTATAACTTGGTGTAAAGCATCAGAGTCCAACTCTTTCGATGTAGCATCCCGAACACCCGCGACATTTCTGGCATATTCTATAACCGCCAGCTGCATTCCGTAGCAAATTCCTAAATATGGAATTTTATTTTCTCTCACATACTTTACCGCTTCTAATTTCCCCGCAACCCCGCGCGCGCCGAATCCTCCAGGAACTATTACTCCGTCATAATTACTTAGATCCTTTAATGACTTCCGAACCATTGCGAGCGTTTTACTTTTACTTACTTCGAATTCCCCAGAATTTATCCACGAAATTACCGGTTTCTTGTTTAAGGAATATGCAGAATGCTTAATAGCTTCTATAACAGAAAGATACGCATCGCTTAGCATAAAATCTCCTGTATCAAAATACTTCCCAATAATCGCGATCTTTACTTCGGTCTTGCTCGTATGAACTTTATTTACAAACTTTCCCCAGGCAATTCTATTTAATTCTCCTTTCTTATAATTTGCATGTCTTTTAGGAAGCGCAAGCACTTCACATAAAATATCTCCCACATTTTCTTTCTCGAAGTTAATTGGGATGTCATAAATGCTTTTCACATCTGGTGCGGAAATAATCTGGTCTGGTTTAACATTACAAAAAAAAGACAGCTTTTCTTTTCTCTTGGCATCAAGCGGCAAAACGCTTCTTGCCACTATCATGTCCGGCCAAAGTCCTGAAGCCTGCAATGTTCGCACAGCATGCTGAGTTGGCTTAGTTTTCATCTCTCCAATGGTAGAAGGAATGGGCATATAGGACACGACCACACACGCTACATCGTCCGGTGTTTCAGATTTCATCATTCTAGCGGCTTCTAAAAATAAAATATTCTCATATTCTCCAATAGTTCCGCCGATCTCAATCATCACACAGTCGGCCTTGGCTTTCTTTTGCGCGGTTTTAATTCTAGAAATAACCTCTAGCGGAACATGAGGAACTACTTGAACGCACGCCCCTTTATAAAACATGCTGCGCTCCTTTTCTATAACTCCTTGATACACGCGCCCTGTAGTCATGTAATTATCGCTAGTAAGCGTTGTATTTAAAAATCTTTCATAATTCCCCATATCTTGGTCGGTCTCATAACCGTCATCCAAAACAAAAACTTCTCCGTGCTCTGTGGGATTCATCGTGCCTGCGTCCACGTTTACATAGGGATCTATTTTTATTGAAGTAACTGTATATCCACGATCCTGAAGGATCTTACCCATAGACGAAGCGGTCACACCTTTACCGACACCTGAGATAACTCCGCCTAATACGAAAATGTACTTCGGGGAATTTTTCTTTTTAATCATAGTGATGAGTATAGCAAATGGAATTTTAACTAGTTAAATAAAAAAACAAAACCGGACTTTAAGTCCGGTTTTGTTTTTTTATTTATGAAAGATGAGCGGATACGAGCTTCGTCATTTCAAACATGTTCACCGTTTTCTTGCCCCCGAATACTTTCAGGAGGTTTTCATCTGCATTGATATTTCGCTTGTTAGTTGGATCTTGAAGATTATTCTTCTTGATGTAGACCCAAATATTTTTAACAACCTCAGAGCGAGGCATCGGGCCTTTACCTACAACAGCTTCAAGCTCAGGGCTTAGCTTCATAGGTTTCATAAAGGCTGAATTGGTTTTTGGCATAGATAAATAGTTAATTAATAGTTACGTCAATAGTATACCCCCTATTTCCCCAGAAGAAAACAGGTTTTTAACAGGTAGTATATTTGACAGTAGCATAAACAATTGTGTTATGCAATATTTATGCTAATAAAGTATCTAGAATTATTCCAAAACTTCTCCAGACTGATGACTCCAAAGCTTTGCATAAAGCCCCGGCTGCTTAATAAGTTCATCGTGTGAACCGTCTTGAATAATTCTTCCCTGATCAAGAACAAGAATCCTATCTAAATGCTTAATAGTTGAAAGCCTGTGCGCAATAACAAGAGCTGTCTTATCTTTCATAAGCTCGAGCAATCCGTCTTGAATATACTTTTCCGATTCTGAATCAAGCGAACTTGTCGCCTCGTCTAATACAATTATGGGAGACTTTTTAAGAAGAGCCCGAGCTATAGCCACTCGCTGTCTTTGGCCGCCAGATAATTTAATTCCTCTTTCTCCTACCAAAGTGTCATATCCGTGCGGAAGTACAGAAATAAATTCATGAGCATGAGCGAGCTTCGAAGCTTCTGTAACTTCTTCAAGGGTAGCTTTCGGGTCGCCGTATGCTATGTTTTCAAAAAGAGTTCTATGAAATAACAAAGGCTCCTGAGGAACATAGGTAATTGCCTCTCTAAGAGATTTTTGAGTAACTTTACGAATATCTTGTCCATCAATTGATATCTCTCCATCGCTTACATCCACGAAACGAAGCAATAATTTAGTTACAGTGGTTTTCCCTCCTCCGCTTGGGCCCACAAGACCAATTTTCTGGTTACCTTTTATTTCCAGATTAAAGTTATTTAAGAAAAGTTCATCCTTATTCCTTTCATATGTAAATTTAACGTCCTCAAATATTATGTCGCTATTTGTGACCTTCATCTTACCGGCTTTCGGCTTATCCATAACTATCGGATCATGAAGAGTAAGCTCGGTAAATTCAGCCGCTGCTCCTAAACTAGATTCTACGTTTCTATATACCCTGTTTATTTCCCAAAAGATGCGAGCTATCTGTGAGTAATAAGAATATACGACCATCATAGTACCAACTGGCAAATTAAGTTTTATCGTAAAGTAAAATGCCATAAATAAACCGAAGACATTAGTTATTACATAAATAGGCGCAATTACTCCTTCGAAATTTAAATTTTGATAATTATATGTATCTCTATATTTAGTGACATACGAATTAACATGCTTGTTAAAAGTTTTTTGTTCCGCCTCTTCTTGAGCAAATGACTTAATTGCTAGCATATTTGTCATCGAATCTGAGAAGTTTCCAGCCATTCGGCTTTCTGCCTCATGACGCTCCGCGACCATTTTCGACCTCCTGCGGATAATCGGAACGGCAATGACTATTGTTAAAAGAATCCAAAATAACAGTGTAAAAGGAATAAGCGGAGAATACTGCCATAAAATTATGAAAGCGAAAATTATTGGAAATACATTTGTAATGACGTTATACGCTAAGGTCTCTGTTAAATTCTCAAAACCTCTAGGGAATGCCATTCCTTTTTTTATAAGTGAACCTACAAAGTTATTTGTATAAAAATCATAGTCACGAGATATTAACTTCTTAAAAGCTTTATTATTTAAATCAGCTAGACTTGCAACTTCAAGCTTAATCATAAAATAATAACCTGCTCTCCATAACATCTCTCCCAAAAGCCAAAACCCTCCTAATGTCAATATATAAATACTTATCTGATTTACTGAATATGTATGTGCTGCTAATTCATTAATAATTTTCGCTACTATTAATGGGGGTACGAAAGATGTAAAAATAACCCCAATAGCGGGCAGAAAGAAAGCCAATATTGCGTTTAGCTTATTTTTCTTGTATTGCCACCCATATTCTTTCAGTACCTGGATTATGGCTTCTTTAGATATAAATTTATTATCCATAAAATATGAATCTTAACATTATAACATCAGTGTCAAGAGATAAAATTAATAAAACCCCTTTCGGGGTTTTATTAATTACTGAGCTTCTGCTGGAGCTGGTGTCTCTTCTGCGGGAGCAACCGGAGCTTCTGCTGGAATTTCAGGAACTCCTGCTGGAGTCACTGTTACTTCTTCTCCCTCTCCAGCGACTGGATTAGTAGGTGTAGTTGTATCGTCGTTCATATATTTTGTTTTAATGGCCAATAAAATACTAACTACTAGGTTAGCTAATCTAGTATAGCATTATTAAAGTAAAATTTCTTATATTCGACGCTTGTCATATTATTCTCTCCATAACACTCTGCAAGTGCGATATGGTCAATGATAATTGTTTCATTGATGTTTTGTGTTGTTAAATACTGCATACCTTTTTTATATCCATCTTCTGACAAATCGGCGAATGCTAAAGTTATATGCGGGACATAGTTTACTGTTCGAGGAAGCCATGTCTCATACTTAGAAGTTATTTCATCTCTTAATCGATTAAATAAATCCAGTAACTCCGCGCTTACTTCCACATTTATCCAGATAACATATGGAGTTATGTTGCCTTTCGCTCCCTTCCAATTTTCTATTCCATCAAATCCTGAAATCTTTACTTTAATAGGATTTTGAGCATCTGTAAACGCCTTTAACTCTTTTTCGTAATTTGCTTGAAACTCTTCTGCTAAGGATGGCCCATCTCCTGGAGTAATATGAGGCAGCCAATCTTCTAGACATTTTCTGGATCCTGTAATTTTAGAAAGTTCTTTTTGTATTTCACGCACTTTTTTATGTTCTTCACCGCTAAGATAAGTTATCAAGGAGTAATGCTTTGTGTTCATATATGTCTATATTACTATTATTTATATAAAATCTAGAATTGCTAAATTAATCTCTTATGCGCAATTTGTAGTTTATCGTTATCAATAGTTACCACTGCATATTCGGTTGTTGGGCGGTCCGCTCCATCGTTTTCAGAAAAAGATCCCACAGTAAAGTAATCAACGCCGTTTATATTCTCATGATCTTTAAAATGCGTGTGTCCATTAAATACCGCTAAAACTTTCCCGGACTTTTCGAATACATTTCTTATCTTTTCAGACTTTAGAGGTGTGATTCGCTCTCTGGCGGCTTCCTTGAAATAAATATTTTTACTTACATCTTGCTCATAGATAGGGAAATGACAATATACAACTGTTTTCAAACTCGTTTTATTTAAATCATCTTCCAGCCAATTAATTTGATCGTCACTAAAAAGAAATGGCTCCGGAGAAACTTTTCCTTCCTCTCTATTTCCATCAATAACCACATGATGGTAACCTCCAAAATCAAAAGAGTAATAAATCTTATCCTCCCCTATTATTTTAGTTATATCATTACGGTTTAAGTTTACAAGATCATGATTTCCTATAACATGTTTAATTGGCTTACCGCCACTTAAAATCTCTATTGCTTCTTTATATAGGATCACATCCTCTTCCTTGCTTTTTGTTTGATGAATTAAATCTCCCATATTAATAATAAGATCACATTCGTTCATCGAATGCTGTATCTTATTTTTAAAATCTGAAACTAACTCTCCATACTGATTTACATGATCCGGCCCGCCGCGAGCTTTGTAGTTAGTATTTAATCCATAATGGATATCAGTAATTAGAAAAATTTTCATTTTAAGATATTTTTCTAAATCCTATCATTCGGATCAACACATGACTCATTGAATATCTTTCTAGATTCTTCTGTAATATTTTCTTCTGCGGTTTTAGTAAGCATTACACCCGCTTCTTCAAATCTTTTTTCTACGCCACTCCCTGACTTTGCGTTGTCAGTTCCGTACACTACATGCTTAATTCCTGCATTAATTATATTCGTTACGCAGTCTCCGTATTTTTCGCCGGGTCCGCCAGGAGTTCTTTTCGCACAAGGAATGATAGTTGTATACATGATATCTTCATTTGAAATAGTTATATTCTTTGCCTCTGCATCTTTTATAGCAGCATACTCTGCATGCCAGCCTTCGTTATTGCTAAATCCTTCTGCTATTATTTCTCCATTTCTAACAAGGCAGGCCGAAACTATCCCCTTTTTATCTTCGGAATATGAAGCCAATTTGAAAAGATGGTCGAATATTTCCTGGTCTTTCATATGAATAATATTACTCTTTTTATTAAAAATGGCAAATTGATAAAAGGCGGACTTTAAGATCACGATCTTCTTGTTTTTTTATAAATAATCTTAAAAGTGCCCCATTAATCTGGCCCCATATATTTTAATAAACTCAAAACATATATAATTGAACCCCTCTTCTGATTTGAAATAGTTTTCTCTGGTATATTTAGATGACGGAACAGTATGCCTTATTACTTTAGGATTCCTGGAAGCACCTGCCTTAAAAGTAAAATAAGCACGCCTCATGTGATATGGAAGAGTTATAATAATGACTTTCGACGGTAGCATATCTTTCTCCTTTAAAATACGATAAGAATTTACTACATTCTCTGGAGTATTTTTTGCTTCTTTTTCTAATATTATCGCTGAAGCGGGGACACCTCCTTTTATTGCTAACTTTTCATAATATTCGGCTTCTGAAATATCATCATCTTCCATGTATGAGGCTTTTTGACCAGTGAAAAGCAAATGTGGAGCGTAACCACCTTTATATAAATTAATAGCTTCATTAACTCTATCTATACCCGCTCCGCCAAATACGAAAATTAAATCTGCTTTTTCAAGTGGATCAGATTCTGATAAATAATCCCAAGCTTTATAAAGTGCGCTCAACAACTCTTCTTTTACTTCTGTTGTGTTTATAGCATTAAATGCTTTATTTATATTCTCTTTGATTATTTCTGAGTTTAGGTTTTCTAGATTTATTTGAAAAAGAAAATCATCTGTTATATTTAAAAGCTTAAAAATATTATTTAGTATCTCGAAATCTATATTCTCCTTATTATCATTCTTAATTAATTCTCCTACATCTTTTATATACTTTTTATCCGTAGAAATATGTGGTCGATACAGAGGGTCTTCTTTCATAAGATGAGTTTAGCATTTGCATCTTAAATATATATGATTTTGGTATACTTGTTAAATGAATTATGTACTCCTCACAATCGGCAAAACCCACACTGGTAAAAGTACTTTCGCAAAAGAGCTGTCAACAGAAGTGCCGAATGTTGTAATTATAGAAACCGATCCAATCGCCTTATTTTTAAAAGCTAGCTTTTCTACTCTTCATGCGTTAGACGTGGATCATAAAGGAAGTTTTTCTTCACCGGCACTTAAATTTCTAGTATTTCGTACCATTCTTGATTTCGCTCTAAATCAAAAGACGAATATTATTATGAGTAATTCTAATATGTATGAAAATGGCCGTCGTGATGTATTAAAAGTAATTAAAAATCATGATGCAAAAACTATTGGCCTTTATTTCAATTACGAAGAAAAGATTATCATGGACAGGGTAAAAATTTCTAATCGAGATATTGACGTACTTAGTGTTTCGAAAAATTTCGAAGAGCTTATTATAAATCAGCGTGCACGATTCCAGTCTCCTAATAAAGATGAATTTGATTATTTTTTTGAAGTTACTCATCCGGAAGAGCTTTTAGATGTCAAAAAGAGAATTATAGAAATTTTAAAATAGATTTACTTTACACTAAATAGATCCAATTTTTTCTGCCGGGACCATTTCTTAATTTCAATTTCCCTCTTTCTTGCTGCCGAAAGCGTGGGTAATTCTTCCTTGTATTTTAAAATTACTGGCCTTCTTATCTTTGTATAGTGAGCGCCGGACTTAAGCTCGTTATGTTCCCGTAATCTCTTTTCAAGATTATTCGTGGAACCGATATATAATGTATTATCAGAGCATTGGAGGATATAGAGGAAGTACATATGATTAATAATATCACTTATTTTTAATAAGTATTTCGCGTTTATGTCCCCATTTGAATACACATAAAATAAGTGTAGAATGCGGGTAAACCACTACAAAGGAGCATTACTATGTGGAACGACCCTCGCCCCCTCATTATCGAAGATGGGGCATTGCTGGACGCTTTACTTCGCGAATGGAATTCGGACAAGGTGTCAGCAAAGATTGTTTTCCACCCTCCGCTTGATTGCTGGGTGACGGAATGGTTTGACGACGGGGGCGGTCATTCTGGAGCAATATGGGCCCGGCGTTCACCAGTGGATCCACCCGTATTTAATCGAGCAAGGGAGCTCGGCTACGTCGTGGGGGCTCCTAAGCTGGGATATACCTCCGATACGGAGTTCATTCTGACAGAAAACCCCTACATTCTCGAGGAGATCCATCGCCTGACAAAAGAATGGAGGGAAAAGGATTTAGCCAATCAAAAAGCAAGGTACCGCGCGAAACACCCCGAGCTGGAGACGGATTAGGAGCGGAAAGGAAATACTGTTCGAGGCCTGGTTAACTCCAGGCTTTTTTATTAGCTCGAATCTTTTAACTACAAAAATCGCTACATCGTAATCGTAGGATAAACATGTCCTGGATTTCTATTTTCTTCTTCAATTTCTAACAAACGAAAGCGCGGACGGCCATCAGTATGAACTCCAGTAAATCTTTCTATGGGTTGAGAATATAGCTGGCCATGATCATATAGAGCGCGATAAATAACGCGAAATTCATCTCCTTCTTTGTCAGCATCTTTTGCGATATCAATCACAAGATATTTATTACCGCGATAATGTTCGTAAACGCGATTTCTCTCTACTGAGGTTTCAAGTCTTTGGAATTTCATGTTTAAAGTATAGCAGTTAGGATTAGGTGAAATTAAGGACCTACTTTTTAAAAGTTAATCCTTTTTCTCGAAGTGCAGACTTCAACTTTGGAATAGAAGCTGGCCCCATTCCATGAAGTTTCAAAATATCTGCTTCAGAATGGATGCTTAATTTTTTTAGACTATTTATCTTCGCATTCAAAAGAGCTCGAAGTGCTGGTGCTGAAATTGTTTCTGGAAAATCATTTTGTAATTTTTTCCTGTAATAACCTGACCAACAAACAGGACACACTGGACAGTCGCTACTTTTTTCAAATACATGCCCCCGACTACAAGTTTTTTTACTCATATCCGAATTATATCACTAGAATTATTATTAGACTGAAAAAGTTAATTCAAACAAAAATAAAATCACTGCTACAGCCTGAATAAAAACAGCCAATAGTAACTTCTTAAGACTAGAAAATTTGAATAAATACGATGATAAAGATATGGCAAGCAAGATAACTGCCATTATGACCACCACTAGAAGATTCGGACCTTCAGGATCATTCAAGAAATAGAACATGGACCGAGATAAAACGAGAGAGGTTATAGCTAGGATTATTAGGGTCTTTTTGGAGTACATAATTTAATTATAATACAATTTAGGAGCCTACATGATGGGAGAATGAAACTGTTATACTAAACAAACCATGAATAAATACAAACTGATTATATTTGACCTAATTGATACTTTGGCAGATTGTAAAGGTTTATCCGAAATGACTGCTCAGCTAGAGTCAACCCTAGGACAGGAAGCCATCGATATGTTTATAGATAAAGGAAATATAGATAAAATAAAGTCTATTGATGAGGCTATTAATATCTTTAGATCAAAAAAAGACTTTTCGGAAGAAAATGAAAAGTTACTAAGGCAATGGGTAGGATGGTCTAATACGATTCTTTATGAAGATACAATAGAAACATTAAAGTACTTAAAAGATAAAGGATACGAGGTCGCCATTATTTCTAATACCCCGCCAACATCTAAAGACCAATTAGCTGAACTGGGAATAAATCAGTACATAGATGTGGCTATCTTTTCTTTTGAGGTTGGCAGCAGAAAGCCGGAGAAAGAAATATTTCTTTCCTGCCTTGAAAAAACTGGGGTTGACCCATCTGAGGCTCTAATGATTGGGGATTCTATAAAAAATGATATTAATGGCGCAAAGAATGTCGGAATTGATGCATTGTTGATCGACAGAAACAACATAATTGATTACGAACCAAAAATTACAAACTTAAATCAGTTACAGGATATTCTTTAGATTTTTTACATCTCCGGCTCCATAATTTCCGAAAGTCTTTCCTCAGGAAAAACTCTAACAGAGACTTTTTTCTCTCCTTGAATATACGCCTTTATGAACCGATGAACACCGTCAAGGATAACCCACCTGCCTCTATAATAGATTATATCGATCGGGAAACTCAAATCCGCCCGCATCATTCTATCCCACTCCTTTGTACTATTGGGGGCTTTATTAACAAGATCCTTCGCAGTTACAACAAATTCTTTTCCATCATCGGACGTCCAATAAGGAATATCTAGATGCCATAGCAAATTCTCCGCATTCATTTCAGAAGTTGGCAATTCAATAGCCCAAATCTTTTTTTCATCCCAACTGCCCCGAGGATAACCTAATGACGCCCAATCTATATATGCCTCCCCGGCTTCTCTGGTTAAATTTGCATCGCGGTATATCTCTGCCAATTCAAGAGTTAAATCATATGTCATTCTTTCTGTATCTTCTCTAGATACATACGGCGCTTGAATCTGATTTTGCCTTGACTCAATATAGAAATTAAGAAGGGTTGGATCCGGTGGATCTTTAGAAAGAGATTCAATCACGGATTCTCTAGTGATCAATCTTTCAATATTTTCCCTATTATCTTCTTCGGGGGTAGGATCGGTCATATGGGAAGTATATCAGGTAGGATATGAAAGAAATTGGAACTCGGTTATATTTTCTTTATTCGGATTAAATTCTATAATCCACTCGATATCATATTTATTTCTAAATATTTTAAGACACATCAGATAACTTGACTTTATAATAGCAGTGTGTTATACTATATAGGTACTCGTTCTGGCCAAATTTATTGTATCCCAAGGAGACCCTTATGTCCCAACGCCGTATATTTGCAGTGGGTGACGGGGAAGTCATTCTCTCGGTACTCAGCATCACGAACGCTGGCGCCGCGGGTGAAGCCGTGGTGAAAGTCCGTGCGGAAGAAAAAAAAGAGGATGTCGCGATGCTTCTCACCTTCCAGGTGATGCTCGAAGCGACACCTCTCCGCCCCCTCGGCATGCCGAGGGAGATCATGAAGAACAGGAAGACCAGAGCGGCTGCCGCTATCTTGAGCGCCGTCACGGTCGATGGTCCGGGATGCTTCTCGTTCAACGGTCTCGACTTTCTCAGGTGGGATTCGGACGGTGCGTGCTTTTACGTGCCCAGCCGGAACCACTGCGAAGCAACTCAGCTCCAATAGTGAAAAATCGGCGTGCCTCGTGCCCGCCACCCCGACTGAAGTCGGGGTTTTTTTATGAAAATTGGAACCAATCCTAGTCTCTAATAATTCTTATTCTCCTTGCCAAAAGAAAACTATAGAATTGGGACAATAATAATGACCGCTGTTACATTAGAGGGTTTTTGAGCAACCCACGTGAGAACATCTGGGCCGCATAGATATAACCCTGAGAGACCTGATTGGTAGGGTAGAACTATTACTTGTATATAGGTAAAATAGCTACTTCCTCCGGTATTTTGTATTCATTCCTAACCTCTTCAATAAATTCTAATTCTTTCTCGACTCTTTCAGGTCGGTTCCTCCTCATTATGTTTGCGATACACGCGGCAGGATTATTTTCAAAAAATCTATATTCAATACTAACTTCTATATTTAATTCTGAGATCAATTTTTTAATTCCCTGCTCTATTTCGTTTCTATATTCATCTTTACAAAATAGAATATCAGCAATAACTATACTTTTACCAACTAGTAACGCTTCTTTAATGTCTTCGTAATAAGCGCTTCCTTCACAGCTCAAAGATATTCTAGGGCGACTTGTTGCCGATCTATAGTAATCGTCGCATATTAAAGCGTTTCCAAATTCTTCTTTATGAGTTTCAAGATATGTAGTTTTACCAGAACCAGGCATGCCGACTATTATGATGATCTTTTGCATGAGGAGATTATAGCAAATAAGGCTAGAACAGAATTTGAAGAATTTTATAAACAGTCTATTGACAAAAGTGATCTATAATGTTAAAATAATAAATGTCCCTTTGGACACACTCAGGAGTGCCGATGGAAGACAATATCGATCTTCATGTATTGCAAAGCCGGCTCATTTTCGCGCAGGAAGACGCCGGCGACGACTTTCTCGGTAAATGTCAGCGCGCGCAAGCCGCTGCGTCCATACCGGTCCTCGAGAAGCAAATCACCCAGATGGAACAGAAGTGATCGTTCGGATGGGTAGGCGCGCGGCTACGGCTGCGCGCCTTTTTTATGAAATTTACAAAGATGTGGGATACGTCAGAACTTATTTAATGAATTCTTTGACTTTGACGCCCTCAAGTTGAGGGGCGTATTTAACTGGCTTCATTGTTTTTATTAAATCTTCATCAAAAGGCTTAATTCCTTTACCTATTAATACCGGTACAACATGAAGAATTATTTTCTTAACAGCATTCATCCTAAGAAGAACATTGTTAAGAGTTGGTCCGCTAGAAACAAGAGAATTAGGAGCAAGGGTTATTGCGTCTTCCGGAGAATGGACGACTACATATTTTTGCTTAGCTTTAAAGTTTATATCATTTGTAATCACAATCTTTTTAAAAGGGAGCAACTCAAAAGGGATAAGAAGTTCTTTGTCATAACTCTGGATTGTTTCATAAGTTCTTCTCCCCATAATAACTGATCCATACTCCTTATACATGTTCAAAGAATTTACCCATAACGTCTCAGGTATAAAATCTTCCTTTCCATTTTTATCTGCTATAAACCCATCTTCAGAAACTACGTTATATAGCGTTAGCATTTCTTGAGTATATCAGGCGGAATGGTGGAACGATGTTGGAACTTCCTTACTTACAACAGACACTCCGAACTTTCGAGTCCTTGAGGGCAAACAAAAACACCCTTAACGGGTGAATTTTGTTGCTGGCATTTTGGAAGGGTGTCCGTCTTTTATATCAGTAAACTAAACGTAGAATGTCTCTAGTCCCTCTTCTTTAAGCGCTTGCTTCACAGCCTCTCTGCTCTCTACCCGAGCCATGTATGCAGTTATGTTTGCATACTCCTCAAGGCTCATGCCAAACTGCTTCGTCCAGCGTAATATCGTGTACAGGTACGCATCCGGTGCAGTAAATGAATCACCGACGAGGTATTGGTGCTTACCAAGCTCACTTTCCACATAAGCGAGTCGGCTCATGATCTTCTCCTTCGTTTGTCCCTTTAGTTCGTCAGATAATGTTGGATTAAATAGTGGTGAGAATCCCTTATGAATCTCGGAACTTATGTAGGTCATCCATTCTAGGGCGCGGTAGTACACGAGTGAGCCTTTCTCTGGCATAAGAGTTACGGAAGATTGGTCGACAAGATAGTGAATAATAGCCACACCTTCCGAAAGCACATCACCTGAATCAAGCCGTAATGCAGGGACGTATCCACCTTTTGGGTTCACCACAAAAAAGTCTTCGCCCTCTGCAGTTGTGCGTTTTGCACCGTCAAAGGTAACACGTGATAGTTCTATGGCGATTTTGCCTTCTCTGGCAACTATATGCGGAGAAAGTGAACAGGCACCTGGAGCATAATAAAGTTTCATATTTTTTAGATTTAAGTTGTTAAAAGTAATATTACTTAATTGAAATTTCAAATAAAATGTTTTGCAGTCTTTATATTCGAAATGTAAATAAGTAATATATCCAGTATATATACTTACTTTACATTGTAAAGTTACTTTTAAATGCTATAATCCCATTATGAAGCCAAAGCTTTCGAGCTGCCCTGTAACCATGACTGCCACAGTCCTTTCCGACATCTGGACTATGCTTATTATGTATAGCCTTCTTGATAAGCCTATGAGATTTTGCGAGCTTGAGCGCGGACTTAAAGGTATTTCGACTCGAACACTTACGAACAAACTTAAAATTATCGAGGAAGAGAAACTTGTTATCAAAGATGGCGAGGGCTTCTATCATCCAACAGAGAGAGGGAGAGGTTTGAAACCAGTACACAAAGCAATGCGTGCCTATGCAGAGAAATACTTAGTTGGGTAGTTGGGGATGTGGAAAGATGTTGGAACCGTCATTAAGTGCTAATTATCTTAAATATCTCTTCTGGAGGAAGATTTGCGTCTATCATTTTAATACCTAGACCTCTAGCTTCTTCCTCAATCTCCGTAGCCCAATTTAAGGCATTCTGCAGCTGGTAGTCTGTTTTACCCATCGGATTTTCTCTACTTTCATGTCTTAGACGTTCAGCAAGAACTTCTTGTTCTGCGTTCAGAAAAAATACCTTATCAAATAAATCAACCATATCAAAAGCATTTCCCGCCATTCCAAAAAGGTACACATCATTATTTTTCTTTAAAAAAACTTTTAGGAATTCTCTGCTCCAAAGAAATTCATGAGTATCTAAGAATTCTTTTCCAGCACCTATGGGAAATTCAACTTCATTGCCCTTACTATCAAAATATCCCGCAAGACCGGGAATAGTATCAGCATCAAATGCATTGATGTTTTTTCTTCTCAAATAAAATGAAGTATATGTTTTACCAGAACCAGATGGGCCTAGTATTAAAATTTTCATAAGAAGATTATATCATTCTTACTTTTTCTGAGCTATGGGCGACATTTTTTTAAATTTTAAATTTGTAGAAAATAGAAGTACTGTAAGTAACAATATTAGAATTATTCTAGAGCTGGTGAATAGGAAAATCAATATCTGAAAAGGTGACCTTGTAGGAAAAGAGAGGCTTGATTGATTCGTGACGCATGCTCTCCTCTTCTCCATTTGCCCTTTCTTTAAAGTCTGACTTATTGAATACATATACAAATCCGTTAGCTCCGGGTGTCAGTTGTTTCAATGTTTCTGCGGTTGCTTTAAACTCTCTTCCATCAGAGGAAGACCTATAACCTTTTGGACAATTTTTCATATTAATAATTGCCATAAAAATTGCATAGTTTAATTTAGATGAAGCAAAGATCGCTGGATCTCCGTCTGGAATATCTACACCATCAACACGAGTATAGGCTTGTTGGGGTTCAAAGATTTCTATTTCTGAACCCGATCCATGAAAAACATATTTATCTGTCTGTTCCATTATTCGTAATATAGATAGTGAATTTCCCATATCTAGCTATTCTAGCATTTGCTGGGGCCGTAGGACGATGTAGGAACTTTTTTATAGTAAAATCACTTATTATTAAAAATATCCTTATCGCGGAAATAATTGCGCGAGGATGCCTATTGCTATTCCAACGCCAAGAATTCCCCCGATCAATGTGGCTCTTTTTACGATAGAAACTTTTCGAATATGCAAGAAATATGCGATTACGAGAAGCAGCAGAAAATACGCACTATCCAAAAGATACCAATCAACTACTTGGAGCAATGCTTTGGTTGTATGACTCAAACTAGGATTATTGAGAATATGATTCTGTAGCCAAAAATGGACAGCGTCCGTTGGATTGGGTGATAGCGTCCCCAAGAATCCACCAAGTAGAAAGATTCCAACAGGAGTCTTCAAAAACTTTTCTTCCTTCTCTAGATTCCATCCATGGAAGAAATGTTTAATTGCCATGATGTAAGTAAGTATAGCAGGTGGGATTAAGAAGGTGGACAGAATGATTATTGCTTGTATATAGGCAAAATGACAGAACCCTCTGGTATTTTATATCCACCCCTAACCTCTTCAATAAATTCTAACTCTTTCGCAACTCTTTCCGGGCGATTACGCCTTATTATGTTTGCGATGCATGCAGTAGAATTATTTTCAAAAAATCTATATTCCATACTAGCGTCTATTTTTAATTCTGAAACCAATTTTTTTACACCCTCCTTTATTTCATTTCTATATTCATCTTTACAAAATAGAATATCAGCAATAACTATATCTTTACCCAATGCTAGCGCTTCTTTAATATCTTGATAATAAGCGCTTCCTTCGCAGCTTAAAGATACTCTGGGACGACTAGTTGCTGATCTGTAATAATCGTCGCATATTAAAGCGTTTCCAAATTCTTCTTTATGAGTTTCAAGATATGTAGTTTTCCCGGAACCAGGCATACCAACTATTATGGTGATCTTTTGCATGAGGGAATTATAGCAAAAATATATCAGGTGAAGTTAGGAGTATAAGTGTCATTACAGTCCGGGCAAGCTTCGTTCATTTATTTTCTTTTAATTTAATTTCTCCTGAAACAAGAATAGAGTTTATAAATAATACAAGTATATGAACATAGCTCACAGCTTCGTATAAGGTAGTATAGTTTATCTTTTCAGGCTTATGGATATCATAATTTCTTATTATTCTTGAATTGTTGAGTGCCCATACCACCTCTTGGTTCATATTATATTTTTTATAAATAGATTCTGTCTCATAGATTCTTTTTATTTTTGCCCCAATGTTTTTGATAGCAGAAATCTCTGCTATTAACGAACAAATTAATTCCGTTGTGGTAACAGCGGAGGCTAATATATCTTTTATATTTCTCTTTTCGTAAGAATTTTGTATATTTTCTAGTCCTATATAAATACTCTGAGTTTCTTCGGTATTAAATTGATTTAATAATACTTTTGGAATAATTCTTTCTGATTCCTCGTAGTTATTAATTATATTTTCTGCCACCTGAAATGCGACTAAAATAGGCGTCATCCTGGTTCTGTCGACCTGCTTTTGTGTCAATCTATTAGAATCAGTTACCAAATAACCTCCACTGTAGGTGCTCCAACTGAAAGGTCCTATACCTGTATCATATTCATATTTTTCTTCTTCGTCTATCCCATGGCCACTTATTTCCATGTAAAATCTTTTTTTGTCACCGCGTTCTTTGCGATATTCTAATTTTGAAAGAAAATAATCAATTATATTCTGCGACATTTTGATGTCAGTAAAATAGACAATACACTGGGCGATCCAATTTCTAATTTGATCACCAGTAAGAGTGTTGTCTGTTTCAATAAACCCGAGCAACTGCTTGTGTGTCTTTCTCCACTTTTCAATTTTTAGCAAATTTTCTTCCATACTTAGGAAATATTCAGTTTTTTCATTCTTTTTTGAAGAGCAAGATCTCCACCTTCAAGAATTTCTACAATTTCTTTATTTATATATTTATCTTCAATAGCTCCTGAAATATATTTAAAATCAGGTTTAAATTTACCCTTTTTACTTGAAACTAAAATTTCTTCACTATCACTACAAACAACCAGATTTGCGTTGTGAGAGACGACAATAATTTGGCGTTTTGTTTTTTCTGTCTTAATAAAATCAACTATGGTGGTAGATATAGCTCTTGAATCTAAATCATCCTCCGGTTGATCAAGAAAAACAGGATAGTTAAAATCGTCAAATTTAAAAATAAATTCTAATAGAGCAATCATCTGCTCTCCATCTGACATTTCTGAAAACTTAATACCTTTTTTACTCTTAATACTTTCAAGAAAATCAATCTTGTACCTATTTTTAAATAAATCCAATAAGACGGACGTTATATCTTTTCCAGATTTTAATAATAAATTACCTGAAAGAATCCCGCCTAGTAACTCTTTTATAAGAATTGAAAAAGTTGCTTTTGTATAAATAGCGCTAGCCGGATCATTTAAAAATATGTTTGCATTCACATAAATCTTATCTTCATCTTTTCTGAAAACTGTTGAGTTATGGTAGTTTATATTGTCATCAATAACTTTTTTAAACTGCTCAATATCAAACGATACAATGAGTTTTATTTGAGAAAAGTTAAGCTCTCCTAAATCGATCTTAAGATTGTTATACTCAGTTTCATATTTAAAGTAAACATCAATAAGTTCTTTCTTTTTTAGATTATATGAAGCTCTTATTGCAACTAACTCCTTTTCAATATCTTCTATTTGCTTCCTACTGTTCTTACTCTTCTCGAGTAATTTTGTAAGTTCAAGAAGAGTTTTACTTTCATTTAACTTATCTTGTAATGGTTTTAATAGCTTTTCTAAAGCTTTTATATCTTTATCAATTTGTATACCCATCTTTTTTAAAGATAGAATTTCTTCATCAACAAACTCTACCTTGAAAGCCTCATTCGAGGCTGAAAGTTTCTCTTCAATTTTTTCTAAAGTTTGAGGAGAAAAAGCAAGTTCAAAGACCCTATCTGAATTAATAACTTCATCTTTTTTAAGATCTTCATAGGCTTTTATATCTTGCAATATAACCTTTGCGGTCTTTTCTTTTTGAAGCTTCTCAGTATTAATTAGCTCATGCTCTTTAATTTCGACTGGTGTTATAGATGAAGTTTTTCCACACTTTTTTATTTTTTCTTCAATTTCTTTTATATCTTTATCAAAGTCTTCTTTTTTCCCTATTTTTTTAAGTAGTTCTCTTTTTTCAAAACCTGTAGATCTTGCGGCTAACACTTCACGTATAAGGGAAGTTAATAAAAGGATATTCAACCCCTCAAATTTTTTATAGCTTTCTATGGCTGTACGAAAATCATCTCTATTTTCAAATAAATTAGTTAAGAAGTTATCAAACCGAGGATCTGTCTCGTACACAAGCTCACCTAAATATTTTTGAGGTATAAAAAGTATACTTTTTTCTTTAGTTTCAGATGCGTTTAGACTGTTAAATGTTCCATCTGTCCAAATAACTTTTAAGTCCGTTAAAGGGAAAAAGTCTTTTAATTCAACATTTCTTAATTTGCATTGAGATGGATCAATGGAATAAGCAATATTTTTTAATAGATTTGATTTTCCTTGCGCGCGACTACCTATTATTGCATTTAAGTTTTGATTGAAATAAACTACTTCAGCAAATCCATCGCTAGAAGTATATTCAACTCTATCTATAAGTGTATATGTAGACTTTTCTTCTGGTTTTAATTCTTGAATTTTAACTCTATCGGAACATTCATACATTATTTGCTTCAACCCTTCGAAAGTTGGATCAGATTTGATCCAAGTCGCTTTATTTGAGGGATATTTGCCATAATTTGTAAATTTATGAGCATCACTACCAGCCACACAAGGTTTCGCCGTATTTCCTAAAGTTTTAAAGAAGTTTGCAAAGTAAGTCCTATTTTTATCAGTTTCTATGCCATTAAATAGATCTATATTTCTTTGATCTCTGCTCTCGAAGAGGTGAGCCGTTTGCATAAAATAATTATCATCATGTGGATGTTTACTCCAATCTAAATTTAATAAACCATCAGATGTATCGTAGGGTAATAAAATAAAACCTGATCCTTTTGGAATTTGCTCAAATGCTGTTGTTAGTGATTCTCTTGTAATAATTGCTGTCTTGCTTCCAAGTTCAAGAAGTTGTTTATCGTCTAACGTAGAAGGATCTCCATAGCTATGAGCTTTAGCTTTAGATACATCTAAAGATCTTGCACACTCAATAAGAGCATCATTAGATAATTTTTTAGTTTCTGCACCAACTCTAAGCTTTAGTTCTGATTTAAAATCAGAAAGCTGTTGAGTTGTTAATTTATCAGAAAGTATTACATGTATATTTAATCGGTATTCAGTCGGAGATTCTACACGTAACTCCATTCCAGGTAACACAGTTTTAGTAAGTTCAGAAGAATGCGAATGAAGGTATTTTTTTAATTCTAGCATCCAATCAAAAGTCCAATAATCTTGAATAGCAAAGACAGAAACTTCTGATGTATTTACTACCTCTATAAATTTTTTTATAGCAACTTCTTTTTCTGATGGTGTCATCTCCGCTAACTTCTTACCTCCTTCCCAAAAAAAAGAAGCCGGGGTATGCACATGCAAATCCCACTGTCGCCACTCAGATCCTTTTGGAAAAGTCATGGGCTTAATTCTACTCTTTTCACAAGATAAATCTAGTCTTGTAAAGATTGTCCCACGGACCGTAATAAAGCTTTGTCTTCTCTTTTATACCCGTCGAAAATGTGCTTATTAATGTGTATATTTGGCATTGTGGCATGATATCCTAACTGAATTATTACCTCATAGGGTTAGTTAAAAAACCCTTATCATATATAAGGTGCACTTTCTCTAATTGTATTTCTGGCTTCATTCTTAGTTTGGAAGAAAATTGTCCCTCATCCTCAGATCCCTGAAGGTTAAGATATTTATATCCTAGCTCTTGAGCAATTTTCGCGGCTTCAATCATCATAATTCTATATAAGTTATAGTAATCAAAGTTATTTACAAGAACATTAAAGCCGAGACATATGTTTGATATTTCACTAAAATTCATCCATCCAATAATTTTATTATTACGAGAATCTCGGATAATGTAGTTAATTATTCCAAATTTATCAGTAAACAAAACTTTCGTAGATTCAGTTAACTGATCTTCAGGCCATCCGTTTCTTTCCCTCATGTTATTAACCCACTTATCAAATAAATCTTTTATAACATTAAAATCATCGGGGTTAAACTTTTCTACGCTGATAGAATAATCTCGATTAAATCTTGCGACATCTTCTCGTAGGGATTGAAAATCTGGTCCGTTCAACTTAACCAAGTTATCACAATCCACAACTAACTCAGGAAAAGTATTATCATCATATTTTGATACTTCATCCCATTTTTCATGCTCTGCACATTCTCTAAAGCCGGCTTCTATAAATTTAAGTCTCTCAGTTTTAGAAACATTTTTTATGATCAGTCTATCTGGCTCAAGATTATTTAATAATTTTTTTATAAAAGTTACAAAGTCATTCGCCACGTATGTTGTTATAACGTATACTCCATCTTTTTTAGAAAGAATTACTATATTTTCTTCATCGCAATGATATTCAAAGTATGATCTCGTAGACTGGAGAATGTAACCATTACAATAATTAAAATCTAAGACCTCAGGATTATATTTAGATTGTAAATTTCTAAACACAAAAATTCCTTTTTCTACATCGTGACCTTGGCTAGAGAGATTCTCCATTAGATTAAATTATAGCACTTGAAAATCAGAGATGGGAACAGGGAGTCTCTCCCTCAGCTAAAACTTTTCCGTCTAAAAGTTTTGCATTCGGGCAGCTCTCGCGATTCGTCTTGGTAGACTCATAACGCTCCGAGCTTCGAGTCCCTGCCGTAAGTGACCCAATGTCACTTACTTGCCCCAGCAACACAAAAATCATAGAAAGGCTGTGCCTATCCTTTTAAAAATTGTGTTGCTGGGGAACAGGGACTCGAACCCCAATACCATCCTCCAGAGGGATGTGTCCTACCATTAGACGATTCCCCAATGTATATATTGTAACCTACTTACTTTTTTCTCTCCGTTTATCTTTCTTGATCTAAGACTTGCTTGTGTTAGGAATTTTGGTAAATTCCTAACTCTTCGAAGCCTAGCGTCTCGACCCAAAATATTATTATAAAACAATTTATTAACCTTGAGTGGCGTGTCCATGTCCTACTACATACGGCTTGGTAGCCTCAGTACTGCGATTTCAAGAGATTGGTTACAATCTAAGAAATCGGGAGCATTAGACGATTCCCCAATGTTAATTACTAGACGTCAGATGTTAGATTGTAGATTATTAGAAGACAAATATTTATTGCAATTTCCTCTAAAATCTAATTTCTAAAGTATAAAATCTAGTTTACCCATACTACAATATTTGGGGAGTTATTTCAATTTAAATGCTATGGTGTAAACTGAAATTATATGAAACAAAAACAACGAGACGCTCTTGGGATTCTTTTAGTCATTATTGCCGTAGGTGCGCTTATTTATCATATGTTTATGATGAGGGGTAATAATTCTATGAATATGACTGGAAGGATGGAAAACACAGTTACATTTAACTGCTCGCAAGGAAAAAGCATTATGGCGACTTTTTATCCTGAAAACGACACCGAAGTACACGTGATGCTTAGTGACGGACGCATGCTTTTACTCCCTCATGCGATGTCCGGGTCTGGCGCTAGATATGCAAATACAGATGAATCAATTGTTTTTTGGAACAAAGGAAATACGGCTTTCATCACTGAAGGAACATCCACGACTTATGAAAACTGCGTAACTCCTACCTCTTCAAATGATGCCGGCGCCACTTCTGCTGATAAGTCACATGTTTATACAAATTCTACATATGGATTTTCACTTACAGTCCCAGTAGGAGTGACACAGCAAGATTACTTCAGTAACTTTTATATCTTAAATAATACATGGAGAGTAAACTCATCTCCTGAGAATAAAGGCAATGCTGTGGTTTCTTTTGTTATAAAAAGAATAGATCAAGGTGGGATAGCTACTGGAAAGCCTTATCCCCTATTTTTTGATGCAGAAGTAAGAGTAGGAGTAAGCACAGACACGAAACAATGTTATCTGCCCGATCCAGGATATGAAAGTGAGCCTGTAACTAATGTAGTAATAAACGGAATTACATTTAAGAAGTTTAGTTTTTCTGATGCAGCTACGATGAAATATGTTTCTGGTGAAAGTTACAGAACTATACATAACAATAAATGTTACGCGATTGAACAGTTAAAAGAAGGATCAAGTTATAGAGACGACACTATGACCCAAGGAACACCAGACACAGAACTTGATACTTACTATAATCAAGGAGAACAGATTATAAAGACTTTAAAGTTTATCGATTAAAAGAATAATTGGTTTATATATACAAATATCGTAAGGATAACGAGCAATGCCATTCCATACAGAAGATGTTTATAATGCTGCTTTCTGTATTCTACAAGAACAGTAGTAACTAAAGCGACCCCGACGATGGCGATTATTATTTTATAAATAGTATCGATATATCCTGATCCATCAAGTAAGAGATGATCATACCAATTTGAATATCTTACGCGAACACTCGCCGCTTCTGGCGGTGTAACATCTGACGATGAAGCCTCTTCCAGTGCTTCATTATTTCTCACTACCGCTAGCTCTTTATTCGTAACAATTTCTTCTAAAGCAGGTTTTGCAGTAATCGATTCTCCGCGAATCTCTCCGGTAGTAGTTCCATTTGTTGTGGTGGTACTAGTTGATTCTTTTATAGTAGATGATGTATTTACCGGAGCGACGACTTCTGGTGTGGTGGTTGCCGGTTGAGTTGAAGGCGCAGCCTTCACAGAGGTGGCAGACGCCTTCGCCGGAGTACCGAACATTTGTACCACAAATATAGTTGGGTAATTATTATAAACTCCTTCTATTGTAGCGATGCCCACTTCGCGAAAGTTTACATTTAAAAGGTTTGCCCGATGTCCCGGAGAATTCATCCATGCAGTATCCACCTCGGTTGAATCCGTATAATTAATGGCTAAGTTTTCTCCAGCATATAAAAATTTATATCCAACAGTATCGAACCAATGCCATGGAGTAACTCCGCTTGGGCTCTCATGCGCGAAATACCCTTCCTTTGCCATATCTTGCCCTTTAAGGGTCGCAGCTTGAACAAGGAGTGGATTTATCGTAAGAGGCTCTTCGTTATAAGCCAGACGATTGTCATTTGCTAGATCGACAAGCACAGAAGCCGCGATAGAGGCCCCTTTTACTGTTTTGTTTATAAAGAAAGAACTTCCAGCAGAAGCGCCGAGCAAGAAAATACTTACGAATAAAATAATGGCGACACTTAATTCTCTAAAGATATGAGGCTTATAGTCATTGTGTTCATGCGGGATTAAAAGATGTCTAAATCCTTGGACTATATTCATATGAGCATAAGTTTACCCTGTAAATAATTAAATCACAATATTCAATTTATATTACAAAAACAATCCCCGATCTATGTCGGGGTTCTTTGAGCTTCGTGTCCTACTTATGACGATTCGGATCTGCGCCCTCACGCTGTTTGCGTATCTCTTCCAGGGCTGCCGTCTGGTTCTGAATGAGCAGACGATTCTGAATGAGAAGCTCTTGCATGAGCCCGTTGCCGGAGGGAGCCGGTGGGGCTATTCCGGTCACTTCCTTTGATTGAGGAGGCGGAACAGCAACAGTGCCGAGGTGTTCGATCTTGGTCAGGAAGTAATTTTCGCTGTCCGAGCGACACAACGTAACTGCTTCCTTCCGGTAATGGATCTTCACTTCTTGCTGCGTCTCCATGGCCTTTTGCACCTGTTGAGCGAGCTCCTCGCTCTCCACCGTGAAGTGAAATGCACTGCCCACCACGCCTGAGCCGGAGTTCAACCCTCCCCTGATGATCTCGCCTTCCCAGGTCTTGCAGAAAACGCCCGTCTTTTGCAACCGAGTGATAGACCCGATTTTCTCGCCCTCTCCCATGTCCCAGCAACCGCCGAGAAACACGAGCATGAAGGAAGCTGCCAGATTCTTAATTAAACGAACTTTCATCGTCGATCTCCTGTTGATGATGGTTTTAAATCTTAATTATTATACTACATAACAATTAACATGTCAATAAATTAAATAAAAACACCAGTTAGTTTAACTGGTGTTTTTATTACTTATTATTTAGTTTCCGTATGTCGCCTTTATCATTGCCCGTGACATTGCTCCGAAGTATCCAGTATTTGGAAGCTTCATTGCCTTTTGCCACTTAGCAACTGCTGCGCGAGTCAATCCTCCGAAGTATCCTGTAGGTGCATCGAGCTTTAGATATCCTCCTGTTATTAAGAATGCTTGAAGATTCGTAACTTCAATTCCTCTTGATCCTAGCATCATGTTCTTTGTGAAAGAATAAGTTGTGCTTGCTGATACTGGAATTGTAATAGTCATATTAGGAGTTGATGTAGCCCCCGTACTTAAAGTAGTAGTAGCTGCTCCTAAAACTTGTCCTTGTGGTGTTCCAACTGATCCAGTTGAAAATCCAGATGACGATCCTCCTCCACCGCCGCCACTGCTTACTGATGACCCGCCCCCCCCTCCGCCTCCGCTAGAAAATGCGACCTGTGTGTAAGCGACGAATGTTGTTAGATGTCTTGTCCAAACGATTAAGTCTGATCCAGAACTTGTTCTACAATCTTCATCAGCTGCGAGTGTAGGAGTTGAAGTTGAAGTACATGTCGCATTGATATCAGTAATTACTCCGCCACGTGACCAAGCTACTTTAGATCCTGAAAGTCCAGCGAAAGTAAGCTTTAATGGAATGTCTAAACTTAATGCATTACCAGCTAAACCTAATTCAACTGCTGCTTGAATGGTAAGAATTGTGTTAGGGAAAGCATTTATTGTAAACCCAGTAGTTGTCGCTGTAGGGAATGTAAATGTTCCATCCCATGAAGATGTACCGGTAATTGTAGTTCCTATTGCTAATTCCATGGTTACTGCTACATTTGTTCCGTTATTATTTGCAATAGCAGATGAACTTGTTGACGTAGTTGTTGTAATGGATGATGTGGTTGTTCCATTGTTATATCGGATAGCAATCATATCTTTCGTTGTGTACCATGGAGAAAAAGTTACTTCATCGTAAACAGACGCCCCATTTCCACGTGGATTTTTTGTGGTATTTGTGGGCCCTGAAATATTTCCCCACCAGTTTCTAGCTGCGTTAATCGACGCGTTTGTAATGGGTCCGCCATTTCCATCATCGGAAGCAACCCCTTCAGTTATGTTAGATCCAAATATATTGTTGGTAATAGTTGCAGAAACTGTTCCTTTTTCTAAGGCAATAGCTTGATTTAAGTCGTGGAAATTATTGCTAGTAATAGTAGTCGATGAATTATCTGTGGTTGCATAATATGATCCTAATACTATTCCTGTGTCTGAAGCATATATTTCATTGTCGTGAATATTTGCAGTTGAATCCCCGGATCCTCCGAATGAGCTTATAAAGATTGCAGGAGAAGCCCAGGTAGGAGTTGCTCCTGTAGTAAGAGCATTATGAAGAGTGTTACCATAAATTTCTACGTCTGATCCTCCCCATAGATTAACTAGATTCTGAACACGACTTGTGCCGTCTACGTTATCTCCTAAAACATCATTTGAATATATCTTTCCAGATGAATTGATGAATCTGATTCCTCTTTTATCGAATGAAGAGATATTATTATCATGAATAAGTGCATAGCTTCCTCCTATTGTCGTTGAATCTACCTCAACATCATTAGAAGCTGGATTCCAAATATTCTTTACTGTAAGATTCTTTAATTCTACAGGTGACCCTGAAGTTCCTGAATCATTTACTAAGACACCATAGTCAAATGAATTTGCTCCCTCAGCACTACCTCCTCCATTAATATATAGATTGTTTAAGGTTACTCCCTTCGTTCCATTAATCTCTATTATGTAATTTTTGGAATTGTTTCCAGTAATTATAGTAGAAGTTCCTGCTCCAGTAATAAGAAGAGGTTTATTTATTAACAAACTCTCATTGTATGTTCCTGCTCCAACTTTAACTACATCACTTGATGACGCGTTTTCGATTGACCAGTCCAAGTTTGAACTTATACTTCGCACATTTGAATATGCACCATAGCTATAATCACGCAATGTGAAAGTTGATTCATCAGAAAGACTTACTACGGAAGCGGCAAAGGTATTTGTATCCCAATATGACTTCCAGTCAAATTGTGTATTATCATATCCTCCGCGAGCACGAATATTCCACTTATTTGCTTCTGTAAATGTGTTTCCTGTAATGACTGCTCCGCCTACTGGGTAAACATACCAAGGCTGTCCTCCGTTACCACTAAAACTGATTCGCCCGTAATCATTGTTTGTCCCTGTAAATACATTGTTAGTAATATTACGATCTGTAACTGGTGTAGATGATCCAGCGCCACTAGCTAGGCTAATAGTTGCACCATCAGCGAAGATATTATTCGTAATTGTGTACTTATTTACTAGTGAATTTGGAGTAAAATCACTTATGTATAATGCAGCTCCGGCAGGATCTGTATCGATAAGTTTAGAATTCTTTAGGGTAAAGTTATCAGCAATAACTTCAATCGTCTTATTTAGACCAGAGGCATTATTGCCAAAAGTAAATCCAGACAAAGTAATTCCGTCTGCGGCAACAAAAACTCCGCTAGGACCAAAAGAGTTTGTGGCATTTGTGGTTATCGTCGCTTGTATATCGTTTGGATTAGAAATTACATTTCCTGAAGCATCAACGCCTTGCACCGTTACATTTGATGTTCCGAAGAAAAGTCCAAATTGGTATGAGGCACCGTCAACTGTTCGGTTAGATGCAGTTTCGTCGTATGCTCCTGGATAAACATTAACTACGTCTCCGGAAATTGCTGCGTCTATTCCTTCTTGAATTGTTGCGAAAGCTGTTAATTGAGAAGTTCCATCATGTACACTTCCAGCAACTGCTTTATCAACATATATTGTTGATGCTGAAACTGAAATCGCCCCCACAAACATACTCATTGCAAATAGAACACCTGCTCCGAGACCTAACGCACCCTTTTTATTAAAAATCATATTTTGTTTTTAAACCCTTTTATTTGATAACCACTTTATAATTAAAACTCTTTTTCAACTCACTTAATACCATAAATAATGCACATCGTGCCTGTATCGTCTAACACTATGCTTATTATCTCTACTTGTCAACATATTTTAGATTTGTAAAGACTTGGCTTTTACTATGACAAAAAGCACTTAAATTTAAATAAATTTATATAACTTATTTAAAATTTTTACACTTGATTTTCTATAATTAAAAGTTATCTACTCTTTAATGATGCCCTTACCAATCTAATATCTTGATATGAATACTTTCCTTTAAAGAATTCATACACTGGCGTCAGTTTATCCGTTTCTAATTCTTTAAATGCTTTTTTGATTTTAGTAACATCTTTTTTATCAGGCAAGATTTTATCAAATGGAATTTTATCTCCGCTTTCTATCAGCTTTTCTATATGTCCTATAATTGTGTCGGTTGATAACTTTCTGCTTTCTCCAATTTCTTTTATGGTGAGGCCCTCTTTAATCATCTCTTCTGTTTTAGTGTGTGATGGAATTTTTTCCTGAAGCTCTTCTGCCTCTTCCTCATCAAGCTCCTTTAATGAGCCGCCATGATTTGTTAAGAATTTATTTTGCATTTCTTCTAGATCAACTTTGCTATATTTTTCTATTGCAGTTTCAGCTTGATCGCTTTTGCTTTGGAAGGTCTTGTCTGCTTCTCGCACTTCCTCGGCCACCATTAAGGCATTCGGATTAAATCCTTTTAAATAAAGCCCTTTTAAGCCTTTTAAACGAGAAAGTGCCACATATCCTTGGCCTGACGCAAACGAGCGACTAAGGTCAATTTCTGCCCTATCAAGGGTCATACCTTGTGACTTATGCACGGTGATAGCCCATGCTAATTTAAGAGGTATTTGGCTGATCTCTGCCCTTACTTTGCCATCTTCTTCTATTCGCCAAGTGTCCGCATTCACCGTTATTTTCTTTCCCGATACCAACTCCACAATGGGAGCGTTATCGTTGTCGAATCCAACTACAGTTCCCATGGAACCATTTACGTATTTTTTATCCGGACTATTTTTTAAACAGATTACTTTTGCTCCGATTTTTAATTCTAAATTTTCTTCTGCGAGACAGCTATTCTTTAATGATTCAACGACATTTGCTTTCCCTTTAGTCGTCATTGTATATGAGCGGGAATCTCCTTTAATCTTTTTATATTCTATTTGATTTATTTGATCAACATTTTCATTATGAGTATAAAGTTTAATATGATCTCCTTTATGGCTCTCATTTGCTTCTCGCAAAAGCTCATAATGCTCTTCATCAATCTCCCCGCTTCTGATTGCATTTAATAAGTCGGACAATTTATCATCAACCTGCCTCCATTGTTCTGTTAAATAGCAGACGACCGGCTTAGCCTCTTTCCAGGCGCGCGAGGAAAAAGCAAATACGCTTGGCGGGATACCATCTTCGTATATTTCTTCGACTTGCCTGCCTCCTCTTGGTGTAAACCTCACCACTGGCGGAAGCTGGAAAAAGTCTCCAGTAAAAACCACCTGTATACCACCGAAGGGACTTTCATTTCTTCTTAAGTGCTTCGCAGCGCGATCCAGCATATCTACGAAGTTCGCATGAAGCATAGAGACTTCATCGATTATTAAAACTTGGGTTTCATTCCATCTTTTATAAATATTCTGCTTTTCTTCCATCGCATCTAAATCATACGCATGAAGCTTGTCTTTAATTCCGATCCCGCTCCAAGAATGAATCGTGACGCCGCTTATATGAGTTGATGCGATTCCAGTAGATGCAGTCACCGCATAGCGCACACCATGACTCCTCAAATATGAAATATATTCTCGAAGTACATATGACTTTCCAGATCCAGCGGCACCAGTGAGAAATGTAGTGTGGCCTAATTTAAGAATATTAAGAGCAACAGATTGAGTCATAAAAGAATTTTACCATGTAAAAAGCGGAGGGCAGCAACGCGCCTCCGCTTTGTGTCCTTCCCTACTACCGGCTGAGCCCTGGAAAGGCAAATTCGGGGTTGAGTAAAACAGATATATCCATGCCATCTGGATCGTAGTTGTTCCACCCCGCCATCCTCGCGACGCCGATCACCAGAAGGACCACAAAAATTATAAATCTAGCGAGCTCACTCATTCCCGTATCCCCTGTTAAAACTAATCGCTTTTACACTACTATTTAGACTTATTTATGTCAATCTTATCTTTATACCTTAAGATATTTGCGTACAGCCAGCAGAGAGGAAATAATTGATAGAAGCAGTCCGGAAAGAAGCAGTAATCCTGATAAGGAAAGTATATGAGTTAAATAGTAGGAATTTAGATTCATACCTTCAAAGAAGAAAACTGTTTTCTTCGTAAACCAGATTGTCGCGGGATAGAAGATCACCAGAGTAATTATAGTAGCCACGACTGCATAAAGAATAGCCTCAACTACGAATGGTCCCCGGATAAACATATTTGAAGCGCCTACCAGCTTCATAACAGCAATTTCATCTCGATATACGAAAATCGCGAGTCGTATAGTGTTGTATACAATCATACAACTCATCAGTATGAATATAATTGAAAGCCAAAATCCAACAGTATTAACCCAGCCGATAATATTATTTAATTTATCAATGCTGTCCTTTAGCTGATAATAGTTAATCTGATCCACTGCGCCGGATGCAGATGATAAAAGCGGCGAATCTTTAGTTAATTGATTAGCAATGGCTTCGTATTGTGATGTGTCTTTCGCCACTATTGAAAGAGATGCGCCGAATGGGTTAACTCCTAGCTCATCTAATGCTTGTAAAGTTAATTGATCTCCTGCATGCTTTTGCTTGAAATCTAAAAGTGCCTGCTCTCGAGAAGTATAAGTAACTGCTTTTACTTGAGATAGTCCTAGAATCTTAGCTTTTACATCTGTTATTTGTTCTTCTGTAGCATCTGTCGTGAAATAAATCCTTACGTCCACCTTTTCTCTTATTTGATCTAATGTATATGTAAATATGGCATGGAAAAGATAAAATGCGGTAATGATAGAAAGCGTAATAGTTAAAATAAAGATAGAAGATAGAGATACTGTGCGGTTTCTATAAAATCCTCTAAGCCCTGCGGTTACTATTCTTTTGGTAAGTGTAGTTTTCATTAAAATATTTATTACATTGTAAACTTCCCTGATTTTTGGTCGCGTGTTATGCGGCCATCCTCCATGGTGATCACTCTTCGTCCTAAATTATCTACAATTCCTTTATTATGAGTGGTTAAAATCACAGTTGTGCCAAGATCATTAATTTTCTTTAAGATCTGGACGATATCATATGTATTTAATGGATCTAAGTTTCCGGTAGGCTCGTCCGCTATAATTATTTCGGGACGATTTATAATAGCTCTCGCGATTGCAACTCTCTGCTGCTCTCCTCCGGATAATTGATGCGGGAAATGATGCATCTTGCTTTTAAGGTCTACCAGATCTAGCACATGCGGAACGTCTTCTGAAATCTCATCATCGTGTTTGCCAGCTGCTTCCATGGCAAAAGCCACATTTTCATATGCGGTCTTATTCGGGATTAAGCGAAAATCCTGGAAAACTACGCCGATCTTTCGCCGATAGTTAGTCATATCATTTCCTCGAAGTTCATGAATATTATCCGAATGAAATGACACAGTACCTTCAGTTGGACCTTCTTCTGCGAGAAGTAATTTAATAAGAGTGGTTTTACCCGCACCAGAGTGGCCGACAACAGACACTAATTCACCCTTGTGAACTGTGAGAGAAATATTATCAAGCACCTTGTTTCCATTAGCGTATTCTTTGGAGACTCTGTCGAAATAAAGCATGGGATAATTATATCACACAGAAAATACGGAATGTGAATAAAAATCTCTATTGTTTTAGAGGTTTTTCTCCGCTTCTATAAAAGCATCTAGTTCTCCCTTTTCGAGCACAGACTCAACATCGCTTGTCTCGTACTCAGTTCTATGATCTTTCACCATCTTGTAAGGATGAAGAACATAGCTTCTTATTTGATTTCCCCATTCTATTTCAGTTGTCTTTGAAATCTGCCTTCCTTCAACTTCTGCTTTTCTTTTCTCTTCATCAAGCTTATAAAGTTTGGCTTGTAATATTTCCATGGCTTTTTTCCTGTTGTGCTCTTGCTGCCGCTCGGTGGCTACATGCACTGAGATGTTTGTAGGAATATGGACAATCCTCACGGCTGTTTCTCTTTTATTTACATTTTGTCCGCCAGGGCCGCTCGACTTCGAGGTTTCAATTCTTATATCGTCTGGTGAAATAGGTTTTTGTTCAACATCATGAATGATCGGAAGAAATTCTACTAATGCAAAAGATGTCTGGCGCTTAGAATTAGCATTAAACGGTGAGATGCGCACCAAGCGGTGAACTCCTGACTCATTCTTCAATAATCCATACGCGCCTTTTCCTTCAATTTCAATAGTTACATTTCTATACCCGCCGTGATCATTTGTATTGCTATGTAGAAGTGAGTATGAGAAGTTTTTATTTGCAATATATTTTTTATACATTTCTAAAAGCATCATGGCAAAATCTTCACTATCGTCCCCTCCCGCTCCTGCTAAAATAGTTAAAATTGCTCCACCCTTATCAAGAGCGCTCACTCCATCCCGCTTATCCTTAAGATCTTTAATTTGCTTAATTATTTCTTGAGCTTTATTTTTATCATTCCAAAAGCTTGGCTCATTCATTTGACCCTCTAAATCTTCTATTTGTTTGTTTATGTCATTAGTTGAGTCCATGAGCCAAGACCGAGGGTCGAACTCGGGACCTGCGATTTACGATACCGCCGCTCTACCAGCTGAGCTATCTTGGCTTATTATGTAATTAAGTGAGCTTCTTGTACTCTTTTACTAATTACCCTGTTTGTTCTTCCATTTCCTTTATTCAATGCTGCATATGTGGGGGATAGTGAATCACAGTTCGGACAGACTAGACGAAGATTGTCTTCGCAATTATTTCTCCAGTTACCATCAATGTGATCTGCTACAAGCGGCACTTTACCAGTTTTTAAATTTATTTTGGACCACCCGCATAAACAGCATTCGTTTCTGTATTTTCTTCGTAAATACTTTTTTATATGATTATTTACTAATCCTAATTTGTTTAATCCATCCTCAGTTCCTTCCTTCCATCTTTTAATATATTCTTGATATTGATATTCAAATTGACATGAATTACTGCAATATTTATATAAAGATCTTGCGGTCTCTTTGTTACAAATTAAACATTTATTTCTAGGTTTCTTTAGGTTTGGCATATACCTCTTTAAGTATATAAACAGTGTAGACCAGAATCAAGTTGATAATCAGGTCGTAAGTTAAACCCATTTTCAACTTAACTGATTCTAACACATTATCCCTTTCTCTTATTAGGCTTTGGCTTTCCGAAATACCTTTTTCCTTTTAACTTCTCTGGCATAAGATCTTCATTTGTATACCTTTCATAATCTTCCCCGTATCCTAAGTCTTTCATTAACTTTGTCGGAGCATTTCGTATACTCATTGCTATCGGAAGGTTCCCGTATTTCTTTGCGTCCGACAATGCTTCCATATAAGAATCATAAACGTCTTTTGTTTTTGGAGCATTTGATAAATAAGCTACACCGTGAGCTAGATTTATTCCACATTCCGGGAGTCCTATTACTTCAACCGCGCGAAATACTGCATTTGCTACCACAAGCGCATAAGGATCAAGCATGCCGATATCTTCGGACGCGAATATCACCATTCTTCGCGCTATAAATTTGGGGTCCTCACCGGATTCGATCATGCGTGCCATATAATACAGTGCTGCGTCTGGCTGAGATGCCCGCATGGATTTTATAAAAGCGCTGATTGTATTATAGTGTTCCTCTCCCTTTTTATCGTATCGCAAATGTTTGGACTGAAGAGTGTTATTTAAATTTTCTACAGTGATATCACCATAAAGGTTCGAAGTATTTTCTATCATCGCAAGCATGGCCCGCGCATCTCCGCCTGACATTTCTATTAGCCAAGAAATAGCCTTTTCATCTAATTGATGGCTTGTCCGAGAAATTATCTTTCTAATATCATCTTCTTTTAATTCTTCTAAAACAAATACTCGACAGCGGGATAGTAGCGCAGGAATTACTTCGAAGCTTGGGTTCTCGGTAGTCGCACCTATTAAGACAAGCTCGCCGCGCTCAACATATGGAAGCAGAAAATCCTGCTGAGCTTTATTGAATCTGTGTATCTCATCCAGAAATAAAATCTTCGGACCAAAAAGAGTGGATCCATGACCTTTGTTATTTTCAACTATTTTCCGTATATCATCTTTTCCAGCAGAGACTGCGGATAGTTCGTGATATTCCGCATTAATTGCTTGTGCATAAATTCTTGCAAGCGTAGTCTTACCAACTCCAGGTGGTCCCCAAAGAATAAACGAAAACACATGCTTTTTTTCAATAGCAATTCTGATGGGTTTATCCGGACCCACTAAATGTTCTTGTCCGACAAACTCATCTAAACTTTTCGGACGAAGTGATGATGCTAGCGGTTCCATATAAATAGTTTACAGTTTTCAGTTAGCAGTTTCCAGTAAACACAAATACCTATAACATTGCGTTCTATTCCATTCCTAGACACACTTAACTTCTATATTTATAAGGGATTATACCTTGACTTTACTGATATATATGATATACTATAATACATAGGGTCCCTCGCCCAGAAAATGAGGATTTTACAGGAGACTTACTCTAATGAATACGCAACGTAGCTGGTTCATGCCCTTCGCTATCACTGTCATCCTGCTCCTCTGTTCTCTCGGTTGGTTGACTATGGAACACGGAGCCAGAAAACTCGCGCAAACCCAGAAGGAGAGGGCCGAGCAGGACCTCAAATTCGCCCACGAAGACACGAAAGAGCGGGTCGAAAGCATCCGAGATGTGGTCATCGCCCACATGATCGAGGAATACGCCGCGGAAGAAGTGCGTGAGTGCAAGAAACTGCGATCTCCGCAAGACGAGAACTGCGTTATCGGTGCGAAAGCAAGCCAGCAGCATTTCGCTCAGAAACTCTGGGATGACATGCTGCGGCGCGCTTCCACCATTCAGTACAACAAGAACAGGAACGGACGTTAACAACCGTGCAACAATGGGCCCCACCTTTACGGTGGGGCTATTTTATTTTGGTAATAATTAACATCCGCTTTTAACTATTTTTTTAATACTTTTCCCAAACTATTGCCATCTTATTTAAATTTCATCCTTAAAACCGCCATTTGCTATAATATCCACAAATACGACTCCACTTTACATACCAGGAGACCGCGATGAATGCTTGCTCCTTTGTGCTCTTTGCAATGTTTCTTGCTTCTAACCTCGCCTATGCCGAGGAAGTTAAAGTAGGAGATTCCTTCCTCCTTCTCGAATGCTACGAAATACAGATGAAAAACACATTCCCCATCAGCAATAAAAACAGGACTTTCCAGCCTGGAGATAAATGCTTTATACAAAAGGATAGCAGAGTGACAGCTCTCGGCACCATAATTGCGACAGAAGAAATTTTTGCTCATTATCTGGTTACAGTTACAACACAGGCAAAAGGAAACCTCTGTCCTAATCAAACTAATTTCGTGGTAGGCAACATCTGCCCTAGTCAAACCGTCTTCTTCGTAAGCAAGAGTAAATTTGCAGACATGAAGACTAAACCCATCGAAAGCCAAACTCACCTCAAGGTCCGGTGAGAACAACGGTGGCTAAGAAATTGGTAACCTACAGAAAACGTAGGTTATTTTTTATTAATTATAACTTCGCCCTTTTTAATATTTTCCTTTATATTTTCTTCCGAGCTATTTACAATAGTATTTAAAATTTCCTGTTTTAATTCTCCTTCTGCTATAAAGGCCTGACTCCTGTCACTTCCCACTGGGATTAACTTGTAAACAATATTATTCCCATCCGTATTTATTTCTACAGTTAATCCTTTTTCAGTATCCTTTGAAAAATACTGATCAAATATAAAGTTGCCTAGCGAATAAAATATGGGTGAGTTTTTATAGACTTCCACCCCTTGTACCACATGCGGATGAGATCCCACTATAGTATCAACTCCGTTATCAATTAGTTTATGAGCAAAAGTTCTTTGTTCGTCCCCTTGCGTTAAATCATACTCATTTCCCCAATGAATAAATGCAACAAGAATTGCTTGAGGATATGCAGCTTGCAGACTTTTAGTAACAACAAGAGCTTTATCTTCATCCCAAGAAAGAGAAATCATATTTATGCCATACACGATGACTTGGGTATTGCCAATAAAAGTCTGGTAATAGTCCGGCACGGTTGTGTCATATGCTCCTACAGTTGAAATACCAGTATCTAATAAAACTTTTTTTGTATTTTCATAACCTGGGCGGCCCTTATCAAAGCCGTGATTATTCGCTAAAGATACTGCTTGCACTCCATGATCTTTCAGAAACTGCGGAGTAGTAGAAGGAAATGAGAAGGTCATTCCATTTATAGGCGTCGGCCTATGTACCTCCGGAATGGGACCTTCTAAATTAGATATCGTTATATGAGATTTTAAAAATGGCGTCGTGGTGCCAAATGGATCAAGCCCTTCATTATTCATAAGCGTTTCCACATATCGGCCCAGCATTATGTCACCAGTAAATAAAAGTGGAATATTGGGGGTGGGTTCAATTTCTTTAACAACCGTCTGAGGAGCTTTATATGTTTCCGTACTAAATGACTTTAAATAGAAAAATAAACCAGCGATAACTAGAATGGTAAGCCCGATAGTGGTTAGTATTTTTTTCATTGTTTTAAGTATCGCATAAATTATGGCGGCAGAGTCTCCTCTGCCGCCATTTTCAAACGGGTTTCTCCCTTCTGCTTCTCCCGCTCTCTTGCTTACACAATCCTTTCTATACGTTCACCCCTGGATTACAGTCCGAAATAGGAAGCTCGCCAGCGAATATCCTCCCTTCTTAAGACGAAAGAAGACCCATCAGGTCAGGGAGTTCGCGCCCGCGAATTTTCTTCAGGAGAGCGGTCAAATCAATTGGCGTTTTCACCGACGTGATAATTTCTGAAGTGGTGTATGGAGCTTGTCCATCGTCCACGACCCCGATCTTGACCAGCCCCATTTCTTCGAGACGCTTGTATGCTTTATCGAAATGAAAGGCGGCCATTCCAGGGTGGATAGCCTCCACCATATCTCTTAACCACCACAGATCCCTTCTTCGAAAAACGACGGTTCGGGCAGGGTTTCTTGAAAGTGCGATTTCGTCGATATGGAGCCGCACGATCAACTCTTCGGTGGTCATGACGACGAAGGTGCGCTTCTGCACCACCTCTGCCCCATACTTGAGGAGCATGTCACGCTTCATTTGCTGGTCGTGAACTTTTTTCTCTTCGGCCAGTTCGTTGGCAAACAGGCGCTTGATGAGAGCGAAAACCTTGCGGCAATATTTCTGGGACCGCTTCTCAATGAAACCTTGTAGCATTTTCATACTAAGACCTCCATGAACGGGTTACAGAGAATCTATCACTCAAAACTCTATACGTCAAACAATTGAGCCGTTGAGCAGGATTGGTTACAAATTTCATGTCGTCGCCACTCCATGAATTCGCAACCCGCCGCTCGTGGTTTCGCATGTTTGCGAAACATCACTGCGCGCTTCAATCCTGTAAATGTGAAGCAGTTCACATTTACTCAAAATACACTTCGTGATTTTGAGCCGTTGAGCAGGATTGAACTGCTGACCTCGTCATTACCAATGACGTGCTCTACCAACTGAGCTACAACGGCTTATATAATAGCGGTCATTCTATCAAAATTACACCATTGAAACAATCTATTATATCCATTCACTAATTACTAATTACTAATAACTAATTTACTAATTACCTATCTTCCCTATTTTATTTTCTTTCTTCATTCTAAACTCGTCAATTAACTTATGATTGCCCGAAAGAAGAACCTTCGGGACTTTATACTTTTTCTTATTAAATTCATAAACTTCTGGGCGCGCATACATTTCGTGAGATGCCATGCGAGTTTCTTCCAAAGAATTTTCATCATTTAACACACCTTTAACTTGGCGTGATATTACATCCATGCAAACCATTGCTGGAAGCTCTCCCCCTGTGAGGACATATTCTCCGATACTCCACTCTTTAGCTTTTAAAATTTTCTTCACTCGAGCATCAATTCCTTCATAGCGTCCGCAGATGAAAATAATGTCAGTATATTTCTTGGCAGTTTCTTTGGCTATCTTATTATTAAACATTGTTCCGCCAGGATTGAAAATAATAATTAAGACTTTAGACTTTAGATTTTTAACTTTTGATCTTTTTTCAATACTTTTTTGGATTTTTTCTACGCATCTTAAAATCGGATCAACCCACATAACCATTCCCGGACCTCCGCCATATGGACGTCCGTCCACTCGCCGGTGCTTATCTACTGTAAAGTCCCGGAGGGCATATGTATCTATGGAAATTAACTTACTTTGAATCGCCCTGCTGATGATTGATTCAGCAAAGTAACTCTCAAACATATTAGGGAAAATGGTGACAACATGAAATCGCATGCTTGACAGTATAACAAATATATTTTAGTATTTCAATTAACTTTTACCGGAGGACTTTCAATGAGTGCCAGGATTATGTTCTTTTCGTTCCTGATCGCAGGAGTCCCGGCCTGGGGATTCGCATATCAAGGAAACGATATTGCTTTAGTCGCAATCGCGATCTTTACGACCAGCTGTGCCACCCTCTACCTACTCGCTCGTCACTTGGAAAAGGAGTCTGCCTTTGGCCCACTTTTCCCACGTGCCGCATTTGGCGCTATCATTCTCCCCATGACAATGGCAATGTTTATTGCAGCGGTGATTGCCTGGAAACATTGGCCCCAGGAAGCAATCTCAGGGAGCGTCATCAATCTTTTTTTAAGCATGGAAGGGCATCGATTAATTAACGGATGGAGACTTTTCATTCCTGTAAAAGGGGAATAAAAACCCATCAACGGGGTCGCTGAGCGACCCCGTTTTAATTTAATTTAATATAAAATATTTAATGAGACTTATATACCTTTTAGATCGTTCATTACAGAATCCACATCATCAGAATTATATTTCGGATACGACTGGCCGCCCTCCTCTTCTTTGCCTTCATTATTTCTGCCGCCTCCTTCACGAACTGGTCGATCCCCCGCCTCTCTTCCCTCTGGTTCATTTATTTTCAAATTCACTCGAGCATTATTTTTCATTCCCACAACTCGAAGAAGTGTTCTCAATGCCTTTGCCGTCGCGCCATCTCGTCCGATTATTTTCCCCATGTCTTCTCCTGCTACGTCCAAAGTTATCAAGACCCCCATTTCATCCACTCTTCTTTCTACCTTCACCTTATCTGGATTATCTACCAAAACCTTTACAACATATTCAACAAATTCTTGATCTTTCATATATTTTATTTAGTGTAATTTCAGTTTAACAACCCCTCTTAATTATATAAAATAGTTATGCACATTGGAACAATATAAAATTCCCCAAGTTTGCTTGAGGAAGTTTATATTTAAGCAGCTTTTTCTTCTTTTTTCACTGGGGACTTCCTTGGAAGTACATTCTTCTTCTTTCCTTCGATAATACCTTTGGATATTAGAAGGTTATGGACAGTAGGACTGGTCTGAGCTCCTACAGACATCCAGTGCTTTACTCGGTCAGCTTTCGCTTCAAAGACCCCGGCCTTAACATTATATGTTCCAATAATTTCTGAAAATTGAGTGGTTTTAGGCTTAAGAGTACTCTCACCAACTATTAGGCGAAAATATGGGTCGTTCTTTCTTCCAGTCCTTTGTAATCTGATTTTTAACATGTGCTCTATTCTAACATAAATCTTAAAAAATGTGAATAGGAACCCTTAAATAAGCTGATAATCTATCATTCTCATCTCTAAATTAGCGTCTTTTACCTTTATTTTTACAGGTGTGCCTATTTTCCATTCAATGCCAGTTCTTTCGCCAAATACTCTGCCGCCCTTTTGGTCGTAGTTATAGAAATCATTTCCCAGATCTCGCAGCCGTATCATGCCTTCACATTTACTCTTCTTTTCTTCTACATATATTCCCCACTCTGATACGCCGGAAACCACCCCATCAAACTCCTGTCCGATTCTATAGCTCATATATTCTACTTGCTTGTACTTGATGCTTCCTCTTTCCGCATCCTGCGCTTCTTTTTCTCTGCGTGAGGCTTGTTGGCAAAGGCTTTCATAAAATCCTCTTTCCTCTTCCTTTGGGTAATCTTCATCTAACACCTTCATTAAAAGCCTATGAGTTAAAACATCAGGATATCTTCTGATTGGAGAAGTGAAATGTGAATAATAATCAAAAGCCAAACCATAGTGTCCGACATTTCGCGTGCTGTAAATCGCTTTCGACATTGAGCGTGTGATATGGATCTGGAGCAAATCCTTTTCCGGTCGGCCATCCATCTTTTTAATTAAATCATTTAAGTCCTGGGAAGGAATAAGGCCATCCATAAATCTTACATGATAGCCGAGACCTCTTATATATAAATCTAAATCATGCATCTTATCTGGATCTGGCTTATCATGGATTCGGTAAATGCAAATTGCATGGCCCTCGCCGTTCTTTTCTTCCTGTTTTTTCGTAATGAATCGACTCACATACTTGTTTGCAAGCAACATAAATTCTTCGATAAGCTTCATCGTGTCGACTCGTTCTTTTACATACACATCTATTGGCACACCTTTTTCATCTAACTTAAATCTAACTTCTGGAGTTTCAAGAGAAAGTGCTCCGTCTTCAAATCTTTTCTTTGTGAGTTTCTTTGAAATATCATTTAATATTTGTAATTCTTCATAAAAATCTCCGCTCTTTGTATCAATTGCAGCTTGGGCATCTTCATACGTATATCTTCTCGTTGAATTTATCACTCCGCGCCCATACCATTCATTGTGCACGACTCCGTTATTATCGATTTCAAATACGGCGGACATTACCAGCCTATCTTCACCTTGTACAAGAGAACAAAGATCATTTGAAAGAACTTCCGGAAGCATAGGAATCACACGATCAACCAAATACACAGACGTCTCGCGATATACTGCTTCATTATCTAATGCCATTCCAGGACGCACATAAAAGGAAACATCAGCAATGTGAACGCCAAGTTCGTAGTTTCCATTCGGAAGCTTTTTAAATGATAGGGCATCATCGAAATCCTGCGCGGTAATCGGGTCAATCGTAAAAGTTGGAATTCCTCTGAAGTCTCTTCTGCTTGCTTTATCTTCTTCTCTTATTCCTCTCTTTTGAATGTCTTCAGCCTCTTTTACCACTTCTACTTTATGTTCCTGGCTAAATCCTCTTTCAAGAGCGTACGCCAGCATTTCCGCATCGTTGTCGCCTGGAAATCCAAGCACCATCGTTACTTCTCCTATCGGAGACTTATGCGGGTCTTCCCACTTGGTTATGTTCGTAATTACTTTCATTCCTACATTCGCTTCTTTCAAAGATTCTTTAGGAATCAATATATCTGTATACATTTTCTTATCATCTGGAATTAAGAAAAATATTCCATTTTCTTCTTCGATCACTCCCGCATAACCCTTTTTCCCTCTTTCTAAGATTTTTGTAATTGTTCCATATAATTCATCTTCACCTTTTGGATTTTTTTTCTTTCCTAAAAGCTCTACTTCCACCATGTCGCCCTGCAAAGCAGTATTAAGAGAAGAATGGTCGACAAAAATAGAACCTTCTTTTGCAAGATCCGGCACCCGCACATATCCATCTTTTTTTGAGGTAAGATTTACCGTTCCCGTAAACAGCCGTTCCATATATGTATTTACTATACCATAACTTTACATATTATTTAATTTCATGTAGAACTAGGTTACTCGTTGGCGTTGTGCCGCGAGAATTAAAGGGGTCTTGGCCCCAAGGAGTTCTTGTGAAAATTACTTCGTATGTCGGTGACACTACAACCCAAAGCGGAATCGTAGGGGCTTTAAAGGATAGCACATTGAATACAGCCCATGCGGGGCTGACAATGGGATACAACCAGCTATCTGAAAAAATAAAAAAGATGGTGCAGCATTGCTCCATTTCGCCGTATGTGGCAAACGCAGCAAATTACCGCGCCACATGCTCTATAAAGGTAAAGCTTTTGTATATGGCCGGTTTACCTGGAGCAATCATAAAAAGGGAGCCTGAGGTTGACTTCGGCTTGGCTCAAGAGGAGGTGTCCGAAGAAAGGGTCGCGGCGGAGTTCAAGAGAGCTGTAGAGTCTGTCCTTCAATGTGAGATAGATGCTCACCGCCGGAATGGTGATACGTTATTCATCGACCTGCATGGCGTCCAGCAATTGGCTTCTTAACCCAGAAGGGCCTGTGAACACGGGCCCTTTATTTTATTTCACTAAACTTTCTGCTTCCTTAAACTCAATAGAGAGCAATTTGCTTCCGCCATCTACTCCTAAAGTCACTCCGTACAGCATATCGCAATGATTCATCGTTTCTCTATTATGAGTTATAACAAGCAATTTACTTTTTGTTGATAACGCCTTAAGCATTAATCCATACTTTCTAGCATTCGTCTCATCAAGTGGTGCATCTGTTTCATCTAAAACCATAAACGGCGGAGGAGTAATTGAGCTCATAGCAAAAAGAAGCGCAATAGAGACTAGTGCGCGCTCACCCCCAGAAAACATAGAAATCTCTCTCACCTTTTTATTCGGCAGAGATACATCTAAATCAATTCCTTGCTCTGAAACCTCATTCCCCTCTTCATCAATCTTTACAATTTTAACAACAGAAATCTTCGCTTTTCCTCCTGGGAATATTTCACCAAAAAATGTATTAAATACCTGCGACACTTCTTTAACGCCTGTTCCAAATCTTTCTTCAAGAATTTGAGTAAGATCTTCAATTAAAACTTTTAATTTCTGCTCGCTTTCTTTTATATCTGCTAATTCAGTAGTTAAATACTGATCTCTTTCGCTTGTGGTTTGATATTCCTTAATTATTTCATCTTTATTCGGTACGCCCGCTTCTTCAATGCGAAGTTTCGACCTCTCAATCTGTCTTAAAAGATCCTGTTTTGCAATAGTCCAATATGCCTCGCTTACTACTATTCCGATGTCATCTTTTAATTTCTTATATCTTAAAATCTCCGCCCCCACTATCATAGCGCCTTCTTTTAGTAATCCTTCGAAATATTGCTTTCTCATATCTAATTCTCCTTCTTCTTGATGTCTCAAAGCTATAGTACTTTCAAGCTCTCGCAATTTGCTTTCAAGATTTAGCTTTTTCTTTTCTTCTTCGTGGCGCGTTTCTAAGTCGCGCTCCCTATGCATATCAATGCTATCAATTTTATTTTGGAGTGCTTCGATTTCGTCATTTAACTTTTTTTCTTTTTCTTCGTCTTCTATAATTTCACTTTTTGTATTTTCAATTTTGCTTTTTATTTCATTATTAATATGCTCATCATTCTCGTCTTCTTTTTTATAAGTCTGAAAGAAAACTGAAGCTGTGTCGGATAAGTCTTTCGCATGACTTTTAGCTTGCGAAACATCTGCCTCATCAAGAGATTTATGAAGAATAGAAAATCCTGTAGTTATTTCTTTTTCGGAGTGAGAAAATTCCTTAAATGGAATACGGATTTCTTCTTTTTTCTGCTCAGTAGAAAATTGGCTTTCTAAATATAAAAGATCGGACTCTAATCGGCCTAAGGTCTTGGCTATTTGGTCCTTACGAAGAAGAAGAGCTTTTAATTCTGCTTGATATGTTTGCTTTTCTGATAGGCTGTTGGTTTTAACATCTTCCGGCTTATTTTTAAGAACTTCCAATTCTTTACGGATGGATTCTGTAATTAAAATATAAGATTTTGAAGTACCGCTTTCATGAATCTTTTCATGCAGCAGATTTAATTCTTCTTCTTCGCGGTTTAAATACGCGATTAGCAATGAAAAAAGCTTCTTTCTTTCTTCTTCTTGGGATTCAATCTTTTTTACCTGCCTGCTTAAATGTTCTAAGTGCGGCTTAATTTCTTTTCTAAGCAATTCTACTTCTGTAACGTTTACTTTTACTCTTTCAAGCTTTCTTTTGCTTTCATTTAGCCTCATGTGATACACCCGAAGCCCTAGAGCGTCTTCAAGCGCTTCTTTTCTATCTTTCGGACTTGAAAGCAATATTCTGTCTGCTTCTCCTTGATTTATAATCGTATGAGCACTACCTCCTATCCCAGCAAATGACAATAACTCTTGAACGTCCTTTAGCCTGACCTTCGCATCGTTTAATAGATAATCACTTGTACCATCTGAATAAATTACACGTGACAATACAAGTTCATCATAAACAAGATATGGGGCGATATCACCTGACGCTGAATTCGTATCTAAAAATGGTACATCTTGCACTTTCCCGAAACTTTTATCTTTATTATCAATAGTCATCGTAACGGAGGCGCGAGACATTGGGCCTAAATGTTCAGACCCTTTAAAAATCAAATCTCCTCCGATTTTTCCTCGCATGCTTTTAAGTCCTTGTTCTCCTAATACGAATCTTATTGCCTCTGCAATGTTTGATTTTCCACTTCCGTTTGGCCCCACCACTCCGGTAATGTCATGAGTAACATCAATAGTTGTCTTCTTGGCAAATGATTTAAAACCTTGAATTGTAATATGAGAAAGACGCATGTGGAATAGCTAATAGCAGTTAGCCTTTAGCTTGTAGCGAAATACAAACTAGAAGAATACTAGAAGTTTATCATATTGAGAAGCTTTAAATATCGGTTATCCTCGGATTTTCTTTGTTAATAAGAAACAAATATATGCGACTACAGCACCTAGAACGAATCCTCCCACGATGTCATACCAGAAGTGCACTCCCGCAAGAACTCGGCTAACGCCTATAATAAGAGCAAGAATTAGAAGAATTTTACCCGCTCGTTTATCAAATGAATACATAGCGAATCCTAAAGCCGCAGAAAATGTGGTGTGTCCTGAGGGGAAGCTGTATGGATCCCTAGGTTCTAAAAGAGTGGTTATTCCCACTGGGCGTGGATGAGCGATTAAATCCTTTAAAAAATGGCTGAAGATATAAGCAAGCACTGCTGTTCCAAAAATAATGCAAATGTGCCTAATGTAATGTCTTCTCTCACTTTTAAAAATAACATGAAGAAATGCATAAGCCGCTGAGATGTAAATTAAATATACTGCGCAAAAAAATATTATAGTATTCATAAATTTATTAATTAATCTGTTTCATAAGAAAAATATAACACGACTAAGCCGAAAATAACAGTAATAGGAATCATGGCTGCCTTAAATTGAAACCAATCATGCAGCCCTCCTGTTCTCCTGATATATTCATTTCCTGCTGCCGCAAAAAGCATAAATATTGCCCAAGCGTATGTCATTTTTTCCCAAGCCTTAGTAGACATTGGGAGAATATTATGAAAAGCCATTTTCAAAAAATTAACATTCCCTATTAAGCCTCCGACTAATATAAAAGAAAAAGCTATATCATAAAGCGTATCTCTAATTTGTATAAACTTAGGTTGATGCCCCACAATTGTTAGAGATCCGAATATAATAGTAAGAAGAGCTACGAAAAGGGCTACATAAGGAAGGCGTTTCTGATGGGTATAAGTAATAATAGTACTAATTATAGTTGCCACCATCAAAAGCATGGTTGCTTGATAGACATGAAAGCGATTAAAAGAAAATAAAAAAACAAAGATTGGACCAAACTCTAGAATTGCTGCGATACCCACCTTTTTAAATATGGCTGGAGAAAATAGTGGAAATTTTTTCATGATATACTTTCCTAGTATAAACTATAAAAACTTAAATCAATGAAATCTATCAGACATTTTTTTTCTAAAACTTCCAGCATCTCTACTTCCTCATCGATTTTACTTGGATCGCTTCTCATAGCATTGAGCATAGTAGTACACGGTTTTATAGTAATTCACTCGCAACCCAAAGTCGCTGTTCCGGCCTTTACCGGAAGATCAATAGACAAAACAGACCATGTAGAGGGGAGTAAAAACAGTGATGTAATTGTAATGGAATACTCAGACCCAGAATGTCCATTTTGCGTAACTCTTTATCCAACCCTTAAACAAATTAGAAACCAATACGAAGATAAAGTGGCTTTTGTATACAGACACTTTCCTTTAACCCAAATACATCCCCACGCTTTTGATGAAGCAAGAGCCATAAGCTGCGCAGGACAAATAGGCGGAGAGAAGAAGTTTTTTGAATATATGGATGCGCTATTTGGATATAAATCTAATAATCAGACTACTGAACTTCCTTCCACTGGAAAAGAAGACTTGGCAAAAGGAGCTGGAATTGATGTAAACGCTTTTAATCAATGCATGCAATCCTCCGGTTCGGTAGACGCCATGAATGCAAGCATCACAGACGGAGTAAATGCTGGAGTTGAAGGAACACCTACAACGTTTATTTTGAAGAAAAATGGCTCAAATTATGATGTGATTGCATCCATTAGCGGAGCACAATCTGCTGCATATTTCACAGCAGCAATCGAAGAAGCATTGAAGAACTAGATGGTAGACATTAGATTTTAGACTTTAGATCATACAAAAAGTTCCTAGTTCCTAGTTTTAAGAAAATAAAGCTCCCGAGAAGCTGAGCTCCTCGGGAGGGTCGTCACGAGTCCGAAGACCATACCTTTTCAGGTAGTTAATGAAGGACGAAACTTCATTAATCGTTATACATATAGCATAGCAAATCTACAGGATTTGTCAAGCCCCTAATAAATCTACTTATTTTATTGTGTTTAATCTAAAATCTGATGTCTACTATCTAACATCTGTTCGCACTTCTTCTGCATGCTCCTTTGCCTTCACATCTTCATATATCTTCTCTAGATTCCCCTCTTCATTTATTAAAAAACTTTTTCTAAGGACACCTTCGTATTCCTTGCCCATAAATTTCTTTTTGCCCCACGCCTCATATGCATTAATCACATCTTTGAATTCATCAGATAAAAGAGGAAACTGCAAATTAAATTTTTCAGCAAACTTCTTGTGGCTCTTCACAGAGTCCGCACTCACTCCTAATATTACTAATCCCATTTTTTCGAATTCCTGGTACCCATCACGGAAGTTGCATGCTTCTGTTGTACATCCTGGAGTATCATCTTTCGGATAAAAATAAAGCAAAACCTGTTTACCTTTATAACTTTCTAAACTATGAATCTTGCCGTCTTGATCTGGTAATGAAAATTCCGGTGCTTTTTGTCCTATTTTTAACATATATAAATTATAGTATTAGTTATTGGTAATTAATTACAATTGTAACCTTTTGACGCAATTTTCTCTACTAATTTTGACCACCCATCTCTTCCCTTATGCACAAGATTTACATAACCCATAAATTTCCATTGAATGAGTTGTAGTTCTTTTAAACTTTTTACTCTTCTTAAGCATTTTCTTTACTGTGTCATCAATAGAAATGCCGTCTATCTTTTCTATAGTCTCGCAATTATTGCATACCAGCTGATGTGATGGTCGTCCTGTCTCAAACTCATAGTGCGCATGCCCATGATTAAAATCTGATCTTTTAATAAGCCCTGCCTCCTGCAAGGAAGTAAGATTTCTGTACACTGTAGCCTGATCAATCCCTTCTTTTTTTCTGAGAGAGTCAATCATTTCATATACTGTTACGGGTGCGCGCTGTTTTACCAAGAACGAAAGAACCGATGTTCTGTGATGAGTGACTCTTAGCCCAGCCTCCTGCAAAAGGGTAATAATATCTTCTTTTGAATATATAGCCATAAAGATATATTATCACCTGAAAAGTTTCTTGCAAATAACTCGCGTTTTTATTAGAATATAAAAATGATACATATCTCACCTTTTGTTCTATTTGTTACATTAACCGCCCTGTCCACTTTTATTGGAGGAATCGTAGCGTTTAAGTTAAAAACGCGCTTAAATCTACTCCTCGGTTTTACTGCTGGAGTTATTTTGTCCGTTGTAGCTTTTGATCTGCTTCCAGAGATAAGCAATCTCGCCACATCTTTAAATATAAGTCTTCAAAATGCATTTGTGCCTTTAGTAATAGGATTTTTAATATTCCACGTGATAGAAAAGTACATTCAGATTCATATCGCGTGTGAAGATAATTATGGCCATCATAGGCACCCCACCTTAGGAGTAGGATCCGCGCTGGCACTAATAGGCCATTCGTTACTAGATGGAATTGGAATAGGACTCGCCTTTCATATTTCTAATACGACTGGTATTGCGGTCGCTTTTGCAGTCCTTGCGCATGATTTCTCAGACGGAATAAATACCGTTTCGCTTATGCTGTCCCATAAAAACACTAGGGCGAAAGCATTTGGATTTTTAATTCTTGATTCATTGGCTCCTATTATTGGTGCGGTTTCTACTTTATTTTTCACTCTTCCTGATAAATATGGAATTATTTATTTAGGCCTTTTTGCTGGATTTCTTCTTTATATTAGTACGTCCGACATTTTACCCGAAGCACACAGCGAGAAAAGTTCATGGGTTACGGTATTTATGACAGTCTTTGGTGCTGGAATTATGTATTTTATATTACAGTTTATTACTTTATAATTCCTCCTCCTATACAAATACTTTCCTTGTATAAAACAAGAGACTGTCCCGGCGTTTCTCCTAAATCTCCATCAAGCACTTTAAATGTATTTTTGTTAATTACTTCTACTTTAGCCAGAGGCGCTCTATATCTTGCTCTTGCTTCATAGACTTCCCCCTTTTTAACAGACTTAGTAAAGTGCACATCTTCCACATAAATTATATTTTCACTCTTTATTCTCTTGCCAGAGGAAACAATAATTGAGTTTGTCGCCATATCTTTACCTATGACAAAGTATGGTTTATCCTCCGTAGTTTTTTTAGTAATAGTAAATCCATGCCTTTCGCCAATAGTGTAAAATATGGCTCCATTATGATGCCCAATTATTTCACCTTCCTCATTCTTTACATCCCCTTTCTTTTCTTCAATATAATTTTTAAGAAGTGTTTTTAGATCAATATTACCCACAAAGCATAACCCCTGGCTGTCTTTTTTCTTAGAAACAGAAAGATTTACCTTTTCAGCGTAAGCTCTCACTTCCTCCTTTGTCATTCCTCCAACCGGGAATAATACATTCTTTAAAACCTCTGATGTAAGCGTCCAGAGGAAATATGTTTGATCTTTATTGCCATCAGCACTCTTTGCTAAATGCATTCCGCTTTCATCCTGGACAATTTGCGAGTAATGACCAGTAGCAATATAATCCGCTCCTTCGGCCTTCGCCCAATCTAAAAATGCACCAAATTTTACCTGCTTATTGCACATGACATCTGGATTCGGAGTTCTCCCGGCTTTGTATTCCGAAATCATATAATCAATCACACCATTTTTATATTCTTTTTCTAAATCAAGAGTAATAAAAGGTATTTCTAACATACCAGCTACCCTCATCGCGTCTAATCTATCTTCTTTCCATGTACACTCGATAAAATCTGGCTGCCACACCTTGATAAATACACCTGTTACATCATATCCCTGCTCCTTAAGAAGAGCGGCTGAAACAGACGAATCTACTCCGCCTGACATTCCTACATATACTTTCTTTCTAATACCATTATTCATTTCACTACTCTACCATAAATATCAATTCTTCTAAGAGCCATATTTACAAATCATCTTAGTGGGTATAGGATTAAATAAAGACTTTCAACGTGGAGGGAATCATGAAAACTTGCTCATTTGCAATACTGGTGGCCGTACTCCTTTCTGTCTCCCCAAGCGCTTCGGCACAACATCGCGGGTTTCGTCATGGCGGCCCTCCGGTGGTTTTTTCAGTCCCAGGTCCGGTTTATTATGGGCCTCCTGTATATATAGCTCCCGCGCCGGTTTACTACGGTCCGCCCATCTACATGGCTCCGCCCCCCAGGAGACAATATATTGAAATTGCACCCGTTTGCCGAGATGTATACATCGGTACAGATCAGTGGGGGAAAGATCACTTCGATCACAGCTGCTGAATCTTTGTGGCTGGGGTGCGCTTAATGCGCACCCATTATTTTTTTATACACTTCTACTAGCGCTCTTGTATCCGCTAAAGCTGTATGGGCTTTCGTATTTTCTACTTTTAATAACTCACAAAGTGCTCGAAGTGAAAATTTATCAGCCTGAGGAGCATCATAAAGTCTGGCAAGGGCCATTGAGATGGTGTCAAGCTTTCCATAGTGCATCTTATTTTCTACTCCTGTTTCTTCAAATGCCTTTGAAACGAAAGCATAATCAAACACAATATTATGGGACACGAAAATTGCTCCTTGAGTTTTTTTAGCAAATTCTTCCATGGCTTTTTTCCGGTCAACTGCAAACATCCAATCAACTTCATTGTACCCATTGATTCGCAATGCCTCATCTTCAGCAGTTTCTATATGCTGGGGTTTTATTTTCCACTCGGCTTCTTCTATTATTTCTAACCGTGGGCCTTTTCCTTCACGCTCTACTTGCTTGGCGATTATTACCGCAAGTTCTATGATTTCATGTTTATTTGGATCGGTCCCCGTTGTTTCTGTGTCTATAAAGGCGAGATTATGTACTTTCATTCCGGATTATTTTAAATACTTTTTAATGTTGTTTTTATGCTCAGCGAATGTCTTCGAGTAATACATTGTACCATCCGGACCCGTTAAATAATAAAGGTAGCTTGTATGCTCAGGGTTAAATACAGCCTGTATCGAATTAAGTCCAGGATTATTAATTGGGACAAATGAAAGTCCGGTTTTAGCATATGTTTCCATTGCAACATCAACTTGCAATCTCATATTCTTCTTTAATCTTTGCAACAGGATACCAGCCACGATTTGCATATCTACTTCGGTCTTAGCCTCACCTTCTAATATCGCAGCTAAATTTATAACGTCATCTCGATTTTTTAATGGTGCAGGTATGGTAGAAGTAGCGAACATTTCAGAATACTTCTTTTCAAATGTGGAATTCATTATTTCAATAGCCCTATCTTCAGTGGTAGATGGCAGCAAATAATATGTTGAGGGGAATAGCTTTCCATCTAATTTCTTTTCCGAGACCTTTTCGCCAAAAATATCTACTGAGAAATTCAGTAGTTTCTTTTTTATTATCTCGGCTATCTCAAAGGTGGTGCTGCCTTCAGGAATAGTTATGCTTACAAGCGGTACATCCGGATTATCATAAGCCATTTTCTTAACCACTTCATACAGAGGAAGGGGTCTGTCGAAAGTATATCCGCCTAATTGGATGTGCTTATCACGGCCTAAAACAGACACCAGTACCCTAAATCCGAGAGCAGACTTTATATATCCTTCATATTCCAATCTGCTGCTTAAACTAGATAAACTCTCCCCTTCTTCCACCGTGAAGACTGTTCCTGCTTTAAATTGTTTAGATGGCTTAGATAGAGAAAATACATACAATAAAGCGCCAACTAAAATAATTATAATAAATAAAATTGCAAATAAAGACTTTCCTCTAATCATGGGATTATTGTGGTAAATTTACTGGCGCAATACCCTTCGTGCTATCAATACGTGGAAGAGTAGGAGTAGTAGCAACCAATCCTGGGAAGTGCCAAAGGCTGGCGATCTCTTCAAGGTTTAAAACAGATAATCCTTCAGGCTCAACTCGGGAAAATGGATGGAGAAATATTTGATATAGCATAAAAAACGTTTTTCTTGCTTTCATTGAACTTGACCAGAAGAAATCATCGGCCCATCTAGACATAAATTTAGATTCATGGACCATCGGCATTATCCCCTCTCTTTCTACATAAGCATCGAACAACTCCTCACTTCTCCACGGCACTCGTCTTTTACCAGTATCTTCCCAGGGGTAATCATACGGGTCTGTTGGAAGTGGGCTGAATGAATTGCCGGCAGGAAGTCCGTATGGCTTCAAAACCCCTAGCACGTTTTGGATGTGTGCGGGATTAAAATTCTCCTTCTTAGTAATATAAATAAGCCTGATTGCTGAAGCTAAAAGCGGCTTGCTCATCTTTTTATTTATTAAATCAATTTCATTTTTATCTTCTGCATTAAGCTCGTTTTCTTTTTTGTATATAACAACATTTGATTCATATTTTATAGGAACAGTAGTAGGTTTCCCTCCTACCTCGGTCGCGGGAACTGTTCTTGTTTCCACTCCGCCGTATTTACTTACAGCATCTGATCCTTTTTGCATTACATCAGCTATTCTTATTTGCTCTCTCCTTTCCTTGGCCATATCAGAAACTGAGTACTCTTTCTTTAGCCCATCTTTGATTTTATTTTTAAAAAGTTTCGGGAACTTCTTTCCATTAAAGTTGCCTTCGTCTGACACAACTATCTGAAACCACGCATGCTCACCCTTCCCTAAACTTCCCATGAATTCAAGGATTGTGTTTATTGGGTCCACCTTATGTTCTTCCTTAGGATTTTCCTCAAGCTTGTAGTCAACATATGTTTTAAGAGGGTACATGTCTGCTTTCATTTCTTCTTTCGGATTTTCTGTTTTCTTTCCAGTAGCTTTTACAGTAGGAGACCATTTTTTACTCAATGAATGTGTAGCACCCCAAAGAGACACATCCTTAGTTAGGTGGTGATACCGAATAAGACTTGTATAGTCTGGCGCCTCCACGATCTCTATTCCTGGATAATGCGCATAAAGACTGGCTTCCATTATTGGACGGTATTTCTTTTCAACCCGCAAATAAAAATGCACAATGCCTTCAATTGAGGCAATTTCAAGAGAGCTATAAACAGGTATATTCCCTTTAAAGTACTTTTTATACCAAACACTCACCCCCCCGCTTTGCAAAAGAGAATGAAGCGCTGTTTCCATCGCAACTGGGGACTTATCTATTTCTCGAGGTAATTTAATGTCTAGCAGCACCCACGATAAAGAGTTTATATATTTCTGATTTACATAATAAACCCATAAACGCCAAATCCAGGCGCTTAATATGAGAAATATAATTATATAGATGACACTAAGGACGGTATCAATCAAAAACTGCATGAATAAAAGTATAACACGGGCAGTTTCTAGTTTCATGTTTCAAGAAAATACCAAGAGAATATAAAGTAAAGAAAAGCGCCTTAAGGCGCTTTTCTTTCTATGAACTTGAAACCGGAAACTAGTTTATGCCAATGTGTAATCTCCGGCTACTTTTCTGAAATATTTTGAATTTTGCAAGTTAACGAGGATTGTATTTGGCTTAACAATTCTCTTTGTAAGCACTCTTTTGATGATCTCCTCTTTTGAAAGAGGTCTGCCTGATTCTTTAAGTACTTCTGCGATAACATCTCGGACAACTCCGCCTGTGTGGCCCCAGTCTTTAAGACCATACATTCCACGCCCCACTAAAACAAAGCGAGGATCCTTAATAAGCTCGTTATGGCAGGTTGCAACATGAGCCTTCTTTCCAAAGGTTTTATTAATTTCCAAAGCAACTTCCTTAAAGTGCATGGGCTCTCCTCGGCGGCGCATTATTAAGTATGCATAATCTTTAATTCCTCGAGCTTTAACATGAGGAGATGAAGTTCTTCCCCATTCATTTAACTGATTTTTACCTATCACCTTAGAAAGCGCTAAATATCTGTAAATAACTTCTTTGTTACCTTTATATTCAGAAATAAGATCAGATAGATGTGTCATGAATCGATTGAAAATCTCTTCTTCCGTAACTAAATCTTTCTCACTGATAGAGCTGTATAACTTATTTAAAGCCTCTCGTACATTCGTGGCTGTTTTTTCATCAATAGTCCAGTGATACTTAAAAGCGTCATCTTCCTTATGCTTTTTAAATTCATCGCTTAATGCTAAATAAAGATTGATATGGTTTTGAACTACAGGATCTTTAGAAATATGTTTCATGAGGTGTTCCTCTGAAACTACACCGCCAAGCTCCTTGACGATTTTCTTAAGTTCTTCAAATATGAATTGATGTTCTCTATATTCCTTAGATTTCTTAATTGTAGAAAGAGCGAAGTTTTCAATCTGACGAACTCGCTCACGAGTAATGTCATAAGTCTTACCGATGGCTTCGAGGGTCATGCGATTCTCTCCTTCTAGACCATAACGATTAACCACGATCTCTCGAGTTCGCGGATTAAGCGTCGTTAGAAGCTTTTTTGAAACGGTTTTTGGCTTGAAAGTGATACTAGACATAATTATTATTACTATTTAACGTGCTTCTATTCTACTATAACTTGCCAAATTAGTCAAATCACTATATTTATAAGCCTATTTTGCACGTAAATTACCTTTTCAGGAATCTTATCCCCAACATACTTTTGGTATATTTCGTGTTTTTGGGCTCCTTCTAGGGCCGTCTTTTCATCAGAATCCCGAGGAATTTCATACGTTCCTCTCATTTTTCCTCCTATCTGGAGAGTTATCGTAACTATTTCTTCCATTAAGAACTTTTCATCATACTTCGGCCAATTACTCTTATGAACAGAGGCACTTTCCCCCATCTCCCCCCAAATATATTCCGTGATATGGGGAGCAAAAGGGGCAAGTATCTTAAGAAGCGAAATATAATCTTCTTTTGTAAAAGAGGCCTTCTCCATTTCATTTACAAGAATCATCATTTGAGATACAGCAGTGTTAAATTTAAAGCTTTCGATATCTTCTCCGACTTTCTTTATGGTTTTATGAAGCATCGATTGAACTTCACTTTCTCCCGCTATTTTTCCCTTTAAGGCAAATACTCTGTCTAGAAACTTATCTGATCCCTTGATGCTCGTAGTGCTCCAAGAGGCTGTTTGATCAAAAGGCGCCATAAACATTTCATAGACCCTGAGAGTGTCTGCTCCATATTCCTTGACCACATCATCAGGGTTGATAACATTTCCCCATCTCTTACTCATCTTCCTTCCGTCTTCCGCCAATATAAAACCCAGGAATTCTAATCGTGAAAATGGTTCAATTGTAGATACTACGCCAATATCATATAAGAACTTATGCCAGAACCTTGCATATATCAGATGCCTTGTCGCATGATCCCCTCCCACATAAACATCTACAGGAAGCCATGCTTTTTCAATGCTCTTATCAATAAGCGTATTTGTATTATGCGGATCTGCGAATCTTAAATAATACCAAGATGACCCAGCCCATTGCGGCATGGTATTTGTTTCTCTCTTAAAAATCTTTCCTTCAGGAGATGACTTGAATTTCCCTTCTTCCGTTATAAATCCCTTTACTTCGACCCATTCTTTTATATCTGCCAAAGGAGATTCACCGTTACCGGTAGGCTCATAACTTTCGACTTCCGGCAATATAACAGGAAGCTCGCTATCATCTACCATATATACTTTATCTTCTTCGTCACGGACCACAGGAAATGGTTCTCCCCAGTATCTTTGTCGGGCAAAGACCCAGTCTTCCAGTTTATATTTTTTTACTTTAACCCCCCCTAAATCATTTACAATCTTTTCCTTAGCATCACCGCTTTCCATTCCATCATACTGATTTGAATTAACAACTATCCCAGTACCGGTATATGCAAAGTCTTGCTTGAACTTCAATCTTTCAAGCCAAAAAGGAAGTTCTGAATTAATCATCTTTCCAGGAACAAAATCTTTTTCATCAATCCAAAGTATTTCATTTCCTTCATCTTCTGCTATAGGCACTTGGGTATCTCCTATAAGTTCAAAATAAAGTCCGGTACTAATCGAAATGCGATTTTCATCTTTATGAGCGGCGAAATATCCTGCTTGAACCGGATCTCCTAACTTCCTCTTAAATTCAATATCAATATATCCAGTCTCTTCTTTTATCTCTCTCTTTGCAGCTTCTATAAGGTCTTCACCCTCTTCTATTCCCCCGATCACGACCGTATCCCATCCATGCTTTTGATTTCTTAAAATTAAATACTTCTTATTTTTAGGATCATAAACAATAGCATGCACATTAGTCCTGGTAACGGTCTTTTTATCATCTCTTGGAGAATTTACTGTGTCTATAACATAAGGGCGTATCACTTCTTTTATCGGCAAATTATATTTCTTTGCAAATTCAAAATCCCTCTCATCGTGAGCTGGTACCGCCATAATTGCACCTGTGCCCACCCCTCCTAAAACATAATTAGCTATCCATACAGGAACTTTCTCTCCATTTGCTGGGTTTTGTGCGTAGATATTTGTAAATATTCCTTTTTTCTCAGGAATAATTGAATAATCTTTTTCGGTTATTTTTCGCTCTTCAAGCAATTCATCTATAAAACTCTTTACATCCGCATTTGCCTTCCATCCCATATTAAGCCAGCTATTAGCAAGTAGAGGAGATATCGCTACATACGTCACGCCAAATATAGTATCAGAACGCGTAGTAAATATTTTTACATTATGCTCTCCGTGGTGCTGGCCAGATATCCCTGTAAGATTAAAAGTAAACTCAGCTCCCTCAGATTTGCCTATCCAATTCTTTTGAGCAAGTTTAATTCCTTCCGGCCAATTAAGCTCATCTAAATCTTTAATTAATCTGTCAGCATAATCTGTGATTTTAAGCACCCACTGGCGAATGGGCTTTTTCTCTACAGGGGTATGGCATCGTTCACATTCCCCATTTTCCACATCTTCATTTGCCAAACCAGTTTTACATGTCGGGCACCAGTTAATTGGCTCGTTTGATTCATATGCAAGACCCTTCTCATACATCTTAGTAAAAATCCATTGGGTCCACTTATAAAATTCCGGATCTGTGGTATTTATTTCTCGAGACCAGTCATAATCTAGTCCAATATTTGCAAGCTGGCTCTTAAAATTGGCTATATTTTTTTCAACAGCAGCGCGCGGATGAACCTTATTTTTTAAAGCAAATTGTTCTGCTGGAAGTCCGAAAGCGTCCCAGCCCATTGGATGAAGTACATCAAATCCGTTCATCCTTTTAAATCTAGAGTAAATATCTGTTGCTATATAACCCTTAGGATGGCCTACATGCAAACCTTCGCCAGAGGGATACGGGAACATGTCCAAAATATAGACCTTTTTACTTTCTGGAAATTCTTTTGTTTTGTATATGCCACTTTCTTGCCACTTTTTTTCAAGCTCTTTGTCTATCTTCTCGTGATCATAGGATTTCATATTACTATACTAACAAATGCCAATCATAAACAAAAGCACCTATTATGTATGAGTGCTTTTATTTATGAATTTTAAACTTATCTTACGCCGGAATACATCGATGCATCAATAATTCTCTTGAAACATGTTTCTCCTGTGCCGTGATTCCAAAAGGGTGATTGGTCCCCTTCGTAATAATAATTTGACACCGAGTAGAAACTGTCTGTTGCTACGCTCTTTGCCAGAGGCACATTCATACCTCTGTTGTCATACTCACGAACAGTATCAAATGTGGCGCATATTTCGAAGATGGCTGGAGTTACAAGTTCTTTCTTATTTAATGTGTAATTCATTTTTATTACTGGCTGCTGAATCACTTTATATGTATAAGATTCCTTTGTAACAGGATCTGCGGGTACTGTGTAGCCGGCAAATGAGTTATTAAGATCATCTGTTGTTTGGGGAAGTTTTTCTGTCGTCTGGAAACGAGTATAAACTTCTTGCTGAATACGCGATAAATCCGAGAGACGAGTATTGTCTAACTTCTTTGCTCTCATTTCTGCTGGAGAGCCAATTGTTATAACACTCCACGCCACAGCCCATATTACAAGAATCGTAGCGATTATAGTGGAAATAACCGGAGCAACGGTCTTAACAGCATAATCTCTCCTTAGAGAGTAGAAATAGTAGGCAAATACAGCTAGAGCCACTACAAATACCGCGAGAGCCTTGTATCCGAAACGCACAGATAGCTCGCCTCCTAAATACGTATAAATTATAGAAACAAGCGTCCCTATTAAAGTACATATGGTAATAAACAGCGCTGCATAAATCATAAGTCTTCGCACTGGTAAATCTCTTTTATATATAAATTTATTTATATCGCGCGCAACAAACCATGAAAGAAGCAGGTAAACGGGATACATAACGACAAGAGATGCAATGGCAAGTCTTATATCGCTATTATAAATATCCGCATACTGATACCCTGAAATAATATCCGGGAATCTTTTATCAATTGCCGCAAATATCATTTGTAAAAGATTCGTCACACTGACTACTAAGGTTATAACTATTCCTAAATAAACAAATACATCAAGTGCTTTTGTTTTGGTTTCATTCATGTGATTACTTTTACTTATAAGAGAATAAACTAAATATAAACCCCCAAATATAACTATTAAAATGATAAGGCCGACTATTGCCAAGATTGTTGCTATCATCCGGCCATTCTAACACTTTATATGTTATAGTAAAATTTATGAAAGATCCCCGGGAAAATGACCTTGAAAATATAGCCCTTTCCATAACTCGGGCGGTTGGATCAGTCGCCTCAGTTATAGTTCATACCCTTCTTTTTATAGGGGCATTTGTTTTGGTTTTTTTAGGAGTTAATTTCGATCGCGTTCTTCTGGTTCTTACAACAATAGTGTCGCTCGAAGCTATTTACCTTTCTATCTTTATCCAGATCAGTGTAAATCATCAGGCAAAAGCTCTCGCCAGCGTTGAAAAAGATGTTGAAGATATTGCGGAGGGAGTTGAAGAAATAGCAGAAGATGTAGAAGAAATTCAGGAAGACGTTGAGGGTATTCAAGAAGATATGGAAGACATTCAAGAAAATGTCGAAGAAATTCAAGAAAACGTGGAAGACCTGCAGGAAGCCGACGAATTATTAGAGAATGATTCTGAATCGGACTTTCTAAAAAAGGTAAACAGCTAAAATTATTCAAATACATGCAATACCCAGTTTATTATTGAGAGCACTATTGAAAACCAAATTGCCATAAGTAAAGATGGGATATGAAATCCTGGAACGATAGAGCTGGCGAGAAGGACCATTAATCCATTTATTACAAAAGAAAACAGCCCGAGAGTAAGAATGGTGATCGGAAGAGAAACAATGTGAAGTACTGGCTTAAGAGTATGGTTAACCACGGCGAGAACTATTGCTACCAATAATGCAGTAAGCCCCGTGCTCCATGCTAAAACAATCGGAACCCCAACTTTGGTGATATAGCTGGCTATTAAAACTGCGGCTGTTCTGATTAGAATGTAAATCATGGAATTAGATTTTAGATTATAGATGATGCAGGACTCTCTAATTATCCAACATCTACAGGTTAATGTCTAATGGCTTATGTATTTTTTTGGATTTATCTAAAATCTACAATCTAATATTTAGTTTATGGCCCCCTCTGACTTCAAAAGGGTAAGTTTAGCTTTGCTTCCTCCCCTATTATAATTCCCAATTTTTCCATCACTTCTTATAACTCTGTGGCATGGAATATTTAAATCAAAATTTTTGCTCATTAAATTTCCCACCGCTCGCGATGCACCTGGATGGCCGGCTTTTGTAGCGACCTCTTTATAAGTCATCGTCTTTCCTTTAGGAATAGTCGCTACGATTTTATTTATTTTGTCTCGGAAATTCATAATGGATAGTTATAGATTTTATTTTGTAGATGTTAGTAATGCCTGTACTTCTTTTAATTCTTCTTCTGTTGCTGGAGTTTGATTCCTTTCATCAATTTGATAAGGCCCGGTAGTCGGAACTAAATGTATATGTGCATGTGGAACTAAATAACCATCAACTATAACCCCGATTCTTGCAGAATTTAATTTTTTCTTTAAAAGTTGGGAGATGTCTTTACAAGCGCTCATTAGATTGAGATATACATCCTCCGGCAGATCAAATAAATCATCAACTTCTATTTTCGGCACTACCAATGTATGCCCTCTTTGTATTGGGTTAATATCTAAAAAAGCACAAACATCCTCATCTTCGTATATTTTATATCCCGGGATTTCTTCATTTATAATTTTAGTGAAAATCGTACTCATGTTTTTAGTTTACTATTTATTTTCTTCAAAATCCAAACACACTGAATTCATGCAATATCGCTTGCCTGTCTCAGTTGGTCCGTCATCAAAAACATGGCCTAAGTGGGAATGGCATAGAGCGCACCTAGCTTCTGTTCTCTTCATTCCCAATTTAGTATCGTCTACATACTCAATAGCTCCGGGAAGCGCTATATCAAATGAAGGCCACCCAGTTCCAGAATCAAATTTCGTGTCAGATGAGAATAGCGGAGTTCCACATACTTTACATAAAAACCTACCCTCTCTTTTTTCATTTAGAAGCGCTCCTGTAAAAGGTGTTTCTGTTCCGCCTTCAAGCAAAACTTTCTTTTCTTCATCTGATAATTGTTTTTTTCTTTCTTCTATATCCATTAAAACAGTTTACAGGTTGTAGTTACAAGTTTCCAGTAAGGAATTATTGGAGAAATAAGCTAAATTAACTTTCTAACTTGCGCGATGCGCTCTTCTCGTGAACCTGAAATAACTTTAATAGTTATATTATTTTTCCGTGCCAGATCGAATAATACTTTTAAAAAATTATTATTTACATTGTCTATATATGATTTATCTAAATCTCTCGTGCCTTTATTAACCAAAGGTACAGATAGAGCTGTTGGGATAAATAAATACATGTCTACTGTTTGTAGTGTATCTTTCAGGAAGGTTTCTGTCTCATCCACGAACCACTTTGGAATATTACCCGCTTCGTACTGCACATACGTATAAACATAATTATCTACCATACATCTATCAAATATTACGTTATGCTCGGTATTTTGCCGCATTTGCTCAAAAAGGTAATCCCTTATTTCTTTCTGGGTCTCAAGGGTAGTAAGTTGATTTATATTTAAACCTTTCTCTTTTACAATATCTCTGTGTGTTTTTTCAGGAGTCTGATAGTTTGGAAATTCCTTTAAAAAATCTTCAATGAATGAAGTTTTCCCTGTGTTCTGTGGTCCTGTTACCGCTATTCTCATACACTCAAGTATAACAGGAAGAAAATTCTTATTCCTTCCAATTAATTTTCTTTTCTTCACGTATTTGGCAGGTTCTGTTCACGAAAGAATCGCGACCGCTTCCTACCCTATACGCATTATAGTGTGTTGGATTATTTTCTGCATAATTCTGATGATATTCCTCCGCTTTATAAAATTCTTTTCTAGGAAGAATTTCTATAACGGCCGGCTTATCATAAACTTTCGAATAATCTAATTCTTGGATTACATTTTCTGCGATGCGTTTTTCTTCTTCACTTTCATAAAAGATTGCAGTTTTATAACTTTCACCACGATCTGCAAACTGACCTCCATCATCTATGGGATCAATGTGGTCTATAAAAAATTGCAGAAGCTTTTTATAGCTTGTGACTCCTCCTTTTACATTCGGACTGCTGTCCTCAGCATCTCCTCGGCCTCCCTCGTCGACATATTCCACCAAAACTACCTCTCGGTGGCCTTTGTGATTTTCATAAGTAGGCGTTGTGGTATCTCCGCCAGAATATCCAGAAATAACTGACATCACACCTATAGCCTCCTTTAAATCATGTTCAACACACCAGAAGCATCCCCCTCCTAAAATTAGAGATTTTATCATACATAAATCATAGCATAATGCCTTAACATAGACCCCTTTTTATGATAACATATTGCTACTTGCGTAGGTGGTGGAGTGGTCAATCACAACAGACTGTAAATCTGTCGCCTTCGGGCTTCGCTGGTTCAAATCCAGCCCTACGCACATGAAATTAAAAGAACCACTTGGGTCCTTTTAATTTGTTATTAATTCTTTTCTACTGGTTCACTGGTCACGATAGGACTTGGGATTTTTTTCGATCTTTTCGCGTCCACTTCGATCTCCCCTTTCTTATCTAAGTAAACATGTGCTACTCCGCCCTTTCCAAATTTCTTCGCAAGCATAAGAAGAGCTATTTTATTTAAGATAGTAGTCTGCATGTATCGTTTTATTGGTCTAGCTCCGAAGTGCGGATCAAATGATTTTTCCATTATATGAGTAACTACTTCGTCTGTTACTTCAAGCACAATTTCTTTTTCAAGAAGTCTCTTAGCAAGCACATCGACTTGTAATCCCACAATCTGCCTAATCTCATCTTTTGATAGCACATCAAATATGATGGTCTCATCTAATCTATTTAAGAATTCAGGCTTAAAGAATTCTTTAAGTGCATCCATCACGCGATCCTTCACTTGCGTATACTCGCTTCCTCCTACGTGATTTGCAAATCCGATCTGTTCCATCTTTTGAATGTATTGGCTTCCTATATTTGAAGTCATAACTATAATGGTATTTTTGAAATTCACCACTCTTCCCTTGCTGTCCGTTAACCTTCCTTCGTCTAATACCTGAAGAAGAATATTAAATACTTCTGGGTGCGCTTTTTCAATTTCATCAAATAAAATTACTGCATACGGTCGATGTCGCACAGCCTCTGTTAAATAACCCGACTCTTCATAACCAACGTAACCTGGAGGCGCACCGATTAACTTGCTTGTGGAATGCTTCTCCATATATTCACTCATGTCCACTTTGATCAACGCTTTTTCATCATTAAACATGAATGAAGCCAGCGCCTTCGTAAGCTCTGTCTTTCCGACTCCCGTAGGACCTAAGAACATAAATGATCCGATAGGTCGTCCTGGGTCATTAATTCCCGCACGGCTTCGTCTTACAGCGCCGCTAATCTTCGTAATCGCATCTCTTTGGCCCACCACTCGTTTACCAAGCACATCTTCCATATGTGAAAGCTTTTCCTGCTCTTCCTCAAGCATTCTCACAACTGGTATGCCAGTCCATCTGGCTACCACTGAAGCTATTTCTTCTTCACTCACTTCTTCTTTAAGGATTCTTCTATTCTTTTGAAGCTTCTTTAATTTATCCAATCGCTCATTAAGTTCTTTGGTCAAATCTGGAATCTGTCCATATCGAATCTCCGCCACGCGAGTCAAATCCGCCCGCAATTCTGCATTATCTGCTTCAGTGCGAAGTGATTCAAGAGATTTTTTAATTTCGCCGATTTCATTAAGTGTTTTCTTTTCATTCTTCCACTTTAGTTCTAGCTCATGCGTTTTCTCTTTTATATTTGCAATTTCTTCTTCAATAGAATCTACGCGTTTCTTAGTCGAGCTATCTGATTCTTTATTCTCCATCAATTCTTTTGTAAGAGCTTCTTTCTCGATTTCCAAACGCATTATCTTTCTGTGAGCCTCGTCTAATACTACTGGCTTATTTTCTAGCGCAATGCGAAGAGAACTAGCCGCTTCATCTATTAAATCAATCGCTTTATCCGGAAGGAATCTGTTAGTGATATATCTGGTAGAAAGGTTAACTGCAGAAATCAGCGCATCATCTGTAATGCGAACGCCGTGGAATAATTCATATTTTTCTTTAAGACCTCTAAGAATTGCAAGCGCATCTTCTTCATTTGGCTCTTCTACGAAGACCGGCTGGAAGCGTCGAGCAAGCGCTGGATCTTTTTCAATATGTTTTTGATATTCTTTTAAAGTTGTGGCACCGATTGCTCGCAACTCTCCGCGAGAAAGAGCTGGCTTAAGCAAGTTTGCTGCATCCGCCGAGCCTTCAGTAGCACCTGCACCTACAATGGTGTGAATTTCATCGATAAATAAAATGATAGCTCCTTCTGATCTCTCGATTTCTTTCATGATGGCCTTTAATCTTTCTTCGAATTCTCCGCGGAATTTAGTTCCGGCTATAAGCATTCCAAGATCAAGTGAAACTAAATCTTTATTTTTCAAACTGTCCGGCACATCTCCTTTAGCCATTCGGATAGCAAGCCCTTCTACTACCGCAGTCTTTCCCACACCCGCGTCTCCGATTAATATAGGATTATTTTTTGTGCGTCGTGAAAGAATCTGCATAAGCCGCATGATTTCCGTGTCGCGTCCAATAACTGGATCTAATTTATCTTTGCGAGCAAGATCGGTAAAGTTACGAGTATATTTTGCAATAGCTTTATTTTTCTTCGGGCCTTGTGCTTCTGTTATGTTTTGTGAACGAAGCTCTTCTAATATATGAACTGCTTGTTCGCGGTCAATTCTAAACCGAGCAAGTATTTCTCTTGCCTGTGAAGGAGATTCAAGTATTGAAATAAAGAGATGTTCAGTTGATACAAATTCGTCCCCGAGTCCTTGCGCTACTTTTAGTGAAGTTTCGAGTATCTGCGCAAGTTCTGGAGTTAAATACATCTGATACGACGGGCTCATGGTTGCAGAAGCTCCAGGAACTTCAATAGCATCCACGATGCTGTCTGTTAAATGAACGATGTCTATTTCTAAACGCTCCAAAATCGCATGAACGAGAGATTCGTCTTGCGTAAGAAGAGCCCCCATAAGATGTAGCGGGCTTACCTGATTTTGGCCACGTTCAATAGCAAACTCGTGGGCTTTTCTTATTACTTCTTTGGCTTTTGTTGTGAAGTTATTAAATGATGGGGGCATAATGGTTCAGCGTGTAGCTAGTAGCGGATAGCGTGTAGCAAACACAAATTCAGATTTCAATAAATTTTTCAATAAATTAAGGGCCGTGCAGCAAATACAATCATCTCTCTCATCTATACAGTATAACAGGTGCGTCAAGCAGTTGTGACAGGATAAGCAATAATAATAATAATAATAATACAATTTCAAATACAAGATAATTTCATTCTGAGTTCAATCATTTCTTTCATTCAATCGCGTCGGTATATATCCACAATGACAAATTCCAGAGCCTCGGTCAACTTGACATATAGTAGTATATATAGTAGAGTAAGATGGTGCCAGCGCTTGCTGGATTTGGATAGAAGGATAACCCTTATGCTGAAGGCTGACATAGCATTGACGGAAGCAAAAATATGGGCTATGGCTATCGCAGTATGGATTGTCATCGTCCTGGTCGTTCTCGCGGCGATCGCCTGGCCCGGCTTGTACTTACTCCACAAGATCGCAAATGGCCTCGCCCATCTCAATTGGGTAGCCGCTAGCCCCGCCGGGATGATGCTTCTCGTATTTCTCGTGGGCATCGTGATCGGCCTTCTCATCAATAGACCACGACAGTGAAATCACCGCCGTTGTGGAAAAAGCGGCGTCACCGACGCCGCTTTTTCTTTTTTATATTTATTAAGCGCAGGGATTTGTTTCCAGATACGAGGCGTAGAATATTTTTATGAGGAGACGTACATGAACGTACGTTAACGATTAAAAATATTCTGCAACAAAGTATATGGAACAAATAACAAGCTTAGAGTCGTTCTTCTACATTATGCCAATCGATGTATGACATAAACGCATTCACATAATCCGCCCTCTTTAGTCCGTAATCAATCATAAAAGCATGCTCAAATACATCCATTACAAGCAGCGGTGTTGCCCCAGCTAAATGGCCCGTATCATGCTCATTAATCCATACGTTAAATAATTTTCCCGTTGATTTATCATGAGCGAGTATCACCCACCCTATTCCTCGAATCATTCCCATCCCTACGAATTCCTTTTGCCAATTTTCAACCGAACCCCAGCATTCTTCAATTTTTTTCTTAAGAGTTCTGTCGCTTAATTGCACTCCTCCTTTTACCATATTTCCAAAATAAAGTTCATGAAGTCTCATGCCATTCCATTCCCATCCGAATCTTCGATGAAGTTCATTAAATTCAGGAGATCCTGGTTCACAAGTTTTCATTAAATCAGCCAGCTTATTCGTATTCGTCACATATCCCTGATAAAGAGTGAAGTGATTATTAAGTAGTGTGTCACTAAATCCTGGAATCCCAAGCAGACTTGAAAAGTCTTTTGCTGTGTACATATTATTTATATTTAATTTATAATCTTCTCCCTATGATTCAATTTTCTTTACATATTTCTCTGCAATTTCTTTCATGGCCATAACTAGATCATTCATATCTTTTTTTGCAGTTGTTCTTCCCAGAGTTATTCGGAGATTTTCTTTCGCCGCCATCTCACTTTCTCCTAAAGAAATTATAACATAACTCCCATCGGTCTCAGAAGATGCACACGCAGATTTATGTGAAATAGCAAACCCTTTTGCGTCCAATCGCAAAATCATCTCCTCGCTCGTTATCCCTGGTATGCGGCAGTTAATATTATTGGGCAACCGGAGTTCAGAGTGTAGTGCGTAGAGTGTAGCGTGTAGACTTTCTCCCACTTTCCACTTTCCACTTTCTACTAACTGCGGGATATCGACTCTCGACTTATAGATATCCCATGCTCCATAAAACTTTATAGCGGGAATTTCTTTTTCTGCTTTCTCCTTAAAATAATCTCGCAGCTCCCTTAATCTTTCGGACTCTGTTTCTCTTAGCCTCACCGCTTCTTCTAAAGCAATAGAGAAAGCATACGCCGAAGATGCATCTTCTGTGCCGCTTCTTAAACCTCTTTCCTGTCCGCCTCCATGAACTATCGGATCAACTTTTATTCCTTCTCTTTTATAAAGAAGCGCAATGCCTTTAGGCCCATATACCTTGCTAGAATTTACTGTAATCATGTGGGCTCGAAGCCTTACGACGTCTAAACTTAAATAGTTTCCTGCTTGGCACGCGTCGGTGTGAAAGTATGGATAAGACGTGAATGTTTTTCCATTTTCTTTTTTCCATTCGTCCAGTGCTCTTCCGATTTCTTTTATCGGCTGAATAGTTCCGATCTCGTTATTCGCATACATCACACTTACTAAAATAGTTTCAGGGGTCAGCGCTTCTTTAAAATCATTTAATTTAACTATTCCATCTTCATATGTTTTTAAATAAGTAACATTCACGAGCCGCTTCTTTTCTAAAAACCTAATTGCTTCTAATACTGCAGGATGCTCTATTTCAGTAGTAATAATATGCGGAACTTTTCCCGGATTATCTTTTATAAAAGATTCATACGTTCCAAGGATCGCCAAATTACAGCTCTCGGTTCCGGAACCTACAAAATATATTTCATATGCATGAGCGTTAAGTAATCGTCCGCATATTGCTCGTGCTTTATCTAAAAGAAGCCCTGATTGAACTCCTTCCTTATGAATTCCGGATGGATTCCCATAAATTAAAGATGAAACCCGAAGTGCATTAAGCGCTCCGGAAAATATCGGAGTAGACCCCGCGTGATCTAAATACACTCTGCTCACTTTCTTATTAAAAAAATTTGCGAGAAAATTCATAACATTAATCCTACAGTAAGAAAATACTTTTTACAAAATAAAAAACCCAGGCCCGCGAGGACCTGGGTTTGCGAGATAACCTCTCGCGTTGGTGGCTTCCATGGGTGGGAGCCGGGTAGACGCGAAACCGTCTGTCGCGGCGCGAGGGGCGTTCCCACGCGCAAGCGCACATCGATGACGCGAATATTAGAACAGGCACCTAAGCCCGCAAGGCTCAGCCATTGCGGGCCAGCTGGCGCCGGCTTGGTTTTCTACGCCGCGCTGCCGGGCGAGTCGCCCGGATTGCCACCGGCGATGTGAGCATCGCCCACGGACGCACCGCTTCCGGACGGGGCGCCTTCGTGGTTCGTCGTCGGATTAGTCGCAGAGATCGTCGTACCAGTGTGGAGCTGCATGGCCATAAGCTGCGGAGGTTCTCGATACATCGTTGTTCCTCATAGAGAGTTTATCAAGATGATACAGAAAGAAGCATACCACCTACACCTTCTTTGTCAATGGTGAAAAAATGAATGATTTTTAGACTCAAATATAAAAAAAGACTACCCCGTACTGCTTGTACTGCTAGGGTAGTCGTTGGGGTTACTGACGGGGCGATTGCCCCGTCAGGTATTTCGGCACGCAGCCGGCGCGCAATGGCTAAGCCATGGACGCGCGCGGGCTAGCCGGCGCCGAGCTTCGAGCTTTACGTCGCGTTGCCGGGCGAGTCGCCCGGATTGCCACTGTCGACGCCGAGCGCGGTGTGCTGGCCGGAACTCATCTTCGCATTGGTGCCGCCGTCGTGGCGCACGCCGCCGCTCGAGCTCGCCATCGCATGATTTGCAGAGGTATTCGTTGCACCGAGCTGTTGGCCGATCGATTTCAATTTCATCGTAGTTCCTTTCGTTGTTTGGAAGGCGTTTTAGAAGACTGCTGTTGCGGTACTTCTACCTTACGCACGGCTATTGTCCTTCCGTTGCACCGATCGTGATGAGCCGACGAGTTTTGTTTCTTTACTCATCGGTTCCTCGTCGCGGCGGAAGGCTACTCGTCGCCGAGAGTCTTCGCCGCGCCGATCGCGTGCCCGCCGTCGCCGACCTTGGCGATGTTGTACTTCGCGAAATGCCTGCTCACTTCGATGCCCTGGTCGCGCCGGCGCGGTGGAATCCAGTGTTGCCCGCGGCGATCGAGGTGTCGACGAAGTCGTGCTTCTTGCTGCTGTTGTGATTGCGGCTTTTAGCGGCCACTTCGTGGCCCATGGAACCGCGCGCCTTGTCCGGCTTTTCGTGCAGACTGCTGGTCATGTGCACCTCCGTGTTTGCCACCCTTTCGAGCGGCGGGTTGGAAAGCTTTCGATTTCTACCTTGCTTAGTAGTTCATCTTGAATCCTACCACCGCCTCAAAACTTGTCAAGTGGGTAAAATCCGGTGGTAGATCTACCTATTTTTGCCCCCTAATTATTAACGGAGGGAAAATAAAAAAACCGATTCCCCCTCCCTAATTACAAAACGTGTAATTAGGGAGGGGTCATCAGTTTATGGGTCAGCTCGGGGATCACCCCGAGCTGACCTCTTGCGGCTCCCTTGCAGCCTTAGCTGCTTGCCGACCATCTTGAACACCTTAAGTGTGTCAATATCATGATTCTTTGTCAATTACTTATCCCCAGCAAAATTGTAGAAGCAGCTTGGCTGCGAAGATACCGGAAGCTAACGAGCTGTAGGTCCTGAAGCGGCAGCTGAAGGGCTGAGCGCGAATGTGTCGAGGAGTGAGAACGACGAAGGTACTGAGCAGAGTACTGCGAATGTGTTGACGAACGGAGGTGAGGAAATACTGAACATAGCAATGTGAATGTGCAACCGAGCGCGAGCGAGGACGTATTGAGCGCAGAGGCGCGAAATGCTAAAATTGTTAAATAATTTTATGTCTTCCTATTTCGGCTATGTAACCCACTACCCATCAATCGCACTTTCAGTTGCTTTAATTATTGTTCTTATTTATACGATATATTTACATTTAAAAATACATAAGTTCACCAGCGGAGAATCAGGAATATCTTTAGAATCAATAATTAAGAAAAATATTGAAAGCGCCGAACAGATTAAAAAGACCAACGAACTAATTCTAGAGCATTCCGAATTGTTAGATAAAAAAGTGTCTCATTCCATAAGAAATGCAAAAGTAATTCGCTATAAAGCATTTGAATCTCATGGATCTAATCAAAGTTTTTCTGTAGCACTACTAAATGAGGAAGGAAATGGGGTGATCATAACTTCCCTTCATTCAAATGATCGAATAAACACATTTGCAAAACCTATAGAAAAATATAAAAGTTCATATGATCTTACAGAAGAAGAGATACAGGTAATAAACGAGAGCAAGAAGGAGCATGGAATTAGTGGATAGCCGTTTGACGATATCAAATGTTTTATGAGTGATATCAACTACTTGCCGCGATCTATCGACTAACCTATAAAAAACAAGGGAAACATGGTATAATTGTGCGATAATTATGCCGAAAGAAGAAAAATCAAAGCTTGTTCCTCGTCAGCCGGTAATAGCAGTACTTGGGCATGTTGATCATGGAAAATCGTCCCTTCTTGACTACATCCGCAAATCAAACGTCGTAGAGAGTGAGGCTGGCGGTATCACACAAAGAATCTCAGCATATGAAGTAGAGCACAAGCTAACAGACGGAAGAATAATGCCGATTACTTTCTTAGACACTCCAGGACATGCGGCATTTCAATCAATGCGCGAACGAGGTGTAGAAATTGCCGACTTAGCGATATTGATGGTTTCTGCTGAAGACCAGGTGAAAGCTCAAACACTAGAAGCGTGGAAAACTATTGCTGAAAATAAACTCCCCTTTGTCGTTGCTATAAATAAGATAGACAAACCAGGTGCGGATATTCAAAAGACAAAAAACTCTCTTGTAGAGAATGGAATTTATATTGAAGGATATGGAGGTGAAATTCCCTGCGTTGAAATAAGCGCGAAAACTGGCCAAGGAATAGACTTTCTTCTTGAAACCCTCATTCTTTTAGTTGAAGTAAACGAACTTAAAGCCGATTTGTCGAAAAACGCTTCAGGATTTGTACTTGAAAGTTTCGTAGATCAAAAGCGAGGTATTTCTGCCAGCTTAATAATAAAAGATGGAACGCTTCCACCAAGCGGGGCGATCTTAGCCGGCACTGCGATGTCGCCTATCAGGATAATAGAAAACTTCCGAGGATTACTCATAAAGGAACCACACGCCGGCCAGCCTATTAAAGTTACAGGCTTCGATGAATCTCCTATCGCCGGAGCAATTTTCATAAGTTCGAAAGATAAAAAAGAAATAGAAAAAGCTAGAGAAGAAGCGAAAGGAAATGAAGTTAAGGAAATAGCAGTAGACCCGAAAGTATACAGAAATGCAAAGGTTGTTGTTCCGGTAATAGTTAAAGCTGATTCTCTAGGAACGCTTTCAGCTGTTATACAAGAATTAATGAAGAGAGAAACAGAAGATATAAAAATAAAGATAATTCATCAAGGGATAGGAACTATTACTGAAGGAGATTTAATGTCTGCATCATCTGATGAAAAAGTAGTAGTAATCGGCTTTGGAGTAAAAGTAGAACCGATGGCTCTCGTCCAGGCTGAAAGATTTAATGTGGTTCCACAGATATTTGATATCATTTATAAACTATCCGAATGGTTTGATACTGTAATAGAAAGCCGCCTGCCTTACGAAGAAAAGGAAAATATTTTAGGTACATTAAAGATAATAAGAACCTTCAGCTCTCAAAAAGATAAGCATGTTATCGGGGGCCACGTAGAAACTGGAAAAATAAAAATAGATGCGGTGGTTAAAATTAGTCGTCGCGGTGTTGAATTGGGAAGAGGAAAAGTTATCGAGCTTCAATCCCAGAAAATTAAGGTTGATCTAGTAAATGAGGGAAATGATTGCGGTCTGCAAGTCGAAAGTAAAATCGATATGGTTCCCAATGATATATTGACTGCAGTTGAAATTGAGAAGATGAAAATCTAATCCAGAGTCGATGGTCATGGGTCAGCACCATCGACATTCGACTATCAGCTATCGACCATTTATACATATTATGAAAGTAGAAGCAAATAAACCACAAACAAAAAGACAAATACAAGTCGGTCTTGAAGTTCTAGCCATCGCTCAGGATTTCTTTCAGCGTGAGTCCTCAGGATCTTCTATGATCACAGTCACACGAGCTGAAGTATCCGGAGACATGAAACATGGAACTATTTTTATAACAGTGCTTCCAGAAAGCAAGGAAGAATCTGCAATTAACTTCGCCAAAAGAATGAGAAGCGATCTTAGACACGCTATTATGAAAAGGATGCCGGTAAAAGTAATACCATTTCTTGAAGTAGAAATTGATTACGGAGAAAAGAATAGACTTCATATAAGCGAACTTTTGAGGAAAAGTGGTGGCACTACTGCAGAAGCTTCGGACTTACCTAAATAAACAACTTTTGACAAAAGTAGTATTGTAATGCAGAATATGGATGAGTTTCACTTTGTAACCTACAAAGTGAATTTGAACACAAAGGAGTCATTGAATGAATCAGTCTCTGGTGAAAGAAAGCTCGCAAAGTGAATCTCGTGGACTCTCATCGTCGGAGCGGGATACACTCATTCTCCTTTTCGATCCCGCTGTGGACGATGAGAGAAAGATCGGACTTTCCTTTTCGCTGGGAGAGGGAGCTGCGAAGCTTCATCTCCGCACGGAGCGAAATGAGAAAGGCCATCCGCTCATCAAGGTGACTGGGGTGGATTCTGGGCACGATTTCAACCCTTTAATGGTCGGAGTGTACTTATTCTTCGCCCACCTTATCTCAGACCGTGTGCCGGAAAAGATCATGGGGAGACCTTCTCGTCTCAGGAAATATCTGCGCAATCTGTACACGCTTTACGGCGACACCACGCGGCCGCATCTGTCACCAGTTGCGACTCCTCCAACGAAACCCGAAACCCACAAAAGGATGCCGCTCCCAGTGAAGGCTCCAACGGCGCCGGTAAAAAAAGCGGCGGTCTTGCAGAAAGCTTCGCGAATTAACAGAAGCGAGTATGCAGAGTTCGGCGAAAGCTCCAACCTGTCGATGCCTGGCAAGCACCAGCTACTGGCAAGAGGCGAGAATGGGTATGCATATGTCCGAAGCGACGGGAGCATCGTCACTCTGGATGGCGCGGATGAAGGGAATACGCTTTACGGGTTAACGATCGGATGCAAGATATCCGTTCGAGAGCTCTCGAATCGAAACCCCGCTTCTGTGTTCGATGCAGAGCCGCGCCGTGGGCTGGAAATCGGCAAGTTCTACAAGTACCTGTGTCAATTCCATCCGGAAGTCCCCATTGAGCGCCCAAAGCTTCCGTGGGAAAAATAGGGTCGAGCTTTTTCACTTTAGCAATCCCCCGGCATCATGTCGGGGCTTTTTCTTTTCTCAAATAAAAAACACCCATCGCGGGTATCTTTTACTTTATAAGTGAAACCTCTCTGTTTTTAACGAAGTGCTCGGCATTATTATACGACTGAATCAATAAAAAATTTGGGTCATTCGTATTAACTTTACCGGTTTGAAGCATCTTCTTACTTACCTAGACGGTAAAGAATCATAAATCTTACATCTCTCGCAAAAAGCCAAGAATTAAGATATAATCACTTCTGTTCACACCTGCCCCGGTGGCGAAATTGGCAACAGAACAAATGCGCTAAGTGCGTCTACCAATTTCGTAAGTACATAGGGAGGTGAGATAAAAGAGAGTAAAAATTAAATATTTGCCCAGGTGGCGAAATTGGTAGACGCACTTGCCTTAGGAGCAAGCGCCGCAAGGCATGAAGGTTCAAGTCCTTTCCTGGGCACCTAATAATACATTTTGGTCCGCAAGCGTATCAAAAGGTGTATTAAACGTTGATTTGTATACCTTTTTATCTTTTATATAAAAGTTCAAGAAGATCTTTTTAAGGAAGAAGTCTAGTTCTTCCATATTCTTGATAGAAGCTAGTGTTTTAGGCATATTTTCCATTAGTTCAATGAACTTTTCAAAAGTTAAAATGCTTACTTTATCATTTTCGTAAATTATCCTAGTTTTCTTCTCGTCTTCTTCTATTAAATTAATATCTCTTTCAGCTTTTTCTAGATCTCCTCTATAAAACTTCTTAATGTTTTCTGCTTCGTCGCTTAAAAGGAGATTCTTTGTCTTCTCTATCTTTTCTTCGGCTCTAACCTTTTCGGTTCGCAACGTCAAAAGTTTTTCCTTTGCTTGATTAATACGGTCTGAATGTACTTTTTTTATTTCCTTTGTATAGTGCTCATAACTTCTTTTACTAGAAAATGGTTTCTTTTCTAAAAGGTGGTATATGTAATCTAAAATTACTTTAGCTCTTATAGATTTTCCATATCTAGGACAATCACGATTATCACACCTATAGTAAAAATATCTTATTGTGCCTTTTTTAGTTTTTTTAGCAGTTATTCCTGCTTGCAAAGATTCTCCACATTCGCAAATTACAGCGTCTCTTAAAAGACTTGCTATTATGTCCTCTCCTTTTCTATAGTTTCGAGCAAGTTTAAGTAAATCTTTATTTCCAGATAGTCTATTAATCTGCATAAATTCTTCTGTGGTTACCATAGGAATAAAATCGTAATATTCCATTAAGTTAACTACATTTTCTCCATATTGGAGTACCCCAGTATAAACAGGATCTCTTAAAATATATTGGACCCTCTGTTTGTTCATTGTAAAGAATCTTTCTGACGATTCCGTATTGCTATGAAAATATTTATTACTTATAAGATACTCAGAAATCTGGTCCAAAGTTTTGCCTTCCAATCTCATTTGGAAGCCTTGCTTCAGTAATACATAATTATTTCCGTCTGGACGTAAATAACCGTTTTTATCTTTTATATAACCGTGTTTAGAGATATTTACATATTTACCTTCTGCAAGACTTAACCTATTCCCTCTTTTAACATTGACACTTAATTTATCTGAATATTCCTTTGAGAGAGCAAACATAATTCCTAGGAGCAACTTACCGCTTGCGTCATTACTAAATGTAAAACTTACAAACTTTAAATCTTTGATTATGTCCTTATCAACTAGATCTATAACCTCTCCCGCCTCTTTCATATTTCTTGCTAGTCTGTCCGGGTGCCACGCGATAACCCCGTCATATTTACTAGCACTTATATCAAGAAGCATTTTAGTAAACTTAGGCCTTATTCCTGGCTCTTTAGCACTTTCTGCTTCCTCTATTATATCTGCAAACTTAAGTTCATTCTTTCTTGCGAAATCCCTGCATTCCGTGATTTGATCCTCAATGGAACGTATTTGTTTACCGGTCTCGTCGGTTGACTTTCTTACGTAAATAACATACTTATACTTTTCGGGAGTATATGCCACTTTGTCGTTCTGGGCCGATTTTAGTAACTCCAAAAGTTCTTGTGGAGAAGTAGGATTAAACATATACAGATTATAACCTTCTAATGAAGAAATTACCTTCTAAATAATTCCGGGAATCTATTAAAAAGGTCCTTATCTTCTTCGTCTTTTTTGATTGCTTTAAAAGAAAGTGAGACTAGACTTCCTATAATCTTGGCTTGATCTGGTGTTATATGATTTTTCCTAAGATTATTAATTGTATCCTCTAGTAAGACTAAGGCGTCTGGCACATTTGTAACTCTTAGGGATTTCAACGGCCGGTAAGTGATTCTCGGTTTAAGAGCCTTTCCACCTTTTATAATTGCCTCTCTTTTTAATTCAGCCACCTCGGGATTATGAGTAAACAAAACTCAAAGTTAATCATTGCGTTGGCATTACATTGTTCGTTATTAGATTTTTTGAATATACATTTCATAAGTTATTGCTTGTAAATTAGCTTTTAAGATCTGAATAAATTGGTATGATTTGAGGTCATAATCAAACGAAAAACGGACCTGAACTTACTTATCCCGTGAGATAGCTTGTTCAGACCCGTGAATCTGTCTAGCTTTTTATAACTAGCTTTGTTTTCCCTGGACCATATCTTAAGGCTTTTTCAAGATTAGGGTCGATCAGTAAAACTATTTGATTATCTTAAGTGTAGCTTATATTCATATCTTGTAAATTGCTTATATTTCTTACGAGAGAATAATAAGATATACTTGCATTACAACTAAATATATTAGTGGCCTAACCCCTAAGCAATTAGAGTATGGTCCAAATCGCGACAAACATAAAAAACCTATCATTAGGGCGTTTGTCGCGGTATACCGGGAAACTGGTATACAGGCCTTCGGGCCTTCCTAGTGGTAGGCTTTTTCTGTCTCCACTTAGATTTATAAATTAAACGCGACAAACAATTTATGGAAAAGCACGCTTCTCTTATTAAGAAAGTCTCAATATATGTCATTATTGGCTCTATAGCAGTCATAGCCCTAATTATCTCTATAAGTAGTGGAGAAGGTAGTACTTCAAGTAAAACAGCGACTACAACCTCAACAATAGCCACACGGCCTAAAATTGGAGAGGAAGGATACATTAAAACAACATTGAAATATCCTTTCTTAGCTGTAGATAGAGAATCCTACGATCAGATAATGAAATCAGCAGTAGCAAAGGACGATCGAGGAATTGCTGAAGTTATAGCCGGTGGGGGAGGTTTCTTTGTGGACAATGGTACTAAAGTCCTTGTCCTAGACCAAGAGTTTGGATCTAGGAAAGTGCGGGTGCTTGAAGGTGATCAAATTAATAGGACTGGCTGGTTAGTAATGGAGTGGATCTCAAAGGAGAAATAGTCTTCGTAACTTTGTGTTTACTTGCTCGGTCTAGTTTTAGATCTTTACGAGAATAAAACCTATTTTTTCTCTCACGATTCCGTCATACTTACCTTCTACTAAGTTTTCGAATACTGGCCACGGCTCATAATATGTATAGCTAAAGCCATTTGCACCGTGATTAGTATTCTGTTTAGTGGTTTCACTTAGATTTGGATACGCCAAAATAAACGCCATTTCTTCAATTACGTACTTAATAGCAATAGGTACTTTGCTGTTAATGTCTTCTCCTTCTTGGAGGCGATTCTTTAGGACCTTAGCCGTTGTAGTATTTATATCTTTATGAAACTCTAGATTTTCTTCATATAAGGTCATTAGACATTCATACTCTTTTAAATATGTCTCGTCCTTATAAATGTCTACCCAATCTAAGAAAATAACCTTACTCTTATTTTCTGGTTCTTCTATTTTTATTCTCTCTAAAGCTGCAAGACAATGATTCCTTAATCGATTCCTATCTAATCTTGCTTCTCTTAATACTTTGTCTTCAGAATATCCTTTAGCACGAAAATTATGCTTAGCTGGACCGTCGGTAAAGAAAACTGAGACTCTATTTGAGAAGTTGAGTGAAAAACGCAGCATTCTATATATATTTTCTCTATTGTAATATCCATTGTTTAGGCAAATTGCTAAAAGTAAATCTTGTTTTCTATTCAGAAACTCCACACCTCTCTTTCTTATAGGTAACCCTTCGTCATTTAGAATAACCACTGCTTGCCAGTTATGATTTTCAACTCTCTTATTTAATCCAGCTATTTCATTTTTTAGGTCCATATTTATCTTGCCATTACCACTCTTGGTTCTCCGTCCCCAAAGTAATCTTCTTTTCTCGATTCAATTTTAAATCCTAGAGATTCATAAAGGCTAATTGCTTTAAAGTTATCTGGGTGTGTTACAAGATCTATCCTTTTTACTTCTCCTATTTCCTTTAAGATATAATCCATAGCTTGCCTTGCTATTCCTTGTCTCTGAAACTCTGGAAGGATTAATATTCCACTTATATAAGCGTGGTCCGGCGATTTCATTTCATACATTACGTCACCTGCTATCTTACTGTCTTTCTCAATAATATAAACCGGTCCGTCATTTATGGCTTTTATCCATTCGGATTCCTCAAGCATTGCAGAATAAGTTTTAGATCCTACAATACTTTGCTCTATAGAGATAAGAGTAGGAATATCTTCAATTATTGCTTTTTTATATTTAAGTTCCATATCTAAATTATACTCTTATATTTTTTCATAAACTTCTGTCTATCTTGGGGAGTATCAAACCAAAAGATTGTATAGTACTTTTTCTTTCCGCTTCTTATTAATGCTTCGTGTCTATGGGTGCCGTCTCTTACCGAAAGAATAGGCCAAGGGCGCGGGTTAGCAATTAACGCCGGGACTTCCCACCCTTTTTTTATTTCTTTTACCATAGCATTCACCCTTTTGTTAAACTTCTTTAAAGATTCTGGATATTCCATTCCTTCTTCTGGGCCACAACAACGCACTAACTCTTTTAAAGGAAAGTTAATTGGCCCCACCCAGGAGTGATACCCTTCTTCTTTACGAAGTTTCAGTCCTCTTGCCATATTTTTATTGATTCCTGGACCGTGGAGAAAGGCAAAGACCCATTCGTCTAGCCTCCCTTTCTTTGTATAGGCTTTGAGTTCTTTGATAGAGAAATCTAACTTTTGTTCTGTTTTTGTCATTAAAGAAGTATACCAGTTACGTTTTAACCACTTAAAAGGTAATAAATTAAGGGTGTATAATTAGTATTATGACCACTATCAGAGAAGAACGTATTTTAAGGAGAAAGTTCTATGTTTTAGATAAAATTGCTAAACAGTTGGATCAAGTACCTGGAACGAATATTATATATTACACTCAAGATCCTACAGAGTACTTAATGAACGGCCTCCAATATAATGAGTTAATCCCAGGACCAGCAGACGAAGTTAAGATTCTAGAACTCTTTAATTCAGAGGATATTCTAAAAATTGAAAGTAATTACGACGAATATGAGTAGAAGAGTACTAAGATTAAAAATAAATAGAAGTAACTTTGAGTTATTATATAGTGAAATTATGAAGAAGTTGTCCTTCATAGATACTAAAATACGGATTTATATTGATACAAATATTTTTGGGAGAGCGATAGACGGTAAAATGGACCAGACAAACACAGAGTCAATTGAACGCATTGTTTCTAAGAAGAATATTAGCCTATATACGTCTGAAAAAACCAGACAAGAAATTAAAAATAATCCAAACAAGGGCGCGCAATCCTATTTACAATTTATTGTTAATTTAGTTACTGTTATACCGGAAGAACATTTCATAAAAGAAACCTCTGTAAGTATAGGTGAAGCGACACTAGGTTCTGTAACTATTGGAGGTACAACTACACAAGAGGATAAAACGTTTACACAACTTTCAGTTATTTTCCAACAGGATGACGCAGAGCATATATTTCAAGCTATAAAAAGTAACGCACAGTATTTTATTACTCTTGATCAGAAAACGATTATCAACAAAAGAGACGAATACAATAAACTTGGTTATCAAACAAGGCTGGTCACCCCTTTAGATCTTGAAAAAATACTATTTGCAATAGAGGATAACAGCTAAATTACTAGTAGGTTTTTACGTCGTAATCTCCTGTATCTTTATTATATGTAGTATGGATACTTTTTACTTGCTTATTAGAAACTTTTGCCATTATGTTTAAGAACTTTATTAGGTTAATTGCTATTAAATATTCATTCTTCTTAAAATCAGAGGTGAAATAAAGATAGGTTAGTTTACTCTTACTGTGGATAGTGTGGAATGTGTAAGAATGAATAATAAGATTTAAAAGAAGTGACAGCTTTATGCTTATCTTTTCTGGTTTTTTAAAATCAAAAAGTTCTGTAAAATCGAATACCGGACCACGTCTCTTGGAGTTTCTTCTATGTCTTATTACAGATACCTTTGTATCTATTACTTTATCGGGTATTTTACGTGCTTCTAAGAGTTTTCTAATAGAGAACGTTATGATAAAAACCTTTATTTCAACTTTAGAAATGATTTCGTCTAGTTTGTCGTCTTCTAAGCTATTAATGTTAATTTTTTGTAACTTCTTTATGTAAGAAATGTCTCTTTTTATAATTTGCCTCCAATAGTAAGATTCAAAAGCCATTTCGTGTCGTATTATATATAACTATAAGTTCAATACATTCACCCCTATTAAATAGTAATTATTTCTTCCTGCCCAAAGTAACAATATCGCCATTATTTGCAATGACTTGTTGCTGTGGCTTATTATGTGGTACTTTAGGTAAACCTTGTACGACGTCGGTAAAATTATCTTTTTTCATATATACTAGAAGTATATCAAAAACGTATAGCCAAACCAGCCTTTTTCCTATCTACGCTTATAAAATCAGACATTATGCTATTCCAATCTCTAAACTTCTCAACGTTATTTGACACTAAATCAAAAAGTTCAAGTGCTGTATGATAGCGGGCACAGCAAAAAAAACCATAAGGTCTTTTGTTTTGCTATGCCTAGGAAGTAAGTGGCCTACGCCACTTAAGGAAGGACTTAAAAGTCCGGAGTATTTTTTTGGAAACTCCTAAAAATGACGAGGAGCAATCGGCAAACTTTTCTAAGCGACGGCGAGAAAAGATTTGTCGGAAAGATTCCTTTCCTAGATACACCAACATTTCTTCCAATAATATGCTAAGCAAATGATTTAGCTTAACATAAGAACAGCAAGAATTGGACTATAATTTTTTATGAGAAAATATAACTTTAAATCACTCCTTGACTTTCTATATAAGTTATGTTACAATGTAGATAACCTAGTACTTACACGAAAGGAGCACTTATGGACTCAGACTTAATTGAAAAGACACGACGGGAAACGGCCAGCCAAGTTCTGGCAATTACAACCGTGGTGTTACAAGCAATGTCAGCCATGACCAATCTCGGAAGCATTACTCCCTACTGGATGATGACAATAGGGTTTGCAACCGCCACAGCAGTTATGTGGATTAGGCGCAGCGCGAAAGGAGATGGAGGTTATTCTCTCCCCGGCGCAGTGATATGGCCCATCACCACACTTCTCATATTCCTGCATGGCATAGGCAGTCTTTAGCAGATGCAAGTAAGTGACCCCAGAGACTTTGGCAACTTTGGGGCCATTTTTGTATTATCATAAGTAAATGAAGCAAACAAAACCACAAATTCTCTTTGAAAATAACCAGTTAGTCGTATTAGACAAGCCCTCTGGCATGGTAATCCATCCTTTTGATTTTTCTAATGAACCAACTGTTTTAGATTTTTTGCAGGAAAATTATCTGGAGGTTTTTAACATTGAAAATAAGTTTACACTGCAAGATAAAAGAGAAATAAATCTGGGCGGCATCGTTCACAAGTTAGATAGAGACACATCTGGCATATTAGTGGTGGCAAGGACCCAACATGCCTTTGATGAATTAAAAAAACAATTTAGAAACCATGAAATAAACAAGGAATATATCGCTCTAGTTAATGGGATTTTGAAAGATGACCAGATTCTGATCGACGCCCCTCTTGGAAGGTCAAAGAAAGATTTCAAACAATCAACTCAACCAGAAAATTTAAGAGGAGAAATGCGAGAAGCGATCACCGTACTTGAAGTTATAAAAAGAAATGAGAATACTACTTTAGTAAAGCTTATCCCCCAAACCGGAAGAACTCATCAATTGCGCGCACACATGGCGTCAATCGGACACCCCATTGTAGGAGATAAGTCATACGGAAGTAAGATAGAGTCGGAAAGAATTATGCTTCATGCAGAAAAGATTTCGTTTGAATTAAATAATCAAAAAAATAACTTCGAATCCCAACTGCCTCAGGACTTTAAATAAAAACGCGGAGGCCGAAGCCTCTCGCGTATTTCACACTTTCCTCGCGTCTTTCTCGATGGGGAACATTTCGAGAATTTTGGAGCGAAGAAAAAAGTACTGAAAAAAGTTCTGAAACCCCATCTCTCGGTAGGGTCTCTCTTCGGAGGGCGAATAGTTGCCTCCCCAGGCAACCAGCGTTTTATCGCGCATTCGGATATTTATACACTCCGCTTTTGAGACTCCTTGTCCGGCGCTGTTATGAAGAATCACTAAATCGAGCTCGTGGTCTTCGGCTGTTATCGTTCTTACCGCCTGCGCAACTTCGGGAGTGTATCGTGCCAAATGGTCTACAACTCCCAAGTACTCCTCCGCCGTCACATCGAGAAAAATCCCTTTTTCCCGCATCGCTTCCACGAGAGGGGGAAGGTTATTACGACTACCAAGTAAAAGCGTTTTAACTCTGCGCATGTAATTTCCTCAATTTTTGAGCTTTCGCCCATTCACTTAAAACACTAAAGGAATTGACTCTTATAGTCAACTACTTCTCTTTTCTTCTGCCGATTAAAAAATAAAACACGGTACCGATTAATGCCCCTATTGTATCCATAAGCATATCCTTCTGAGCGTCCCAAATATCTCCTTGAGACCCTAGGACTGCAATTCCTGCGCCAGGATCCGAACTAACTGCATATTGCCATTCAAATATTTCATAAAATGCAGCCACCGCCGGAATAATCATAAAGCCTGCTAAATATGCGAACCATTTTTTATTTACCCATCTGTACTTAATGGCAGATTCAATAATAGGATACGCATAAAACCCCACCGTTGCATGAGCTACCCTGTCATACATATTTCTTTCGAAACCGAAAAAATTATCAAACCAATCAAATGGAACAGCGGCAAAAGTATAATGCCCCCCAATGGTGTGCATAAATATAAGGATACTCATTAATAAATATGCAATATTTGAAAATCTTATTTTTGCAATATATAAACCTATGATAACCGCAACAATTAGAAGAACTGTTAAATTCTCCACCCACCAAGTATGCCTATCTATCGGATGAATCCCCAAGGCGACAAATTCTACTGCATAAATTAGCAAAAGAAGATGCGGGAAATATTTTTTCATTGGGATAAGTGTAGCATAAAAGAAAATGCCGGGATTTCTCCCGGCGGTAATTCAAGCCGCATCGCCGCATTGGGCTTTGGCAGCTTCCACTGTTCGCTGAAATTCTTCGCGACTCATGTCATCGCCAACAAGCCCTGGAGCCCACTCGAACGGCTTAGGGTCAGCCGCTAGGACCGCGTTGAATTCTTCCCTGGTCAGTATCTGGTTGGGAATACTTTCTGACCGTTCGAGTTCGTTTACCGCTGGATACGCGATGCTGAGCTCGTGGTTCAGAAAAAAATGCATCGAGCTCACCCGTGCCTTTCTCAGCGTCATGAGTTTCCATACATCGGTGATAAGCTCGAGATCCGGAGTAAGCACTACGTTTCTCGTCCCTTTGAATAAGGCGGGGAAAGTCCCCATGAGCCCATGCTCGAGCTCCAGGAAGTAGACCACCGTAGGCACGAACCCTGCCACTTTGCCGTCCTGCAATTCTTTCAGTGTTGCTGGAACTTTACTTCTGAGATCATCGTTTCGTATGCCCATTTTTCCTCCGCACGTAACGTCTCGGGAGATATCCTGAGACCGTTTGATGCGGACGAATCTGCTCCATCTAACCATTTTAAGTATTTTTAGTCAATCTATTGATATGGGTGATACTCCGACAAATCTTTTCACTCAATTAAAAATAGATTTTTAATTTGTGCCCAGGGTAACATGAGAATTAGAGACTCGGCTACAAGTTCCTCCTCGCCGCCTCTCGTCGGACTCGCAGCCCGCGGCTCGCGATTTCTAGTGCTTTAGAAATAACGCTCCGCCCTTCGAGTCCCGACGCATAACACGCAGGTGTTATGCTCCCTGGGCACCAATTAAAAATCCGCTAAGGCGGTATTTTTAATTGGTGCCCAAGGCGAGACTCGGTCACAAAACTTCTCGTCGTAAACTCCTCGATAAAGTTTCGCAAAGTCGACTTATAATTAGTCGACACCTGTAGACGGCCCATTCGAGTCTCCGCAAGCCAAGCAGTTGGCTTGCTTACTACTGACACTGTGAAGTAAAAAACAGGAATTCTTTTCCTGTTTTTTACTTCATGTGCCCAGGGCGAGACTCGAACTCGCACGCGCTACGCGCTGAGGATTTTAAGTCCTCTATGTCTACCATTCCATCACCCGGGCAGGTTAATGTAAAACTATTCTAGCACATTCACATTAGTATGTTCAGTACGTCTTCACTTGCGTTCAGTTGCACATTCGCGCTGCTGCGCTCAGTATTTACTCTATCGCGTCCTTCGCTTGTTAGCTACGGACATCTTCGCAGCCAAGCTGCTCCAACATATTTTTCCTATAAACTGACAAATAAATAATAACACCTAAAATTCCTCCTAGGAAATCCATTAACATATCTTTTGGCGTATCCCAGAAGTCCCCTTGTGAACCCATAAACCCAGCACTAGCTACTGGGTCAACATTTATTGCGTTAATCCATTCATATATTTCATAAAATGCAGCGATGGCTGTTATAAACATGACGGCAGTAAAACAAGCAAACCACTTTTTATTTACCGCCTTAAATCTAATTAATACTTCTGTCATTGGATATGCAAGCAGTCCGATTAAAAAGTGTCCCACTCGATCATAGTTATTTCTATGGAAACCAAATAAATTATTAAACCAATTAAAGGGCACATTTTCAAACATATAGTGTGCTCCCACTTGGTGCATGTAAAAAAGCCCGAAAATTATTAAATACGAAATGTTTGAAAGACGAACATTTTTGATATAAAAAATAATAACAACAAGCACTAGAGGCAGCACGACTGAATTTTCTATAAACCAGACCTCTCTATTTGTAGGATTAATCGCAAGCAAAATAAACTCGATTATATATATTAAAAGTAACAGATGGGGAAAGTATTTTTTAAACATATTATTTATATTAGATAGTAACTACCTCTACCTTATGTTTCTCTAATCCAAGATTTGGTTTGTCTATATTTTTGATTATTATTTCAAACAAATATCTTTTGCTTTCGTCTTTACATACTATTTTCGGGCCAGCAAAATTATCTGCATAAGAACATAATTCATTTTTATCCTTATCAAAGAGGATGTGATGAAATGAATAATCAGACGCACCACCCGAACGTTTTATAAAGATAAGTGAATCATCAATTATGTAAATTTGTGGATCTGTAAATATATCATCTTTAATCTCTTTAGTAATAGCGGTTAGCGGAAAGCCTTTCTTGTCCCATTTAGAATATTTTGAAGAAGCCAATATAACATAGATTAATCCTATCAAGACAATAATTATTAAAGTTGCTAATATAATTAACTTATATTTCATTGTGCCCCCAGAAGGGATCGAACCTTCGACCTGCGGATTAAGAGTCCGATGCTCTACCAGCTGAGCTATAGGGGCATTGAATGCAAAATACTATACCATGAGTTTGCAAAATTTTCTAGAGAGTTTATATGAAATATGTTAGAATTAAAAAACTTTTAAAGTAAAAGTATCCGGGCGTGGTGCCCCCATAAGCACTAGCGAAATTAAAGTATTGCATTGCGATTAAACCGCGGCGCAGATAAGTTAAGAAACGCTGTTAAGCAAATTAATTTAAAATGACCCCTAAGGTGCAGTGGCGAAGTGGCCTAACGCTGCGGTTTGCAAAACCGCCATTCGCGGGTTCGACTCCCGCCTGCACCTCTAAATTACAAAGTAATTTGCAGGAGAAAGCAAACTGCTTTGCTTTCGGGAGTCGAAAGGCGGAGCGTTATTTATTCTGCTGAATAAATAACGTTCCGCGGCCAGCGAAAAAGTTTTCTGTCGAGAAGACTTTATTTGTCGGAGACATTCCCGCCCATACCTCTAAATTCTAATATCCAATTTATTCCCCATTGACAAGATGGGAAATCTAGTATATAATAATACGTAAAGCTACATCCACATTCCCCTACAGAGGGTACGATGAACAAACTGTTCGCAAGTATCGTAATTACATTCTGCCTGGCAGCCTGCCAGAGCATCCCACAAACCACCACCCCGGCACAAAAAACCGTGCCGACCATGATCACCACAACCAAAGTCCTGGACCTTCTGGACAAGGACGAGGTGGTGATAGTCGACGTACGGCCGAAGCAAGACCGGAAAACCTTTCCGTCCGCCTACGGGATTCACTATCTTCAATTCGGTCCGACTCAATGGACCGGAAAGATATCCGGAAGGGATGAGGAAAACTTCCTTCGCGCAATCTACCCCATCTACGCGGAGGCGGAGGAGGCGGGGAAAATGATCGTCTTGATGTGCGACGAAGGTGTGCGAGCGCGTGTCGCTGCACAGCTGCTTCACAATCAGGACATGGACGTGTTCTACGCGTCCGATGCCAACATGATTACGCTCATGTACCGCTAAAAAGCGATCATGAGAATACAAAGGGCCATGCTTAACGCGTGGCCCGGTTTTTTTTATTTTAAAAAATGATAAGTCAATTGCGTTTTATTTTTCAATGTGACAGTATTGTGGGGACCGCTCTATCACAATTCTTTTCGGGAGACTACAATGTCTTTTCGCAAACCCACTAAAGCTCAGATGTCCCTACTTAGCGCTACAGTAGGATTCTCTTCGTATCTCATTCCTGCGTACCTAAGTTTCAGTGGTCCATATAAATGGTGGATGATGTTAGCAGTCTTTTTCAGCTGCTGCGTCTACTATTTCATAGACCTACCATATCCCATAGAAGTGCGCTATTTCAACAAACCGGTGGGAAATTATTACGATGAGGGTTTTGTTCTGTTCTTTACAATTCCTTTTATTGACTTCCTCTTACGGTTATCCTATCCATATGGAATATGGATAGATAGACCAAAAGGAAAAGAGAGGCCAGAAGATATCTACAGAAGGGAGGCTCGAGTTCGAATTAACAAGGACGATTCGAACGTGCGTATCCTCGCACCAATCAGAAACTTTACAAAGAGGGATGCGCTCGTAATTAGCATCATAAGGTATTTTTGGGAGCTTTTGTTCACCGGGCCGGAAATATATAAATTCAAAAGGGTTGGCCGACTCCTACTTTTACTTAGCTTCCTCGGCGGCTTTGGAGCCACTAAGTTCGCCTCAGAACCAGTAGCCGCTCCTCTCCCGCTTCCGAATCCTACGAATAATTCTTCTTCCCCGGAGGTGCCTCCGCTACTAGATGTCCAATTTTCCACCACTTCGTCGGAAGTGGTGGAACTAAACGCGCCACTCGCAAGCGAGCCACCAAACGCCTTGACGGAAACTCAACCGGTAACTCAAGGTATACCCGCAATTCCACAGTCCGCTGCGCCCTCTCTCGGGCCTCAACTCGCGCAAATCGATTACTCCCCAAGTGACGAGATACGTGTGTGGAATGAAAATGAATGCGCTCGCATTCCTCCAGACACAGTGTTCGCGTTCAAAATGAACACATGGCCTAAGCGAGCTGCCAACATGCGTCAAGCATTGAGCTACGCCGACATTCGCAATGGTCAAGGCGGAGAGCCCTCCTACAATACCATCCCCTGGCAAGATGTCGGGTCATACTGGAACGCCATCGACCCAAATTATCCTCTGCGCTGGGAATCCTACCCTGGTCGCGTGGGGTATGTCTGCTTTTAGAAACATCCACAGGTGCAATGCCTGTGGCTTTTTTTTAAAATAGTCATATATACTTTATTTTAATGGATCAACATATCACCGTCATTCCTCATGAAAAGTTTTCTGAGCACCCTCTTTTATCTCGGCTCTTAGAATTACATGATGTACCAGAAGTAATTTATGTAAAAGGAAATCTTCCTGAAATAACAATAGATGAATATGGACGAGCAACTCCTAGAATATTAACTGTAGTTGGATCAAGAAGTTACACAGAATATGGAAGGAGCGCATTAAATAATTTAATTTCATCATTAAGCGGGGAAGATGTGATTATCCTTTCAGGACTTGCTCTTGGTATAGATGGCCTGGCTCACTCTGCAGCACTTAAAAATAATATTAAAACTATTGGCGTGCCCGGAAGTGGAATTGATTTGAAAGTTATACATCCACGGACCAATTTGCAAATCGCAGAAGAAATACTTAATAAAGGAGGCACACTTCTATCAGAATTTGATCCTTTAATGCGACCAGCCAAGTGGACATTTATTATGAGAAACAGAATTATGGCCGCATTATCTGATGCAGTCCTATTAATAGAAGCGGGCGAAAAGTCTGGGACTCTTGTAACAGCGCGCATGGCACTGGAATTAGGACGAGATATTGGAGCAATTCCTGGAGAGATATTTTCTCCTACATCAATAGGCACAAATGACCTTATAAAAAATGGGGCTTATTTAATATCAACACCTGACGACTTATTTTCTTTGCTTCATATGTCGAAAAAGCAAGATAGTAATCACCAAATTAATCTAACCCAAGAAGAGAAAATAATTATGGATATATTAAATGAGCCATCAGAAAAAGACGCTTTATTAATTAAAAGCAATATGTCTCCTGATAAATTTTTAATAACATTATCCTCGCTTGAAATTAAAGGAGTAATTGAAGAAACATTTGGAGAAGTAAGAAGGATAAACTAGATATTAGATTGCAGATTGAATTCCGAATTCTATAAAATTTGCTTTTTGTCTTTATCTATAGTCTAATGTCTAACATCTATCAACTAATTATATGAAACTACTCATAGTAGAAAGTCCATCAAAAGCGAAAACAATCTCTAAATATTTAGACGGCGCATACGAAGTGCGTGCGTCTGTTGGACATGTGCGAGATCTTCCCAAGAGCAATAAAAAAGCTCTGGACATTGAAGGCGGCTTCGTTCCACACTACGAAGTCTCTCCGGGGAAAGAAAAAGTAATAGCCGAAATTAAATCCCTCGCAAAGAGATCAAACGAAGTAATACTCGCAACCGACCCCGATCGCGAAGGAGAAGCTATAGCGTGGCACATAAGAGAGGCTTGTAAATTAGACGGATCTAAGCGCGTAACATTTAACGAAATTACTCCGGAGGCTATTAAAGAAGCACTTAAACATCCTCGAGAAATCGATATGAATTTAAAGGAGGCGCAAGAAGCGCGAAGAGTGCTTGATCGATTGGTTGGATATGACCTATCCGGAATTATTTGGAAGAAAGTTAGATACGGACTTTCTGCTGGACGAGTGCAGTCTCCAGCGCTTCGCATTATCATGGAAAGAGAAAGAGAAATCCGCGCGTTTAATCCAGTTACTTATTATGTAATAGCCGGTGAATTTATAACGGTCGGAAAAATGAAGGAGAGCAAGACATATACATTAATTTTAGAATGCGAAGAGCAGCCGAAAGTTAAGGGAGAAGCTGATCGAATAGTAAAAGAAGGAAAGAACGGAACATGGGAAGTAGTAGGAGTTGAGAGCACGGAAGTATCTCGCTCCCCTCGCGCGCCTTTCACTACTTCGACTCTTCAGCAGACCGCATCGTCTCGCCTCGGGTTTGCTCCTAAGCGCACGATGATGATCGCACAAAAACTATATGAAAAAGGATTAATCACATACATGCGTACTGACAGCACGACTCTTTCTGCTGTTGCGGTTAATGAAATTAAAAGTACGATCGAAAAAACATATGGAGGAGAGTTAGTAGAAATTAGACAATACAAAACTAAATCAAAAAATGCTCAGGAAGCCCACGAAGCAATAAGACCCACTCATGCAAGCTCGAGATCAGGCGGAAGCACAGACGATGAAAAAAGACTCTATTCATTAATCTGGGAAAGAACAGTTGCCAGCCAAATGAAGGATGCGAAACTTAAGAGAAGCAAAGTCACTGCAAACATTCATACCAAAAGCATCCCTGACTTTTCCGTAACAGGATCAATTGTTGTGTCTCCCGGATGGCTGCTTGCAGATCCTAATGCTCGCGGAGATGATGTGATACTACCCGCGCTTAATAAAGGAGACCCGCTTAACTTAAAAGCCCTTCAAGCGATTGAAAAAGCAACAGAACCGCCGAACAGATATACCGAAGCTGGGCTTATTAAAGAGCTAGAAAAAAGAGGCATCGGACGACCTTCAACATACGCGTCTATCATTTCTACTATTGAAGACCGTGGGTATGTTGATAAATTAAACAAAGCCCTTCACCCGACAGATACCGGCGAAGTGGTTATTTCATTTTTAGAAGAGCATTTTACTAATTATATTTCTGATACGTTCACCGCTGAAATGGAAGACAAGCTTGATGATATAGCAGAAGGCAAAACAACATACTTAAAAATATTAACTGATTTTTATAAACCATTCTTAAAAGATGTTAAATCAAAAGAAAAATTAGAGAAGGCTACAAACATGGGAGATGCTCCAGTTGATATTAAATGCCCTCTTTGTGAAAGTCCTATGGTTATTAAGCTTGCAAAAAATGGAAAGTTTTATTCATGTGCAAGGTTCCCGGATTGTATGGGCGCGAGAAAGTTAGATGGCTCTGTTATGGAAGGACCGAAGATGCTTGGAAAGGTTTGTCCTAAGTGTGAAAAGGGAGAATTAATGGAACGTGAAGGACGTTATGGAAAGTTTATTGCATGTTCTAATTATCCAAAGTGTAAATATATTGAGCAAGACGAAGAATTAAGAAAAGCAAATTCTACTGGAGTATCGTGCAATAAATGTAAAGATGGATATATGGAAGAAAGAAAAGGCCGGTTTGGTATATTTTATTCCTGTTCAAATTATCCTGATTGCAAACATATTATAAAAACACGGCCCACGGGTAACAGATGTACATATAAAAAAGATGATGGAACAGAATGCGGCGAACTCATGATGGAAGGGACAAAAACGATTCCCGAGCGATGCAGTGATAAGACCTGCCCCAATCATAACCCTCACAAACTAGAGCAAGATAAAACTAAAAAATAATAGCTCGGGAAAGCGACCAACCTGCTTTGGTTGCGTTCGTTTTTGTCGGGCGGAGCGTTATGAGGTGAGCACGCCGAATTGCGAGCCGAGGGTGATTAGCAAATCATGCCGTGAGGCCAAAGCGAACTTTTTGAGTGGCTACGAAAAAAGATTTGTAGTCAAAGACCATACCTGAACGATGTAGCGACAAAATCTGTCCGAATCACAATCCACACAAGTTAGAAATAGTAAAGAAATAAGAGAGGAATTAGTGAGTACTTGACAAAGTTAATACCAATGGTTAGTGTACTAGCAGGACAGCATGTGCTGCCTCCCTTGCTCCGGGAATGGAGTTGGAAGGAGAAGTACCTTGGATAATACCACCCCGCTTTATGCCATCCCTTTTGAGATGGTTGCTCTAAAGAGCAAGTTCGAAACCCTGCGCTACGGCGTGGAGAGTCTCGGATTGGGAACTATCGATATCCGAATGGCTCATTACAACACAGATGCCAGGGCGGATGAAGATAACATGGCCGACTGGATGTTGATAGTCTGCTCCGACGCTCGCGGGGAAGAGATTGCGGTAATGTACTTTCTTACCCAACTTTATCCCGACGAAGATCGCAATGAGACGTACGCATCGGTGGATGCTCATCAACTCCGATTCGAGAAGCTCTTCGCGAAACCTCATCAGCTTAGTTGGGATGAGGCCTATAAGCGTATAAAGCGCGCGTATGGCTGGCTTGCAAAGGATAAGGACCCTCGATTCGCTAATTTTCCTGAACCTCAATATATGGTGGTAACGCACCTTAGTTTTGGATTCGGTGAAAAAATGCTGAGTAATTGCGAAGGCCCCTACCAAAAAGAGCTCGCCGATATACGCTTAAAAGATTTGCAGAGCGAGTATAAGCGCTTTGCTGATCTTACAGCTTCGGCGGAAGGGAAGGATACCCCGATGATGAATTTCGTCGCGGAGGTAATCCCAATCTCTTTACCGCAAAAGCTTGCGCTATTAGCTGTCGAAAAGTCGACATAAAACCCTTTCGCCATTCTCTTCGGCGTGTAGATGAGATAGGGAAGCAATCTCCGAATTAGAATTGCGCATGACCAGATTTAATCTGGTCTTTTTTCTTCCCATATACTTCTATTTCTGTTACTGTAAATAAATGGGAAAGATTCCAGTTGTTAATACAAATCCAGAGCGAATTTTTGCACTTCTTCCAGGAATAACGCATGAAGACAAAGAAAAAATTGTTAAAGCCTGTAAGTTTGCAGAAAAGGCTCATAGCGGACAATTAAGAAAGTCCGGTGAGCCATATTATAACCATGTCTTTATGACGGGATTGAACTTGGCAGTACTAAAAATGGATAGCGATACCATCGCCGCCGGGATACTGCATGACGTGTTAGAAGACACTGAAGTAACAGATGAAGAATTAAAGAACGAGTTTGGAGAAAATATTTTAAATTTAGTGCAAGGAGTGACGAAGCTCGCCAAACTTCGCTATTCAGGTGCGGAGCGGCACGTCGAATCACTTCGTAAATTCTTCATCGCTATGGCGGACGATATACGAGTAGTCGTTATTAAACTATGCGACCGACTCCATAATATAGAAACTCTTCAATATGTTTCACCAGAAAAACAAAAGAGGATTGCTCTTGAGACACTGGAGATACACGCGCGTCTAGCAGACCGACTCGGTATGGGGCGTCTTAAATCTCAATTAGAAGACGCGGCATTCCCCTATGTGTATCCAGAAGAATACAAAAAAACAATTGAATTTTTTGAAACAATGAAGCCTGTTTCTGATGAGCAATTTGAAAAGGTTGTCGCCTCTTTAAAAGAAGAGCTCTCAATATTTGATGTAGAAATTGAAAGAATAGACTATCGGGTAAAACATTTATATAGTCTATGGCTGAAATTAAAAAGATACAGGATGGATACTTCCAAGGTACATGACGTCTTAGCCCTTCGTATCATCGTGCCTACGCCAACTGACTGTTATCAAGCTCTCGGCGTGATCCACGGCCTTTATAGGCCGGTTCCTACTAGATTTAAGGATTACATCGCAGTACCGAAACCAAATGGTTACAGATCGCTTCATACAACTGTTTTTACTGGAGACGGAAGTACACTTGAAATACAAATCAGAACCCAGGAAATGCATAACGAAGCTGAGTACGGTATCGCATCACACTTAACATATAAAGAACTTGGCAAGAATTTAAGCAAAGAAGAAATTATAAAGAAAACAGGATGGACCAAAGAACTCTTAGAATGGCAAAAGGACGTGGCGCACCATAAAGATTTCTTAACTAACCTACGAAATGATTTTTTTCAAAATCGCGTGTTTGTCCTCACGCCATTAGGCGATGTGATTGATCTTCCCGAAGGATCTACACCGATAGACTTTGCCTATGCTGTTCACTCAGACATCGGAGACCATACAGCCGGTGCAAAAGTAAATGGTAAGATGGCTCCTTTAAATACGATTCTTCAAAATCGCGATGTGGTGGAAATTGATGTAAAAGAAAGTGCCTCACCTAAAAGAAAGTGGATTGATATGGCTCGCACAACATTAGCTAAAAGAAAAATCAGAAATTATATAAAGGAGCATGGAAATCCGCTGGAGCGACTGCTTACTAGATAGTATTTGAAGTGATAAATTCTAGGATTTAGGCAAGCTAACCATAAACTTGACATTTGTATAATATAATGTAACCTTTAATTAAACCTTCATGAATGGAGTTTCTATGAGTACCCATGACAGCCTGCAGTATGTCCTGATCATCATCTTTTCGCTGGCCGTTTTCTTGGGGCGATTTGAGGGATTTTTCTCTCCAGGGTTAAGTGACTTTAGGAGGACTTCTTCTGCACAAGAGATATTGATCTTCGTTATTGGATACCTGGGATTGGGGATGATGAATCTCGGATTTAGCGATCCGTTCAGCAAAGCTCCTGGCCCTCCTGTATCGGCGATCATTATTACTCTTACTATTTCGCTTTTGGCATTGCTATACATGCCGAAAGAACTACAAGAGACGACATAGCTGAAAACACGCAGAGAACCTGCGTGCTTATTTTATTTATTTTCCTATATAAATGTATGGTGATGAATAAATTTCATAGCCAAATTTGTAAATTCATATTTTATGATAAAAAGTACATCAATGAATTTAAACTCTTTATACTGTAAAGTTTTTTACACTATAAAGATCTTCTTCCTGCTCATCTCCCTTCACTTCTTCGAGAGATCTATCATCTAGCGCCACTTCATTTTCTTCTATACTGTCTTGCTCTACAGCTTCGCTTCCTGATTCAAAATTAACAGCACTCGGAGCATTTTCAATCTCGTCGAGTGTTTCTTTAGGAATTTCCATAATTAATTCTTCCTTTCCTAAATGAGTAAATCCAGTTACCGCAGGCACTTCCCGCGGACTTTCTCCTTGCTCTTTAAGCATTTCAATATCCTCTTCTTTTAATTTATCAAACATCCCCTTATGAGTTTTATTTTCTCCAGCTTTTCGTATTGCCAAAGAAAGAGCCAGCAATTCTTCGTGAGAAAAATAATCAATCCAAATACGTCCACCACGCTCGCGGGGTTCTATCTGCACGCGAGTACCGAGCGATTCGGCCAATCTTTCTTCCATATCTACTACTTCTGGAGTCATAAAGAAATCCTTTTTACGGACTTTTTCGAATGCGATGCGACGTGCAATAGCTTCAGCCTCACGCACAGTCATCTTTCTCACCATCATTTCTTTAAATAGCGTCATCTGCTCTTGTGGACGATCTATTAGCATAAGAAGCGGCCTGGTGTGTCCTTCCGTTATCTGGCCTTTTGAAAGCGCATCTAAGATATCTTGCGGAAGCATGAGTATGCGCACCGTGTTTGATACATATTCTCGGCTCTTCCCTACTTTTCTTCCTACTTCAGCAAGGGAAATTTTAAATTCATCTGCCAATCTCTGGAATGATTGTGCGCGCTCAACCGCATTTAAATCTTCACGCTGCAGGTTTTCAATAATAGCAAGTTCTAATTTCGCACGGCTATCATCTCCCACACGCACGACCACAGGCACCTGATCAAGTCCGGCGAGTTTTGATGCGCGAAGCCTTCTTTCTCCAGCGATAAGCTCGTACTCCACTTTTACACCTCCATCATCTAGTACAGTTTGAGTGCGAGAAACCACAAGAGGCTGAAGTACTCCGTATTGGCGGATGCTGTCTGATAATTCTTTTAATCGGTCTTGATCAAATTCCCGTCTGGGTTGATACGGGTTCGGTACTATCTTATCTATTTCTATCCAAAAAATTGAGCTTTCAGTTTGTCCCATAAATGTTTAATGAGAAAAGTATAACACGCTGTAAATCATATTGAGATAGAGCCAAATATATAAGTTTGCTACACTCTTTCTATAATGGAAACTATTAAAAGAAGTACGAAGGATGCAAGAATAAATGTATTTATTGGAGGAAAAGAAGTAGAGATAGCCTTTTTTATAGTTAACTTCTTAAAAATATGGGCATGTGTCGGAGGATAGTACCTTCCAGAACTTTATAGCTATTCACTCTATGTTAAGAAATGTATAGCAAGGCTTAAATGAATAACAACGAGAGGATGTTAAACTCAGTAAATAATGCTTGAATATAAAATATTTTTTGCACTTGTTGCGTCCGCATTCGAAATCATTGCCAACTTTCCGTATATTCTGGACATACTTGCAAGAAAAACCACTCCTCATTTTTTTACATGGCTTATTTGGACCCTGCTCACATGGATTAGTTTTTTTATTCTTGTTTCGGAAGGGGCAGGCACGGGGGCTTTGGTAACCGGAGTGACTGCAGTTACATGTTTAGGAATACTTACTCTGTCATTATTTTATGGAGCAAGGAAAATAACAACATCTGATTGGATATGCCTTATTCTTGCTTTTTTTGCTCTAGCCCTATGGAAAATTACTAATAATGGATTTTTAGCAATAATTATAATTGTTATTGTTGACACCCTTGGCTTTATACCTACTTTTAGAAAGTCATTCCTAGAACCATATAAGGAAACCTTATCTACTTATCTTCTTGTAACCTGTAAACACCTTCTCACATTATTTGCACTTCAGATGTACACACCCACAACCATTCTTTACCCAGCTATTCTTTTCTTAACAAATTTTTTATTTGTTATTATGCTTATCATAAGACGAAAGAAAATTGTTGTTTAGGTGCCGGAGGAGAGACTGGTCACGAAATCAGCTCCTCACTTCGTTTGTCACAGATGATTTCTCGACCCCTATTCAAGTCTCCGCAAGCCAAGCAGTTGGCTTGCTCTCAATTCCAATATAGTGAATTAAAAAACAAGAGAAAAACTCTTGTTTTTTAATTCATGTGCCGGAGGAGAGACTTGGCTACAAGTTTTCTCTCGTCGCCACTCAAGAAACTCGCAGCCCACCCCTCGTGGTTTTGCTTGCTAACAAAACATCACTGCGGCCCTTCAAGTTCTCACGTAAAACGCGCAGGCGCTTTACTCTCCTTGTACAGTGTTTAAATAAAAATACCGAGACGAGCTCGGTATTTTTATTTAAACATGTGCCGGAGGAGAGACTTGAACTCTCACACCTTTCGATACACGATTTTGAGTCGTGCGCGTCTACCATTCCGCCACTCCGGCAAGTTTAATTATTCTAGCACGACTAATATTAATTTTTTTAAATAATCCTTACATCTATTGACTTTCCTTACAAATATGATATAGTTAAGCTAAATGGGCACCTGCTCATTGTAATGCTTTACAACGGCTCAAGGAGGCCAATAAACATGACCACCAACATTCCTGCTCCCTCGGGCGCTTTCGTGGGATCGATCGATCGTTCCGGTTCTCGCGCGGGCGAAGAAAAGGCCATGGTCCTGGCATGGAACGCATTCATGGCGAACATGAAAAAAGACCCGCTGGGCCAAAACATGCGCGGCCGCATATCGATGTGGGACAATATGGGCACCGACATCCTCCGTCAAGGAGTTTTCTCGGAGATCAAACCGCTCACAAACGGCGAGATCGAAGCCCGGGCGCTCACTCCGCTTTACGACAACGTAATGTTCGCGATTCAGATCCTCGACGAGATGGAAGGCGCTCGAAAAGCGCTCGTCATCGACACCGACGGTCTGGAGAACTACTCTCAAAAGTGGAAGGATGTCGCTCCAGTCCGGGCGGAAATCGAAAAACGTCGCGAGCAAGGCTGGCTCGTCATCTACCTCGCGAAGAATATAGACGCGTGGAAGGTGGCGGAGGAGCTCGGCATCCCGAAAGAAAACGCGATGAACTACCGCAATACCGGCGCCGCGGCGCCGCATAGCGGAGGCTTACTGAGCCGTTTTCGTAACCATGTGGCAGAACACCCCATGGGCTACGCGCTCGGCGCGACTGCTGCGCTCGTCGGCGCTTACATGCTGCTCCGTCCGGGGCAATCGCATGGCGCACTCGGCTTCACTGATTCGGATCGCAATAACGCGATGGGCGTAGACGGCGTCAGCCAAACCTGGCAGAACGCAGTGGCAGACGATGCGAGCGGGTTCAGAGAGCCGATCAACCACTTCATGGACCTGCCAACGAATCTACAGGAAGCGTACGTCGGGCTCCCTGAAGATTTCGACCCGCTCCTCGGCTCGATGAACGAAGACGGAACTCAGCCGGGTCTCCTCGATCCGAATGAAGATGTCCTCGATGCAACGGATGCCGAAAGCTTGGCTAACGGTGAATATGCCGAGGCTGGTCAAGGTGAATCCAACGCGACCGAGGACACACCGAGACAAGGAAACGTGTCGGGAAATGATCGCGAAGAACAAGGGGCCGACGCGGACCCTGACCCACTTCCCGAGGAATCGAACGACTCGGTGAGTATTGACGCAGACTACGGCGGCGGTGGTGGTGGTGGAGACATCGGGGGCGACTGAGAATCGCCTCGACGTCACGACGTAAAGCAAGAAAGTCAACCGTCCACAAGGCGTAAGCTGAGTGGGCGGTTTTTTTATTAATAATTATCTCCCCTCTAGTGTATTTATCTCCGCAATTGTTATTCCTCCTAAATATCCGGTTGCAGTAATTCCATTTGCTTTCTGGAATTTCTTAAGTGCTAATTGAGTTTTTATACCAAAATAATCTGATTCTTTTCCGGGTGCTCCGTTACCTGATGAGGCAACTTGATAACCGTGCATATTTAAATATATCTGCAGACTTCTAACATCTTCCCCTTTTGCTCCTAAAGATAAAGGCCTTTTAAAATTAAAGTTCTCAGTCTGGCTAACGGTTATTTGTGTACTGGTTGCGTTTGTCGGAGAAACGGTTACAGCTACTCCAGAAATAGTACTAGTTTGCGCACTTGCAACACTTATAATTCCTAATGCAATTAAAATAAATATTCCTTTTTTCATGCATTAATTATATCACAAGCCTGTATTATCATAAGACAATTTTGTAAGGTCGCTTATTATTTTAGAAAGGCTATCAAAACTATTTCCTCGAGTCATAACACAGATCAAAAAAGGAGCAGATGATTTATAAACAATCCCACAATCATGAAGCTCCTCGCTTGAAACTGTTTTCCCATCACTTTCGTATACAGTTCTTTCGCCGAATTTGTGAGCAACTATCACCCCTTGCGGAACTCCAGAAACTATACCTTGAGAAAAATCGGAATCAGAAAGAAGAGTCAGCGCCAATATAGAATCATCCTCACTTAAATATGTACTGTTATATAAAATCCTCAGCAATCTTGAATATAAATCCGCAGACATAAAGTCTGAACTTCCTCCGGCATCCGGGGTGGGCAAAGGAAGTTTCAAATTAATAAACAAGTTTGGAATAGCGTCCGGCGGAACCAACTTAAATAATAAATTTGTAGCATTATTATCCGAATAAGAAATCATATATTTCATTAATTCTTTTACTGTGTAATAATTCCCCCCAATAATTTTCACCTCTGACTTGTAATGCTCTTCTCCATTTAAATCTATCTTTCCGTCAAAATAAATCTTTTTATTTAATAAGTTAGGGTTCTTTTCGGATTCCTTAAGGATAGCAATCATTATAGGGACTTTCATCAAACTTGCGGGAGCGAAAGTTTCCTTACTATTTACTTCGCCAAATAAAGCAGTATCAAGATTCCTATAATAAAAAGATATCATCGTGGCGGACTTGTCCGCGGTTTTTTTATTAATATAATCATTAACTTTTTTCATAAAATCATCCTGAAGCGCTGTTTTAGGATTGTCTTGAGACAAAAGAAGAGGAGAAATAAGCGGGCTTGTTACTCGGAGGCGCAAGGGTGTACTCCTGATTTCTGAAATCTTATTTGGCAATACGCTATATGTAAGATATAAATATACTAAAAAACCACCAAGGGCAAAAAAAACTACATATAAAGCGATGTTCTTAAACATTTTATGAAAATTCATGCAAGTAAAGGAATTATTATATAATACACCTAATACACAGAAATATTTCATTTATGAGCTTCCCAAAAAAGAAATAACATGGTAGATTGAAATTCCCCTCTTTAAAAATTCTATTAGAACGGAGACGACGCATGCCACTCGCGTTAACAGAAGAACCGCAAACTTCACAGCCGTACATGGATCCCAGCAACCTGGAAAAGTTGAGCTGGAACCGGGTGCTGTACACAGCCGTCAAGCAAAGGAAAGCTCACGGACTCGTGGATACCGGAAGCATCATCAACGGAGTCCGGACGGACTTCCATAAGAAATGCACCCCTGAAGTCGCAGAATATATCCTGCGGGGGTGGGAACAGCACGGATTCCTCCACAACGCTCGCGGGCATTGGTGGAGACTCACGGAGGCAGCGGAACAAAAGGCGGGAGCTTGGGCACAAAATCCCGCACATATGCGTCGGACCACAAGCCCTGAAGCGTTGATGCGCGCGTAAGCACAGCATCAGTAGTACGTGCGCAGACCTGAGGGGGCTGCGCACTTTTTTTTATACTAAAATGAGTACTCCCGGATGTAATCAATTATTTCATCAGAGTTTCCCATTTGTACATTAGCGGAAGTATCTACGAGAAATGGCATAGTGCGAGCATTGTACCCTTGAACTTCTTTAAGGAACTCTCCATTCTTTATATTTCTATCTTCATAGGAAATGCTTCTATTCGCAAATTCGTTCTTTACTTTCGCGCAGTATTCACAATTATCTTTTGTATAAAGTATCAACATATCAAAAATTGTATCACAATTTTTAGATTTAAGAATTATGAATGATTCATAATTCTTAAATCGTAAATCATGAATCAATAAATTTTGCTCCTTGTATTAATTTTATTTGACTATAGAATGTGACTACATGAAAAAAGCTCCAGAAGTAATAGTTGTTCTAGGCCCCACTGCAAGTGGAAAGAGTGATTTTGCTGTAGATTTATCATTGCAAATGGGCGGCGAAGTAATAAGCGCTGACTCAAGACAGATATATAAAGGCTTAGATATAGGAACAGGAAAAATTAAAAAAGAGGAAATGAAAGGCGTGAAGCATTATATGCTTGATGTCATAGACCCAAATGAAGAATTTTCTGTTGCTAAATATAAAAAGTTAGCAACCCCGATTTTAAAAGATATTCTTTCGCGAAATAAAGCCGCAATCATCTGCGGAGGAACCGGCCAATATATAGATGCCCTTATTTTTGATAATAAAGTTCCCGCTGTTCCGCCAAACAAGGCATTAAGAAATAGTTTGGAGGAAAAAAGCGCGGAAGAACTATATAACGAACTTTTAAAGAAAGACAAAAGAAGAGCTTTGGAAATAGACAGACATAATAAAGTGCGCCTAATACGTGCTTTAGAGATAATAGAAGTCTTAGGTAAAGTTCCACGCCTTACCAAACTCAAATTAAAATATAATACTAAAATTTATCTACTTTCCCCATCTCGAGAGTTACTAAGGGAGAGAATAACAAAAAGATTAGAAGAAAGATTAAAGATAGGAATGATTGAAGAAGTTGAAAATCTTATGAGAGATAGGAAAAATTCGCATGATAAGAAAAAGTTTGGACTTGAATATGTAAGCATAGCTAAATTCTTAGAAAAGAAAATATCTGAAGATGATATGAAGCAAGAGATCATTACGAAAAGCATGCAGTACGCTAAACGGCAAGAAACATGGAATAAAAAGTATCTGAGGGATTTTAAAGATATTGCGGAAATTATAGAAGTGAAATAAAAACAGCGCTACGCCTTGATGCATCCGCATCAGAATCGTAGCGCCTTGTTGCTTACAGACCGGATTTCAACTTGATATCCGGTGAACCATCGAGAATTGCGGAAGTGTGAATCATTTCCTGGTCGCGGATCAACCTGGCAAGACGGTTAACAGTCTTCCATCCGAGCTCTTTTTGTACGTCCCGCTCTCTGATCTCTGCGGCCACCATCCGTCGGCAATTCTTTCTTTCCGGATAGAACCACAACCGGGCGAAACGAGCGTTTGCTAGCAGGGTTGTTGATTTTGTGGCCTTTTCATCCTTCAGAACTTCCCAGCCGAGGGTGATAGCCACTTGGCGATGCCCTCCGAACGGATTCAAAAGGTGCCGTCGCAAATACACCGCCATCAGCACCTCCTTATCATCCGGAGTAAGAAGCCTACGAGCCGGCGCTTGCATGGCAACCTGCGAAAGTCGGCTCATTTCCTTGAAGCGTTCGATGGCCTTCGGTACATAGCTCAGTTGCCGCTTCGCAATAAGCTTGATCGAATGATTCATCGCCGCGTAAAGGGTGCTGATATACGTCATCTGCGCCCGAGCCCATTGCTCACGAAGCAGTCCTTCTCTTTCTTGGGTCCGTGCGGGCCGCAGACTGAATGCAACGTACTGCGTGTTTGCGTATTCGTAGAGTCTACGATGTTGAAGTACTACACCTTTCGACCCGAAGTACAAACCTTGCCAGTGCGGTGCATCATCTTGATGTAACGGATCTTGCGGCATGTTTCCCCCTATTACAATTAATCGGTATATACCGTACTCATATAGTATATAATATATATGCGCTTCTGTCAATATGATATATCCTAAAAAATCCTTTAAATATCTGGTATAATCCAATTATAAGTTTAAAAACATGTCTAATGATTACATAACAACTATAGGACTTGAGGTCCACGCTGAACTCCATACCAATTCTAAAATGTGGTGCGGTTGTAAAAACGATCCATATGAAAAGAAGCCTAATCAAAATATCTGCGAGGTTTGCATGGCTCATCCTGGGACGCTTCCTGTTCCAAATAAAGATGCGATAAAAAAAGTGATTACGGTAGGGCTTGCACTAGGCGCAGATATTGCCGACTTCACAGAATTTGATAGAAAGAATTACTTTTATCCCGATATCCCTAAAGGTTATCAGATATCTCAATACAAACTCCCTATTGTAACGGGCGGGAAAATTAATGGGATTGAAGTTACTAGAATACATTTAGAAGAAGATACGGCGAAGTCTACACATACCACATCTGCAAACGCTACATTAGTTGATTACAATCGCGCCGGAGTTCCTCTTATGGAGCTTGTAACTGAGCCAGTAATCCATACAGCTGAAGACGCTGGAAAGTTCGCCAGAGAATTACAGAGAGTGCTTCGTTATGTGGGAGCGTCCGAAGCTAACATGGAAATGGGGCAAATGAGAGTCGAGGCGAATATTTCCGTATCAAAAGATCCGAATAAGTTCGGAACCAAATGCGAAGTGAAAAACTTAAATTCATTCCGCTCCGTAGAAGAAGCCATTAAATATGAAGTGGCGCGGCATATTGAATTAATAGAAAAAGGAGAACAGGTTATTCAAGAAACTCGCGGCTGGGATGAAAACAAGCAGACTACATTTTCACAAAGGAAAAAAGAAAATGCGCACGACTACAGATATTTCCCAGATCCTGATTTACCTAAGCTTTATCTTCATAAATTATTTAATATTGATGAAATAAAAAGCTCTCTTCCTACACTTCCGAAAGAAATGAGAGAAAAATTAGCAGGTTTCGATTTAAAACCTGACACGATTGATATTCTTATCGACTCTCCCTCTCTTGTTAATTACTTTAACGAAGTAATTAAAGACAAAGATGCAGCTTTCGCAAATCTAACTGCAAACTATTTAACTGCGGATATTTTAGGATTACTTAAAAAAGACAGTAAGGAGGCAACGATAGATTCACTTCCAACTTCGAAGAGTTTAAGAGCGGTTATTGAAATGATCCAGGCTGGTGAGCTTTCCTCTCGCGGAGCAAAAGATTTGCTGGCAGAACTATTAGACGCAAAGGAAGTTGACGTAAAGAAATTAGCTGAAGAAAAAGGCTTAATCCAGAAAAACGATCCGGAAGCATTGAAAACAATTGTAGCTGAAGTCATTTCAGAAAATCCAAAGCAAGTTGCAGATTATAAATCTGGAAAAGAAGCTATGTTTATGTTTTTCGTAGGACAATGCATGAAGAAATCCAAGGGGTCTGGTAATCCTGCATTATTTCAAGACCTGCTAAAACAAGCTTTGAAATAGTACTGATATAATTGTTAAATGACAATAAGAGAAGTATTTACTAATAGATTCATTAAAGATCTTTTCTGGAGTATTGTTTTTATATTTTTTCTTTATGCGATTACTCATAACCCCATTACCCATCCCACTCCGCAGCCTATCCCAGGAAATTGGAGCATACAGATAATGCAGCATCCATTATTTTTCGGGTTCGCCGGACATAATTACATCGCATTAAAAGATGCTGATGGTAATATAATCTCTGAATTTCATGGACTTGCAACTGATATAAATAATGGGGGATGGAAATATATTGGGACTAATTCAACCGACATAATAAAAGTCTGGGAATTTGAAAATGGCAGATATTATATTGCAGGAAAGGGTTTCCCTGGAAAAATTTTATCTCAAGGATTAGAGGCGGATATGAGAGCTGCCTGGAATAAAGGAAGGGCATGCATGGCACCGATTGATAGCAAAAAGATTCCTTACCCTGCATATGGCGTTAGCTTAAGGGGTGAAACTGTAAATTCAAACTCAGTCGCATACACTCTCGCCATTTGCATGGGGTTTAGTCCGGCGCATGTAGGATTACTTACTCCTGGAGAAAAGGTGAATTTATTAAAATAAAAAATCCCCGCATAAGCAGGGCAATACAGAGTAATCAGTACTTCGCGAGGCCCTTTTCGGAGAGAATACCCTCAGCCTCGTCATGGGCTTCTACGAGCAATTTCTCAAGGCACCTGGACGCCCGCATTTCGTCTGAGGAATAATTCTCCTCATTGGGGGGGTATATCGTATCTACGAAAGAATGAATACGCTGCCCGAAATTCTTAAAAGCGAGATAACTGCCTCCTTTTTCCACCTGATCGACAAGGGCTTTTACTAAAGCCGGTTTGCTTATCGAAGAAAGTACGAGGGACAGGTCGCCCATGTCCAACATTGGCGCTTTGCTTTGTAGAACGAAAATTGCCTTTCCATTGTTCATTTGCAGTCCCCTCTTAATATGAATATAGCTCATTTCAACTCTACAGGAATCTTGATTGGACTGCAAACACTATTTTTTTAACTCTTTTACCAATATATCTCCAAACTCCTTAACCATTTCATCTTCAAACAATGAAAGTGTCATTACATCTTTTTTACTTACCTTCTTTAGATCCTTTAATTTCTTTTCGCAAGTTTTTTTATCTACCACATCCGACTTTGACAATACAACGATCTCTTCTCTTTTTAAGAGTTCTGCATCATACTTTCCAAGTTCTTCCCGGATAGTCTTATAAGCCTGGGACACGTCCTCATTATCTGCTGCCACTAAGTGAATGAGTAATTTTGTGCGCGTGATATGGCGTAAAAATTTGTGTCCCAGTCCTTTTCCTTCGCTCGCTCCTTCGATGATTCCTGGAATGTCAGCAAGGACATAACCGAAGTACGCCCCGAGGTTCGGCTCAAGGGTTGTAAACGGATAATCCCCGATCTTTGCTCCTGCGCGAGTGAGTGCGTTTAGCAGGGACGATTTACCAGCGTTTGGCAATCCTATTAATCCCACATCTGCAATGAGTTTAAGTTCGATTTCAAATGTCGCAAATTCTCCGATTTCTCCTTTTGTAAACTCCTCCGGTGCGCGATTTGTTGAAGACTTAAAGTTTTCATTTCCTAATCCACCTTTTCCTCCACGAAGAATCAAATGTATCCCTTCTTCTGTAAATTCATAATGTTTATCGTATTCACGATTGTATACAACCGCTCCAATTGGAATATCTAAATATAAATCTTCACCGTCTTTTCCATGCATGCTTCTTTTCTGTCCAGAAACTCCTGTCGGCGCTTCCCATTCTCTTTTATGCTTGTAATTCGATAAGGCTTGAATATCACGAACAATGCGGAAATATACATCTCCGCCTTTTCCTCCGTCTCCACCGGCCGGACCTCCATACATGATGCCTTTTTCACGGCGCCATCTAACTACTCCATCTCCGCCTTTTCCGGCCTTTATATTTAAGGTTATATGATCAATTAACATAAGAGTACTTACTAGATATTAGGCTTTAGGCGTTAAAAAACCCAAAGATTAAATCATTGTTAAATACTACCTTAAAATAAGGGTTTTATCAATAAGGACTTGACTTTATATAGAAATAATGTATAATTTACAAAATATACTTCCCTTATCATCCTTTAGGAGAAAAAAGTGAACCCTTTGTACATTGTTATGCCGTCCCTTAGCGTAAACACGGCAGAATTCGTTCAGAATGTGGAGTTGACGAAAAGCTTTCTTTATCAACTCTTCGTGCTGCCACTTGTCGCCGTGGCGATCTACTTCGCAATTTACTATGTGTTTTGCGCCCCAGGCGTAGAACAAGCGGAGAATCGCTGTCACTATAAGAAGATTCGGAAAGTCTTCACAGGATTTTTAGTTCTCTTCATCGTGATTAATGTGGTTTTCCGGCTCGCTCTGCGCTTCCTGTTGAGCTAAATAAGTTCGGCGTCATCATGGCCGCGCTAGGCTACTGATCATATCCGAATACCCGCCGCACGGCCTCTCCGTGCGGCGTTTTTTGCTTAAAATATGCAATTTTGTCAAGATTGACCGCTTGGACAAAAAGAATAGAATGGCCTTATATGAAAACAATTAAAATAGCCTTCTTAGGAATATTGGTATCTATGGGAGCGTTCGGTGCGGCATCTGCAGCGTATTATCAGACATCGTCATATTATCAGCCTACAAGCAGCTATTATGGAAACTATAGTAATTATAGCGCTTCTTACTATTACACTTCAGGATGCTATACCTATTATTATAATGGGTCTACCAGATCAACTACTGTTTACAGCTATAACTGTTCCACTACAAATTACAATACATCATATTATCCAGTAAGCAGCTACACTACTTATCCCTCAACCAGCTATTACACCCAGCCATCACAGTACTACGTATACTGCAGCTCAAATGGCACATGGTATAAAACAACTGGATCCTGTCCAAATATTTTCAGCGGATATAGCACGAATTACAATACATATAATACAGGTTATACAAATACTGGATATACGAATACAAATTATTACGACAGCTACTACGGAAATGGCGGATATAATAGCTATGATTCATACGACATGTACGGATATAATAACTATAACAACAGCGGATACGGAAATAATTGTTACTACAGCGGGTACCAATACGTTTGCTACTAGAGCGGAGTGTAGCGTATAGAAAACACAAATAAAAAAGGTCGCGCTAACGCGCGGCCTTTTGCGTCTCTTCTACCCAGAGAGCTCCCCGTAGTACTCGAACTCACGGTGGAGCTTTTCCGAAAGCGGGAACCTGTTAGTCTGCCCTCGGTCTGGCACCCGATTTATCTTCGGGTCCCATGCTTGGTATTGCATACGAGAGCCGCTTATCAGGTGTTCTAATGAAAGAACCACCACGTACGGGCTTGAACTTCCTTCCTTTCTTCTCTTGAGGATCGTGCTCCCGGGCTTGATGACGAACTTCTTCCCGAGGAAACGATAATCCCGCTGGAAGTGAGGCAGAGGATGACGAGCGAGTGAGCTTGTAGGCTTCACCTCCTGCTTGACCACATCCCATTCGCGAGTGGTGACCTCCCCTCCATACAATTGCTCCGCGTCCGGAGGAAATACCTCCATGACGAGCACAATACTCTGCGCGCCTGCCACCACTTTCCGATCCAACCACAGATCCTCTACTGCGGGGTTCTGCTTTACCTTTTTCATTGCGAGTACTCCATTGAACGTATCATTATTACCCTATCATGCTTTTCTTAAAGAAAAAAGCCGCGCGAGCGCGGCCACTTATACGTTGGAGCTTCCATTTAACGCTTGAGAGGTGGCTCCACCACCTTGAACTTCTTATGGAAGCGTTCGTCGATGGGGTGCCCGTTGGTTTGACCTCTGGGCTGAGGACAGTTGTTCTTCAGATCCCACACTCGGTACTGAAATACCCACACATCTTCAGAACGTTGCGGTTTCCAAACTTTCATCACCTTGATGTAGCGAGCGTCTTCGTGTTCACGCTTTTCCCGTTCCAGAATGGTCACTCCTGGCTCGAGATCCGGAACATAGAACCCGACGCGACGGCCATAGTTATCGGGGAAATTCCGCGCCTCGAGATAGGAGGTAGTTCCCACAGGAGTTCCTTTCTCGATGTCGAACGATCGTACCTTCGCCACAGTGAGAGCGCGAGCCATGAGTGGGTGGTGGCCTTTCTGCACATTGAGGACCACGACATGGGGCCATGATCTCCTTGCCCCCTTTTGCCTCTCAAACACCCCACCCTCTTCAACCTTCTGTGACCCTTCTTTCTTCTCGATGAACATGGTTTATCCTTCGCAAAGTGAGTGAAGCTCATTAAAACACTATCACAAAAATCTTCTAGCTAAAAGTCCGCAATATGGCGGACTTTTAAACTATCTTAAATTAAACTTAAAAATTAGTATAGCTATCACAAGAAAGAGTATTAACAGAATCCAGACTGAAATTTTACTTAAGGGCCGAGTCGTAAAGACATTAAGTAGAATCTCAAGAATAAAATCCATAACTAGTAATTTCTTAATCTTTCTGATTTCTCGTGATTCCTGATCTTCTCATGAACTTTCGCTTCAATCTGTCTGATTCGCTCACGCGTAACCCCAAACTCAGCGCCCACTTCTTCTAGCGTATTTACTACTCCGTGATATTCGCCAAGTCCGTTTCTCATTTCAACAATCTTTCTTTCCTTTGGTGAAAGCTCTTCTAGAATTTCGTCGATCTGGTCGGCAAGAATTCTGTGTGATGATTCCTGGTCAGGAGATAAGATCTTATCATCTGAAATAAATTCTCCCAGTGTTGATTTATCGTCATCATCTCCAATCGGCTTTTCAAGCGACACGGTATCTTGGTTGATGTTTTCTATAATATGAATCTTTTCCACATCAACTCCCATTTCTACTGCAATTTCTTCAGCTAATGGATCGCGTCCTAAGTCCTGAGAAAGACGTCTCACGACTTGTTTGTATTTAGCAATTGTTTCCACCATGTGAACAGGAATACGAATAGTACGTGACTGATCCGCAAGGGCTCTCGTGATAGCCTGGCGAATCCACCATGTGGCATAAGTTGAGAACTTATATCCTTTGGTCCAATCAAATTTTTCAACCGCCTTAAATAATCCAATATTTCCTTCTTGAATTAAGTCAAGAAGTGTAAGATCCGATGATCTTCCCACATACTTCTTTGCAATAGACACCACCAAACGGAGGTTGGCTTTTGCAAGCAACGTACTTGCTTCCCTATCTCCTTTTTCTATTCTTTGAGCAAGCTCGCGCTCGTTATCTCCAGAAATAAGCGGATATTGTCCGATTTCACGAAGATACATTTGAATACTGTCATGAGAACTGTCGGATCCTGCAAGCTTAGTAAGGTCGTCATCCATATCCAAGAGATTCCCTCCTTCTAGGACATCGATTCCCGCTTGATTCATTTTTTCATAAAGTTCCTCAAGATATAAAATATCTGTTTCAATGGTTGGGAAATATCTTATGATCTCATCATATGTAATGAAACCACGCTCCTTGCCTTTTTGCAGAAGTTCTAATTCGTTGCTTTCTCTAGTTGTGACCTTCTTTGGCTTTTCTGGTGCTCTTACTTTTGTCGGACCAGTTTTTATAGTAAATGCCTTTGGCTTATATTTAGGCTTATCTGAAATCTTTGCTTTTTTTACTACAACCTTTGCCTTTTTAATATTCTTTGAAAATTTTCCCCCTTTACTTGCACTAGTCTTTTTTAAATTTTTACTATTATTTTTATTTAGAGGTGCCTTCTTTTTTTGTGGCACATCTCTTTTGGCTTTAGCCTTTTTTGCTGCAGATTTTACTGCAGGTTTTTTATGTAAACTTTTCTTTTGTGAAGTAACTTTTTTCGCCATGTTGACGTGTAAGCGGGATTATATCATATATAGACGTATGTGTCCATGGAAAAATTACAGCAATTATTAACCCCCATTATTTTTCATATGAATATAGATTTTCTGCAATATCTCATCTTCGTCATGGCCCTCTTCTTGCAACTTTTGCTGAAGTTCTAAAAGGCTTTGTTTATGAAGCTCTTTTTTATATGTGCTGATTAAATCTGTAAAATATTTATCTTTATTCCCAACAGCTTTTTCTTCCAGCTTGAACATTTCTTCTTGAATAATGGCTTCTGGGAATTGCTCTAGATCAAGCGAAAGAGAAAGCAGGCTTTCGTCATTTAATTTGCTAGTTAAAGTAGCATAGGCGATTAATTCCCGCGCGATTCTATCTTTGAGCGGAACCGGGCTCGTAATTTCTTTTATAACTTCAGCTTGATGGAATGAGCCACGTGATAATTCTTCCATAAGCACGCTTTGTGGAATATTTGCTTTTTCTTCTATAACTCTTAGGAAGTGCGCTCGGTCAATCGGAGATTGTATAGCTCGAATAAAAGGCAGGAGTTCACTTACTATTCTCTGCCCCCGAATACGCTGATCTTTTTCTGATTTTAATATGTCGTTTAAAACATTTTCTACAATATGCTTTTTATTTTCTATCGCTTTTAGCCAGTCTTCCTTGCTTTCTTTTATTAAATCCGCCGGATCTTTCGAGCCGATTGAAATAACATAAACATCTAAGCCTCCCAGAAGGCAAAGCATGGCAGTTTTTTTAAGCGCAGCTTCTCCCGCTTTATCCTGATCAAATGAAAGGATTACCGTATCACAAAATCTTTTAATTAAATTAATATGCTCATCAGTAAAAGCAGTACCAGAGACCGCTACGGTGTTCGTAACACCCGCTTGATAACTCATACAAAGATCCATCTGTCCTTCTACTATTACCACGGCTTTTGATTCAGACATCTTTTTCTTCGCTGTATCGTACCCAAATAAAATCTTAGATTTATGGTAAAGTGCTGTCTCTGGAGTATTCACATATTTGCCTTGTGCAACCGTAGCATCAACAAAGCTGGGCAAAATCCGCCCTGAATAGCCCACAGTAGCCCCAGACACGTTTCTAATAGGAAACATGATTCTTCCTCTGAATCTGTCATACCAACCCTTAGTCTTGCCGCTACTATCTTTTGCCTCAATGGTAATTCCGGACTGTTCCATTTCTTCAGGAGAATATCCCTTAGAAGCTAAATACATGAATAAATCGCGCCACTCATTCTTTGCAAAGCCGATGTGGAATGTAGAGATTGTTTCTTCGGTTAACCCGCGTTCTAATAAATAATTCTTAGATTCCGGACTATTTTTTAAATTGTTTTCGAAATGAATGGTGGCATCTTTTAATAAAGAAACCAGCCGCATATCTTCTTTATTCTTTTCAGTGTTGGTCAATTGAATCCCAGCTCTATCTGCTAAAATTTTAAGCGCATCAAAAAATGGAATGTTTTCAATTTTTTCAACGAATGTAAAAATATCTCCATGAGCTTGACAGCCGAAGCAATGAAATGATTTTCTTTCAGGTGAAACATAAAAGCTCGGTGTTTTCTCATTGTGGAACGGACAGCGCGCTCGAAACTGACTTCCAGATTTTTCTAAGCGGATATATGTAGTGACGACATCAGTTATAGAGAGATTTTCCTTTATCTGGTCTTTAGGATTCATGTGTCCATTTTAGCACAAGCTAAATGGACAGATTTTAGACGTTAGATATTAGATTTTAGGTAGATCAAACCCAACTTCCAGTTGGCATAAATAAAAAATATAGAAATAAAAAAGCCCGCAACTGGTGCGGAGCTTTCGGCCGATAAGGCCTGGTTAAGCGATCGGGTCAAAATCGTTGGAGATCCCGAACTCTGCAAAGAGGGTGAAGACTCGTTCGCAAACGATGGCTTTCGCGAGATCTCGTACGAAGGTGTCGATGGCCCGACCCCTCGGATACAGACCCCCGAATTCCTTTATAACTACGCTGTGTGCCTGACAGAAATCATCAAGCTTGTCCATCAGAAAACCTGCTTCACCGCTACGTTTGATGATACCCATGGTGTGAGTGAAGGAGAAGTTGTTTTGGGTTTTTTCCTTCACCACATTCACGATTACGGCGGCGAGATCAGTTTTTGCGTTGATCAAAGCCATCTGAGTTTCCTCATCTTCTGTGATCCTTTTCAGGACCTCCTTGCCCACTTCCAGAAAAATAGGGTCGCCTTGGCGACTTCCTGTGGACTTGTAAAAGCGAGAAAGCAACTCAACAGAACTATGTGCGGATTGCATATAGTCTCCTTGACTATCAAGGTCCACCTCACGACAATTCGTAAGCATGGAAGATTCGAGGTTCGTCCTCGTCCGAACCATAACAAACAACAATGGTTAATATACAGTATACCACGTAATATGACTCATTGTCAATAGTAAAAAGCCTTATTAAATAAGGCTTTTTACTATATTCATATAGATTCTTAAAAAGTCAGAAGCTGATTCAGATTATGACTTTTTATCTTTCTTTTCCCTTAATCCAGTGCCGGCGGGGATAAGTCGTCCAATAATCACATTCTCCTTCAACCCTCGAAGCTCATCAATCTGGCCTCTTGTTGAAGCGTTGATAAGAACTCTCGTAGTGTTTTGGAATGATGCTGAGGACAGCCATGATGAGGTAGAAAGTGCTACGTCCGTTATACCTAATACTAAATGCTTTCCCTTTGCTTCTACTCCGCCGTTTTTCTTCACGCGATTATTCTCAGTTCTAAAGTTTGATATTTCAACAATATCGCTTTGTGTGAACTTGGTATCTCCTGGGTTTGAAACTTTAATTCTTCCGAACATTTGCTTGATCACTATTTCCACGTGCTTACGTGAAATTGAAGCTCCTTGAAGTTCATACACCTTGTTGATTTCACTAACGATGTATTCTTCTGCAGCTTCTTTGCTTGCTTGATTAAATAATTCATCTATGTCCGCAGATCCATCAGTGATCATGGCTCCCTTTTTTACCATATCCCCTACTTTTACAATAGGCTGGCGTCTAAATGGTACAGTGTACTCAATTTGCTTGCCGCTTTTATTTCCCTTTGCTCCATCATCATCTGCTAGGATAATGATAACCTTTTCCTTTCCTTCGTCACGAATACCTAGCACTTCGCCAGATTCATGCGCAATGATAGATGGATTCTTCGGAGTTCGGCGTTCGAAAATTTCTTCAACACGAGGAAGACCTTGTGTGATGTCCGTTCCTGCCACACCTCCAGAGTGGAATGTACGCATAGTAAGCTGAGTTCCTGGTTCACCGATCGCTTGAGCGGCCACGATTCCTACAGCTTCACCAAGCTGAACCTGATGATTTCGTCCCATGTCCAGACCATAACACTTTTGACATAATCCATGCATTGACTGGCAAACAAGAGGTGAGAATACTTTTACTTCTTCTACTCCGCTGTTTTCTATTTCTAACGCATCATCTTTTGATACAAGGTGATTTTTCTTAAATATGACTTTCCCTCCAACTATTATGTCTTCAGCGATAACTCGTCCACGAACATTCTTTGAAATCGGCACTTCAATTCCTAATGCGTTTTCCTTGCGCACAATCTTATGCTCTTTCGTTCCGCAATCAACTTCTGTGATGATGGCGTCTTGTGCCACATCCACCAATCTTCGAGTAAGATATCCCGCTTGAGCTGTTTTCAAGGCGGTGTCTGAGTTACCTTTACGCGCTCCATAAGTTGTAATGAAGTATTCAAGCGGAGTAAGACCTTCTTTATAAGAAGAAATTACAGGGAAGTCGATATTTCTTCCGGAGTTGTTAACGATAATACCCTTCATACCTGACATTTGAATAACCTGAGCCATAGAACCTCGGGCTTCAGATGTAATAAGATCATAAACTGATCCATGCTTTTCTAGAGATGCTGGGATAAGCTTTTCGATCTTCTTACGAACATCCTGCCAAGATAGAATAGTCTTTTCATATCTTTCTTCTTCAGACAAAAGACCTTCCTGGAAATCTTCTACGATTCGCGCAGCTTGCCTCCATCCTTCTTCGACTAACACTCCCTTTTCTGGCGGAACTTTCACTGCATCAATATTCCAAGTAGTCCCTGAAATAGTTGCATACTTATAGCCGAATGCTTTTATTTTATCAATCACTGACGGAGCAGTATCTAATCCATATGTAAGAATTACCTGGTCTATAATTCCGTTCATTTTCTTTCCTGTGACTTCTTCATTTATATATGGGAAAGAAGTTGGAAATACAGAGTTAAATAATAGCTTTCCGACAGTTGTCTGAAATGGCTTTCCTTCGTACTTTGCATATTTTTCTTTATCAGTTGATGCAAGCACCCAGATTTTCGCTCTGAAAGAGAGGATTCCGAATTCATACGCGGTAATTGCTTCGTTTGGAGAAGCGAAATATTTATTCTCGCCTTTTTCTCCGTCAATATCTTTTGTCATCCAATATGTTCCAAGCACCATGTCCATTCTAGGGTTCACTGTAGAGTCTCCGCTTCCTGGCTTTAGTAAGTTTCTGTTTGCCGCCATAAGAGTTCTCGCTTCTTCCTGTGCCTCAATAGAAAGTGGCAAGTGAACCGCCATCTGGTCTCCGTCGAAGTCTGCGTTAAAGGCAGAACAAACGAGAGGGTGAAGAGAAATAGCATTTCCTTCGATCAATTTCGGATTGAAAGCCTGGATACCAAGTCGGTGAAGAGTCGGAGCTCGGTTTAGAAGCACATATTTTCCTTTAATACACTCTTCTAAAATTGCCCACACTTCTGGAATTCCATCTTCAATAAGCTTATTTGCTCCGCGTATGTTAAATGCTAATTCTCTTTCTAAGATTTTAGAAATAATAAATGGCTTAAAGAGTTCAAGGGCCATGTGCTTAGGAAGACCACATTCATTGAGTGCAAGTGATGGACCTACGACAATAACAGAACGAGCTGAGTAGTCCACACGCTTTCCTAGAAGGTTTCCTCTAAGTAGCCCTTGCTTTCCTTTCAAGTTATCAGATAGCGACTTTAATTGTCGCTTCTGAGACTGGCTCATAACAGCATCTTGTCCATGACGCGCGGAGTTATCTATAAGCGCATCTACAGCTTCCTGAAGAATTCTTTTTTCATTTCTTAAAATAACATCTGGGGCGCCGATTTCCATTAACTTCTTCAATCGGTTATTTCTGTTTATCACGCGTCGGTAAAGATCGTTTACATCTGATGCGGCATAACGACCTCCTTCAAGTGCAACCATCGGACGAATACCTGGAGGAATAACTGGAATAGTTGTTAAGAACATCCACTCTGGACGAATACCAGCGATTTGGAATGCTCTTATTAATGAAAGTCTCTTTTCTGCCTTATCACGTTCAAGTGCGCCGGCTTTTTCTAGCTGCTTAACTATTCCTTCTTCGATTGCCTTCAAATCCATTAATTTAAATAGATCAAAGATGGCTTCAGCTCCGATTCCGGCTTCAAACATCGTGCCATATTTCATGGCATATCTGTGATAGGTAAGCTCGTCAAATATTTTTGATGGCTTGATTTCTTCAATCTCCTTTTTGGTAGAAGTTAAAAGCTCTCGAAGCTTATCTTGAGTCTTTTCATCATTTGCTGATTTTACCTTCGCCTTAAATTCGCTATCAAGGTTTGCTAAAATTTCAGCTTTCGCTGCCAGGTTTACTGATTTAACAACATATCCAGCAAAGTAAATAACCTTTTCTACATCAGATACCGGCTGAGCAAGTATAAGAGAGATACGGGAAGGAACATTTCTTAAGAACCAAATGTGCGCAACAGGTGAAGCGAGCTCAATATGCCCCATTCTTTCACGTCGAACTATAGACTTAGTAACTTCCACTCCACACTTTTCACATATAATATCCTTATATCGAATGCGTCGATATTTTCCACAATAACATTCATAATCTTTTTCAGGACCAAATATTCGCTCATCAAAGAGACCATATCTTTCACTTCTGCCAGTTCTATAGTTGATGGTTTCTGGCTTGGTAACTTCACCAAAGCTCCATGATCGGATTGTTTCCGGAGAAGCAATCTTGATTTCCAGACCGTCAAAATTTTGTGTATCAATTGTTTTCATAGTTTTTTGATTGATTTTTAATGAGTGGAGCGATTATAAAAATCATCACCCAGCCATTTATTTTTATTTTTTGTTTTTACCATTTTCTAAAATGGCTGGGCAAATAATTTAGTCTTATAATGATGTTTCGCCTAAAATTGGTTCCTCTCTGCTTTCGACCTTGCGAGGCACTACGTCAAGCGATAGCCCGCGAAGTGTGTTTAACATCACCGTAAACGATGCCGGAGTATTCGGCTCCTTAACGTCTTCTCCCTTGATGATAGAATCGAATGCTTGTGAACGCCCTACAATATCGTCAGATTTCACAGTAAGCATTTCACGCAAGATGTGCGCAGCTCCATAACCTTCGAGTGCCCATACTTCCATTTCTCCAAATCTCTGTCCTCCTCCTTGAGCTTTTCCGCCAAGCGGCTGCTGTGTAATAAGAGAATAAGGGCCGATTGATCGCATGTGAATCTTATCTTCCACCATATGGTGAAGTTTCAGGATATACATAACGCCGATTGCTGTTTCTTTATCGAACTTATCGCCTGTTCTTCCGTCATAAAGCTGAACCGTACCAGAATCCTTAAATCCTGCCTTTACTAGTTCTTCTTTAATTTCTGTTTCATTGGCTCCTTGGAATGACGGAACAATAGCTTGGTATCCTAAGGTTTCTGCGGCAAGACCTAAATGCATTTCTAGTATTTGTCCTAGGTTCATACGTGATGGCACACCAAGAGGAGTAAGAATGATGTCAATTGGAGTTCCGTCTGCATCGTATGGCATTTCTTCTACTGGAAGAATTGTTGAAATAACACCCTTGTTTCCATGACGTCCAGCAAGCTTGTCTCCGACTGAAATGTTTCTGATCTGTGCTACTTCAATATGGATTCTTTTTATGATTCCACTTTCCAAGTGATCTCCGCGTTCACGTGAGAATACTTTTACACCTATGACGCGTCCGCGCTTTCCGTGATCAAGTCGAAGAGATGAATCTTTCACATCTCGCACTTTTTCACCGAAGATTGAACGAAGAAGTCTTTCTTCTGGGGTAAGTTCGGTCTCACCCTTTGGTGTAATCTTTCCTACCATAATGTCTCCTGGTCTGACTTCTGCTCCGATACGCACAACCCCGTCTTCATCTAAATTCTTGAGTTTATTTTCTCCTACGTTTGGAATATCGTGTGTTGTAACTTCAGCTCCTAACTTTGTATCTCGGACGTTACATACGAATTCTTCAATGTGAATCGAGCTAAACTTGCTTTCCTTTACCAATCTTTCTGAAAGAATAATAGCGTCTTCAAAGTTGGCTCCATTCCATGACATAAATGCCACGCGGATGTTATGGCCGAGCGCGATCTGTCCGTTATCCGATGTAGCAGCATCTGCTAGGATTTGTCCTTTTTTAACTTTATCTCCTATAGAAACTGCAGGTCTCTGGTGGAAGAGATTGAAGGCATTTGTTCTCGCAAAGTTGATAAGCGCGTATTCATATTCTTTCTTTTCACTCTTTACCACAATTTTCTTTGCATCCACATACTTAACTTCTCCTGCTTCTTCCGCGATAATAAGTCGTCCAATGTGCTTTGCTGCTTCTCCTTCCATACCGGTTGCTACTAGCGGCGCTTCTGGACGCATAAGCGGAACTGCTTGCTTTTGCATGTTTGAACCCATCAGTGCTCTAGACGCGTCGTCATGCTCTAGGAATGGAATCATAGAAGTTGCGACAGAAAAGGCTTGGTTCGTTGCTACATCAATGAATTCAACTTCATTTCTTTCTGCAAGAGCCGGTTGTCCCGCGCGACGGACTTCAATTTCATCATTAACAAATTTTCCATCTTTATCATATTCATTTCCGGCATGCGCAATAACAAACCTCTCTTCTTCAAGAGCGTTCATATACACGATCTCCTTAGTAATCTTTCCTTTCAATACCTTTACATACGGAGTTTCGATAATACCGAAATCATTTATTCGGGCGTAATTCGAAAGACGCAAAATAAGACCGATGTTTGGACCTTCTGGAGTATGGATTGGACACACGCGGCCGTAGTGGGATGTGTGCACGTCACGAACTTCAAATCCAGCTCGTTCTCGTGTTAAACCTCCGGGACCTAGCGCTGAAAGCGTTCTTAAGTGTTCAACTTCTGCTAGAAGGTTTTCCTGGTTCATAAACTGTGAAAGCTGGTTAGTCGTAAAGAATTCCTTGATACGAGCCTGTAGCGGACGCTGGTTGATGATAGCGATAGGAAGTGTCGTATCAGTATCTATAACTGACATTTTATCCTGAATATTTCTCTTCATCTGCATCATTCCCGTTCGGATCTTTCCGGCCATCATTTCTCCTACATATCTAACGCGTCGTGAACCTAAGTGGTCGATATCGTCTTCTTCTGCATTTGGATTGTTGTTAAGTTCAACAATGTGATTGATAATATCTATAAGATCCTCTTTTGAAAGAGTTCTTCGAGCACCTTCCTTGTCTTTCGGATCGATTGACTTGCCGAATCTTTTATTAAATCTGAATCGTCCTACGGGAGAAAGATCATATCTTTCAGGCGAAAGAATAGCATCTATATGCTCCTTTGCGTTTTCTGGGGTCGCCAAATCTCCATCTCGAAGACGTTTATAAATTTCTATATATGAATCATGAAGTGTCTTTATTTCATCTTTAGCAACTACCAGATCCATAAGCGGACCAGTAATCGGATGATCCTTAAATGCGGCTTTAATCTGCTCATCTGTTGATAGTCCAAGCACGCGCATTAGGGCGATAATTGAAAACTTTCTTTTCTTGTCTATTCGAACATACATTCCTCCATCAGATTCTGATCCGATTTCAATCCATACTCCACGAGCAGGAATAATCTTCGCACCGAAATATCTTTTTCCCTTTGATTCTTCTGAATCAAAAAATACTCCGAAAGAACGCGCAAGCTGTGGTACAACTACACGTTCAACTCCGTTAATGATGAATGTTCCGTGAACAGTCATCAATGGAAAATCTGCCATGAAGATTTCCTGTTCTTTAACAGTATTTAATATTTTGTTTGTTAGCTTTACTCGAGCACGCAGTGGCGCTTCATAAGTCAGCTTATTTTCCTTCGCATAGACTTCATCATACTTAGGCGGAGATAGCTCAAAAGAAATAAACTCCAGATCAAATTTCTTTTCTGAATAATCACGAAGTGGAGAGAATTCTCTGAAGATTTCTACAATTCCTCTTTCTGTTAAGTCTTTATATGAAAGGATTTGGTTTTCTACCAGGTTTGGCAACTTAGTGAGCGGTTCACGATACTTTGAGAACGTTTTCTGCGGACGCACATGGGAATTATGTGTTTTTGGCATAAATTGGCAGTGCGCCAAAACGGCCTTTCTCCGTTTTGGCTAAATTTTTAGTATTAAAATTAGTAAACAAACCTCTCTTTCTCTTTTTGGACACCCCGAGCTCATGACTCAATCGTTATAGAAGCATAACACAATAATTTTAAGGGCGCAAGCCTTAAAGACCAGCTTCTTTATCCTATTTCTTTTTAATCTCCGATTTTTAGGCACAGGTATTTTTATTGCTATAAAAATCCTTCCTTCTCGTCTACTCGACTCCGAAAGTCCTAAAAATAGGAGATTGGATTCCTTAATACAAAAAACAAAAGCCCATCTTACGATGGGCCCCGCGAGAAAACGGTTAAAGACTCAGTATTTAAGGGCGTGATGTGATGAATCGGAACTTGCATCCGTAGATCTCGAGCGTGTCTTCGTCGGGTGTGCTCCCTCGTATGTACTTGAACTCAGGAGCGGTCGGCATTTTACGCCGCTCTTCAACGTCGAGCGGTGACGGAAGAAGCACTTGATCAGTGTAGCGTGGCGGGGGGAGCCAACGTTTGCCCACCAGATCATAGTAGAGCTTCAACCTTAACACTTCATTGCTTCGTTGCCGAATAGGGCGGGTAAGAAACTCGGCCTCAATCTGAAGAGATTGATTGACGTCACCCCCGTGCGGCACAGAGAAGGCAAGTAAGGTAAGAGCCCCCGAGACAAAGCACGCGAGTGCAGGCAATACGTAATCATTCCGCGCTGCGATGTCTGATTCGAGAAAACCTGCTGCTATTAAAATGGCAAATCCTGCTCCAACCAACATGGCGCCGGCCGCCTGATGAGGCTTCATATAAGAATTCATAACCATCCTTTAGCTCTCTCGACATGGAAGAGCAGAATTGTAAAATGAGCATTCATCCCGGGATTAAGACCGGAAGATAACCAGTGTCGAGCCTAGTGCGGTTACTATAGCACATTTTGCACCAAGTGTCAATACTAAATAACCCTTCATTTATAAAGGCTTTTCTTTTTTCATTATTTGTGGTGTAATACAGGAAACTTTTCACAAATGAGGTGACTCATGTCCCGCATTATCGTGTGTGTTCTTCTGTTCTGTCTTCAGCATTCCGTAATAGCGGCCTCCGATCCACTGGAAAACATCCAGGAAAAGATAAGGGGGGCGGCCGACGAATTAAACAAATATGGAGTATGTGTCGAGCAAAACATCGATACATACTCAGTAAAGGTTTGCAGCGGAAGAATACAATCCCCCTGCAACCATTTCCTGCGAGCTCGTGTGCATTCTCACCGTGAAGACCACTATCGATGTCCGGCGGGGCGAGATCTGGGAAGCATGCCAATTAAGAATCGCATCGTACTACCTAAGTAAAAATCTATTGCTTAGGTTTACTTACGATATACCCTGTTTAAATAACGACCATGAGGAGGTGGAGAAGTACAAGGGATTGGCGAAAGACATTTTCCGAAAGGCGATCCTCTCGATCGCGAAGTAACGCCCGAAAGGGCTTTTTTTTATTATATAAACTTCTTTATTACTTTAAAGTCTTCAAAAAGCTGAGGCTTCATCCCGCCGTTATAAAGCCCAACAGCTGGATGATATAGTGGCAAAATATCTACTTTTCCATAAGATAACTTTCCTTTATACAATTTCCCGTGCATTTTTCCTATTGTAGTTAATTCGGTTGCGATACCGGTTTTTGAAAAAATATAATACATGCTTAAGCGCCCTAGAAGCACAATTACTTTCGGCTTAATGATTTCTAGCTGACGGTCTAAGAAGGGCGCATAGAGCGCAATTTCTTCTGGCGATGGATCGCGATTATCGTGCGGTCGGTCTTTCACTAAATTTGTAATGTAAACTTTTTGCCGATCAAGCCCAATAGAAGCTAACATTTCATCCAGCAATTTACCAGAGCGTCCGCAAAATGGCTTTCCGGTGAGCGCTTCAGTTTTCCCCGGAGCTTCTCCGATACAAACAATATTCGCCTTTTCTGTTCCTTCTCCTATTACAGGAAAATAGTTATTAGTAATCCGATATTCATATAAGGGAGATTCTTTCAAATTTAAAATCTCTTTATTTATTTTCTGCATACCATCCTTCTTTATCATAATGATAGTTTACAGTTTTCAGTTATCAGTTTCCAGTAAAAAAGCGCACCCTCCCCGGTGCGCCTGATGCGAAAATGAACGCCGCTTACTTCTTCGCGTGCTTTTCTTTGTTTTTATATGCCATTCTCGCTTCGTTCCATTCATGGTCAGACTTCAAGATAATCCTCACATAGTGCCCGGAGAATCTCCATTCGGTTTCCTTTTCCTGACCATTGATCAGGACCACATTTTCCTCCGGGGTGTAGCGGACAGTTGCGCGAACCCCTTTATTGCTTATCGCGAAGCATTCGTCATCGGGCGCTTCCCCGGGGGATTGGCAGTTTTCCTTGAACTTCGCCAGATCATACGGGCTGATCCTTAGGTCCGGCTGTACAGGATGTTTATTTGCCAGGGCAATGACCCGAGCACTTTCCTTTTTATAAAACTCTTCCCGCTCGCCATTGCGTTGAATGGCAGAAACTGCCCATATGGCCACCGACACAAAAGCTACCGCCCCCGCGCCCCATGAGAAGACGCGTAATGCTCTCCTGACCTTATTCATGAACGATCCTTAAATTAGAGTGCCGACTTTCAGCCAGCAATTAAAAAGCTTCATACGAGCTACCCGCCTTCTAATCTATAATAAAAATCAGGAAAGTCAAATCAACCAAAACTAAATTTATGCCTTCAATCCTCTTCCTGTTTTAAAGAGATACAATATCCAAGCAAAAGCAATTGCAATAGCCCCCAATATAACTGCAATACAATATATAAAAGAAATATCAGAAAATCCTAAGATGCCATATCTAAGAGCATTAATCATATAAAGAATTGGATTGAAATGTGAGATGGTTTGCCAAATGCCTGGCAGCATTTTCACTGAGTAGAAAATTCCACCTAAGTATGTAAGAGGCATAAGGAAAAAAGTTGAAACTATTCCCATATCATCAAAAGTTTTCGCATAAGTGGCATTAATAAGTCCAAGAAGGGCGAAAAACATTGAAGTAAGCAGAATTACTAGGACAGCGTAGATCGGATGTACTATATGGATAGTCTCAAAAAAGAATGAGCTTATAAATATAAGAAATCCTATAATTACTCCGTTAAACATGGAGCTGGCTAAATAACTTGTTACGACAAGCCATGCGGGCATAGGAGTAATTAATATTTCCTGAACAGTCTTTTGAAATTTTAAAAAGAAAAACTTAGTGAGCATGCTTTGAAAAGAATTCATTAGTACTGCCATCATCATAAGACCGGGCACTATGAAAGCCATATAAGAAACTCCACCGACGGCTTTGATTTGAGAACCGATAAAAGTTCCGAAAATCAGAAAATACATTACTGTGGTAATTATGGAAGGCAAGAAGGTCTGCTTCCATGTACGAAAAGAGCGTCTTATTTCTTTATCAAATATAGTTCTAAATGCGATGTATTTTTGTCTTGGATTCATAGGTATAGATGTTAGATTTTAGATAATACCGGTTCCTGGCTGCCTCCTGCTTCTTTAATTATTTCCATATATATATCTTCCAAACGTTTGCCGCCTCTTACCTCCTCCATCGTTCCCTCTCGTTTGATTTCTCCATTACTAATAATGGCGATATTTCTACAAAGATTTTCCGCCTCTTCTAAATAGTGCGTCGTAAGGATTATAGTAACCCCACTTTTATTTAATTCTGCTAAATATTTCCACATTTCATGCCTAAGCTCCACATCGACTCCAGCCGTAGGCTCGTCCAAGAAAAGTAGAGTTGGCTTATGTACGAGCGCACGAGCAATCATTAGTCGTCTTTTCATGCCTCCAGAAAGAGCGATAGTCTGTACTTTTCTTTTATCTTCTAGTGAAAGCTTAGTTAAAAGCATGTCGATCTGCTCCTTCGCCTCACTTCTTGATATTCCATAATATCCCGCTTGTGTATATAAAACATTTTCTACTGTTTCAAAAATATCCGCGTTATATTCTTGAGGAACTAGGCCAATATGGACCTTGGCAATGTCTCCATCAATATCAATATCATGGCCTTGAACTATTATCTTTCCCTCTGTTTTATTAACTAGTCCGCAGGTTATGCTAATGAGTGTAGTTTTCCCGGCGCCGTTAGGGCCGAGGAGAGCGAAAAAATCCCCTTCAGCGACATTTAAGCTCACCTCTTTCAAAGCTTGCTTCCCTCCTTCGTATATTTTTTTTAAACTTTTAATTTCTAATGCGTTCTTCATGGAATGATTATTCTATACTATCATTTGCTGAGAAGAAAACAAAACAGCACCTAAGGCGCTGTTTTAATTATTAATAAAGTAATATTACTTGGAATTTATTTCCAAGATGCTAGCCAATCTTTCAATTGCTTTAGTTGTGAGGCCTCAGAACTTATAACATTTTTCGCAAGAGTTGCGATCTCATTTCTTGGGTTTAGTGCAAGAACTTGTTGAGACATTGCAATGGCGGCTTGTTGGTTTGCTACCATCAACTGCACATACTGCTTCTCTGTAGTAACTTTACCTGTGTAAGCTACATATGAAGATGTTGTCCCGCCTGCATTTGCAGATCCAGCTTGAGTTCCAGTTGTTCCGCTTCCGCTAGTTCCGGTTGCAGACCCGTTATCTGTTACCGTGTCCATAGCATCCATGGATCCTTTATCGGTCATAGAATATCCATACCATCCTACTAAAAGCCCTACTATTAATGCGATTACAATTCCCCAAATATTATTTTTGTTCATACGATATTAAGTATAAGGTCAAATGGCAAAAGTCAAAAGTGACAGCGACACCTTTTATTTATGAGTTTTGAGATTTGAGATATTCTAGCATTGTGTCTGCATCTGATACTTCAAATGGGTCAGAATCATAGTTATCTGAAAATCCAGGCTCGATAAATAACTTTTTTATTATTCCATCTTCTACGAACATAGAATATCTCCATGATCTTTCACCGAATCCTAAGTTAGTCTTCTTTACAAGCATTCCTATCTCGCGAGTAAAGTCTGCATTTCCGTCAGGCAGCATAAATACTTTTTCAACGTTCAGATTTTTCTTCCAGTTATACATTACGAATGCATCATTCACTGAGATACAAACAATTTCATCTACTCCTAAATTTTTAAATTCATCATAATGCTTTTCATAACCCGGCGCATGAGTAGACGAACATGTAGGCGTAAATGCTCCCGGAAGTCCGAACACAATTACTTTTTTCCCCTTAAAAATTTCATCTGTAGTAACGTCTTGCCAGCGGAAAGGATTTTCTCCACCAACTGATTCATCTCGCACCCTAGTCTTAAATGTTACTTGTGGAACACTGTCCCCTTCTTTTTTTTGGTTCATATTTTTTCAATTTATTTCTAATAATCATAACTACCATAATCTGTATATAGTAAATATAACGCAAAGATTTGTAAGATGCAAAATACTTCAAAGTGGTATACTTTGCCCCATGAGCAATGTCCTTAAAGCTAATGAATTTTTCGATATCAATAAGCTCCCCCCTGAAAAAGGCTTACTTTTATTTGGACTTTCTATGAACAGACTTCTGAATCGTCAAAGCCCAGAAAAGTGTTTTGAGGATATACGGCATATAAGTCCCTCAAAGGTCAATAAGCCGCTTATAGGTCTTAACTTTATATATTCAGATTTCTTATATTTGTATAGCGATAAACCCGCACCTGAACTAAAAAAAACATTTATGGTGGAAGTCATAAAACACAGAAATGGAATGATGAATTTACTGGAAAAGAATGCACTTGAATTTCAACTTCAACACGCATTTAATTACATGGTCTGGAATCAGCTTTATGTGGGCACAAATAATTTTAATGACTTATTTGAGGAGATAAAAAGAATTTATAAAAAAGATGAGCTATTCCAAAAATATCTTGAAGAAGACTGTCAAACTTTTGGAAGAGAGATGAAAGAAAATCAAGTTAATTTTTTCTTAGAAGAAAACCTAATGTGCTACCTATTGAGTAAAGGGCAAGTAAAGCTTCCAAATGAATTTATAGAAAATAATCAAAAGTGGGTATTGTTTTGCTATCCAGGAAGAGCATTGAAAAGCCATATATATCTGCACCAAATCAACCCCTTTAAATTAAAATGGAATGAAAATCCCTATCAAGACTCTTATTACGATTTAGAATCAAAACAGCTTATTGATTTTAATCGTATTGATTTAGAAACTTACAAAGTCAAATAGGAAGGAAACAGGAACACTAATTAATCTTCGTGGGATATTCAGACTTGGAAGCGTTAGCTATTGCCTCCGTCCACAATTCTCCATTTTTCTTCATTGAGCCGTCAGTTGCCCAAGCAAGAGCCGGTAGTGCTAAGATATTACCAGTATAATTATTAAGATTACCGTTCTCCTCTTCAAATGCATAACCATACAGCTCGTCTTTCTTCGCCCGATCTAATACAAAATTATGATCATATAATTTATGAGATATGCTTACAAACATAGCACTAGTTTTCATTACAGATAAAAATTCATTAGTAAGAATTTTCTTTGTGCTATTATTATCAGCCAAAGCAGGGAAAATAACATCACACCCCTTAATAAGATCTCCTAATTCCAGAAATACAAATCTATCATCTCGAGAATTTTGAGACCAGTATGAGACTTCCATACCTACCCCTACGCATAATTCAGCAAAACGTTTCCCGATACTTCCTAAGCCTATTATCCCAACTTTCTTTCCTCGTAATTCGACACCTTGATGCTTAATAAAATCCTGCCTAAAATTATCATGCATAACGACGGGCAATTTACGCGCTAAAGATAAAGTCATCATCAATGAGAATTCTGCAACGGCCTCTGTTGAAAAACCTCTCAGATTTGTAACCGGTATTCCTTTTTCTTTAGCATACAAAGTATCAATCCAACCAAAAGAAGTTGTTTGCAGGATAATCGCCTTTAAATTAACCACAGAGTCAATATCTTGTTTCGAAAAAGACCAATTAACAAAATCTGGATCAATAGCAAGTATTTTCTCATCCGCGGTTTTCAATTCTCGTATACCTGAAATAGGCTCTACTGTAGTTTTAAAAATAACTTCTCCGGCCTGAGCCAATTTATCTTCAAGTTCTTGTGTAAATACCCCTTCCCTATTAGGCGTAAGAATAATTAGCTTCATTTAGGAAGTATATCAGTAACATCATTGTAACAAAATCCGCCTTCGGCGGATTTTGTTTTATCTTTATTTAGGATTTTAAAAGAAAATTATTTGGAGCAGATTCTAGGCGGGGAGAAAGGTTTTTTAGAGACGTACGAGATAGTACGTCGAGAAAAACTAGAGGCTCCGCAACAACGAAGGTGCCCAAATAATTATCTTTTCGGTACGAAGGTGAGAGCGTGGCCTAATTTAGTTCCACGTCCCGTTCTTCCTATTCTGTGAATATAAGTCTCGTAGTTATTTGGAATATCATAGTTCACCACAAGTGAAATATCATTGATATCTAGTCCGCGAGCTGCAACGTCAGTTGCAATAACTACTTGGACTTTTCCGCTTGAAAGCGCTTTAACGGCTCTTTCTCTTTCTCTGTTATGCATGTCTCCATGAAGCGCTAAGGCTTTGAATCCTCTTGCTTCAAGTTCTGCTTGCAATCCATCCACGTGTCTTTTCATTTCTCTGAAAATAAGTACTTTTGAATACTCAGGTTTAGAAAGAATGTCATGAAGCGCTTCTACCTTATCCTTATCTCCGTTAACTCTTACGACGTCCTGCATAACTGATGCTGCAGTATCTCGTGATTTAACAGAAACTGTTACAGGATCTTTTAGGAAATCATTACAAAGCTTCTTAATTTCAGCTCCAAATGTGGCTGAAAAGAATAGACCCTGCTTTTTCGCAGGCATTGCGCCTAATATAGATCTCATATCATCTATGAATCCCATATCTAGCATTCTATCTGCTTCATCAAGAACGATACTTTCGAAGTAATCCATTCTGATTTTTCCTCTTTCAATTAAATCTTTAACTCTTCCTGGGGTTCCGATAACTGCATGGACTCCCATATCTAGCTCTTTGATTTGCTTATAAATAGGCGCTCCTCCGACACAGCCGACAGAAAATAGCTTCATCCCCTTTGTAAAAGCGATGAATTCTTGTTCGACTTGTAAAGCAAGCTCGCGTGTTGGGGTAAGAATCATAATCTTATGATTTGTATCAGCAACAAGCTTATTAATTAATGGAATAAGAAAGGCTGCAGTTTTTCCTGTACCGGTACTTGCGATTCCAATAACATCTTTCCCTTCTAATATAACTGGGATTGATTGGTCTTGGATTGGTGAAGGGTCCTTAATTCCTTTTGCGACTAAGTTATTATAAAGAATCTCTTCAATTCCGAAGTCATTAAAAGTATTCTTTGGAGTGTAATGATCTGTTTCAGTAACCCCGACTTCTTTATTTATAAATAGCTTTTCATCTATATAGTCCTTCCGAAATCCTCTTTTATGATTTACTGGGCGAGATGACCCTTGATTTCCACGAGATGAGGATCTGCCTCTTCCACCTCCACGAGAATATGAATCGTCTCTTGAAGAAGATGATCGAGAACCTGATTGACCTCTTTCTGAATAACGAGATGACGAACGATTGCGTGAGTCATTTTGTGACCCACCAGTTGTAATGGTATACATATTGTAATTTATTTAATTCCGCCATAATGCGGATCAGCTCATGAATCTAAAGTGACTTGGGCTGAGATTATTGTGCCAGCACTCGATGCCGGTTTTATGGTTATCACAACAAGTCAATAAAATACGACTACAGATGATATCCATAAGGATAATAATATATCTATTATAGCAAATAGAGTGCTTTTTGTCAAATGCTGTAGGGTCAAACACATCTCTTTTTAATCCTCCAATTTTAGGCACAGGTATTTTTATTGCTATAAAAATCCTTCATTCTCAGCTCGTCAGCTTCCGAAAGCCCTAAAACTAGAGGATTGGATTATAAAGACCGACTCTTTCTTTAAACATCTTAAAAGGTAAAGGGAGTAGTGTTAATTGCTTTTTGTCATTTTAACAAACTCCCCTGCTCCTAATAATTTCTTTGTATCTGTTACTTTATCTATAAAACAAATTCCATTTAAATGATCTATTTCGTGCTGTATGACTCTTGCAAGCAGCCCTTCTGTTTCCAATTCAAATTCTTCTTCATTTTCATTAAAAGCTTTTATATTAATTCTTTCTGGCCTTTTTACCAATCCAAATAAGCCACCAGAAGCAACACTGCCGCATCCTTCATAACCCTCAATTTCTTTTTTTGATGTACTAACAATAAGTGGATTTATAAATACTCTCAGTGGATCCAGATCTTTTATATTTTTCCTAAATTTAGTCTTCCGAAGTTCTGTAATAAAAATTCTAGTATTAACTCCTATTTGCGGAGCAGCCATGCCGACCAGATTCGCACTTCTCATGGTATCAATAAGATCCTGAATGATCTTTTTAACTAATGGAGAGTCAATTTTAATTACTTTCTTTGATGCTGATCTGATTGCCTTACTTCCAATTTCTGCTGTGGTTTTTACGGCCATATGAGATTATTTTAGTTAAATATAAAAAGTGTGAAAAATATACGCTACCGCCATACTTGCGGTAGCGCTTGCGGGATTAGGATCTCCGCAATTGAAGACCGTCGATTTCATCGTTAAACATAGCAACCGTATCCACCCAGGCGTTTATTGACTTTTCATTAAATATTCCTTTTGATATCTCAACTCCCCTCCCTACGAAAAATCCATTAACGCCATTTTTAAAGAGTCCCTCCGCCTTATTGAGAGTAACCGAACTGACGGCCACAAGGTACTGAGGCCTGCCGACGTTGCGCAAATTCATGGCTTGCCTCATGATTTTGACTTTTCTCTCTGAGGGTATTTCATCTTTCTCCGAGCCTGAAGTGACAATGGATTGGATGTAAGGACAGGAGAGCGTCGTGATACGCCGCAAATCCTTCTCGTCCTTAGGATAAGATATATCCTCACTAAATGCTACCCCTCCGAAAACTTCGGCGTCGGGCCTTACCCGCCTTATCTCGCGATGCAAGATTTCTGCACCAAGCGGATCTACATCCCCATCAATGGTCACCCCGCCATTATTGACCCAGATAGCGGATAAAGATGGGTCAAAATGCGTATGAACATAATGAGGCGGAATGCCGTGGAAATTGAAACCTACCTTGAAGCCTGCGAGTTCCGTCGTTAAGATCTGCGCCATGTCCTTGCGAATGTATTCCGTCAGATGAAAATGCCGGCTTGGATTTGGATTATGATAGAAAAAGAAGATCCCATCAGTACCCAAGTCCCTAGCTTGTCTAGCGCGATCAAGCAGTACACCTAAATCTTGATCGTCCACCCGATGAACCGGGAAAAAACGAACTGGGAGAGCTCTCATGATGAGTATCCTTAAAGTGTGCTTATGGTTCGTAGGAACCTTTAATTTAAGTATATCATTTGAGTAGTAGAGCAAATAATAGAAAATGTCTTAATTTAGCATGCTACAATGATGTCTTATTGTTTGTATTTATAACTGAAATTCTCTACTTTTCTTATGGCTCAATCTTTTTCAACAAAAAAATATTTTTCTAAGCTTTTCGCCCATCAATTATTAAGCGAGCTTGCGCAAAAACATAACACTCAGCTTTTTTTTGAAATAAATGATCAAACACCTCGCAAATTAGCAGTAGAGCTTATGGAGGATTCTGTAAAATCCATGGATACTGATAACCGCATAAACTTTCTTAAAGATCTTTCATATATTTCATCAATAACAAATTCTCACAGTGCGACACTCGGAAAGAAACTGTTTAAAAATGAAACTGGGAAAGATTTTGAACCAGAAGTAGAGTGTGCCACCGACACTGATGTAGTTTTATATTTCTTTTTAAGACACAATGACATTGCGGACAAACTCTCATTTTTAACCCCTTTTTATTCTTCGAAAAGCTACTTTGGATATGAAGCAAGGAAAATGGAAAAAGTTGAGTCGGAGGTAAATCTGACCGAACTTGAAAGAGAGTTTGAGAAGCTGGCAAATAAAGATAATGCAACAGAATTTGCTGCGGAAAATATGTACCTTGAGAATGTTTTATATATAGAATCAATTTTCCACGGCGCATATGACGTAGGGAATAAAATGGATGTGGTTACCGGAGAAATGAGCAGGAAACATATTTCAAGAAAAATAGAAGTTGTGCGCATCGCATATATTCCACAAGAAGAAATAGTGCTTATTTCGGGTAATATTCCAATGTCTAAAAAACTTATTTTCCTAGATACTTTTCTTCGAATTATGTTCGGCACGGGATACGAGGAAAAAGTAGAAAGTTACAACCTTGCTCCATTAAGAGATTTATCAATAGACTTTACAAAGTACAACAAAGATACTCCTTTTATAAAAGCACACATCACCTCTACAACTTTTTCTTATGCTAAAGGAAAAAAGAAGCTTAGGATAAGCGTTCCTTCCTCGATTGACAAAACCAACATGCAAGCCTTACAAGAAACGTTAAACGAATTAGGACTTCAAGAAAAATTTAATTCATTTGAAATTATGAATATGTCTTTTAAATTCATATTTCAAAATAAAGAAAAGATAGATAAAAGTGTGAGTGTTACATGCTCACTCTCTCCGACGAGAGCATCGCTATGTCCCCTTTTTGAATATGAGCTATACACTAAAAAAATTCTGAAAAACGCTGGGATCTATGAGGGGTTTAAGCTACCTGAAAGCGAAAAAGCTACTCGAACATAGAGGTCATATCAACCCACTTAATTCCTTCTACATCAGGCTCGCCTTCAATAAAAGCAAAGAAAATTTGGCAGGTCATTTGTAAATCAAGCACTTGATCTTCCCTAACGGTGACCTTTGATCCTCCTATTTTTATAATATGACTTTCTAAATTTTCTTCAGTCTTTGTGGCTTTAAAATGTTTAAAACCATTTTTATGTATTTTACGAAATTCTACAGTAAATTCTTTAATACCCCCTCCAACTTGTAAATAGTCTCCGTTTGCTTTGGTGAGAGATCCGTAGCTATTTCCTTTACCATTTAATCTCCTTATGGCAAGTTCCATGCTGTTCTTATCTGGGTTACTTAGAAGCTCTCCAATTTCTGATTCATAGTTCATGTTCCAATAATATCATAATACTCTTAGCATTATATAGATCTATTCCCACGTTTATCTTCTTATGGTATAATTACGGGTACATAAAAATAGAGAAGTGGAGTATAGGTGAGCCATAAGAAAAATAATTATAGCGGAGTAGAGTAGAGTAACTCCAAGAGGTTTATAGTGCGAATAACCTCGAGGTTGTGAGCCTCGTTAAAAAAACATTTGTGAATCTATTATAGCGGAGTAGAGTAGAGGTAACTCACGAGGCTCATAACCTCGGGACACCAGTTCGATTCTGGTCTCCGCAACAAGTATTGCTACGTGACAAGCAAAGGAGTTAAACGCCCGGCACGTAGTTGTGCCGGGCGTTTAACATTCAAAAGCGGAGGGTTACACATGTCGGCGTAGCTCAGTTGGTTAGAGCGTGGGACTCATAAGCCCAAGGCCGGTGGATCGTTCCCACCCGCCGACACCCGTTTCCACGGATTCTAGTTTTTTGCTAGAATGTTAAAGCAAGATAAAATACGCGGTCGTAGCTCAGCTGGTTAGAGCACCGCCCTGTCACGGCGGGGGTCGTGGGTTCAAATCCCATCGACCGCGCAAAATTAGAGTATACTTTTGTTATGGAACATAAAATTCAACCCAATTCTCTTATGATGGCCATACAAGCTATTGATGAAATGAGGAAAAACCTGAAGAAAGAAATAGATAATGTCGACGAAGATGATTCTATACTTCCAGATCTACAAGAGCGTGAACTCGGTTATTTCAAGGCTCTTTTAGATTTAAAGAGGGCTTATATTTTAGAATCAAGGAAACACAACTATTCAAACATGCCAAGTTTAGAAGAATTTAGCCAAAGCGTCACACCAAGCGAAGAATATCTGAATAGTTAAGGCAGCAACTCCACGTCGCTTTCTTTATACCCGAGTCTTTTTAAATCATCTATTAAAGATTGAGGAATTTTATTTTTCCATTGTGAAGCTGTTGTCTTATAGACAAACATCCTTCCTCCATTTTCACTATTTACTGTTAGCAAAAAGTAATTATTATTAGGAGACTTTATGAATCCGACATAGTCACACATTCCCGGATCAAATTTCCCTACAGCATATTCACAGCTTACGCCTGAATATGGATTCGGAGCCTCCATTGAGTAGCCCATGGCTCCTGGAATATCCTTAACATTTAATTTTCTAGTAAACGTGTCACCCTCGGATTCTTTACCAATGTATCCATCTATGCTCATTGAGTTTTCTATTAATTTTTCAAATTGATTGCGGTCTTCGCGAGTAAATCCTAAGTCAACAATGGAAGGCAAAGTGACGCCGCCATCTCTTATATGGAGCTTATCATTGAAAAATTCCCCCTGAGCACCATGATACTGTTCGCATGTCGCGTCGAAATCTTCATCTGGTATATGCACTGGCATGTCCTGCGCTTCATATGTCAATGAAAATGAACCATTAAACATAATGATTACTTTACACCCCTCTTGATTTTGACCCCTATAAAAATCTGAACTTACATATACTAAAGAGGTGGTGGAAGTATCTCTATAGGCATTGCTCTCCAAATTTCCGAAATGGTCAAAGTTTTCAGTCATAATATAATAGTGAACCATTTCATCTGTAGAGCTAGAAATGTTTACAGTGCTATTAGAATATGGTGACTGCGAATCCCATACATAATTTCCATCAAGTGTTCCTGCATCAAATGATACTATTCCTGTTGGGACTATTTCCTTAAAAGTGGCCGCCTTTTTTGAGGTAATCACTCCAACAAGAATTAGAACTACCACAACTCCGCCACATATCATGTAGAATATTTTTTTATTCATATTATTTTATTGCTTTTAACTCTCGGAACACTGACTCATATAAATTAAAGGCTCTTTTGGCTTCTCTTTCAGTAAGCTCAAAGTCTGACCCCTCGTGGGCAATTCTATTTCTTATCTTATGTGCGTCCCAGGCCATATCGACAGTCTTAAAACTAGATTCCTTTAACATGTCCGATACTGTTTCTCCAGTGTATCCTTTCCTTTTTAGGATCTCTAGCAGCATGTTATCTGCCTCAAGTATTCCTATTCGCCAAAGCGCCTCGCTAGTAGAACTCATGTATCCTTTTATAATTGCGTATCTTGGATGCTCTTTAAATTCTTCCATTGTGGGAGGAGCGGATGGCGCATCTTCAAATATAGGAAGGTTAGGGATTCCGGCTGGCATAGCTTCTTCTTTAGCCTTTGGAGAATCTTTTATAATGTGTCCGCCATTTCTATGTCCATCATTATGTTTAAAATGATTATCATAATCATTTAATGATTTTCTAAATTCTACCAGCCACCTAATAAAAACAAAAACAAATATAAATATAAATACTACAGCCACAATTGAGATAAGATCCACTACTAATGCAAGTACTGGATTTTGTATAGAAAATGTAATCCCTTTCGCATGAGCGGATAAATCAATTGTTGGGATCTGCCCTACATTATTTGGATCAAGCGCATAGGTATCCATGCTATCAGGAATGCCGTCACCATCAGTGTCTTTAACATTTGGATTGGTCCCTATCACCTTCTCTAGATTATCGCTCACGCCATCGCCATCAGTGTCTGTGGTCACTGATGAAATACTAGGATCGTTCGGCCTTTCATCACGACCATCTAGTACACCATCACTGTCTGTGTCATTATTTAATGGATCAGTTTGCTGAATAAGCTCTTGTCCATCAAATACTCCATCTCGATCAGAGTCAGGATTATTCGGATCTAATCCATGAGCTGATTCATAGCTGTTTGGAATCCCGTCCTTATCAGAATCGCGCGGGCCAATACCGAACACATCCCGAACATGATCCATAAAACTATAATCCTGCTGATATCTTTCTTTTAATTGAGCCGCAGTTAAATTACTCGCATCATATGGGCTAGAATCGGACACATCAGGAATTCCATCACCATCACTATCTCGCAAATTAAATCCTAACTTTTCCAAAAAATGGCCCCATAAAGATATGTGGAGATCAGCCGGTGGAACTGGATTATTTTTACTCATTAAATATGCATCAAACCATCCGCGATCTCGTAAGCCATCCCAAACACTACTTTCATGCTCTTGCAAATATATACCAGGGTCTTTTCGCATAATATCGAAAACCCACACATACTTTATCCAAAGCAGTACGTCATACACCCTATTGAAGATATAATCTAGGGAAATAGAATTCATGGGGACAGATTGTAGAGATTAAATTTTAGATTTTAAAAATGCATCTCTTTGCATTCATCTATCATCTAAAATCTAAAGTCTAATATCTAGTTTAGTATAGCTTTTCAAAGTCTTTCCCAACAGTGAATAGCCTGTCTTCTCTACCATGGGAAGCAATGAATTGAATACCGAACGGAAGATCAGATGTATCTTTCCCAGAGGGAATTGATATAGCAGGAACACCCACTATGTTTACAGGTACGGTGAAAATGTCAGCCAGATACATACTCATCGGATCTTGAGACTTTTCTCCAATGGCAAACGCAGTTGTAGGAGCAGTAGGAGTGGCGATGATATCTACTTCTTCAAAAACTTTTTCAAATTCTTTCTTTAAAAGCTCTCGCGCAATATTTGCTTTATTATAGTATGCATCGTAATAACCAGATGAAAGCACATACGTCCCAAGCAATATTCTTCTTCTTACTTCAGGGCCGAATCCTGCTGTGCGAGATTCAAAGTAACTTCTAATGCTTGTTTCTCCTGGATGAGATAGTCCATAACGTATGCCATCATAGCGCGCGAGATTGCTTGATACTTCGGCAAACATAATAATATAATATACAGAGAGAGTTTTTTCTAATTGATTTATCGATATGTCTTTTACTTCATAGCCTACCTTTTTTAACTTTTCAAGTGATTCATTAAAGTTCTTTAAAACTTCAGAATCTACCCCCTCTCTATTTATAAATGATATCGGGACTCCAATCTTTTTATTAAAGATTCCATCATGTTTCCTCTTTTCAAGAGGTAATGATGTGGCGTCGAGCGGATCATTACCAGTAATTATTTTATATACTTCTTCTACATCTTCAACAGTTTTTCCAAATGGACCCACCTGATCAAGGGATGACCCCATAGCCATAACTCCGTATCTTGAATTATCACCATATGTAGTCTTGAGTCCAACCACTCCGCAAAACGAGGCTGGCTGTCTGATTGAACCTCCAGTATCTGTACCGAGTGAAACTGGTACTCCACCATACGCTATAACTGCAGCCGACCCTCCTGAAGACCCTCCAGGAACCCGATTTATGTTGTGCGGATTTTTGGTTGTTCCATATGCGGAATTCTCAGTCGATCCTCCCATGGCAAATTCATCCATGTTTGCGCGAGCGATAAGTATGGCGCCCGCTTCTTTTAATCTTTTAATAACCGTTGCGTCATATGTGGCATGATAATTTTCTAAAATTTTAGATGCAGCAGTTGCAAGTTCCCCTTTAACTAAGATATTATCTTTTATAACAACAGGAATACCGGTTAGTACGGTTGCTGTACCATCTGCAAACATACCTTTTGCTTTTTCAATCTGTGAATTAATTAAATCTTCTGAATACATTCCTAAAAGAGCATGAATATCTTTATCTTTATCTCCTATAGTCTTCTTGGACTCATCCACCAGCGCCTCCACGGTTAAAGATCCGTTTTTTAAATCCTCATGTAATTGTTTAATAGTCTTCATGTATTTTCTAAAATCTAACATCTAGTTATTTCATCACTTGTTCAACCTTTACATATCCATTTTCAGTTTCTGGAGCTTCGGCTAGTAATGCCTCAGTGTTTGATCCTGTTTCATGTGCGATAACATCTTCTCGAACAATATTAAATATAGTTTCAGTCCCTCTCTTTTCCGTTCCTTCTATACTATTTATCTCAGAAATATACCCCAAGATTGATTGCATATCATGAAGCATTTTTTCTTTTTCGGATGGAGAAATATCTATGCGGGCTAAGAGAGAAAGATTATTTAAGTCTGTTTCTGTAAATTGCATATAGGTATTCTAACATAAGCTATAAGGTGTTGATATAGACAGGTATATGGTAGTATCCATTATATAAATATGTCTTCAGAAAAAACATTGCCCCAAGAAAGCGGATATGCGCCTTTTGAAATAATTGGCGCTATATACATAGTGTACGCGACCTTGGCAGCTTTTTTCTTGTATTTTGCTTCAGTTCTTAACTGTTCGCCTGAATGTAACACTACGGGAGATTTGTGGTATAAGGAATCAATTCTTACGATAGGATTTCTTTTACTTACTATTGTAGAACTACGAGGAATTCTTAAGAGACAACTGTGGGCCAAGTGGTACGGAATAATAATACCCTTATTATTTATTGCTCAGATCATATTAATTATATCTTTTCAATATAACGGTTTCCCGACTTACACAATGGAATTGCGTTCGTTACATGATATCCTTCATAGCGTTTTATTTAATCCCTTCATTTATTTACTTATTCTATGTGTGGTTGGTTTTCTTTTCTTTAAAAGAAACACAGCGTGGATATACTATGGGAAAAGATCACTTACCTATCTGATCATATTATCTCTCATAGGAATCGCCCTTGTGGTCAAGGATTGGAAAAACTATTATGATATGTATTTGGCACTTGGAGGTAAGTAAGTTGTTTACTGGAAAATAACTCTTTTATATCATTTCTAATAATTCCTGTTCAGATATAATCTTAATATTATACTTCTTCGCCTCCCCTAGCTTACTCCCGGCGTTTTCTCCAGCTAACAAATAATCTGTTTTGCTGGAAACTGATCCGACTACATGCCCCCCGTTTGCTTCAATGATTTCTTTCGCTTCTTCGCGGGAAAGGGTTGGAAGTGTTCCAGTTATAACAAATGTCTTACCATTTAACTTCCCCCCCGTCTTTTTTTGTATGCTTTCAATACTAATATGTTTAAGCAGTTTGTTAATGAGCTCTTTATTCTTTTTTTCTTTAAAAAATTCAATTACCGATTCGCCGACTTTTTCCCCTACTCCGCTTACATTTGCCAATTCATCAAATGATGCTTTTATTATATTTTCTAAGGTTCCGAAATGGCGCGCTAAATCTTTGGCCGTTTCTTCTCCAACATGGTGTATGCCAAGCGAATAAAGGAATCTGTTTAATGGCACATTTTTCGAAGTTTCGATCGACTTAATAATATTTTCAGCGGACTTTTCTCCAAACCCTTCAAGAGGCTCAATATCTTCTTTTTTCAAGTCATAAATTGAAGCCTGGTCTGTAATAAGTCCGATCTCATGAAAAGTCTCAATAATCTTTTCCCCCAATCCTTCTATATTCATTCCTTTTTTTGATACAAAATGAATCAGTCCTTCTAAATGTTTTGCCGGACAGCTTTTATTCAGGCAATAAAGCGCCGCCGATAATTCCTTTCCGATATTTATTCTTTTTAGAAAAGATCCGCATGACGGACAATTCTTTGGCATGGCAAATGGCTTTGCATTTTTCGGACGAAGTTCTTTAAACACAGAAAAGATTTCTGGAATAACATCTCCTGCTTTACGAAGTGCGACTGTATCACCAATCTTAATGTCTAGTCTTTTAATCTCATCTTCATTATGAAGTGTTGCCCTAGAGACTACCGATCCCGCAAGCAATGTGGGTTCAAGCATGGCTACTGGTGTAATAGCTCCAGTACGTCCCACTTGTACCTTTATATCAAGCAACTTAGCAGAACTTTCTGTAGCAGGAAATTTATAGGCAATTCCACCGCGAGGAGATTTCGCCGTAAAGCCTAAGGCATCCCATAATTCTCTTTCATTTATTTTTACCACGACTCCGTCTATCCCATAATCTTCATTCCCTCTTTTTTTTGTCCATGCATCATAAAACTTTTGCACCTCTTCTAAGCTTTTGCAATACTTCCAATCCTTATTTACTAGAAATCCAAATTCTTTTAGAGTGTTTAGTTCCTCTTCCTGAGTTTTATAATTCCCTCCTTCAATATCATAAGCATAAATGCGAATATTCCTTCTTGCGACTACTTTAGGATCAAGCTGCCTTAAAGTCCCTGCTGCGAGATTCCTAGTATTTGCATATAATTGCAGGCCTAAAGATACTCTTTCTTTATTTATTTTTTCTAAATCTTGATGCCTTATCCAAGCTTCTCCAATTACAATAATAGAAACAGATTTTGATAAAATAAGTGGAATTGATTTAACTGTTTTTATATTTTCAGTAATATCCTCTCCGATTTCGCCATTTCCGCGAGTTGCAGCGCGGATTAAAATCCCTTTTTCATATGTTAAAACAACTTTTAATCCATCGATTTTAAGTTCTGCGACATAGCTTGGCTTTTTATTAATATCTTTTTTCTTTAAAAGAGTGACATTTCTTTCTTCCCAATCTAAAAGCTCCTCGTACGAAAAAACATTATCGAAGCTCCACTGTCTAAATGTATGTGATACTTTTTGAAATTTTGAAATTGGATCACCCCCCACACGACGAGTCGGGGAAAGATTATTTAAATATTCCGGAAAAATTTCTTCTAATGAAGCAAGCTCCTTTATTAAACTGTCATATACTTCGTCGCTGATTTCCGGATTATCGTGCACGTGATAAAGCACTCTATGGCGTTCTAAAAGGTGCCGGAGCTCTTCTATTCTCTTCTTCGCCTCCTCTTTCTTCATTTAGTCATTATACCACGCAAAAGCATTGCAAACTAAGGAGTTATTTGACTTCAGTCGTATTTATAATAGCGCGCTCTATAGGTAGAGTGGTTTCATTTCCGCATGAAGAAAATCCTCTAGCCACTATCTGTCTGTAGGTACTTGTTTTATATACTAAAACAGTCGCACATCTATATTGCCCGTTCCCTAAATCCATTTTCATAGAAAATGTTGATTTCTGTCCGCTTTCAAGATCTCCTTTTGAATTTGATCTGTTAAATGGCTCATAAGTGATCGAGGAATTGGCCCCGCTAAAAATCGCAGAAGTTGCACATTTAATATCAGAAAGTGTAAGACTGGGTAAATTGCGAGCCTGTCTTTGATTATTAACTTTGTCTAAAACTGTTTGGGGTGTGGCTGTTGTGTTATATGGAAATATTCCTATTCCACTGTCCGGATCTGTATATTGATCATCAATCATAATGGCGCACATTAGAGCGCTATCTGCTGCATAATATGCTAATTGGCTTTCTCGAGAAAGTTTAGAGAAATATAGCTCCTTGGTAAGGATGATAGATATGCCAGTGGAAATAGTGAGGATGATAGTACAAACAAGAAGCGTCATAGGAAGTATGAACCCGCCCACCTTCTTATGTCCGCTGAAATTTATTAGACCAAAGGGAGATTTACTTTTTATGATAAAATCTGACAAAATAATAGAAGGTGGGCGGGTGAATCCTTTTGAAGCTTTATTTTTAATTTTATTAAATAAGTTTTTCATATTAGCTTCGGGCATGAAGAAAATCTACAACCTTAATCTGTTTGGTAAATCCGTTAGACCGCAAAAAGGTAATAGTGACCACTACTCGTAGATCGGTATTATATTCTGCATCAGCTCCCGCAAATGTAATCAGAGGTGTTATGGAAACCGATCGTGAAAAACTTGTCGGTGTCGCCCCCTCACCGTGAACACCTGTACAAACATACATTCCAATCGCATTAACAGACAGTGTAGAGCACTGGGAACCATTGAAATCGTATTTTGACGGACTTACCTCTTCATTGCCCACCATATCTATGAAATCATAAGCACATACGCCAGGAGTTTGATTACTCAAGCAAGAAACTCCATAATTTGTCGATGAAAGACGTTCATTAAACATTCTCCATGCGGCCTCTCGAGGAAGCTCATTATTCCGTAGCACACAAGCATTTGTATCTTGTGATAAACATTTTAAATATATTGAATCCTGCTGATGACGAAGCAGTTCCACAGCTTCTTGCGCTAAATATACGGAAATCATGGTATCTTTTGTTTGTTTGGCATAAGTAGCGGCATTTGTCGCCACAGTAAGAGGACCTAAAATGACTAATGTGACAAGGGTGGTCGAAACTATAGCCTCTATGATTGTAAAACCTTTTGCTCTTTTCTGTTGTAATTTATTAAATATGTTCATATTAATTATCTAATCCGCGAGAAGATATACTTGTCTCAACGTTGAAAGTAACCGGTCGCGCTCTGACATTATTTGGAAGCGTCTTTCCAGCCAATATAAGAGTGATGACTGGCTGATTAGTATCTGTTCCACCATTAGTACTAGAAAGGGCTCCTGAAACATAAAAAGTAAGATTGCTTATAAATACGTCAGAAGATGTGATCTGATATCTTTTTTTGTTATTAACATTTGAATTTGCATATTCGTCTTTATAAATAACGCCATTTTCCAGAGAGTATGTAATTCTATCTTGAGTCGGATCAGTAGTTCCGGCTAAAGGTTCCACCGGCTTAAGAACAAGAAAACTTGAGCCAACACTTTCCCTGTAAGAACAGTCATTTCGAGGAACAGGAGCCACGGTGGGCACACCACAATAAAATTGTGATCCATAACGAATATCTCGGGTCATACCTTCTACTACCAAATTTACTCCGTCTAATATAACTTGGCTTTGTTCAAGCCTTGCATTTATTGCTTGCGCGGAAAAAAGTGCACCTACAGCAATAGTTATTATAGAGATAAAAAGCGCCATACTTACTAAAAGCTCTACTAATGTAAAGCCCTTTACATTCCCGCTAAAAAAACCAGAAGACTTATCAAACTTATTTATAAATTTTTTAATTTCGTGGATGGTCATGATGAGCTATTGTCACACTTACCAATTTGAGTTCGAATCATTCCAGAATTAAATACTTGAACAGATCGTATATGCCCTGAACGAGGAGCGTACGGAGAGCGAAGCTCAATACATGCCGCCGAATAATTTACACCAGAATTGTTATTTATATAAATATGAGGCTCTGGATCTGGCCTGGTAAATGATATAGTAAGAGAATTAATAACAGGAGTATTGGCGCTGTTGCATGTGAAGGGAAAACCATTCCCTACACATAGTTTATATATAGTAAAACTTTTTGAAAGGGTGGTAATGCTTTTGGTTTCATCAATTGGATTGCCATTTTCATATAAGCCATTACCGATGGAAAGGCCGTAAGGTTTAGGAACATTAGAATCAATTACATCTTTAAATAAAATTAACTTATTTGGGGTTGAGAGTTGTATAAAAACTCCATATCCTCCGATGGGGCTTTCAGAATTAAGAGTAATATTCCCAGAATCAATTGCACTTCCCCTAATCTGAGCTTCGCGCACCAAAAGGGCGAGTGAGTGAGTATTATTAGCAAGCGTTATTCTAGTAGATGTTTCTGGATATCCTGACATTAAAATAGCCGTGAGAATTGCCATAATCGCGAGGCTTACAGAAAGCTCAACTAAGGTAAACCCCTTCATTTTCAAGCAAGCGGAAAAACGCAATTTCATATGAACATAGTAACACTAAGATACGACTCTAGCGATGGAATAAACATCAATCTGTGTGAACAAAACAAATAAAAATGAAATAACTATATAAGGAACGAATGGAATCGCGGTATTTTTATTACCCATCTGCTTTCTAAGTATGTATATACATATGCCAACTAGGGCTCCTAGCCATATAGATAAAAGTAGCACTGCGAGCCCCTGCTCTATCCCAAAAAAAGCTCCAACCCCTAAAAATAATATAACATCTCCAAACCCAAGAGCTTTACCTCTAGAAACTATCCAAATAATTAGGAAAGGCAGAGCTATTACAATGGGGCCTAAAAACACCTCATATCCTCCTCCATCATATTGATACCTCATAAAAAGCATAATTATAGTAAGGACACAATAAATGAGTAAGTACTGGATCGGAATATAACTATGAGCCTTATCGTAAAGAGCTATTACCCCGAGAGAAATAAATAGTAATGTATAGTATACAAGCCAAGAAATAGAAAAGATGAGCGAAGCCTGATCCGCTAGAACATATATATATAGGCATAAGAACATTAACCCATAAAATACTTCTACTAAAAGAGCGGAAATTCCAAATGGAGTTTTACAATGTCTGCATCTTCCTTTTAAAAGGATGTAAGACAGTACCGGGATTAAGTCTGATGCGCGAAGTGCCTCTCCGCATGAGAGGCACTTACTGCGAGCTTTTGTAATCTTTGCTACATGTAACCTAGTTACAACCACTTCAACAAAACTTCCTATTGCCGCACCGTAGATAAAAGATAGAATGTAAAACACAAACCTCCAACTTCTAGTTAGTTAAATCGTAGATACAGGCTGTTGTTCCTGTTACGGCTGACGTACAAGCTGTAGTGCTCGTATCAATTCCACCTCCGAAATCTCCCGTGGCCCCAGTAGAAACAGGCTGTCCCGCTTCGTTAGCAAAATAATTCGTATGGCTTACGGTACATGCTGTTATACATGTATAAGGAATTGAACCTGTTGTTTGATCTACACAAGGCTTTGCAGTTCCGGTGAGCGCCGTAGTTACGCCTCCGCAGTCTGCGTCATCATTTAAACCCTGGTTTGATGACTCCAGCTTAACACCTAAGTGATACCCGATTCGTCGATTGTTTGCACCTGGGTCTGTATAAACCGCATACATATACTTATCTCTAGCAGCAACAGTTGACGAAGCATTTGTAGGAAGAGCTTGTAGATATCTTGGGGCGAGACTAGAAAGATCAGGCGGGTAATCTCCGCCATTGTCTTCTGCATAAAGCTGTAAAGCGGTCGAAATAGCGCGAAGGTCTGCAACCTTCTTTGCATCTCTTCCTTTTCTTCTAGATTCTGTGATCGGTGCTGCTATAACCGTTGAAAGAAGGCCGATAATTGCGATCACCACCAGGAGTTCGATGAGGGTGAATCCTTTGAAACTTTTTTTTAATATTTTTGACATAGTTAGTATTATAAATTTCTATCTTGATTAGACTGAGCTAATTATAAACCCTCTAGGGTAAATCACAAGCTTAGATGTGGATATCTTAATAAGATAACTAATTAGTTAAATCATATATACATGCCGCAGGAGTGCTTACAAGAACAGATGTACAAGCCGTTGTGCCTGTATCTTGTCCTCCGCCAAAATCGCTATTTATACTTGAAGCAGGAGGATACCCGGCATCACCAACTACCCATGTTGGGTTACTTGCAGTACAGGCGATTATACATGTATAAGGAATAGCTCCTGTAGTCTGGTTGACACAAGGTTTTGAACTTCCCCCCATAGCAAAATCGAAAGCCCCTCCACAGTCCGCATCATCGTTTAGCGCCTGATTCGCAGATTCTAATTTTACTCCTAAATGATAACCAATACGTCTATTATTTGCCCCAGGGTCAGCAAAGACTGTATACATATATTTATCTCTAGCACTTGCTGAAGACCAAGCATTAGCAGGCAAAGATTGTAGATACCTAGGAACAAGAGATGAAATATCGGGCGGATATTCTCCCGCATTATCATCGGCATACAATTGTATGGCTGTAGAGATTGAGCGTAGATCGGCGATTTTCTTTGCATCTCTTCCTTTTCTTCTAGACTCTGTAATAGGAGCCGCTATAACAGTTGAAAGAAGTCCGATAATTGCGATCACCACCAGGAGTTCGATGAGGGTGAATCCTTTGAAACTTTTTTTGGAAATTTTAAACATAAATTATTTATATAACAATATATCTTTAATAAAAACAATTAGCTTATAGCTGACGATAACGAATACATAGGCAACAAAACAGCAGACACTAATACTCCAACTCCTAGACCTAAAGAAACTATCATGGCGGGCTCAATTAGACCTATAACTCTATCAATAGAAGTATCGAGCTCGCGCTTATAAAATATAGCTAAGTTATTTAAAATATAAGCCAATTCTCCTGTTTCTTCTCCAATATGCACCATCTGTACTAAAATATTTGGAGCAAGAGGCTCTTCATAAAGAGCCTTAGAAAAGGCAACACCAGTCTGGACTTTTTGAGAAACTCTTTTTAAGAGATCTTTATATATAACATTCTCTACTACCGCCGAAGTAATATCAATTGATCTAACGATAGGCACCCCGCTTGTTAGCATCGTATTCATGTTATCCGCAAGCCGTGTTAAGAAAATACGCTGATACAAAGTCTTGATAACCGGAATTCTGGTTTTAATTTCGTCTATTTTCCTAGTTCCTCTTTCTGTTTTTGACCATTTATAAAATATCCATATCGCAATAACTATTATTGGAAATGATATAGCCCAGTATTTTACAAATACATCTGAAATCCCTAATATTATTTTAGTAACCAGTGGGAGATCTGCCCCTTGATCGGCAAATAGGGCCGCCATTTTAGGAATAACAAAAGTAAGCATGCCCACCATAATTACCACGAAAGTTCCGATAACGAAGCTTGGATAAGTGAGAGCTTTTTTTATTTTCTGAGTAAGCTCATAATCTCTATCGAGATAATCTGCTAAATATAAAAATCTTTCATTTAATTTTCCGCTCTCTTCTCCGGCTTTTACCATGTTTATATAAAATGGCGAGAATATTCCAGGTCGACGCGAAAGAGATTCAGACAATGAAACACCAGCTTCTATATCATCTGCCACACTGGTTAACTCTTTTTGAAGCGCGATATTTTCATTTTCCTGGGCGAGCAATCTAAAACCCTTAAGCGCTGGAACCCCTGCTTGAAAAAGCGTAGCAATCTGGCGAGAAAATATAACTAAATCCTTTGGCTTAACTTTTGGCTTTAAAAAATGGAAGTTTGTTATAGCATCTAATCCCTTGCTTTCTTTTTTCTCTACAATATTTACAATGGCTAAACCTCTTTTTTGTAGTAGTGCAATAGCCTGGTCTAATGAGCCGCTTTCAACATCGGCTTCGATCTTAACCCCATCGTTTCCAATTGATGTATAGTGAAAAAGCATTATAGTAATCGATCAAATAATGATGGCCGTCTGATATGGCCTTGTACATCATCCTTATTAACTTCTCCCTTTCTTATTAGTTCAGCCAAATTTCGATCAAGATCAATCATGCCATCCTTTGAGCCAGTCTCTATAAGAACATCAATTTCATGCGTTCTCTTTTCTCTAATAAGATTTGATACGGCAGAAGTGTTTAATAAAAGCTCAAACACTGGGATAAGACCACCAGAAATTCTAGGAATTAATCTTTGAGAAAGCACTCCAATGAGTGATGAAGCCAGCTGTAATCTGATTTGTGACTGCTGTTCTGCCGGGAAAATATCAATAATTCTATCTATTGTTTGCGCGGCTGAGTTTGTGTGGAGGGTAGATAAAACCAGATGCCCCGTTTCTGCCGCAGTAACTGCTGCAGAAATAGTTTCCAAATCACGCATTTCACCGATCATGATAACATCCGCATCTTGTCTAAATACATGACCAAGAGCGGTATGGAAATCTTTTGTATCCACTCCGACCTCTCTTTGTTCAATTAGAGCTTTATTTGGATCAAATCTAAACTCAATCGGATCTTCGATGGTGATGATATGCCTTTTCGCTTCTGAGTTAATCAAGTCCACCATGGAAGCAATTGTAGTAGACTTTCCTTGTCCCACGGGACCTACTACCAAGAAAAATCCCTGGCGCTCTCTGGCGATTTGAATTAATTGTTCAGGAAGATTAAGCTCAGCTATTGTTTTAACTTTTGGAATAAGTCTTAGAGCAACAGAAATAAACCCTCTTTGAAATGATGCGTTTCCTCTTAATCGATATTCTTTCTTATGTTCATATGAGAAATCAAGTTCCTGATTTACCACGAAATCAGTAAGAGCTTTTTCTCCCACCATAATGCGTAAAAATCCTAAAGTATCTTCCGCGCTTAATTCTTTTTTTCGAGTTAAAGGAATGAGTTCGCGATTTACTCGAACAGTCGGGAAAGTACCAACAGTAAAATGAATATCAGACCCAGCTTCTTTAACCAGAGTCATTATTAAATCATCGAGCTCGTTTTCGTAATTCATAGGGATAGATAGTAGACGTTAGACATTAGATGTTAGAAAATACAAATTCTATGCATGATGCTAGTATAAACCGGAAATGTGTAAAGACAATTGAATAAGTCACAGAAACGAGATGCTAAGGACTAGGCGTTAGGTTTTAGGTGTTAAAATACTAAAGTTACAAATGCAATATATAAATACTTAGAATTTTCCGTTTCAATAAATTTAATAACTAAACAAAAACCCCGTTTCATCACCGGGGGGTGACGAAACGGGTTGTAAATCACCCGGGAGCAGAACACTCCGGGAATTTCGAGAAGATCTCCTTCTGAAGACCTGTGAGGTAAACGACACGAAACCAGAAAGGAGGAAAAATGCCGTGGCAGTTATGTTTTATGGCCTCCACGTTAGCTGACCATTCGTCGACCCTGCGGCTCTTTCTCATAAGTTCGGCGACTTCTTCCTCGCTCATGCCGTAGCGCTCGTGTTCTTCCTTTGCGCACGCCTCCTGGAGGAGCCGATACCCTTCACGGATGAAAAGCTCCATGTGATTATGGTAGACACTTCCAGGACGAACGTCCCGAGGTTGGCCTTCGAGGTATTGCGCAGTACTCGGTGACCCTTCGCAGCTCTTTTCCCCCTCAATGTCATACCACGGCAGAAGATGCCGGGCTGACGCAGTAAAGCAGGTGGCATTGCCGGCATAGAGCCCGACGTACGCAGCGTTGTTGCGATCCGGGACCGGAGTACGGCATTTGTCGCAGAGCGGCTTTCCTTTGTCGTTGTATTCGGTAATTACTGTAAAGACAAGCATGACGGTCTCCTTCAAATTTAGTGTGCGTTTCCGCACCCTAAAGAAGAAAATCACCATTTAAGACTGGGTGCGGTTCTGATTGATCCAAGAAAGTTGTTAGCTGTGCTTCATGATTCCCCCCACATAAAAATGAGCAGATAAATACAGTATAACATATTTGCCCGATATTGTCAATATTGAAAATCCCCTATTTATTATGGCCATATTTCGGAATTGGTTAGAAAATAAGATGAGTACAATGCAAAGGAATTTTTTGAGACTAAAACGTACATACGTTGCGTGAGCAAAAGATTCTCTTAACGGAATAATCGCTTATATTAAAGACTTAAATTTGCTACAGATACGCGAAGCCTAGGAATCTTTTTGAAGAAGTGTACAAAGAAGTACATTGATGAAAAAAATTCTGTAGCGACAAAGTAGATGGAGTAAATTTAAGTCTTTAAAGTTCGTTAATTTCGACAAAGGGAATCAGGCCGTTTATAGACTTGATAATCGCATCCTCCTTCATGGTCATCATTCCATTCGCACGTGCTAGATGCCAGATTTCTTCCTCTCCCTTGCTGTGAAGCACAGCATCCTGAATAGGAGGAGTAAATGTCAGCACTTCAAATACAGGCACTCTTCCTTTCATTCCTGTTGGAAACTTTTCAGATGTTTTTACTTCATTTAACGGTTTATCAAGCGGAAGCTTGGATTTAAATTGCTCCGGCAGATCTTTAAACTGCTCTGCAATCATTTCTTTCATTCCATCATTTATTTCCATCGGCTTTGCACAACCTTCTGCGATGCCTCTCGAAAGTCTCTGCCCAATAGTTGCGATAATCGTTGGAGCTATCAAGTATGGCTCAATACCCATGTCTAACAGTCTTGTAATCACCCCTACGGCAGTGTTGGTGTGAATAGTAGAAAACACCAAGTGTCCCGTAAGCGCGGCTTGTATGGCCAGCTGCGCGGTTTCTGCGTCGCGTATTTCTCCTACCATGATTACATCGGGGTCCTGGCGAAGAATAGATCGGAGACCAGAAGCAAATGTATATCCAATTTCTGGAAATATTTGCGATTGGTTCATGCTTGGAACGTTGTATTCTATCGGATCTTCAAGAGAAACCACATTTCGGTGTTCTCGGTCAATCTCATTTAACATGGCATAAAGAGTGGTGGTTTTACCAGATCCAGTAGGTCCGCAGATTAGTATTATTCCATAAGGCCTTGCTAGAGCATTTCGAATTTCTTTCATTTGTCCATCAGAGAAACCAAGAGTATCAACTGGACGCACTCCTTTATAGCTGTCCAATATACGTATCACCACCTTTTCCCCATAATATCCAGGGAATGTAGACACACGGTAGTCAATAGTGTGGTCTCCGAACTTTGTACTGAATCTTCCATCTTGAGGCTTTCTCTTTTCGTCGAGCTTCATTCCGCAAAGAATCTTTACGCGCGCGAGCAGCATGGGATGCATTTTAACGGGAAGAGTGGTTATAGTTTCTAGCTGCCCATCAAGTCTGACTCTGGCCCGCACCCCTGTTCCGATATGTTCAATATGAATATCAGATGCTCCGTTATCAATAGCATAACGTAAAATAATACTAAATATTTCCGGAATAGAAAGCTTAGCAAGATCGCTATCCAGCCCTGCACTTGTTACCGCCGTTAAATCAATATCTTCTCCAGTAGTCTCTTTCCCTTTTTCTCCATCGTCTTTAGATATATACGAAAGTACTTCATCTCCCACCTTATCTGTAAGACTGGTCTTTTCAAGTGGGGCGTCAGAGTTTATTCCAAAGTGCTTTTTATATGCGTCATATGTAATTAAAAATACTTTGTATGCAATATGATCCTTGCCGAAAAGGAATTGAAGACTGTCTAGAACATTTGCATGCTCTGGATCTACCACTCCTACAGTTACCACTCCATCTTTTTCAGATAAAGGAACAGAGAGCAACTGCTTAGATTGTTGAACGCTTATATATTTTGTTAATTCTTTGTCATCTGATATATCACCTTTAAATATAGGCAGCCCGTAAAGAATGCTTCTTACCTCCGTGATTTCCTCTGTTGTAATGTTTTTCTTAACTAAAATAGAATCAACCAAGATATCATCGCGCACTGAAATATCAGACTCAATGTCTTTAGCTTCAAGCTCGGTTAATTTATTTTGACTAACGAAGAGGTCTAGAAGAAGCATATGGTACGAAAGGATCTAATCTGCCGCGGGAAGCGGTCTCCCCTATAATTTCTGTATGATCTACAAGCGACTTTACTAATGTTGAATTCATAAAAGAAACATCTTTAAAGGAAATCTTATCTTGAGTCTTGGATTTTAAGAAAAGAGTAATGTTTTGGCCTAACAGTGACTCATTGGCAGCTACAGTCGTCGTAGTCGCGGAATTTTCAGAAAACATTCCATATATGTAATAGCCTACGATAATGACAATAACCACTCCTACTATTTCTAATATAAGAGATTTTTTTTGGACTAAAATTGATGGAATTTGCATATTATTTCAAATAGTAAGTGCTTAACTTAACTTGATAGTTTGTAGAAGTTCCGGGCTCCGTAGACACACTAAATGAGGTCGATTCAATATTATACAGCCTCATACTCTTTTCATAACTATCTAGCAGCTGCTTAAACTTAGTATAGGTGGTTTTTGTTGAAAAACTAACTGTATATGATCCTCGACCTCCTACTGCCGGGTTCTCTGAGTATGATAAATCTGAGATTGGAACACCTGTCGTGTTTGCGATATTATCTACTTCACTTAAGAGTCTAACTGGATCAATCTTAGCAGGAACCATCGTTTCTATTTTCTTCTTTGTGTCAGCATCAATGTTATTGTATTGTTTCTTCAAAGTTTCTGCTTCATTATAAAGCTCATTTACTTGCGCCACAGTTTTCGTATACTCCTCATTCGAAGTCTTAAGGGCGGTAATTGATTGTTCTGGCTGCCAAACAGTTCCCCCGCCTGAATATAATGGACTTATAACCACGTAATAAAGAGCGAATGATCCTACTATGAGCAAAGTGTTTAATAATCTGGGTGACATATAGTTATGGTCTTAATTTAGGAAGGGTTCCTGTTGCTGTGGGATTTATCATCTTTGTGCTCGACGCTTGAGGGATAATTAACGAAGCGCTGCTTGTGGCAGTGGTGGTCGATACATTAAGCGGCTCCACAGGAGGAGCAACTCCTAGAACTAATTCTTCTGGCAATACTCCGGAAATTGCTATATTCATTTTTAAATCAAAACCCACTTTTCCAGTATCATCGGGATGCAGACCCGCGATCGCGAGGTCAGATATATAGCTGCTGTAGGGTTTATTTTTAAGAGTCTCCATTTGTTGAACGATAGTTTTATAATCTGGGGCGGTTGCAGTTAAAGCAAGCAAATATGTTTTCTTGGCGTCATCATATCTTAAATCAAATCTAGAATAGGTCACTGGATTTTCCACGCTTTCTTCAAGAAGCCTAAAAGCGGCATTTTCAGATGGGTGATTTTTAACTAAAACATTTATATATTTTATTCTATTTGAGAGTGCTCTCATATCTTCAAGTGGAAGACCTCCAAGTTTAGCCTCATAATCATTTATTAATTGCTGCTTAGATGTTATTTGTGACCCTAAATACCAGTGATACCCAAATAATGCAATGGCAGCGAGTATGAAAATGCCAAATATTCCATAAAGTATTTTTTGGAAAAAACCTACCCCTTCTGGAAGTCGCGAAGAAAAGCTAAGCGAAGATAAAGAAGAGCTTGACGCTCCCGAAACATCGGAAGACGTGCTTTGATTTGCTTGTGATGGTTTAAATGAAAACGGCATTTTAGATTTGAGGAACTAACTTCTTTAGAGCACACCCGACTGCAAGAGAGTATGTCGGACCCACTCTTTCTATCATCTCGTGTAAAAACGCGGGCACTTCTATTTGATCAAATGGAGATGCGAGCCTGCCCGCGATATGAACAGTAGAATTATATGCATCCATTAATCCTTTTGTACGCGCTCCTCCGCCGGATAAAATTATTCCTTCAATGTTCTGATTATACTTTCTTTCATACATAAGAGATAGTCTTGCGATCTCTCCAAAAAGTGGATAACTACTTAATTCCATAATTTCTTTTATATATGGATTTGATTTATCGCCAACATATCCGAATTCCCTCTTCGTGCTTTCTGCTGTATCGATTGGGATGGATAATGCTTTAGAAAGTTGTATAGTCGCATCTTGAGATCCCTTGCTTATAACATGCATGTCTAAAACAGTATTTTCATGAGTCAATGAAAGGGTGGTGTACTGAGAACCAATATCAGCATATAAAATCATTCCGCGGTTTTGTGTTGGCGCGCTGCGCAAAAGACTATAACCATGAACTTCATATTCTACATTTGTAAGCTCAAGCTTATGCACAATTCTGTCATACATAGCCAGTGTCTCATTATTCACCGCCGCCAATACGATATTTATCATTCTTTCGTCTTTGCCGATGTTTAACATGCTTGGGATATGCCACCAATCCATTTGCACCTCAGTTAAAGGTACGGGAATATATTTTCTGGCCTCAAGAGGTATCATGGTTCTAAGCTCCCTGTCATCTACTTTTGGGACTTTTACAAGAGCCACATATCCGGCAGACGGGTCTATCGCCACTACCGTATCCCTTGCTGTTATTTTGGCTTCTTTAAATAAATCGCCTATTGCCTCGATGGTCTTTTCTTCTCCTAGATGAACCGCTTGACCTGACTCTTTCCCAGCATATGGGCCAAGCTCAATCTCTCCATATGTATCTAAAATTATTTTCTCTTTTTCACGCCGAAGCTGAACAACTTTTATCGAAGAAGTTCCAATGTCTAGACCAATAGCCTGACCAATTTCCTCTTTCTTAAAGAAATGAAACATATAAGATCAAGTATACACTGCCGGAGATCTAGATTTATGTATACACTTGATTAATATGTGGACGATTACAGGCTTCTTTTCAAATCTTTTTAAAGTTTTTTTTCCGCCTTCCTGCTTGGGGTGTAAATCTAAAAATGTTTCAATATGCCGCACATGTCTGCAGAAAGTGAGCCGGGCAGTTGAAGCTCCTTATATTTATATGACAAGCATTTACAGTTATAAAGATCAGCTTATAAGAAACTCAATCAGAAAGATCAAATATTATCACAGAAAAGATTTGATCGACCCCTTAACGGATGAATTAGCAAAAGAAATTTTAAATGAAGCTAATGGCTATAGACTAATGGCTAATGACTGGACTTTGGTCCCCATCCCCATGTCAAGATTTAGAAAATATATGCGAGGCTATAACCAGGCAGAGTTGATTGCGACATCTTTAGGAGAAAAATGTAATATTCATGTTGACCATTCTGTTCTTAAGCGTTCTCGCAGCCCGATAAGCCAGGTGCATACCCGCACCAGAAGTGAACGACTTAAAAATCAAAATAATAGTTTTAAAGTTTGCAAAGACATTAAAGGAAGGAATTTTATTTTAGTAGATGATGTTACTACAACAGGCGCAACTATTTCCGAAGCAAGGAAACAACTATTGAAGACCGGAGCGCGAGAAGTGCTTGCAGTAACCATAGCCCATTGACTTAACATATTATTAACATTAGTATTCCAAACATGAACCCTTCTATGACACCTTCTGGGAAAGAAAGGAACTACATTCCGTGGAATCGGAAGTGGAATGTAGTTAGACGACATTTACCAATCATTCTTAAGCCAACGGCTGCGGGCTTAATCCTTGTGATTATTTGGAAACTTGTTTTATATGATAATGGAATCTTTTTTTCAAAACATTCGGAGAATCCCATTTTGTTTCTTATAATGCCGCTCGTTGCATTTATTTATGTCATTTTTGCAAGCGTAGCCGTAGAATCAGTCTTTTCAGAATATAAAATAATATCTAAGTGCGTAGTTACAAGAGATTTAGAAACATTTCTTCTTTATAGAGATGAGCAGCTTCCCATTATGATGCACATTCTTGTCGGCTCTCCGTCATTTATACTTATTATTCTTTCACTTTTTTTTAATTATGATGATGCCATAATCGGCGCTGTAGCTATTTTTCTCATCACTTTCGTAGTCGTCTTAACATGGGTTATATCCACTGAGCTTGATGATTATGAAAGAAGCATTTGGTTTAAGGAAAAAATTCCTAAAGAGTGGTATGAGATTGACATTGAATCATTCTTCAAAGAAAAATCTAAGTTTTAATCTTTATATCATCTATATTAGCGACAGTTAGCCAGGCGTTTCCCGTCCCAAACCCTTCTTTATTTATTTGAAAGGGTTTTTGAATTAGTGCCGGACGCGCTAAGTAAACTAAAATGCAATACTTCGGACACTTGCCCCAAGTCTTACAATCGCTATTAACTATACAGATTTTCTTTCCATACTTTGTTACTATTTTTTGCGCAGCATCCATATCCTTTATCTCAAACTGCTCTACTTTTATTACTTTTGCAATAGCCGTTACCGGCTTGCCAGAATCTTTTAAATAAATTACATCTCCCGGCTTTACTTTATCCCATGGATCTCTTTTCGTCTGATACCATCTAGACTCAATAGTTTTCTTACCGTCGATAATCTTATCAATCATCTTCCAAGACGGATTCATTATTGCAACGTGGTCCATATAGCTATATAGCAGGCATTAGATTTTAGACGTTAGATAATACATTTTTAATACTTTCGAAAGAGTTTTTTGAAATCTTCTTCCATATAATATTTAACTAAATTGTACGCGATAATATATACAGTGCCTACAATAAACACTTCCCAGATACCAGTTACATAAGAATAAATAAGTGTAGGAATAACATAGTACCAAGCCAATTCGGAAATAATGTGCACAAAGCTATGATCTCTTACCTTATCTCCAAAGTAATCTTTCATTGCACCGAATATACTGAATACCAAGAAAAAAGTAATAAAACTAGTTGGTTCTATTGTTTGAGTAAATAAGAATGTAATAATTATTATCACGGTTGCGATAGCATGATTCCAGTAGTCTATTCTCATTCTTACGATAAAGGCGAGAACCATTGCCATAACCAGATTGGCTACATATATATTTGAAATAATTAAAAGAGCACCAAATAAGCCCCAGAGTATTCCCATCATTATGATTGCTCCTTTAAACCATTCCCTTACTCCATGCTCATTGAATAGATCTGCCATCTTCATAGACGATCCATACAATAAAGAAAGTGTAATTAAAATCGGAATTGAGGATAAATAGATAATCATAGTTATTACTTGAATTTCTTCATCTCTTTAACAATATCCTTATAACAATAAATACAAATATGGAGCTTCTTTACGTTGTTGTTTTTCGGAGGAGAAAATAAAAGTCCGCCGAAGTCTTTCAATTCTTTTTTACATCTGTCGCATTTGGGTCGTATGGCCATATGCTTAGTATACCCCTTTTCTATTGCACTTTTACCGTCTGCATCATGTGATCTACTATATTATCTAAATCAAATGATTTTGATTTTCTTTCACACGCTTCTTTATTTGTTCTGTCGGCATAATTACATGAAGTTAAAAGCAAATCCACTGTTAAACGCATTACATGTGATGTATCAGCTTCCTTATGAGGAAAGGTATAAGTATAGATGGCATGAGTTCTTCCCTCTGCCCCTTCTGAGACAGTAGAAATACAATAGGTGTGGCCATTTATAACTTTACTTTCCACCTTTTTATTCTCGCTTATTTTATTAATATCTATAGTACAGCTAGATTCGTCGTCGACTATTTCTAGTTTAGGCGGCCACGTTACAGGCAGAATATAAATATTTCCTAAAGATGAAAGATAATTAAATGTAACTGTAGACCCATTACTTTCTGTTGTAGCGTTTAATACCTCATCTTTTGTCTTTGTGCATTCACTGGTAACACATTTAGTTATTGTATGAATTTTATTTGCTACGCGCGGACTAAAAATAAAGAATGAGTCAATAACAACAACAGCAAGAAGCATTATGATTAATCCAGTAAGAATGTGTACGACATGTTGATCGTGTGTCTCAACTTTTTTTCTAGGCATGAGTAAATTGTAGCACCGAAATATATTCACGCTACAAAGTTATACAGATATTGATTAATTATATAAATATTCTTACGAAAGAATTTAATTACTTTATTTAATTGTTTGGACCATTTGATCTACAATCTTTCCTATATCAAATGTTGCTCGCTCATTTTCACATGTTGTTTTGTTTGGCTCATCATAATTTCCACACTGGATAAATCGCAAGCTAAATGTAAAGGTTAGCGCTACTTCTTTAGGATTATATGGAAATGTATACGCATACATTGTATACATACTTCCGGCGGCTCCTTCTGATCTTTTCGTCACACAATATGTGTGCCCATTAATTAGTTGTACTTTAGTGATTCCACCCGAGGCAGTTTCAGACCCGGCCTCTGTACAATCAAAGACTTCGTCCGTGGCTTGAAGTATGGGTGGCCAATCAGTTTGAATTATATATGGTGTTGAAATGCTTTTCGGATATTTAAATGTTAAAGACAGCTCATCACTTGAACTGCTGGTTCCCCAGCTGCTGGTATCAAGTTGCGGACACTCTGCAAATTCACACATTGGGCCGCCTCTTCCTACACTAGATCCATCCGGACAAATCTTGGCTTCCGTAGTACATGCCGTTGGTTCATTGTCATTGCTCTTAGAGACATACTGAGACCATGCCAAACCTCCTACCACTATTATTAATAAGATAACCACAATAGGAACAATGAGGCTTTTATTTTGTTTAGATTCCACATACTTAGTTTAACAGTTAAATAAGTAAGTTGTGACGATAACAATAGGAATCAATAAACCAGACAAATAAAAAAGTCCTCGCGCACGCGCGAGGGCTTGATCATCATGTGAGTGCCAGCTCAGATGATGATCTCTTTTGGTTGAGGAACGACTTCGTACACCGGCACCGGCAAGTCCGGGTATGTCTGGTACATCGTCGGCGACGGAACTGGTACTTGTTGCACAGGTGCCGGTTGCTTGACCTGCGACATCATCATCGCAAACACGCTGATCGCTATGATCGCGAGCGAACACGTCTTCACCACGTCCGAAAAGTCAGTCCAATTCATGTTGCTCTCCCTTCTTGGTTATGAGTGATCGAGAGCATCTAGCCAAGCCAGCCAGCGTAAGTGAGAAACGTGGTCTCGCGTTTGTGGAAGTCGTATTGCAATGTTTCGGGGTGATCTCCTGGGCTCGTGATCATGATGATACCAATCGCATCCCGTTTAATCGCGGAGAACACATGCGTTTGTGTTGCAGGATCTCTGGTCACCACAAGCGTACTCCGATAAATCTCGCGCGTGCGTTTGTAGCTGCCCACATTTTCGATCTCGCTCACGGTGACATTGTACGTCCCGGGAGCCTTGAAGTGCACTGTGTAGGCGGCGGCTTTTTCATCCCAGCCGTCTTTCGAAGGCTGCACGATGACCCGGCCTCCGAACATTGGAATATCCCTGGTCTTGTCTCCGTAGACTTGTGTGAAGTAAAAAGCCCCTACTGCCAGTATAAATAATGCAAAAAGCCATCTCATATTCCCTTTCCTTTTCTTTTAAATTAATCAAAGGCGCAAGCGCCGACAGGTTGTATACAATCAAATATATTAGATCATGTTTGTCAATATAAGAAAATTACAACTAAACACTTTTCTGAATAATCGAAAATATGTTTTTATTTATAAAATTCTCTGGTATTTCATTTGATTTAAACCATTTCCACTCACCGAATTTCTCCGGCTCCATGAGCTTTGCTTCTTGATTTGTAGAACATACAAAAACTTCTACAATATCTCCCTCCTTTGCTCCATCTACCTTTCCAATATATTCTTCAATTTTAAGATCTGTGATTCCGGTCTCTTCTTCTGTTTCTCTTTTTAAGCATTCTTCTACAGTTTCTCCTTCATCGCCCCTTCCTCCTGGAGTTGTCCAAAATGATCCTATCCATTTGTCTGGTGTGTAGTTGCGCAATCCTAATAATATTTTCCCATCACGAATTATAAGCGCCGAAGTTGCTGTCTCGCGGGTTACTTGTGTTTTTAAAATTTGGTCCATGTGAAAAAAGTATATCAGTTTCATTTTACAAAAAGAAAAGCTCCGACCGAAGCCGGAGGTTGTCGTCTGTACTAACGTGGGCGACGGGTGCGCGTACCGAGGAAGCTGGATGCGATGAGGACATCGACTATTCCGCGGTCAGAACCGCCGAGCGAACTTGCGAAGATCGACGCCATCAATGCATCCACACCTCCGCTGCCAGAGGACTGTTTCGAACAGGCTACACCATAGGCGCAGATGAGCTCGACGATGAGGCGCATTTGAGGCCCCTCGAGTTTCACCCCTTCCAGCGCCAAACCGACAGCGAGCTGCATGTTCTGCATACGCACTTCCGGCTCCGGTGGGTACATGGCGCCCGCAAGCAGCGCCTCGAGTTGGGCGATTTTTTTGTTGTTGCGTTGTGCGCCGAGAGTCTTCCAGTCCGCCAACTGGAAGGGAGCATCGGAGGGCTGCGGTAAGCTTTGATACCACCCGAGCTCTTCGACACCCGCGGCGACCATCACGGTGCTGTCGGGCCGAATGTGGTCATGAGGACGGCCGTCTTGATCGATGAAGTAAGGCGCTTCCCACGTGTAGGGGCTGCACACATCCTTCGCGAGGTAGATCCTCGAAGCTCTGAAGGAGAGATCGAAGGCTCCGTTTTCATGTTTCTTGAGGACCAACACTTTCGTGTCGGCGCATTCGTCGCAGCCGAAGCCCGTGATCACATCTCCCGGACGCAGGGTCGAGCTGCTCATGGCTTCGCCAACCTTTTTCGTGTGCATCGCATTCCTTTCTATAGTGTTTGTGTTGAAATGAGCGCTTCTACTTATTTAAGTAAACAGTACTTCACCACCCTAACAATAAAATCATAATTTGTCAATGAGAGTATAAAAAGAAAAGCCCGTCTTGCGACGGGTGTGTTTGAAACGGGGGTGATTACTCCCACCATTTCCAGAATGGGAAGAGAGCGCCGATACCGAAGCTCCCGAAACGAATGCCCCCGCCACCGGCCAGGCAACCGAATCCGCCGAGGCAAGCGCCGACCGTTACGAAGAGAAATCCGATGTCGAGGTTCGGCCCGATGTAAAAGGCCACTCTCTTGTACCAGGCCTTACCTGCCGCTTTCTCGGCGGCCAGAGCAAGCTCCGGAAGTAAAAGGGGGAGAATGCGCATTGCACGGATTGCCTTCGGGATATTCCGGAAAGGAACCTGAATCATTCGCCTTTCGTCGAGGATTCCTCCGACACTATCCGCGATGCTCGCCAGAACATCTCCACCTCCCCCGCCGCCATCACCCGTGGAAATATCGTCTGAGATACCGCTGCCTTCTCCCAGGATTCCTCCAAGGTCGATCACGATCCCTAATGCCACGCCGAAATGCATAATGTGCCCTCCCAAAATTCCAACTGTTACAGAAGCAACCGAAGTTGACTAGTTATAAACTATAATACCATTAATGTTCTGTCAATTACACCTAAACACTGCTTCTATATTATTCCATCTGGGTCTAGAACGAATACATCTAATAGTTTTCTCAAATACAAAAGAAAAACCGCACCTGCTTTCAGTGCGGACAAGGAACATCTGTGTTAATCTCCATATCGAAATACTCATGGAGCATTTGCGGTTCTACTCTAAATATTTTGTATGGAATGATGGGCGTGGTAGCCACATAGAAAAGTCCATTCCGTACAGGTGCAAAATATTCGCGCGGAAGAACGTACACATAACCCGTGCGATAGCGCACATTCCTTCCTGTTACGATAACCTTGCGGTTGCGTAACCCCCAATGAAGGTACCCGTGCTTGCTCCGTATACGGAGTACTGCGTGAAGGATAGCTATCCCGGATGATGTTGTTGCATAGATTGCGTTTAAATTATTCTCCGGAATCCCCGTCGTGCAAATCGCTTTTCTCGGCTCCACTTTACTAAGTAGCCACGGCGAGCCATGAAATAAAAAATTCTCTCGGTCAATGCGTATCAAAGGATATACGTTCGATATTCTCTTTTGAATTGCTCTCATGATACTTCTCCGCATGTAGTGGTTTCTATCAAACTACAGCACAGATGATACTTAGTCAATCATCCCTAAACACTGCTTCTATATTATTTACATTTGGATCTAGGACGAATGCAGGAGTAACTTCAATTATAAAAAAAATAGACCACCGAGGTGGTCTATTACTCGGCGCGGAAGAGGTCCTTACTCTTCGTATACGCGCAGAATCTTGATGAACGGATAGCGTTTGGCGCTGTACGCGTAACCCCGCATGATGTCTCTCATGCCGCGGTACTCTTCATCGTAACCGTGGTTGTACGAAATGCGATTTGCCCACCAGTAATACCTGAATCCTTCGGTGCGGACAAACACTTCGTACTCTTCTGGCACAAACTGCACCAGTCTGCAGTTGAAGGCACGACTTGTCGTGGTTATGCACACTCGTAGCGGGGTGGTGGTGACTTTCGCCACCTTCACCCATGGAGCTGATAAATTCCAGCCCGGCGTGTCACGCTTCACCTCGCCCGTAAATGCATTTCGCATGATACCTACCTGAGTGGGCTCGCTATGATGCATGAACGGAAAGTAGATGAGCGCGCCGAGGAGAAGAAGGGCGCCGGCAACGAGGATGTGTAGATGCTTCACTTGGCATCCTCGTTCTTGAGTTCTCGCACGACGGAAAGGAATGGATATATCTTCCCCGTTCCTTCGTATGCGTAACTCTTGAGGATTTCGGAAAAGTCCGTTGTTCTTTCTTTTCCGCCCTTTCTACTACCTCCGGTTCCCGGCCCTTCGTAGTCCCGCCGGCCATGCCAGGAAAGGAAGAGATCGAGTCCCTTCGCATTGAACTGCACAAGCTTGCAGTTGAGCACACGCTGATTCGCATTGATGCACACCTGCATCGGCCGCAAGTCGACCGTATGATACTGCTCGACGATCGGCGTTCGTACGAAGTAGCCGGTCCTCTCGAGTGTCGTGATCTTCCCAGTGCGGGTATTGAACACATAGCCCTGTTGGTAGGTGTCGACGAACTGGACAAACCATATCCAGGTCACGCCGATGATCACGAGTGCAATGATGGTGAGTCCCGCCAGAAAATACCCCAACTTTAGCCAGAGCCTGCGCGAATTGAAGCCCTCTTTCATACTTTTCTCAGCCATTATGAATGTCCTCTTGTGTCGTTAATCGGAACAGCCCACATGCACTGTCTAGAATTACACTATAATATCTTCCGATGTTCGTCAACAGTACCCCCTAAACACTGCTTCTATATTATTTCCATCTGGATCTAGGACGAATGCGGCGTAATAGTTTGGTCCGTAGATTGGACGACCCCCTGGTGCTCCATTATCTTTTCCACCTACTTTTATTGCTTCTTTATAAAATGCGTTCACTTCTACATTTCCATTAGCTTTATACGCTAAATGCGTCGGACCGCTTATCGGCTCATCATTTGTGATCCAAGTATCATTCTTCCCAACATTTGCGAATCCTAAAATCTGCACTCCCTAGTAATTAAAATCCATGGCGAGTGTGTATCCAAGTGGTAGAAGTGCTTGCTTATAAAATTCTCTAGCTTTGTTTATATCCGAAACTCGGATGGTGATGTAGTCGAGCATAAACAATATATTAAATTATATGTTCTGCATTGTTTCCAGAGGAGACTCTTTAGTTTCTCCTTTTTCTGTATATTTCACTATACATGTATTTAAAAAAGAATCATAATAAATACCCACCACATTATTCCATCTCTGCTGAAGAGAGGTAAGCAAGGAATTACATTTAAGGGTATTGTCGAATAATTGTTTGTCTTCTTCTTTCTTGGTCTGTTCTACCTTTGTCTCCGCTTCTATTAATTGTTGTTTTTCAATTGATTTCTGCTTATTTATTTGAGCGGCATAGAAAAAACCTCCTAAAACAATACATCCAAAAATTATACTTATAGATAGAATTAAGCTATTTTTATTCATAATAATGAGTTTACCCTTTTTATGGAACCACCCTACTCCTTTATACACTTTCTGTAAAGGTCAGACTTTAAAAAATAAGAAAATTACTTCTTTCTCTTTTGCGCAAACCAATACAGACCTCTATGTAGGAAAAAGGAATACTCCTTAAATTTTTTTACAAGAAGAGGATAATTACTCGATATATATTTAAAATGTATAACCTTATCATTTTTTTCTTTAAAACCGATCACACCATACCACCATAATTCTTGGATAAATTCTTGAATTCTATTCCATCCTAATTTTGTTTTTACTCCTAAATATTGACCTAATTCCGTTTTAAGCTGTGAAACATTAAAACCTTCTTTCCCACTTAATAAGTCTATAAGTTCATTAATATTATCCTGGCTAAAATTATATTTTAAGAGACGACTTATCAAAAATAGTTCATCTTTTAATTCTTTTGTAAAATATTCCGAGTATTCTATTTCTGCAGAATCAATATTCTCAAAAGTTGCTGGATGTTTTGTGCTTAATCTATCTCTCATAGCATAACAAAACTTGAGAAAATCTCTTGGTCGATTAAATGATATGGCGATCATATAAGCGTAAAAGTTGGTAGCATAACGATTTGTTTCAAAGTTTTCTAATGTTTTTGAAAAGATTGTATCTGGAAACTGGCTACGTAATGCTTTTATTGGATCACTCAAACTTTCTTGAAGTCTGTCTTGGTAGTATGGAATACGACGTATTAAAAGACTTGCAAAACTTTTTTCATTCCATTCAAGTTTTAATGAGTCATTTATGAGTTTGTTGATATTTGATCCTTGCATAAACTCAAACAAATCATCTCTAATAAGACATATAAATCTCAATTTTTTACCTGAATCTCTAAAAATAGAATTATACAGGTCCAAACTAAGAAGTAATTCTCTAATCGTAACTAAATCTTCTTTAAGTTTTTTTTCATCTGCCTCATCTAAATAATCACTGATATCATCAATAAATATAAAAATAGTATCTTCTTTTGGCGTTGTTTCTTTTAACGAATTTATAAGAGAAGATGGCGCATTGGATATGACTGACCTAGTAGACTGCGACTCATCTTCTGTATTTGCTCCGCCTTCTGCCTTTGCGAACAAAGAATTTAACCATCCCTTTACAGAAAATCCTGTCTTATTTACTCTTCTTGTTTCTATAAACGTCTCATAATCTGAAGTATCTTGTAGACCGTTTTGTGTTAAAAAATCTAACCAGTAACTTTCTGAACTCCCAATAAAAAGCTTTTCTTCAAGAAATTTTTGAATTGTTTTTATTATTATAAAAAAGAGTATTGAATTTAAATGATCGTTGAAACTCTCTCCTTCTGTAAGAGAAACACTCCTTATAGATATTCTATAGGATAATTTAATTCCATAATCTTGAGACTTTTGCTCTAAATACCTAGCTATGGCAGTTTTTCCTGTTCCTTTCCTTCCGCAAAGAATTGAATAGTTAGATGTAGTTATTGAATTAATAAACCCCGCATCATGAAAACACTCAAATAAATAATCGTCTTTTTCAGCTTCGGTCTGACGCTGGATTTTAAATTCTGACATAGCTATAAAATAAAAAGCTTTATCCTAATATTTCCATAGTCTACTCCCTAAAAAGGATAATACTAGCTGCTTTTAAATTTGCTTTCTCTCCTTTTTGTTATGTAAATTTAATAAGTCTTACATCCCGCCCTTGCTCACTTCCATGATATCTATGAAAGATGTTGGAATTGCGAAATGAGGATTTTCCTTAAACATTTCAGTAACTTCTTCAGCAGATTCAGCTTGTACGATGCACATATAATTCATGTCATTCGTTACTGGCTTTGCTCCAGTTGCGTCCACTCGAGTATTCTTCCCAAGAGGAAGTCCTTCACCCACAAATGATGCTTTATGCTTTTCCGTCCACGCCATCATATCAGCTCCTAGCTTCTCCCCTTGTTCCTTCATTTTCTCCGGTGGAGTATTCTTCTTCCACTCTTCCATTGTCTCCACAGGCACACGATATATAATTACAAATTTTTTCATATGTATATTCTAGCACATTGCCTTATTTTCTTTTATGTTGTAGATTCAAGGAGATAGATCACAGGGAGATTTGTGCCATGAATATTCCGAAAGACAAGAACTACCCGCCAGACGCTGTGCAGTGCAACGAATGTGGTGGGTGGGGTGAAACAGAAAGAAACGAAGACTGCGAGACCTGTGGAGGAAAAGGATGGCTTCCGCATGGCCATCCGAAAGGCAGAAAGTGCTATCGCGAGGTATGCACCAACACCATCCCTCCCGCGCAAGTCGCCGTTTACTGCACAAATGAATGCGCCCACCTCGACGCATAACGGCATCCCTGCAATACCCCGGGCCTCGTGGCCTGGGATTTTTTATTTGCTTTTCAATTTTATCTATTGTAGGTTTAGGGGGAAATGCACCGTACCTAACTCGCCTGAGGAGACATCACATGACTGTACCGAAACAGGACGAAAAAGACGCCATATGCTTCCTCGCGTTTTACATCAGCAGCGAAGGACCCCCTGCGTTCTACGTATTGGGGCCGAATCTCCCCACCTCGGACTTCGGTCATGAGAGCCTTGAGAGGTTTGCCTCAAATGTAGCAACAGCGATCGGAGGTGCCGGTACTTGCCACATGCAGCCACCGTATGCCGAGTATCTCATCATCAAGGACGACCAGGTGAAAGTCTCCGGGGGAAGCGCGGGCCTCCGGATCGCCGAAGATGTGGCGAAGAGCAAGAAGATCGAGGGGTACCTCAATTCTAACAACCGCGCCAAAGACGCGCTGCTCAACCTTTCCCCGCTCATTCGCTGGCGGACAGTGCAGCAAATCATTATCCCTCTGTAACTGCGACCACGATCGACCCGAGCCCTCACGGCTCGGGATTTTCTTTCCTATAGCCGAGCAAAGCACGCTATAGGATTGCACCCTATACCGAGCTCTGCTCTGGTGTAGGGTTTTGCTTAAATTTTTTAAATGGTGTAGTGTAATTTTGAACCAGACCTGATTTCCTACCAACTGGAGCCGATATGAGCGACCTTACGCTTGCCATAGTGATTCTTTGCAGCATCATCGCACTCTCTTCGTCGCTGTTCATCCCCGTGTTTGCGTACAGCTACGGACAAAAGAAGCACGACTACAGACCACAAATACCTGCGGCACTTCGCAATCTTAAGTTACTCGCAGTCGTCGCGACGATCGTCACAGTGACGACTGCAGGCGCCGCCTACCTGCTGTATCAGTATTTGCTTCCGCAATACCAGACCATCTTCTGGTGGTTCATGGGGTGGTATCTCCTGGGCTTCATCGGAATGATCCTTCACATGAAATCCCAGTTCTCAATCTTCAGCAAGCACGACCCGGATATCTTGGAAATTTTCGGGGCAACATTCGGCGCACTTTGGGGCATGATCGTACTGGCGGCTGTGAGCGTGAAGCTCTGGAGAAACAGAAAGAAGCATTGCACTGCTTCGTAGGTGTAGTTAACTACAAAGCGATTACCCGGGCCTCGTGGCCTGGGATTTTTTATTTGCTTTTCAATTTTATCTATTGTAGGTTTAGGGGGAAAGCCCACAACTTGAAGGAGAACACGGTGCCCCACACAATAGTTCACTATATGCACGGAATCGACCCGGTCGTCGTCAACACCCTGAAGGAAGCACTCCCGGCGATTGTCGCAAACGCACTGAACCAAAGCCAGATCCGCGCGAGGCATCTTTCGCCCTCTCAGGTCTGCGTTTACGAACATGAGTTCAAGCGATCGGACGTGAACTGCCTTCCGCTCGAAATCGAGATCAGGAGCGGAGAACGATTCAATATCACAACCAAAGAAGTACGACTGAAGGTGATCGCAGAGATCGCCGAGCAACGTCTTCTTCCGGAAGAGCTCATCGGCGAAGACAAGTCCGGTGTCTGGGCGACCTACATCGATGAAAGCTTCGGATGGACCCATCCGTAACCCCACCCCTGGCCTTAGGCCGGGATTTTCTTTTGCTTAAATTTTTTAAATATTGTAGGTTTAGGGGGAAGGACAAACACGAGCGGAGGATCGCATGTCTCAATGCTTGAACTAATTAATGGCACTTAATCCTGAATACACGGAAGCTCTTCGTAATATGGAAACCATGAAGTCATAGAGAGATATGGCAAAACCACCTGAACGCTCACGAACTAAAGGGAGTCACCTCACCCATAGATGGGATTTTATTTGGAGCCTTCATCTTGTTGGTACTTTCTTATCAATTCCAGTATTTTTGGAACATCTTCATATGTATTCATATTTTGAACACAACTATTATCTATTGTTGATAATTCATTATTATCTATAAGATCTAAGTACAGAGAGATACTTCTTGGTTCCTGGGTGTTATTTATAAGTTTTATTATTCTATCTAAAGCCCTATTTTGGAACAGAACGGGTGCATGAATAGTAAAGCTACCTAAAGATTTAAATTCGTATTTAATTATCCTGTTATCCTCATCTTCCATAAAAGAAAGAAACTTATTATTAAATTGCCACCTTTCACTCTTTGAAAACATTCTACATATTGCTGTCGTATTATTCTTTTTAGAAAGATTTATTAAAGATCTAAAAGTTTCTGCATCACAAAAAACATCACCATAGGTTACAAGAAAGTCAGAGCCGTCAATCCATCTTATAAGTTCAACATTTTTAAAAGCGCATAAAACATGGGAATGCTTAGAATTAAAAAATGTATATTCTAATTTAGGAACTTCACCTAGCTTATAGCTTTGCAAGAAAATTTGAACCTGCCAATCCTCTTGAAAGACAATTAATACTTTTTTAAAACCCGCCTTCTCCAGTTCGTATAATTGGTATGAAATAAGTATTCGAGGAAATTCAGCATTTAAACGCGCCAAGCTCTTGGGTACCACAGATCCAGTTATTTCATGAATCCGGGTCCCTTTTCCTCCTGCAAAGATTATAGCTTTCATGAAGTAATTTTTTATTGCGGAGGCAGAATATTGTCGCACAAAGTGCTCGTATTCTGCACTCTCGCAAAATATGGTCGCTCTTGCGAGCTTCCTATTTTGCGGAGACGGCGAGATTCGAACTCGCGAAGGGCGTAAACCCTTGCCTCGTTAGCAGTGAGGTGCCTTCGACCAGCTCAGCCACGTCTCCATGTGTATTTGATTTACTAAACACTATATTCGAAGTGATTTTTATTCTAGCATTTTTCCTATTTATTTTCTAATGTGCCCCTCTGGGCGCACATTACAAGGTATTACTGCATAAGTTATGAGAAGGAGGACAAATAAAAAACAGGCGCATCTGCGCCCGTCAGTCATTTACCCTCCACTGTTTGCGTCGGAAGTCCTCTAAGTAAGGAATTCCGTCGGTGCCGAAGTTCTCTTCATTTGCAGCAATTCCTGTAGCTCTCTCCGAGAGATCCGCGCTTTCGATCACGAATGGTGCCGAGTTCGCTGCGGGGCAAAGATGAATCACTTCCACCATCTTGACTTTGCCGATGATGGCAAGATGATAAATATTTACCATACATCGAACCCAGTCCAGATACACGGTGAAGCCGGCCCGGAAAATGACGAGCGCTTCCTCATTCATTACTCACCTCACGTTCGGCTGTGTTCACCAAAAAGTACACGCCTTTTTCGTGCCGGACTTTTTCTCCAGGACGAAGAGCTGCTGTCCCATCGGATGAACTTTCCACCCTCCATCGTTTCGGAGGAAGGACGGACCGCGGAGAACCTGCGTTCATGAACATTTCGAGGAGCAGCAGGAGCCTTGTCTTCAAGTCGTAGAGCATTTCTTTCCCTCCCGTGGGTTAGTTTAACCATATCCTACCACATAACATTGTTGTATAATAATATTCTACCAATAAGAAAGAAGTAGAAATTATATGAGAGAATTCATTATTTTTATTAGAGAAAAAGGAGTTATAGGTTTAGCAATAGGTATCATAATGGGTGGAGCTGTTACTAGGCTCGTTACAAGCATTGTGGATAATCTAATCAATCCTTTGATTGGCGCAATCACGGGCTCCGCTGGGGAACTTTCGGCAATGGCCTATAAAGTTCCATTTACTGACATAGTCTTTAGGTGGGGAGCTGTAGTTTCCAGCCTAATAGATTTTATTGCAATACTAGCAGTGGTGTATTTCATATTTATGAGGACACCTCTTGCGAAAATAGACAGGAAGAAAGACGCTTAGGATCTGATTCAAGATTTATGAACAGGGGGTTAGATCTAAATAACAAAAACCGCTCACATGTGGGCGGTTTTTGTTTAAGTTAATTTAAATGAGTTTCAATCGTACTCATAATGGAAGCAACTTCTCCCGGGTATGAAGCTATAACCGTACCGTTATAATAATATAACTTCTGCATAGTAGACTTGCCGGCATAATAACGTGAAGTCTTTGGGTTCGCACCACCAAGGTTTTTACCTAATGATTCGATAGCATCTTCATAACTTTTAAAGTTACTTAGCTTACATGATCCCCATCCGAATACGTTATACCCGCAAGCTGCTTTTCCACCGGAAGACTCGCGCACTGAGATCGCAGGAAGTAATCTCCAGTCGAGACCATACTTTTCTGCAACCAATACGAAGTTCATACCAGTACCTGATAAAGGCATGCCACGAGCCGTAAAGTACGAATCGATAGCTGCAGCCTTTTGAGATCGCAGATCATCCACCGATACTTCCACCTGGGTTACAGGTGTAGCATCAAGTGAACCAATATTTGAGGTTACTGAGATACTTGGGATAGCCATGAATGGCACAAACGCAAGCACCTGACCAACCTTATAGATGTTTTTTATCATAATTTAGCGATTACGCTTCGCCAACGACCCGTAACTGTATATTGACTAGTGAAAAATAAAAAACCAGAACTAATTTATTGATGATTCAACTCTTAATTACTGGTACTTTACAAGTTCACTATTGTGTTGTCATTATAGCATAGCCTAAACCCTATGTCAAGTACTACACAATAGAAAACCCTTATAAGTCAAGGGTTTGTCCTTTATATAACCCTTAAAATAAGGATTTTTCAGCCCTAAAGGAAATAAGGACGATTTTGCTAAATATGGGGTTTTAGGCCAATTTTAAGCTTTTTATTTGACCGGCAGCTTTTAAGTTGGTAAGTTAGGAAGGAAGCACTAATTTAACCAGATTCACAACGAAAAAGGATAGGAAATTGTCGACACATCATACCTTTACCCAATTTGGTCTTTCGTCCCCGAGGAAAGACGGGTCGATTAAGTTCGGTCTCGTTGCAAAGTATGGAGAGCGATGGGAATTCGGACACCCCGACGATAGTCGCATCTACCCCTTCGAGTGGGTAGAGGTAGAAATCAGAAACAACCGCAGCAATGAAAAGCACAAGATGTTGGGCATGAAGGAGATCGGTCGGTCAGGATGCTTTTACTACTACTTCCGCCCCATGCCCGACGGTAAAGTCGAAGTTCTTCAACCGAGACCTTCTGGGGGAATGGTGCAGAACTCCACTGTCGGCGAGCTTGATGACGCCGATGCTCTCGCCTTCCTCAATGCCGAATTCGAGCGGCGCGGTATACCCCGGAAGTAAGCTTGCTCTCTCACCCTGCGGACCACATCGGTCCGCAGGTTTTTTATTAATAAAGTGTTACGCTAATATAGAAGAAACTTAGACGGAAGGAGTTATCTTGAAAAAACTACTAGCACTTATTGGCGCTTTATTTTTCATACATATGATCGATATGGATCAAGCGCCCCGAAAGACTGTAAACAAGACTATCACCACGAATTTCATTACATGTTCAACCAGCGTATCTGCCAAAACAATTCTCAGAGCGCTACAAAGATACGGGAAAGAGACTGCGGCATTTTCCTACATGCTTTATAACACAGTAGGAGAATGCACTGCTAGACTAGAAACAGCATCTCTCCAGAAAGTTATACTGGACCTACCCATGGGTTATGTATATCTCGCCAAAATACATGGGGAAACTGCATTCATTCCAACTCATCTAGACTTTACAGATGATTAACTGCCCTCCGGGGCTTTTTTATTATAATGACTTCAATGCTAACCTGGGTATGGTGTAAAGTTTTTTAATTTGTGGTCACGAATATTTTCCAAGCCGCTACATAGTGACCCTTACCCATCGCTCATTTCATTTCGCGATTTAGAAACCCTACAAAATTATTGTGGTCACAAGTTACTAATTGCGCTAACCACGCTATGCGTGGGTTGCTCACAAGTACTCGCGACCCCGCCTCGTGGTTTTAAAAAGTCTGGAAGAAAACTTTTTAAAACATCACTGCGGCCGTCACACACGCACAAAAAGCGCAGCAGAGCGCTTTGTTGTGTCGTGTGTGACCCTACGCGGAATCGAACCGCGCTTTTATCCTTGAGAAGGATACGTCCTAACCGATAGACGATAGGGCCAACTATATGCGCCCGCTTGTCGCCGCAGGCTCAAAAGTAAGGAGATTATAACATATAGCTTCTTTCGTACGGTATACTATATTTTTATGAACCCCCATCAAACAAGCGGATTCCTACGTTCCCTCCTTACCAACTTCGAAAGAAATATACTTAAAGTTTTTACCCCATTTAATATATTCTGTATTTTAGTTGGAATTCTTATAACTTATATATGTGTAATAACAGGCTTTGATTGGAAATACTTCAATGCTACTCGCGAGCCTGAACTACAAGACTATATGGTACCTGTGGGATTCATCGGATTATTAGTTCCCGTCTTTGGGCCATTCATAATACTTTTAATTGGAAAGTTAAGAAATAATTATCATTTAAAAAATACAGCTTATGCTTTGGGGCAAGCAGGCATTATGGGATGGCTGCTTTCAGTGGCAATTAAAACATTCACTGGAAGAATGGGCCCGCCCGTGCATACATTGTCAAATGCATTTTTAGATATAAGCCATCAATTTAGATTTGGTTTTTATGAAGGAGGAATATTTTGGGGTTGGCCATCATCACACACCACGGTTGCTTTTGCCATGTCTATTACTTTGATTTATTTATATCCTAAAAATGTATTTATAAAAGCTTTAGCGATACTATACGCTCTATACATTGGAATTGGCATTTCGACTAATTTCCACTGGTTTTCAGATGTGGTTATGGGAGCGATATTAGGAACGATAGTCGGGATTGCGGTAGGTAAAAGTTTTTACAAAATAGATCGAACTTAATAAAATGAATTATTGGTTATTTAAAACTGATACTGAGGACTACACGATAGATGATTTAAAACAGGATAAGAAAACTCCCTGGACTGGAGTAAGGAATTATCAAGCGAGGAATTTCATGAGAGATCACATGAAAAAAGGCGACTTCGTATTGTTTTATCATTCGGGAGGCACTACCCCTGGAATCGCTGGGCTCGCGAAAATTGCAAGTGCGTCTTATCCTGATCCAACTCAATTTGATAAAAAGAGCAAATACTTTGATGAGAAGGCCACGAAAGAAAAGCCTAGATGGGTACTCGTGGATATTGCTTATGCTAAAAAGTTTAAGAACTTTATATCAATAAGTGTCATGAGAAATAAAAGAGAGCTGCAAGATATGTGGGCGCTTCGCATAGGTAATAGGCTCTCAATCACTCCAGTTACAAAGGAGGAGTTTGAGATTATCCAGTTGTTAGCCAATAGCCAGTAGCGAATAAAGACTATTTTCTATTCCAATACTTATCAAGGTTATCCTTGGTGAAAGATTCTTCAAATTTATTTCTAATATATTCCTTTAATTCCCCGTTTGGCAACCTTATAAATGAAGGCGAGCGAAAAAAGCGAAGTGACTTTAGTTCAAATAGAATTTCATCTTTACGTTGAGTGAATTCGTTTAAATCTAAAAAGATAAGTTGACCATTTTTATCCATTCCTATATTTAAAAAGAAATTAAAAACTGTATCTGCTACGCCGTATTTCCAAGCTTCAAATGTAAGGTCTGTGTACTGATCAATCTTCTCCTTTATCTGCTCCTCCGAAAGGATATGATATAAATTCCCTAAAGGTATGACTTTATCTTGTTCGTAGGTATATGCAGATATGACTGTAGGATGACCTATTAAATGAGGAATATTTTCAATTACCCGCTGTGTTTTTTCCCATTCATTTTCAATAGCTTTTCTTTTATATGGTGCGCGTTTAAGCTCTGTAATAAGTATTTTTGGCTTAAAGATATACCAGATGACTAATTGAGAAATTTGACCAAACCGGCTCCTGGGAGTTTTTAAAACTCTTCCGTTACTTAAATCGTATACATTGTAGTAAAACCCGCGACCAATCTTAATCATACTTTTATCTCACCCTCCACTCTTTTTCCTGTCTCACAAGCACTCTCCGCGGGTCATGTTCTTCTGCTAAAATCATTCTTACACATCTTTCCATCCTGATGCTTTGCGACCCCTTTATATAAATAATATCCCCTTCTTCAATTACTTGAACTAGTTCCTTTCCCGCGTCAATCGATCTATCGCATTGCATAATATTGGCATCATCCATCTTTTCATCCAATGCCCCTTCTGCCATAACGCGGGCGCGGATTCCTACGGTATAAAGTTTGTGGCAGACTTTCGCAGCTTCCTTTCCAATCTTATAATGTTCATCATGAGTATAGTCTCCAAGCTCAAGCATATCTCCTAAAACTGCAATCTTTCTTCCTTTCGTTTCTATTTCAGAAAGTGTCTTCAGTCCATGCTCGGTCGCTTTTGGCGAAGCATTGTAAGTATCATCAATTATGATTGAGTTATTCATACCTTTTAATATCCTCATTCTTCCTTTTGGTTTATCGCTATCGCGAAGTGATGCAGCTGCGATATCCGGCTCAATGCCTAACTCACGAGCTACAGCAAAAGCAGGAAGAGATGAATAGACTGGGGATTTACCCGCTACTTCTGGTAAAACAATATGATGAGTTTCTCCGTCTAGAGTCACATCAGCTTCTGTACCTTCTATCGGAGACCCGTATAACTTTACATTTTGCGCCTGAATGTCGGATTTTTCATGAATTCCTATGCTTATCTTTCGCGCCTTTGTTTTATCAAGCAATTTTACAGAATCATTATCATCTGCATTATAAATAAATACACCATTTTCCTTCAAAGCTTCTACAAGATATCCTTTCTCCTTTATAACTTCTTCTCTGTCTTTAAAAAATTCAACATGGACCGGGACTTGACCGAACTGGGTGACAACGGTTATATCCGGCTTAATCCAAGTAGCGATATTTTTTATATCTCCTGGACGATCAGCTCCAATCTCTAATATTAAATGCGTTGGGTAATTTTTACTCCATGGTACAAAAAATCCTTTCACTACTATTATAAGCCATCTGTATGGATTTCCCCACCCAGACTTTTCACCTAAGATAGTAAGCGGAACCCCGAACTCTGTGTTTAAGCTTTTTTCGCTTCTTCTTGTGTGATATTTAGTCTTCATCACTGCGTATATGGCGTCCTTGGTGCTAGTTTTCCCCAAATTCCCAGTAACCCCTATAATAAAAGGATTGAAGCGATCAAGTACCGCCTTAGCCTCCCAGATAAGAATTTTGATAACCAGGCGTTTAATGAGATCTCTCATAGATTTACGGATAGTATCTATTCTAACATACTAATTTAAATGGTTTGCAAATAAGATTTATAAGATATAAATTACTATAAACATCTACCCTCGAGGTTATGATGAGACATATCAAAGTTACGTTCGATCCAGATCATTTCGGAAAAGAATTAGGGAGTGTAACACCGGAGGACTACATCCACCAACTACGCAGAGAAGTTTTCCCATTCATTTCAGAAGAAGAGGACCTCAAATGCATACTGGTGGAGATCGTTACCAATTTCTGCAGGCATTCCACGTATGGCCGAGGAGTCTTAGGGATTTACAGGCAAGGGCCATACATTTGGGTGTATGCCGAGGATTTCGGTCCAGGTTACGTGGGGAATTCGCCGAAGAAAGATTTCATAAGCATAGCGCGGTTTCATAAAGAAAAATTTAGGGAAGGTAAGCGCGAAGGCGGACGGGGTCTTTATCACATCCTTAAAAGCTTTAACAAAATAAAAAGAGAGGATGTTTATAGAAGGGTGCGCTACAAAGTAGAAACTAAAGGAAGATTTTTCTTCGCCGGTCTTTACGCGAGCGCCATCTATGACCGCCTACGCCCATAAGCCCGCCGAAAGGACGGGCTATTTTATTTCTGTTAAGCTGTGCTCAATGATTTTATTATATCCATCAAATATAAACTTTCCTGTAAATTTTTTTCCTTGTAAAAATAATGGGTACCAGTATTCATCATCCGGCCACATGTCCTTATATGGAATTTCGCTAATAGAAAACCACTCGGGTTTCATCTCTCTTCCTTCGCTTGGAATACCGACATATTTAATTACCCTAAAAACATTTACTTCCATTAATTTATCTTTTCCTCTGTATTCAAAATCCATCACTCCGACTAACTCAAGCTCTTCTGCGAGCAATCCAGATTCTTCCATCAGCTCTCTACGAGCTGCTTCTTCCAGGAATTCATACTTGTGTACTTTCCCGCCAAAACCATTCCATCTGCCTTTTCCAGCGCCGATCTTATGAAGACCGAGCAAAATTTTCCCGTCATTACAAACCAAACAATTAGTTGTTATGATTTTCTCAGACATTATTGCAATAAGTATACCAGTGATATACTTTTAGTATCTATAGGAGGAAACTGGCCAGTCCTTCTATTTCTCCCGATGGAGTGGCAAAGATTGGCTACCGCAAGGGTCGTGGGGTTTTACTCCTGCATACCAAGGATTACGTCCGGAGTGTGCATGAAGGAGTCTTATACCCAAAACCACGACCGCAGTCTTGCGGTGTTTTTTATTCGAAAATAAAGAATCTAATTTTGTAAAATAAAAAGATATCTTAGTAAATCAAATCTTGTATTAAGCGATTTGTTAAATATGAAAGTATCTTTAAATATTAAATAAACTTTACTTTTTTTACCTGCTTTTCAAATGTCATTATTACGTACTCCTTATCATCGATCCCCTCGAGTGCGTAAATTTGGGTGGCAGAAAACTTCTTAGCATCTTCTTTGTTAAAACCTAATAGAGAAATTGCTTTGTCTACGTCTCCCCATGACTTCCCTTCTATTTCTAGAAATGGCTTAAGCAAAGGATATTCATCTATATCAAACTCTATACCATCCATGATATATCGGGTGCGCTTGTTTTCTATGTAAAATTTGTCGACTAGCCCAATCTTTCTTAAGATATCTGCCGTTCCTTCATAATCTTTCACTTCGACTTCTCTTTCATACATTCCTTCATCTTTTCCAGTTGTCCCCTGCATACCGAGGCGCTGTTTAAAACCAAGCATTACTCTACCACCTTCATCTCGAAGCCTGACCCAAGCACCCTGTTTATCTAATCTAAGATCTGGGTAATCAAATACATTTCTCTTATAAAAATAATCACCCTCTTTCTTTGCTCCTAAAGAAATAAGCTTTTCTTCCAAGCTTTCTTTGTCGATATTTAAAAACTTTACTTCAATTTCTTCCATATATATAATACTTTGTCTTTCGCATTCTCCGGCAAAAAGTTTGTTAATTTAAAAAATTCCTCTATTGTTACCCAAGTAAGAATATATTTATTAGTTTCACTAACTTTTTCCGCCTCTGGCCCACCTAATATAAATTCTCCTCTATAATCAATAATTAAAAAGTTATGCTCTTCCCGTCCAACATTAGGAATTGTAAATACTTTCTTTTTTTCTTTGACTTCTATTGTGAGCTCTTCTTTCATTTCTCTGACAAGAGCAATTTCAGCGGTTTCACCTTCTTCTACGCTACCTCCGGGTAAAACCCAATATTCTCTGTCGCCATTAAATCTATGGATAAGAAGAATTTTATTATCTTTAATAATAATCCCCGAAGCACGATCCTTTGTTAAAGTTTTAGTCCAAGTCATCTTACTATTATATATATAAAACTAAAATAGAGAAAATGCTTTACTTATTTCTTTTGATTCATCAATCGCTGATGTTCCTCGGTATTTAACGCTCCGCATTTCTTCCATTTTTTACCGCTTCCGCAAGGACAATGATCATTTCTGCCGATGTCTTTTACTTCCTCACTTCCAGCATCTCCCCCAGGAATAACGGCTACAAAGTTTTGGTTGGCGGCTTGCTGAGACGCGAAGAATCCATCAATGTTTTCTATAAACATAATCAATTCAGCTCGGAGAGTGGCTTCGAGGGATTTGAATGCGCGCAATCCTTCTTTCTTATATTCAACAAGAGGATCTCGCTGACCATAAGCACGAAGATTCACGCTATTTCTCAAATGCTCCATCTGATCTAGATGCTCCATCCATAATGTATCTATTACTTGAAGCATCATGACTCTGAAGATATGACGTACTGCTTCTTTGGTATATTGCTCATCTTTTTCTTTTAAGATGCTTTCGAGTTCTGGTTTTTCTAGAATCAATTCTGCAATTGCTTCTTCAATAAATGATTCATCGTTGAAAAGAATCTTTCTTCTTCTAGAATAAATACTTGTTCTTTGCTGATTTAAGACATCGTCATACTGAAGAGTATGCTTACGAGTGTCGAAATGGAATCCTTCGATCTTTTCCTGGGCATTTTCAAGAGCTCGAGATACTAGTTTAGACTGTACTGGTTCGTCTTCTGGAATGCCGAAGCGTCCCATCATGGCTTTTATGTTTTGAGAACCGAATACGCGCATCAAGTCATCTTCTAATGATACGAAAAATTGTGTCTCTCCCACATCTCCTTGGCGGCCTGATCTTCCTCTTAACTGATTGTCGATTCTGCGAGCTTCATGACGCTCTGTACCTATGACAAATAATCCGCCCTGAGCTAATACTTCTTCGCGTTCTGCTTCTGTCGCGCTCGGTCCTCCTAATTTAATATCCACTCCGCGGCCCGCCATGTTAGTAGCAATAGTTACCGCTCCTTTCTTACCAGCTTCTGCGATAATTTCTCCTTCTCTTTCGTGATTCTTCGCGTTAAGCACTGCGTGAGGGATGTTGGCGCGTGTTAAATATTCTGAAATAGCTTCGTTCTTTTCAATTGAAATAGTACCAATAAGAACCGGTTGGCCTTTTTCATGAAGCTCTTTTATCCTGCGCGTTAATGCTTGCCACTTGCCTTTTTCTGATTGGTATATCAGATCATTGTGATCTTTTCTGTTAATAGGATTATGTGTAGGAACTGGAGTAACAACTAAACCATACACTCTATAAAATTCTTCTTTTGAAGTAAGAGCAGTTCCTGTCATGCCGGCAAGCTTTTCATAAAACCTAAAGTAATTCTGGAATGTGATCGATGCCAGCGTGCGAGATTCTTGCTCTATCTTTACACCTTCTTTAGCTTCGATTGCTTGATGTAGCCCATCTGACCATCGTCGTCCCGGCTGCATACGTCCAGTAAATTCGTCCACTATAACAACTCCATTATCCTTTACCACATATTCACGCTCGCGCAGGAAAAGCGCTTTTGCTTTCACGGCAGTTTCTAAATGGTGAACATTCTTCATCCCTTCTACCGAATAAATATTAGATAATCCGAGCAATTCTTCTGCTTTTGAAATACCTTCTTCTGTTAATGAAATTGCGCGCTGCTTTTCATCCACTTTATAGTGATCTCCTTCTTGTAATTGCTCGGCCACAGCTGCGAACTTCTTATACATATCGCTAGACTCTTGAGCGGGTGCAGAAATAATAAGCGGAGTTCTCGCTTCATCGATAAGAATAGAGTCGATTTCGTCCACTATCGCATAATGATGACTCCATTGCGTGATAGCTTCCGCGTTGTAACCAATATTGTCTCGAAGATAATCGAATCCGAATTCATTATTTGTTCCATAAGTAACATCGGCTCTGTATGCATCCTGGCGAGTCGTTGGCTTTAAATAATCATATATAACTTTGTATGATCCAACTTCGTCGCGCTTAATGTCGTCTTTTTCCTCAACTTCCTTATTTAAATGAGAGCTGTCATAAATAAATGATGATAGGTGATTTATCACAGCCACTTTTATGCCAAGAGCATCATATACTTGACCCATCCACACGGCATCGCGGCGTGAAAGGTAATCGTTCACTGTAACTATATGCACTCCGCGTCCTGTTAAGGCATTTAGATATGCGGGGAGCGTCGCCACGAGAGTCTTTCCTTCCCCGGTTCTCATTTCGGCGATGTGGCCCTCATGAAGCAAGATTCCTCCGATCACCTGCACTCTGTAATGCATCATATGAAGAGTTCTTCTAGCTGCTTCACGAACTAATGCGAAAGCTTCCGGTAAAACTTCGTTTAAAACTCTTTTTTCCGTCTTTTTTAAATCGTCCCCCGACTTTCCTTCAAGCTCTTTTTCTACTCGCTTTTTTAATTGAAGACTTCTTTCTTTTAAAGCTTCGTCGCCCATTCCTTTTAGTTCTTCTTCATATGAAAAAACCGTGTCAACTATAGGAGCTAACTTTTTTATAACGCTTTTTGATTCGTCTGGGAAAAGGCTTGAGAATATGGACATAGATAGCTAATTATAGCATAAACAGTCGATGGTTTATAGTCACTGGTTACTAGTTAATTGCCAGCCCAGAAAGATATTTCTTGATAATCTCAATATCTTTTAAATCCTTATTCCTACTATAGATTTTCTTTATTTCAACTACATGACTTAGAGTAGCAAAAGGAATGCCCTGAATCATTTCAGAATCTTTTCTTACTTCTTCAAATCCCTTATTTGTTCCTCCTATGGTTGGATAAAGTTCTACAGTCCCCTCATTATTTACTAACCCCGAAGGTTCTGTAGGGATTATTCTTGGATGATAGTGCCATTCTGGTTTCTTTTTCAATTCTTCTAGAAGATCTTGCGAAACTAATATATCTATATCAGTAGTTTCTTTTATCTTTCTTCCTGCCATTGCCGCCCCACCTATAACCACATACTTATCTGGAGGAAAGTTTAGAGATTTAATAAGAGTAAATATATCCGTATATTTCATATATTATTTAAAATTCTTTCAGCAACTTCTTTTCCACTCGACAATGCCCCTTCTACTGTGGCTGTATCATGACCGGTATAAAGGGCCTCCCCAGCAAAATAAACTTTGTTATTAAGAGGAGTGGTTAGTTCTTTAATAGCAGCAAGAGTTTCGGGCGTGGCATAACTATATGCGCCTAATGTATATGGATCCGCTGGCCAATTTATAACTTTCGCTGTTATTATTTGTTTCCTTATATTCTCTTCACTTACTTTCAAAATTCTGGATAATGATTCAATTTCTAAATTAAGAATTTCCGCATCTGGAGCATTTTTATATTTTTCTGTATTTTTACCTACTATCCATCCAGTGAGCACCGGGTGAGTCTCAGGATATTGCGTCCACCATGACCGGATTTCTTCATTTAAAAGAAGAAATGTCATCTTACTCAAATCCTTCCCCCATGCATTATTCCACCACGGCGTCTTAAATCTAATTAAAACTTTTATGACACTGCCAAACCCAATGTCTGATATAGCTTTTATTTTCTTAGGAATCTCTGGAATAAATTGTATTGATGTAATAACTGGGAGAGGAACGGTAACTATAACCTTATCGCCAGAAAATATAGTTCCGTCCTCACAACTAACTCTTATCCCGTAACCACCGTGAATTACACTAATAACTTTTTTATTTAAAATTATTTCTACGCCGGTCTTTTCGCAAGCTGATCTTAAATAAGAAAGGAGCTTTCCGTACCCTTCTTTTATTCTTCCTTGTTTCCACTCACCCCCGCTTAACCATTCATCTCTAAGTGCAAATGTACTGATTTTATTTATATCCGCTACATCATATCCTTCAGCCATGTCTACGACCCACTCTCGCAACTGAGAATAGCTTTCGTCTTTAAAGTTTTTTTCAAGAAATATTGAAATGGGCACATCTTCTTTTATTTCTCCAAGCTTTTGAATAATCTCTTCTTTATATTGCAAGAAAATCGGATCGCCTGTTGGTCCTCCTAAAGATTTAGTAAGTTCACCATTTCTTAAGTTAAATATTTCTCCTCCTGCCATATCCACAATGCTTAGCCCCGCTTCCTTTATTAACTCTTTCGTAACTGGTGAATCTCCATGAATAAATTCTGCACCCCCTTGTGCTTCATATCCAAACTCTTCTTCTGAAAGCGGTAAAATTCTTCCCCCGACTCTATCTCTAGCCTCCAAGACTATAATCTTTTTACCTAACTTGCTTAATTCTCTTGCAGCCATTAATCCAGAAGCTCCAGCGCCTATAACTACTATTTTAGATTTATCCATCGCTTGATTATAGCAACTTGTCCTAATTTTATTTAAATTCAATGGAATTAATTATTTCGTTCCATTCTCCTTCCGACAATTCGACATAGTCTGGTAGATATCTATAGGTATAAGAAATTTCTAAATAGTGATTAGCATCTAATGGAATTTGGAAAATCCTCCATTCATACCCAGTGGAGGTAACAAAATAATGGTTATAGCCATTTTTTCCATTTACCACCACTTCATTTGTCCTTTCATCTGTTTCGCGATCAAACTGCTTTATTAATGTATCTAATAAATTCTCACACACTAAAGTTACGGTGACATTACTAGCAATAGCTAGCTGCTTGCTTTTTATCACACTATCATCCCATGCTGCTACAGTTGCGCATTCATCGAGTTTTAGGGCTGTAAAGGAGCCAATCTTTGATGGATATTTAAAATCAAATTTATATTCATCATTTATATAAGTAAGATCCCCGGTAGAACTAGCAGAATTAGGTATATGTACCGAGGTATTAGTATCCTTTTTATTATTAAAATAAAAGGCTCCGATAGAAATGATTAATATCATTCCTATTAAAATCCATAATCGTTTTTTCATAGATTATTTCCCCTCGAATGTAAATGGATTATAAGAAATCCCTTTATCGTATACATCCAAGCCCTCCGCTTTTTTTAATTTATTTATAACAAAATAAGTAACAGGAGTAAGCACAACTTCTATCAGCACCTTAGCTAGGTATCCAGAGATAATAGTAGTCAAAATCGCCGAATTTGGGATAATACCCCAAAAACCAATTAAAATAAAGAAGGTTGTATCTAATCCTTCTCCGACAATTGTAGACCCTATTGTTCTCATCCATAAATACTTACCTTGACTCCATACTTTCATTCGCGAAAGAACGTAAGAGTTCGCAAATTCTCCTATAAAATAAGCAATCATTCCGGCCACTAGTATGCGTGGTGTTGCTCCTAATATAGCTTCATAAGCCGCTTGATTCTGCCAAAAAGCTGGATATGGTAAGTATTGTACGAAAACGTAACATAATGTCATTAATATAAGCACGGCAAATCCTGCCCAAACTATTTTTCTAGATTCTTTATATCCATATACTTCAGTAAGAACGTCTCCAAATATGTAACTTAATGGGAAAATAAACGTTGCGCCCGCAAAAATAAAAGGTCCAATTTCTACCAATTTACTTCCAACAGTATTGGAAACCATGAGCACGGCTACGAAAAATATTCCTACGTACATTAGGTATCGACTATGCGTCGCTACAGCTCGTGGCTCTGTTTCCATGTTTATACTCTAATTAGATCATTAAATTTAACGAATAGCAACTAAGTCTTTTTAGCAACAATCAGCATGGTAAGAAGTTTGACCTTATCTTTATAAGGATGAGTTTCGTCCATCCTAGCATTCGCATTTTCAATAGATTTATAAGTATCTATCTCAAACCCAGCATCTTTTAGATCTTTTTCTACTTTTTTATAAGATTTCAATATATTAGTAACTAATGTTGTGTTTTCGCTAATTCCCAATCTAATAGGTGCCGGGGTATTTAATGGAAGGTCCAAGCCCTCAGGAATCTCATAAGCTCCCATGGTGGCCACTAAATATCCGTCTTTTTTCAATACTCTATAAATTTCTTTTAATGGTTTTAAGGTGTCTACAAAATGATGCAAGACAAAGAATGCAAAAGTTAAATCAAATGCCCTTTCTTCAAAGGGTAAGTTATTTCCGTCTGCTTCTATGAATTGAATGGCGGGATGCTTACTTTTTGCTAACTCTATCATTTTGGGAGCATCATCAATTCCTACAATTTCTCTTGCTCCTAATTTAATAAATTCCTCTGCATAAACTCCATCGCCGCATCCAAAATCCAACACTTTCTTATCTTTTATTCCTATTCTTTCAATATGAGAAAAAACTTCTTTATCAGTCGCCTTATAGTTTGCTCTATTCTGTGCATATGTTTCTGAAAGTTCGTCTGAATATAGTGGCATATAAGTATATAATATCATTTAAAAATAAATCCGCCGATCTTGCGACCAGCGGCATTTCATCTCCTCCACGAAATCACAGCAAGATGTTCAGAGTTGTCGCCAGCATTAAGGACACTGGCTCCGAGTTTTTCATACCAAGCAGACAACTCCGGCTCGCACACCCCCCATAACACGGGGTGGACCTCAAGGACTTTTCGGACAGAACGCCGCACGATCTCCGCCCCCCAACCCTCACCCCTTTTCACATTACGCACATGAAGACATGTAATGTATGAAGCCCCTGTGGCTTCAAGAGTGGATTGCATGTATTTTAGATCTGGGTCGGTGAATCTTTCAGGAGATTGTTCGAAGTGAAGAACCCCACCGAAAAATTCTCTGTCCATTCCGGACGTAAGAAACTGATATGGCAGGATGGTGCCCGGATCGCAGCCGATAGTGCGGTAAATCTCCCTTTCGAAATGCCGGCCATTTGTACAGAACGAGAGATGATTTAATGGCTTAAGCCAAGGTATTACAGGCCCAAACTCATTCATAAGCTGAATAAACTGCAAGAGAAAGGCTCTCCCGCTGACATCTTTTTTCAAAAGAAGCATGTTAGCACCTCAAATCATTGTTTATCTTGTTCTAATATATTAAAAGCTGTCTGTCAATTTATAATAAGCGCAATGAATCTTTAGAATGAGATATCTTCCTTTTTTAAATTATTCTGAATTCGAGGGCGGGAGAGGTTTTGAAAGAAACGTACACAGAAGTACATAGAGGAGAAACTTAGACTAGCAACAAAGAAGCCGGATAATTTAAGAAGAGAGAAAACAAAAATCGCTTCGTGGGAGTGAAGCGATTTTTGTAAATTGAACCAAGTGAGACTATGCTCTCTTAGCGCTCTTTCGTTTTGCAACTTTCTTCTTTGAAGATTTCTTTGCTGCTTTCTTTTTTGCTGCCATAAAATTTTATTATACAAATTTTTAGAGAGTGCTGGTAATATTGTTTTTGATCAGCGACCACTGATCACGTCTCTCTACTTATAAGTATGTCATGCATACAAACGTTAACAATAGTTTTTGTAACTTTATATGTGGATAACTTTTTTGTTTTCAGATTTATTTTTTATTTTTTTAATTGTTATATATGCAGATGCGAAGATTTCGCAAATATGAGTCATTAGTTATTGATTAATTAGTTATTAGTGAATGTAAAAACGGCACCGTTAGTGCCGTTTTTACAGAATTTATATCTCTCTAACTAATTACTGGATTTCATTCCATATAGATGTTTCTTCGCAGTACAGTTACATCCATGCGGAGCAATATGCTCAAGAACAAACTCTTCTCCATAGTCATATACTATCTCCTCGCCTTCGGCTATGTTTTTAATAGCAGAAATTAATACTCGCCCCTTCTTTACATCGCTTTCTGCATTTGGATTACACGAGTGATTGCAATATCGTGCTGTATTCCAGCGAGGCGTGCCATCTATCGTCTTGTTTTTATTTATTTCAAATAAATACTGGCTGGTTACGCGTTTGTCCGCTTCTTCTTTGGTAAGAATATTTCCAATGTATTCGACGATTAATTCTCCTTTCTTTATAGATTCCTCAGCAAATAAGCCTAGACCAGCAAGACCTCTCTTAACTTTTATTTTCTTAAAATGATGCGCTGGCAGGGATGCTGCACCCTTTTTGTTTGCTTTATTTAAACTTGAAACCTTCTTGGATACATTCTTTAATATCTTCGATTGTTTAGATTTTACTAATCTTTCAGTTATTTCATCGTTCTTTTTGGATTTTTTCGACATAGAAGTACTATGATACTATATAAACATACCAGGTACTAGGTTTTAGGGACTGGGTACTAGAAAAATTGGATTTCTGTCCAGAAGAAAAAACCCTAAAACTTTAAGCAAAAATCATAAAAAACCGTTTAAACGAAATTTCAAATGAACAGATTTAGGTTTTAAAATTTAGGAATTTATCTAAAATCTAACATCTAATGTCTAACGCCTACTATCTATCCCTATGAAGCAATTACCCGAACAACTCACTAAGCCATATAACCCTCAATCTGTAGAAACGGAGCTTTATAAAACATGGGAAGAAAGCGGGTATTTCAACCCAGATAATTTGCCAGGAGAAAGGACTGAGAGCTTCACCATTGTGCTTCCCCCACCAAATGTAACAGGAACTCTGCATACGGGCAGCGCTATCATGCTTGCAATACAAGACTCTATAATAAGATTTAAAAGAATGAGAGGCTACAAAGCGCTTTGGATTCCTGGAACAGATCATGCGGCAATTGCTACTCAATCTAAAGTAGAAAAAGAAATTTATAAAAAAGAAGGAAAGAATAGACATGATTTAGGAAGAGAAGAAATGCTGAAGCGTATTAATGAATTCGCATTAGAGAGCCAGAACACCATTCTTTCTCAAATGCGGTCAATCGGAGCCTCGCTTGATTGGTCACGACTCGCGTTTACCCTCGATGAAAAGCGTAATCTTGCGGTACGAACAATGTTTAAGAAAATGTATGATGACGGTCTTATATACAGAGGATCAAGAATCGTGAATTGGGATCCGAAGGGTCAAACAACTATAAGCGATGATGAAATTGTGTCTGAGGAAAGAAAGGCAATTCTTTATACATTTAAATACTCCAACGATTTTCCTATTGCAATCTCCACTACTCGCCCCGAAACTAAAGTGGGAGATACAGCGGTTGCGGTACACCCTGAAGATGAAAGATACAAAGATTTTATCGGCAATGAATATGATTTAGAATTTGCGGGATGTCCCATACATATAAAAGTTATCGCCGATACCGCGGTTGAGAAGGACTTCGGAACAGGAGCTCTTGGAGTTACGCCAGCGCACAGCATAACGGATTGGGAAATGGCCGATAGGCACTCGCTTCCTCGCCCTCAAGTAATAAACGAATACGCAAAGATGGTAGGACTTAAAAATGAAGAATTAAATGGCAAAAGAGTAACAGACGCGCGAGAATATATCGTCAATTGGTTAAAAGAGAATAATTTATTAACTAATGAAGAAGAAATTACTCAGAATGTCCCTACGGCCGAAAGAACGGGTGGAGTTATAGAGCCTCTTCCTAAATTACAGTGGTTTATAGCGGTTAATAAAAGTTTTAACCATTTTGGCAATGAAATCACCCTCAAAAAATTAATGGCAGCCGCTGTTTCAAGTAAAGCAATCAATATACTGCCTGATCGATTCGAAAAAGTTTATTTCCATTGGACAGAGAACCTGCGAGATTGGTGCATCAGCAGACAAATATGGTACGGACATAGAATTCCTGTTTGGTATAAAGAAGGAAAAATATATTGTGATATAAATTCACCTAAAGAAGAGGGCTGGGAGCAAGATGAAGATACACTAGACACCTGGTTTTCTTCGGGACTTTGGACATTTTCTACATTAGGCTGGCCAGATCAAACCAAGGACCTAAAGACATATCACCCGACGGACCTTTTAGAGACGGGCCATGATATTCTTTTCTTCTGGATAGCGAGAATGATACTTTTCTCAACATATGCACTAAATGAAGTACCCTTTAAGCAAGTGTATCTACATGGATTAGTGCGTGACGCCAAGGGAAGAAAGATGAGCAAGTCGTTAGATAATATTTTGGATCCAAGAGACTTGTCAGAAAAGTATGGGACAGACGCTCTGCGCATGTCATTATTAGTAGGGAATGGTCCAGGAAATGATCTTAAGCTAGGAGAGGATAAAATCAAAGCCTACAAACTGTTTGCCAATAAAATATGGAACGCGGCACGCTTTGTATTAGAGAGAACTCAAGATTTTGAAAAGGAAGTAAATTTAATAGAAGAAGATCAGTCTGTTTATGAAACTTGGAGAGAAATCCATAAGGACATTACATCGGATGTAGAAAATTATCGCCTGCACTTAGCCACCGAAAAAATATATGATTATTTTTGGAAAGTTTTCTGTGATGAAATTATTGAAACGAGAAAGACAAGAATACTTGATGATATTGATAAAGCGAGCGCTCAAACCCTTCTTCTTAAGCTTCTTCGAGAGCAATTGATAGTTGTCCACCCTTTTATGCCATTTATAACTGAAGAATTATGGAAGTACGTAAAGAAAGATGGTGAAGGCCTGTTGATGATTACAAATTGGAACGGGTAGCACTGCTTAGCATCCACTAAGCATCAAATTTATCTTCGTCAAAATTTGCCAATTTGACGTGATTCGGCAAAACTGATCGCACATTCGCACTGCTGTGCTCAGCACCTCCTCACCTTCGTTCGTCGGCCTGTGGATAGTTATAGGCAAAAGCCTATATATAAGGTGTATTATGTATCCATACACCTTAACCCAATTTTATTATGCTTAAAGAAAAAAAATCATTCTTCGAACGTCTTGCCGGTTCGATCAATGTTGATGAAGAAGACGATCAATTAGATTATGATCGCGATGATGAAGATATGGAAGAAGTGCCTATTAAGCATGTAGGCAAAAAAGTACCCGAGTCGCCCGTTTCTCACAATAAACTAAAAGCTCGCCACGCCACTCTCGATGAAGATATGGAAGAGGTTGACCCTGACATGGAAGAAGGAGAGCTTTCGGTTGATGTATACCAGACTTCAAACGAAATTATAATAGAGGCCATGGTTGCTGGAGTTAAGCCAGAAGACCTTCATCTTTCTATTACAAGAGATATGGTAACCATTAAAGGCCGCCGGGATGGAAATACTCAAGTCACCCACGATGATTACTTTTATAAGGAACTTTACTGGGGAAGCTTCACTCGTACGATTCTTCTTCCACATGAAGTAGAGATTGAGGAGGCAGAGGCTGTGGAAAAGCACGGGCTCCTTATCATTAGGCTTCCGAAAGTTGATAAGGCTAGACAAGCAAAGCTAAAAGTTAAATCAATTTAGAATAAAAAAATAAAATCATCCGGCGGTCGCCGGATGATTTTATTTTAATATAAATACATACAGTTTTTTACATAGCCCATTATGTGATAAAGGCAAATCAATAACCTTATCCGGAGTAATGTCTCTCGGAATGAAATCACATGTAACTATTCTTGTGCCCGATCTACACTCTTCCTTAAATTTAAAAAACAGCCGGTTTACTATCTTTGGAAATAAATAAAGGTAAATATGTGTAGCATTTGAAATATCCGTTTTCAGAAAGTTTCCTAAGATAACTTTTGCTGATGTTTTTCTTAAGGATATCTTTGAAAGCGTAAATGGAAGAATGTTTTTCTCAATTCCTATAGCCTGTATCCCCTTAACTTCTTTTAAAGCTTCTTTCAACACTCTTCCATCTCCGCAACCTAAGTCATATAGTACGCTTCCTGGCTCTAACTCTAGAGATTCAACTATCTTTTTAAGGACTGATGAATTAACCGGAACGAAAGGTGCATCTTGAAACAATGAACTTATAAAGAAAACTATTAGAAACATGAAAATTAGAATAAGAAGAAGGTAAATAACAAGCAAAAAGGTTAGTAAAATCATTGGAGTAAATTATAACATTTATGCTAGGTTACAAAATCGTATAGTAATTTGGGTCCAGGCGGGAATCTCCGACAAGTATTTGCTTGGGACTCCGCTTACCACTTGGTCACGAGTTACTAAATTGCGCTAACTGCACTTTGTGCAGATTGCTCATAAGTACTCTCGACCCGGCCTCCTGGTTTTAAAAAGTCAGGAAGAAAACTTTTTAAAACATCAGTGCGGCACACAAAACTAAAAATCTTTAGCAGAAAAGATTTTCTTTACGTTTTGTGCCCCCGGCGGGAATCGAACCTACAATAACTCCTTAGGACGGAGCAGTTATATCCATTTAACTACGGGGGCAATAAGAGGATTCTAACACATTCGCGACGCTGCGCTCAGTACGCCCCACTCGCATTCGGTTGCACATTCGCAGTACTCTGCTCAGTACCTCACACCTTCCTTAATTGGCAGATTTTGTGCATTTGGTACACACTCAATCTAAGTTATACTTAAATTCATGTCTGATTTAAATAATCAAGAAAAACTAGAGGCAATCTATAAAATGACTTTGCAAAACCATGAAATATTGCAGGGCATGAGAAGCCGTGAGCGATTAGGGAATATCGTACGAATTGTTTACTGGCTGATTATATTGGGCGCGATTGGTGGTGTATATATCTATGTAAAGCCATTACTGCAGTCCGTATCAGATAATAAATCTAAAGTACAAGATACTTTGAACCAATTTGAGAAACTGCGCTCTCAATTTCCCGAAACAAAAGCCATACAGGAGTTTTTTAATCAGATGAAATCAAGCCAAAATACTGCAACGGATACTTCTGCAACTAGCAATCAATAATCTTTTCTGGGGGCTTAATTTGTGTTAGTATAAGAAAACTGTTTCTTTGCTGGGATAGCTCAGTTGGCAAGAAGAATATTTGACATTTGCTAGCAAATGCTGAACCAGAATAATAGTAGGAATACATCAAGTTTCTCAAATAAAATATATGCTGGGATAGCTCAGTTGGTAGAGCATTTGCCTGAAGAGCAAAGGGTCGGCAGTTCGAGCCTGCCTCCCAGCACAAAATGAAAAACGCCGAAAGGCGCTTTTTCATTTTGTGCTGGGAGAGAACATGACCTGCGTCATGTTCGTGCAGGTTCGAAGGGCGGAGCGTTATGAGGCAAACACGCCGAATCGCGAGCGGCAGGTTACGAATCTTATGAGTGGCCGGCGAATAAGAATTTGTAACCGAGCCTAATCTGCAACTGCTTTGCGTATGTGCAGGCTCGTCTCCTTTTTCGATAACCCAGCTAAAAATCTTTTAGGAGAATAGTTACTTTTTTATTGACTGTTGACATCTTATGTATTCTATGGCAGGATTCATAATGATAGTTAACCGGAGGATTCAGATATGATGATTTTTCGCGCTCAAATGTCGGCACTCGGGATCCCTACTGATATTTCTCACGGGGAAATCGAAATCAAAATAAAGGGCTCACGAGACAAAGATGAGACCCACGCGCTCGTGTCGTTGAACCACCAAATCAGACCTCCTATGGTTCTCGGGGGCACGTACTGTGATGTATTTCTGTACTGTGTGTCTGAGCACGAGGATGAATTCGATTCCGGGAACATTTTCGGAATGGTAACGGCCGGCGAAGGAGAGGCGCTTGCCTACAACCCGATCGGAACGACATTCGGAGAGTAGCAAAACAGGCAGTGTGGGCTGCCTGTTTTTTCTTTTCTTTTTTACTCCTTTACCCCGGCTAATTCCGCAAGCCTTGTGGGATCAAATCCAATCATGACATCATTTCCCACTTTTATAACCGGGACCCCCATTTGACCAGTAATTTCAACCATCTCCTTTCGTTTATCCATATCTTGTGCCACATTATAATCTACATAAGGAACCCCCTTTTCCGTAAGCCAATCTTTTGCCATATGGCAGAAATGGCATGTCGGAGTGCTGTAAATCTCTACTTTGGCATTGTTTGTATTTGTGTTTGTGTTTGTAGTTGTATCCATAGGATTTTAGTATACGTAAATGAAATGTAAAAATCAATTTTCTAAAAACTCTAATGTTTTGATGAGAGCTTTTGAATGATTAACGGGAAGATTATCTTTACGAAACCATTTCGCCTCTTTAACTTCTGCTAAACTTATTGTGAAATCTTTTGTATATACATCCGCATAAAAGCAATTAATTTCATCTTTCTTATATTCCACACTACTTGTATAAGACCCTAAAAATCTCACATTTTTTAAATGAATTCCAAGTTCTTCGTAAACTTCTCGAATGACTGACCGTTCTGTATCTTCTGATTTCTTTACCCCTCCTCCAGGCAGAGTCCAATAGTCTCCAGAATATGCTGTTTTTATTAAAAGATATTCATCGTTATATCCAATGAGGCATTTTACTCCTACGGTAGAAGGGCGAAATATGAACCAATAAATTCTTTGCTGTATATGGAGAAACTTATAGAGACTTCCCATAATCACTTCTTTATCATATGATCTCTCCACCAAACCGCAAATCGTTCCCAAAGATTTAAATCTTCTCTTACATTGCTTACCGGACTTTTATCTTCATCGTATATAACTATTACTCCTTCATCCTGCTTTACCACCGGAAAAGTCGTGCGTATATAAGTTTCTAAGCCCCTAGGGGTGGCTATGGCGTCATTCTTAGTCTTAGCATCACTCACTTTTTTTTCCATTTGATCGCGCTCAGCTTGAGACTCGTTTCTTAGCTTATTCATCTCTATACGCTTATCATTTAATGCCATTATAGAGCGAAGAAGGAGTATGCACAGCAAAAATAATATAACCATTGTCACCCTAGAATAGAGCATGGTGCGAATTACATGTTTTTGTTGATATTCCTTCATTTGTTTGATACTATTCTAACATGATTTTTAACTCAAAAAACCGAAAGCTCGTGCATAAAATTTGGGCAGTAGTATCAATTATCGCGATTATTGGAATGGTGGGGTTCTCGCTCGTTGCTCTGATTCAGTAAAAATAAAAGCCAAGCGGTTTCCACCGCCTGGCTGTTTTAATCCGCACCCGCCCCCCACCAGCTTGTAGTGAAATATTTCCTTGGGGGAGGAGTCATATTTTTTAACTCTTTATCTCCTTCCCTTATTTGTACATTGCTGCTGACACCGGTGTCGGATCCAAAATCACTTGGATAGTCATATGCCAAACTCCTAAGTAGGGTTGATTCCCATTCATTCAACTACATATATGTTTTTAAGTCAATCTTAGTTTTAAAATTAGATGAGATGTTTTAAACTATGATTTCATCATATTTAGGAATGTATCATGTGAAATATGCACCTTTCCTTCCCTTTCCATCTTTTTCTTTCCTTTTTTCTGCTTTTCGCGCAATTTCATCTTTCGAGTAATATCTCCTCCATAGAGATGCCCCGTCACATCTTTTTTCATCGGAGCAATAGCCCGAGATGCAATGATCTTTCCTTTCACATAAGCCTGTATCTTTACTCGAAACATTTCCCGAGGCAATATCTTTTCAAGTTTTTCTACAGCCTCTTCGGATTCTTCTTGGATGCGATATTCTGGGATTACCCTAGAAAAAGCCGCCACTCTTTCTTCCGCTATATAAATATCCATTCTGGTTACTTGAGCGGATTTCATTTCTCCTGGCTCATAAGCAATGGACGCATAACCACTAGATGCAGATTTTACTTCATTAAAGAAATTCCTCATGAGTTCTCTTAGCGGCATATTAAGATCCATTTTTATTCTGTCATGTCCCCAGTCCACCATATCTTTTACTTCTGCTTCGTGGTTTGGAAGGAGCTGCATAATTCCACTTAAATAATCATTCGGAGTAATAATAGTGAGCACTATCCATGGCTCGCGCACAGAAACATATGCCCCATGGTCTGGAAAATGTATCGGAGTATAAACCATTTCAATCTCGCCATTCTTCAAAGTTACTTCATAAGTAATAGATGGAGAAGTCACAATTAATTCTTGATTGAACTCTCTCCTTAACCTTTCTGTAACTATTTCTAAGTGAAGCATTCCTAAAAAACCGGCACGAAATCCACGGCCTAGTGCACCTGATGACTCTTCTTCAAATGTAAGTGAGGAGTCAGATAACTTTAATTTAAATAAGCTCGAACGAAGATCATCAAACTCATCTTGGCTTTCCGGATAAATAGAAGCAAAAACAATCGGCACTGGTTCAGCGTACCCAGGAAAAGCTGGGAGTGGGCGATTAGATGTGGTCACTGTATCTCCGACACGTGCGATACCTGGTTCTTTAATACCTGTAACAATATATCCGATTTCGCCGGCTTCAATGGTAGGCTTCATACTTTTCTCCGGAGAAAAGGTCCCAACTTCTCGCACTATAAATCTATGTTCAGATTGAACAAATAGTAATGAGTCATCGCGCTTGATGCTACCGTCCAATACTCGCACATAAAGAATCACACCCATGTGGTTACTATATTCAAAATCAAAAATAAGAGCTCGCGTTTGATTTCCTTTCTTATCAACGTGCGCACTCTTCGGCTCTGGTACTCGTTTTATAACTTCTTCAATCAACTCTTTCACCCCCTCACCTGTTTTCCCCGAAACCGCTAAAATTTCATTAGGGTCACATTTAATTAAATCGACTATTTCTTGCTTCACATCCTCTACATGCGACAGCGGGCTATCAATCTTCGTTACTACCGGAATAATCGTAAGGCCAGCCTCTAGTGCCATCTGAAGGGTCGTCATGGTCTGTGCCTGCACCCCTTGGGTAGAATCTACCAGAAGCAATGTCCCTTCCACTGCTTGAAGGGACCGTGAAACTTCATATGAAAAATCAATATGCCCTGGAGTGTCAATTAAATTCAAATTATACATTTTCCCATTTTGACTTTTGTATTCCATTCTAACCGGCGTCATCTTAATCGTAATCCCTCGCTCTCTTTCAAGTTCCATAGAATCGAGCACCTGATCTTTCATTTTTCTTTTATCCACCGTCTGAGTCACTTCTAAAAGCCTGTCTGCCAGAGTAGACTTTCCATGATCAATATGCGCGATAATTGAGAAATTGCGGATTTCCATAAAGTTCTTTTATATTACAGGAAATTCTTATATAAGTAAAAATCTACTTTAACCTCTTCCTTTGAAAGAAGAATAAGAGACAAACAATGAAAGAAATATTCATTGATATGATCCCATATGCCAAACTAATAAGACCAAGCCCTTGAGATTTATAGTAAAAACATACCCCCACGGCAATTGCAGTAGATACTATATTTGAATAAAAAATGCTTTTAGTGTCCTTTGTAGCATTGAATGCTGCAATTGTATACCACCCTAATGCATGAAGCGGCATGCTAATAATTATTAATCTAAGTATTGTAATAATGTCGACATTCCTAGGTGTTTTTCCATATAAGAGATTAACAACTAGATGCGGGAAATAATAACAAAATCCTGCGAATAAAATGGCCAGAATGAATACTAATCCTGCATTATGAAAAAAAGTCTTTTTAAATCCGACGATATCGCCTCTGTCTATATGATCTGCTAGACGTGGCAAACTCCCAGATGAAAAGCTCTGAGATATAACTGTAAGTCCGGCGTCAATTATCTTCTGAGCAAAAAGATACACGGTGAGCGCCCCTGCACCGAATAGAGTTGCAAAGCCAGTAAAAAATAGGACGCGTATTTGATTAATTATAAATGATCCAGATCTTGGAACTGAAATATGCAAATGTTCCTTAACGAATCCTATCGAAAAATGCTTACGAGTGATTTTGATCGGATGCTTAATAAAAGTAAATGATTGTAAACCGAGATGAAGAGCGGCACCTATAACTACTCCTATAATAATTCCCAATAATCCCATATGTGGATAAAGAGTTATGATAGAAATTATTATTGATACAGTATAAATAAGCGGAGCTGTGCAAAATAAAAGAAATTCATTTCTTGCTTGAGCTAAACAAGAAATCAAGGAAGAAAATCCTAATAATATAGGCTGAATTAACAATATCCTCGTAAAGAAAATATATTTATCTGTTTGGTCTGGTGTAAATCCTGGTACAAAAAATGATGCATAGAAAGGAAGCGTAACAAAAACGATTCCACATATTATAATCATCATCATTCCAAAAAAATAAAAGAGCGAATTAAACCTCATTGAAAGTTCTTCTTTATTATTAGAACTTATAGATTTAGATATAAATGGAATAACAGTTCCCGCCGCCGCAAAAGACAGCATTATCCCTAAGGCCAGGTCTGGAATGCGAAAAGAGGCGTTATATATATCCAGAAGTTGTCCCACCCCGACATTTTGTGCTAATAATCTATCTCTTAAAATGCCAAGGAGTTGTGCAATTACTGCAAAAGAAGCAATTATGAAAGAGTATCTAAACATAAAATTATACTATCATATTTAAAGAAAAAGAACTCCTTTCGGAGTTCTTTTTCATATTTGTGGTTCTACCTATAAGCCGGATTCTGTCTTCACTTGCGTGATGTGTAATCATTTATCTGGGATGACTGTTACCAATCACCTCAAGCGGCACTCCTGTATTACTACAGGCACGGCCTTGCACACATGTAAGGATTTAGCCGTTTCAATCATGCGTTACCGCATGCATCATCCGCATTACTGCGGAGTTCTTTGCTTTCGCTTGGAACGTCTCTGCTCGCACCTCTTAGATTGCTCTAGACGGGTGTTACCCGCTACAATTGAACAATTAAATGTTCTGTGTGTCCGGACTTTCCTCCCTGATTGCTCAGAGCAATTACCCAGTAGAACCTCTTTAGATTAGCATTTTATTAGCATATTGACAATGTCGATATAAATGATATGATACAAGAGCGGGCTTTCTAGTCAGCTCGTGGAATGTGGTGGCGAATGGTCCACCCCCTAAAAGGTGAGATACCTTAAGTGAGTATCTCCGACCTCTTACCGTTTATCGTCTACTAGAGACGATTAGGTAGAGGTCTTTTTTATTCCCCAATCTTCACTTTCGATCCTAAATACACACCATATTTGTCAGACATCCCCGCCGCTATTTCTAATACATAACTTGCGTCAATTGTGTTTACAAAAGTCTGAGGATTGCTCCTCGGAGCAACACCACTATATGACTCAGGTGTAACATTTCTCTCAATATGCACGACTACTCCATTTTGATTAATCCAAATTATATCTAAAGAAAAGAGCATATCCTTCATCCAAAAACCATATTTACCTGGATAATCGAATATAAATAACATTCCTTCATTTTCTCGGAGTCCCGCCCTCCCAGATAATCCTAACTCGCGTGAAGCGGGAGTATCGGCCACTTCTGCAACAATGGCCCCTTGCGGTAGCGTTATAGTTACATCATGCCTTACGAATTTATTTATTACTTCAGCATTACAATTTTTCTCTAAAAAACATTTATTACCGAACCATCCGCTGGTAATTAAAAGAATTAAAAACGCGACAGCAAGTCCGATTTTTTCATTTTTTGAGAATTTTATTTTACGCATATTATTTAGATTTATTTAATTTTTCTAATGCCTCTATCGCCGGGCGCACTACCACATGCTTATTGCGTATACTCTCTGGCGTTTTTTCATATTTTTCTAAATAAGGCACAGCTCTTTGATCTCCTAAATTCCCTAAAGCTTCTATATAAATCCATTTGTCCATAATATTTAAAGTAGATTCCAAAAGTTCTAATATCTTAACGAATGATTTTTTGCTTTGCATAAACCCAAGCGCCATTGCCGCATACTCGCGAGTCCGATCATTTTTACTATCTAATGCTTTTATGAGTGCGTCTTCTGCTTCTATTCCGACTTTTCCTAAAATCTTCGCGACTGAGATGCGGCGGCGCCAATATTCATCGCTCGCTTCTTCGGAGTCTTCCGTAAGTTCTTCATCTTTTAACTTATCTAATTCATGTATAAGATAATGTACTTCATTTGAGCCCGCCAACTGTGCTATACGCTCAATTTTATCTTCTGGTATCACTTCCCAAGTATTATCATTTACTATTTCTTCCCAAAGCTCTTCAAATTCTTTATCTATTTGCATTATAAATCAGAGTATACCTAAAATCAAAGCTTAAGACTTTCTTCCTGACTTTGCGCGATCTGTTTCGGTCAATAATTGTTTGCGTAGACGAACTGATTTCGGTGTTACTTCCAAATATTCATCGGCATTCATGATTTCTAGGCCTCTTTCAATACTAATTTCCCACGCAGGAACTAGGGTGATAGCTTCGTCAGCACCGGATGATCTCATGTTTGATAACTGCTTTCCTTTTGTAGGATTCACCATCATTTCTTCGCCTTTTGAAGTATTTCCTATAACCATTCCTTCATAAACTTCTGTGTTCGGTAAAATATAAATAACTCCACGATCTTGTAAATTCCAAAGTGAAAAGGCAAGCGCTTTACCAGCAGCCATTGATGTCATAGATCCCACGAGGCGTCTTTGAATAGTTCCGGCATATGGTCCAAACTTTGAAAATCTTGCAGATAAAATTCCAAGACCTTTAGTATCAATAACGAACTCCCCTCTGTAACCCAAAAGCCCGCGTGTAGGGATCTCAGCTTTAATTCTGTTAACACCATGCTTTTCTGACATATCAGTAATCATCGCTTTTCTCCTTCCGATCTTTTCAATAACTGCTCCTGAATATTCAACTGGCACATCTATGACCAATTCTTCATATGGTTCTTCTTTTACTCCATCTTTTTCATGGAAGATTACTTGTGGCTGAGATACCTGAAGCTCATAGCCTTCTCTTCGCATAGTTTCTAGTAGAACTCCGATGTGAAGCTCCCCTCGTCCGTAAACTAAATATTTATCAGTCTCAAAATTAACTTTCAAACCGACATTTATTTCAAGTTCTTTTTCTAGTCGGTCGCGGATTTGGCGTCCCGTGACAAACTTACCTTCCTTACCAGCAAATGGAGAATCGTTCACCAAAAAGTGTAGTGCGATTGTCGGCTCATCGATATGAATTGCTTCCTTCGGATCTTGATCAGCATTTTTCACGAATGTTTCACCGATATAAATATCAGGAAATCCTGCAATCATAGCAATATCTCCCGCTTCCGCAGTCTGCACATCCACTCGTTCAATTCCATTAAATGTATAAATCTTTGTAATCCTTCCTTTTCTGGTTTCGCCAGTTGGTTTCTTTACTATAATTTCTTCTCCGACTTTTGCGACACCGTCATAAATACGAGCAATAGCCATACGTCCTAAGAAATTATCATATGCTAGATTAAAAACTTGAGCAGAAAATGGATTATTTATGTCCCCAGTTGCCTTCGGAACTTTCTCTAAAATCATATCAAGAAGAGGCGTAAGATCTTTCTTTTCATCTTCTAAATTTTTCATTGCGACTCCCTGGCGTCCGATAGCATAAACCGTTGCGAAGTCTAATTGTTCATCGTTAGCTCCAAGCTCCATGAATAATTCAAATACTTCGTCATGAACTTTTTTCGGATCAGCTGCCGGCTTATCTATTTTATTGATTACAACAATTGGTTTAAGACCGAGCTCTAGAGATTTTTTAAGTACAAATCTTGTCTGAGGCATTGGACCTTCTTGAGCGTCAACAACGAGAAGAACCGAGTCGATAGATCGAAGTACGCGCTCTACTTCTGAACCGAAATCCGCGTGCCCTGGAGTATCTAGGATGTTAATCTTTACTCCTTTATATGGAACGGATGTATTCTTGGCTGTAATAGTAATACCGCGTTCCTGCTCCATAGGATTTGAGTCCATGGTCTGACCTTCCTTCCCTACCCCGCACTGCTTCATAAGCCCGTCGGTTAGAGTTGTCTTTCCATGGTCCACATGGGCGATAATAGCGATGTTTCTAATTTCTTGTTGCATAAAATATGAATAGAAAACCGGCTCGAGAACGGCTCGTAGCCGGAATTCTTAATGCGAAAATTATAACACAAAAGGCTGTTTTGCACTAGTAAAAAGAAATCGGCATTTCTGCCGATAGTTCCTCATGTTTTCACTCTGAAGCGGGGGCGCCCGTCATACTCTATGAACTGACCACCCATGAACGCCCCAACATCTTCTCTCCGGGTTTTTGTGCGTTGAATTTCGAGAAGACCTTGGCGGACCATCTGAAACAGACCATGAAGGAACTTTCGTTTGTCTCCTTCATACTCCTCATCACAGATATCTCCAGGGATAACCCAAGCCTTCTTTTCCCCTTCTTTGGGCCAATAATGTTTGCGTGAAGGAAGTCGAAGATCCCCTGCTTCGTTGATGGCTTGCATGATTTCTTCATCGCTTGAACGATGATTTACTGCCTTTTTTATGCGAAGCATAAAGCACCCCCAATGATCATATGACCTTATACTACCCCGCCCTAAAAATTTAGCAACTACTTACCGATTAACTCCTTAAGAAACGCTTTCTGATTTGGCTTCCTCCCTAAGAAATTCGTAATTAACTTTATTTCATCCTCTGATGATCCTTTTTCAAGAACTTCCTTTCTCCATTTCATTCCAATTTCTTTATTTGTCATTACGCTTTTATTTCCTTTTGTTTTAAAACTCTCAAATGCGTCTATTGCATAAACCAGCGCCCAAAGATATGAGTAGTATCCTGCGTCATATCCGACTAAGTGCCCGAAGCCAGCTGGAAATAACGTTTCTTTTTCTGGCAGGTCAATATTTAAATACATCTTGTTCATTTTTCTCCAGGCTTCTGTTACATTTTTTATTTTGCCCGTATGAAGATCCATATCGAGTTTACCGTGCATAATCTGACGCATGTTGGCGCTCCCTTCCTGGAAGCTTCTTCCTTTTACCATTCTTTCTATCATGTCCTTTGGCATTTTCTTTCCAGTAATATAATGCTTAGAAAATCTCTCCATTACTTTCGGATCCCAAATCCAATTTTCCATAATTTGTGATGGTGTCTCTACGAAGTCCCAGGCTACGTTCGCCCCTGCTTGGCTTTCGAGTCTTGCGCGTGAAAGCGTCATATGCAAACAGTGTCCGAATTCATGGAACAAGGTTTCTACATCTCTTATCGAAAGAAGAGATGGCGACTTCTTAGATGGAGCTGGGAAATTACATACCATAGACGAATACGGCGCGATATATTCTTCAGATCCATATTCCTTCTCATGAGGAATAACTACGTCATGCATAGCCGCATGGCCATTTTTCCCAACTCTCGGGAAAAGATCCATCGAAAAATACCCGATTAGATCTCCATTTTTATCATTTACTTGATATGACTTCGCGTCCTTATGCCAAAGCTTTATATTGTATTCTTTAATTGAAATAGAAAATAATTCTCCAAACATTTTAAACATTTCAGTTCTCACATGTTCAAGCGGGAAATATGACATTATAACTTCAGGGTCCACATCATATAGCTTCTTTTTCAATTGAGTATTCAAATACGCCATATCATAAAACTCCATCTTTTTTATTCCCATGCTTTTACCGAATTCGGTTAATTGCTGTATATCTTTTTTGGCTAGCGGAACGATGTCCTTCTCTAAAGACTTTTGGAAATCTTCCACAGTCTTTCCCGTCTTTGCCATTCTATTTTCTGTACGAAAATCCGCATGATGCTTATACCCTAGGATGGTGGCAATTTCATGACGGAACTTTACTAATTCATCCAAGATTTTTAGATTTTTCTTTCCGCCTTTTTGCAAATTCTTTAAGGCTAACTCCTTTCTCTTCTCTCTATTTTTCGCGTCCGCCATAAATGGAATTATATGAGGATACTGAAGCGTAACGATATATCTTCCGTCTGTATGCTGTGGTAGGGATTCAATAAATCTTTCTGATAATCCCGCCAATTCTTCTTTAGTGCCCAAAATATAATCCTGGTGATCAGTAATATTCTTTCGGAAATCTAGCGATAGCTTCGAAAGCTTTTTTAATAATTGCTTTAATCTATTTTGCTTTGCCTTTGGCAATGCAAATCCCATCCGTCTATATTCTCGAAGTGTTTCTTCTAGAAGTTTAATATCTTCCTTTCTCAAGCTTTTCTTCTCTTTTTTAAAGTTTCCTTCGTAATAATCTGCGACAGCATCGAATAGCCCCTTATCGTACTCTATATCAACCAACTTTTGTGAAGATTCTATAGCGACTGTGTTTGCTGCTTCTCTGATTTCTTTTGATGGAGAAAAGTCGGAAAATATTGCGAGCTTTGAAAAGAAACTTTCAAATTTATCATCGCATCTTTCAAGCGCATATAATGTATTTAAATATGTTCGATCGTCTTTCTTTATAGATTTAATTTCCGCATAGGCTTTTTTCTTATGTTCAATATACTCCACCGCTATCTTTTTCATCTGAGCAGGGGTCATTTTCACCCATTTAAAATCTTTTTCTGTAAGTGGAATGGTTTTCATATTAACTTATTCTAGCACACTCGCATGGCTATGCTTGGTACGCCCTCCCTCAGTGGTCGGTTGCACATTCGCATCGGTATGCTCAGTACCTCCTCACCTTCGTTCCTCGGCATAAAAAATAAAAGAGTGGAGCGACCTTCACAGGTGGCTCCACTTCGAGCTGGCGGACCAGCTCGTCTACTTCTTCTTCGCGGCTTTCTTCGCTGCGCCGAACTGCTTAGCTTGATTCTTCGCTGCCATTTTAAGTCTCCTTTAAGGTCAACCTAGGCATGCTCTCGTGCTTGGTTACTTCCGCACTCCCATCAAGGGCTTTCGAACGTTGGGTACTCCGTCTCTACCATCGTTCTCCTGGGACATTCCCAGAAAACCCAGTGTGGTGATAATAGTGTACCACCAAACAACATCGTCAACATACTTTATTCACAAATAAAAAACCGCCTCCTTTCGGGACGGACTCACAAATACATTTTGCTTTTTGAAACAGACCCGAACGATCCGAGGACGTCTGCGGCGGTCCCACCAAATCTTGATATTCGGATCGGTTGTAATCGGAACGTAAATTGGCACTTTTTCTCTCCTTTCCCGAAGATGCCATTAATATTACTGAGGACTTTGATTAAACCACATTTTATAAAATCCCGCAAGTATTATATTCCTAGAATTTTATATACCCCTATTCCAAAAGCAATTGTTACATTTAATGATTCTTTCGTTCCGAGCATCGGGATTTCGGCAACCACATCACTTAGTTCTATTATTTCTTTTTGTATGCCTTCTACTTCTCCCCCAATTACAAAAGCAATATTTTCTTTATTCTTTATATTAACTTTTTTATAATCAATTGATCTTTCATCTTGTTCCAAAGAAATAATATAAAAGTCTTTCTTTCGTAATTCTTGAATCATAAATCTTGAATCTTCATGATATTCCCAGTTAATCGTTTCTTCGGCCCCTAGCGCCACTTTTGCAAAATCGCTTCGCTTGTTCCCTTTTTTATCTAATGGAGTCGGCGTCGTGCCACAAAGATAAATCTTTTCAATTCCTGCGGCGTTTGCTGTACGGAATATCGAACCTACATTATGTACCGAACGAAGATTATCAAGTACTGCAACTTTCATTTACATATAATAGCAGAGCCTACTTAATTTGGAATGAGTTTATAAATTGATCTATATCTGGACTATTTAAATACTGAGACGAGTAAGAAGATGAGACTACGTAGAGCCTCTCACCTGAAACAATAAACTTGCCTTTGGCATATGCTGGCCCTTTCTTATTAACACTCATTAAGAAGTTTAATGTATGATTTTTACCGCTATTAGAATAACTGGAAGAAATAAGAGTTCCATTCAAGCCTTGTAGATAACTCTGAAGGGCAGAATCAGCGAAATTTGATGGTATATCTACACGGGGCTTATAAACAATAGCAGTAACATTAAATTCAATAGAAGATGTTGCATCTCCATGTAGAGTTTGATATACATCGGATGAAATCTCCTCCTGAGCAGGCACTTCTTTTGAGAAGTGGGTAGGCTGTATAGGGAAGCTTGCTTTAAAGGTTTCAGTTTCCACAGTTACCCAAGATGTAGTAGCACTTTCTTCGGGTTGTTGTGTTTTATTATCTAAAGGTGCAGGAGTGATAACAGATTTTCCTGTAACTAGATATTTTATAGAAACTCCAGCAGTGAGTAAAAAGAAGATGACAAGTAAAGTAAGAAGTATTCCCTTAAATATTTTCATTGGCGTTATGATTAGTTTATACACTCCTTGCAACTAAGCAAGCAGGTTGTTAGTCTCACGTTAAACTTAGCTATACATTATGCTCCTGGCTGTTGCATTTTTAAATTCACTATATAATCCGATTTTCCTAGCGGGACACCCTGAGCGCGCAAGATATCATACGCAGTAACCACATGGAAAAGCAAATTTGGAATTGCTAGTTGTGAAACAATATCCTTTCCAAGAACGTATGCTCCGCCCATCCAGTAAAGGCTTATATGTCTATCATCAGCTCCTTCAAAATCTGCAACAGTAAGAGAATCAATTATCTCTTTTGTTTTTTTAACTCGCTCTTGCAACTCAGCAAATGTCGTTTCCGTATCCTCCATTTTTATGTGTTCTTTTCCGGAAAGCAAAAATAAATTTCTACGAGCGTCGTCCGTTGAAACTTGAATTTGTTTAGTGAAATTAAACATGTCCGGAGCTAATGATGCAGTTAAAAGAACCGATTCATCAATTCCTTTTTCCTCGGCATACGCACTTCCTTTATCTAATAAATTTGATAATGTAACAAGCGCATTTTTTGAAATGTTTAAAAGTAGTTCGTATTGGTTCATAGAAATACAGTATAGCAAATCAATATTTTAATATTGATTTAATATGTATGCATTCTTTTCCGCTTGAACTGTTTGTCTTTGTTGTTCAGCGCTTACTGGAGTAGCGACTGATGGGTCTGTGGCGACTATGGTATTTACTAATTGTAAGTATGAGCGGCTTCCGGTATCTCCACTTGTAATAATGAGGAAATTCTTTGCGCTTAATGGAACTATGACATCATCTCCCCACCTCGCAGCTCCCCAAAATATATGTAGTCCTCCCATCGTATTATAAGAAATATTCGCTGGGACAGTATTTGGATACTTTACCTGTCCATCTCCTCCATTTGTTTGTAATAGAGTCTCCATCCACATATGAGTACTTACATTAAAGAAATATTCTATATCCATTCCAATTGGATTTGCCGATCTTGTGGCTCCCAGTTCTGTGATAGTGCGTGAAGAAGATTGAAACTCCTGAATTATCACGCCTCCTTGAGCTGGATCGCGAATAGACAGTTGCTTAACAATAGAACCATTTTGAAACAATCCGTCTTGAGTTTTGCTTTGTACCGCTTGTTCGGTCACTTCCCATGAACTCGGATACCAAAACGAAAATCCGAAATCTGAATCGGTGTATTTGCTCATGCCGGGAACAGAAACTTCCTGAGATTTATCCTTAACGGTCAGAACCCCTCTTGCTAATGCCGTAAAGTCACTTCCTGATCCAGTTGATACCTGAACAGTATAATCATCGCATGGATAAACAATGGATCCATTTGGAGGAATAATTTTTATAGACCATTTTCCATTAATTACTGGTATATTCTGATTTGAGTAAACATCCCCTTGTCCGCACTCTACGCTTAAACTGCTTACATCCAAACTAACTTTTGACAGCCCGTTCGCCGTACCGCTGATTATAGGATACGCTGATGTTGTGTTAAGAGTCTTTGAATCTATTGTTGCAAATATTTTACTGTCTGTAACAATAATGGTTACTCTACTTAATTCAGTGTTTGGCATTGATTGGCTAAGCACAGCTTTATACGTTCCAGGTTTCGAGTAAATATGTGTTTTGCTTTCCGACGGCCAAGTACCCTTAGGACCAGTTTCATATTTTTGTCCATCTCCAAAGTCTAGCGTTCGGTCATTTGCCCCTGCATTTAAATTTGAAAATGTAACAGCAAGCGGAACAGAGCCGGAGGCAGGAGTTGCCATAAAGCCCCCATTTGGTGCATCTTCTCCAGAAAAATTTGGACCTGTAGCAGCGCCATCAATTGTTAAATATCCTTTAGCGCTAATTCCATAAGTATGATGAGCGTCTTTTGCTGTATAATCTCCTGTTGAAATAAACGTTTTTGCGTCTACGTCTCTTAGTAGCAACGGCGCTCCTATCTCACCATTAAAATATCCATTATTTAAATAAATCTGGTTATTCTCTACTGAGAAGGCTGTATTGATAGCATGACGGTTTCCTTCTGCTTGTGGAAGAACTATATGAGTATTGTAATATACGCCAATTCCCACTAAAGCGATTATTATAACAACCCCTATAAGAATTTCTGATCTTGTAAGTTTTTTCATATTTTAAATTATTTATGCATACTCTATTTAATTATAAGTGTTCCTTTTGCCAAGGGTGTGATAGTAGCTCCCGATCCCGTCGAAATTCCGACAGTATAATCATTACAAGACGGCAAAACATAGTTATTAGGCGGAACAACTTTTATAGACCACTTGCCGTTTACTATGGGCACTTCCGTATTTACATAATAATCTCCTTGTCCGCATTTAACATCAAAGCTCCCGATACTGACTGTAACTTTTGAAAGACCGCCCGCGGTTCCCTTTAGGGTTGGATTACCGACTGATATTAAAGAAGACGAATCTATGGTAGCTGAAATATCTTGAACCGAGGAAATGTGAAGATTTCCTTTTACAAGGATAGAGTTTGTGCTCGGCGGAGACACAGATACTACATAATCGCCGTCCGGAAGGACATTGTACCAACCTGATGAACGGTCTTTTGCAATATTAAATGACCATTTTCCATTAACTACAGGCACCATGCCCGTTGCAGCGAGCACGCTTCCACCTTTAGCAGAAGAATAAAAACCAATACTGACATTAATAGAAGAAAGTCCTTGAGCTGAACCTTTAATAGTAGGAGTCCCAGACTGCGCAGAAAGAGTGCTTGTATCTATTGTTGCAGAAACTTTTCCATTTCCGACTGTAATTGTAGTAGTATTACCTGCATTAATTTGTATAGTCCCAATAGTGGTACGACCTCCTGTTTTTACATTAAATCCTCCATCAAGCTTAGCTTCATAAACGCCCGAAGAAGAATATGTGTGCTCTATTATACAAACAGCATCATTATTACAATAATTACTGTCTAATCCTGGGCCATTTTGCTCTGAAGGAGATTGGCTAAATTCATGACCTGATCCATCACCAAAATCTATATACCCATCATTTCCCACCACTTCAGGCGGTATGGTAAAAGTAACCTTGAAAGGAGCAAGTCCTGAAGTGGGAATTGCGGAAAATTTATTTTCAATTGCGTTATCTGATGAATCCATATAATGAGTACTCACGCCATCAATTTCAAGGTAACCTTTCGCATCCGTTCCGTATGTATGATTTGCATCTTTAGCGGAAAATTTTCCTGTAGAAATAAATGTTTTTAAATCTGCTTCTTGAAGGACTGTGCGAGCACCTTCTTTGGGACCCAAAATATACACATGATTATTATCAGTAGCAAAAAGTTCATTTATTTTTTGGAAGCCAGTATTTACAGAAGAACTAGATTTTTCTTTAAAATATGCCGTCCCGCCTATAATAGCCAACACAATAACTATAATCCCCGCTAATATGGGCCCCTTTAGTTTTTTCATAATATATTAAGTTTAATATACACACTCTAGCGCTGTTTACACCAAATGTAAACAAAGTTGTCAACTTGCCTATTAGGTTACTCTACTAAGTTTAGAAAACTTTATTTTTTTCACCTGAATATCTTACACAATTCTTACCAGCGCTTTTTGCGATATACATGGAAGCATCAGCATTTTTCTTTAAAATCTTAGATGTTTTGCCATCTTTTGGGAAAATAGATACCCCCATGCTAGAAGTCACCTTTATTTTTGCATTGCTTATATTAAAAACTGGCTTTAAAATATCCATCAGCTTTTTAACTACAACCTTTACACTTTTTATTTTTTTAATATTATCTATTAAAATAATAAACTCATCTCCTCCCATTCTGCATAATAGATCTCCTTTTCTCAAAACTTTACTTAACCTTTCTGCCACTTCTTTAAGTAAGATGTCCCCCGAGTCATGCCCCAATGTATCATTAACCTTTTTAAAATCATCCAAATCTAAATATAAAAGAGAAAACATTTCATCGTGCTTTTTAGCATAATTTAATTTTAAGGTAAGACGCTCTTCAAATAGCCTGCGATTTGGTAATCCAGTTAAAATATCATGAAGTGACTGATACCGAATAGTGTCTTCCATCATTTTTTGCTTGGAAATATCTTTTATTAACTTCGAAAGTCCGTGATATTTTCCTTGGTCGTCTTTTATCGCCCACATAACACCTGTCGCCCAAAACAAACTGCCATCTTTTCTTAGATGCTGTCTTTCGTCATCGGCCCGGCCTTTTAACTTAGCGGTTTTCATTTCAAGAGCCGGCATCTTACGGCGGCGATCCGCAGAACTAAATATGATAGATACCGGTTTTCCTATTGCCTCTTCTGCTGAATAACCAAATATTTTTATGGCTCCCTCGTTCCAGGAAATGATCTTTCCTTTTTTATCCATCATTAAAACTCCATAATCTTCTAAGCTGTCGATTAAATACCTATAGTCGTGCGGACTATCTGCAGGAAGAGCTTTTTTAGTTGTTTTTGATTTCATCTTTACCTGAATAGAGTTAGCCTATGTATGTATATTATAGCAGGTAAAAACATACTGTTTTGAGGGTAATTGCTAAGTACCATTTCATATCTCCTTAACGATGGCTTCGTAAATCATATGCGTCAAAGTACGAACAGTTTGCATATTCATTTCTCGAACTTTTTTATCAAACTCTTCCCACGTCATTCCTACTGGTGGCTTATCCCAATGCCGTGCATGCGGCAACTCACCTCGTTTTAAATTATAATCATGTACATTTTCTTCTTCATCTTCCACTACTTGTTCGTAGCGAGATTTTGTCTTGCCATCAGCATCAATAACGGATAGCTTTGCAGCATCTTTGGTAAAAAGATTTGCAATATCATTTGGATAAATCATAAACCGTGGATCATTTTGTATCCGCTTAAGTTCTTTTTCAAACCCATCAAGAGATAGATCGTAAAATTTCCCTGGCTCGAAAGGTGCTTGATCGGATAGATCCTTCTGATCTTTCTTCTCGCGACTAAGCGCGAAGTATTTCATGTCAACACCTGCTTTGCTGGTCGCTTTATCAAGTGCAACAGCGCCCTTACCGCTGGAAAATGTTTCGTCAATATAAAAAACCTTCTCGCCTGCTAGGGGGACGAAGTCTTCTGTTACTATGTTGTCAATTGACTCATTTCGTAAAAATGGAGTTTTCAATGTATCATCATTGTATCGTTGGACCTTCGGTGCTTTCTCTCCCATGTGATCCCTTAAGTATTTCCGAATAGGAGCTGCAATTATTCGAGCGCCTTTATCAAGAAATAAAACAAAGTCTGGTTTTTCTTCTTCTATTCTTCCAACAAGATCTTTGAGTGACGGAGCTATGATTTCAAGCTCCTGTCGCGCTCTCTCAATTAAAGCGGAGTGTTCTTTTTCGATATCTTGGATTGGTCGAGATATTTCAGGTCGCAAGTCTTTTATTAAAAATTTTGGTTCTTTTTCCATAAGTTTGAATCCTTCAAAGGTTCTTACATTTTAACACTTTTCTATTTTAAAAAATAACTTAAATAAAACTTTGCCTTTCTCCCACCCAAAGCGGGGACATATTCATAGTCGCCTCTATATAGTTACTTAGAAAGTTTGTTAACTTTCTAAATCTACTAAGCCAAGCTTCTTGAACTACACAAATTATGTCATATGTACTTGCGGAGGCAGAATATTGTCGCACAAAGTGCTCGTATTCTGCACTCTCGCAAAATCTGCTCGTCCTTACAGACTCGCGATTTTGCGGAGACGGCGAGATTCGAACTCGCGAACCGGTTACCCAGTTGCTACCTTTCCAAGGTAGTGCTTTCGGCCACTCAGCCACATCTCCAAATTAAAAAGAAACACTAGGGGTGTTTCTTTTTAATTATATCATAGTGCTATTTCTTCTTTCCTCCTATTTCAGGAATCTTCCAGTAATTCCCCTCCTTTTCAGTGAAAAAATAAACTATTGCGCCGATGAAAGGAACTGCCAGAATCAGAACTAGCCATAAAAATTTATCCTGTTTTCCTGCATCAATTGCCATCCACACAATAAATGAAATACCGAAAATATAAAACGCGTAAAGAAGCACAATCATTATAAGAGCAAATCCAATCATATTTTAAGTATACCAGGAATAGTAATTTGTTATTAGTAATTAGTTAACACAATTTAAATGCTTTCTTTTTTTCCTATCAACCTATCAACTCTATCCGCCATAGGAGGATGCGTCATGAAAAGCTTCGCAAACCATGAAACCTTTTCATGTTCTCGAATCTCTGATTCGTCGTTATAACCCTTAGGATCTGAAATGAACAAGTGCGCTATTGCATTATTTTGCACTCTCATAGGCTGATGAAAACCAGAAATCTTTTCTAATGCCGAGGCCAGGCCTTCCGGATATCTAGTAAGCAGCGCACCAGACGCGTCAGCTAAATATTCTCTTTCGCGAGATATGGCAAGCTTAATTATAGTAGCCGCTAGTGGAGCCAGCACTATGGCTACGATTCCTAAAACCAGAAATATCGGATTTTTCTTTTCTCCATCACCTCCTCCAAACATTGATGCTCTGATAGCAAAGTCGGCAATTAAAGATATTAATCCTGCGAAGACCACCACTACTGTATTAACCAACATATCTCTATTTCCTATATGAGAAAGCTCGTGAGCGATCACGCCTTCCAGTTCTGATTTGTTTAATAGCGGAAGAATACCTGTAGTTACAGCCACAACTCCATTTTCTTTATTTCTGCCCGTAGCAAATGCGTTCGGTGCTGGGTCATCAATAACATAAAGCTTTGGCATCGGAAGTCCGGCAGTGATGGACAGATTTTCTACTATATTCCAAAGATCTGGATATTGATCGCGCGATTCAATTCTCTTGGCGTTTGCCATTGAAAGAACCATTCTGTCTGAGAACCAATAAGCAAATACATTCATCAGCAGACTTATGATAATCGCAATGTATAGAATATTCGGATTACCGTAAATATAGGCCAGTACAAAACCGATTAATATAATAAATACAAGAAAACTAAACATAAGGGCCCAAGTTTTGCGAATATTAGACGATTGATGGGAATATAAAGTTGCCATAGGACTTAGATGTTAGACATTAGATTTTAGATATTCGATAAATACTAATAACTAATAACCATCTTAGAATTTAACCTCTACTGGATTCTTAGCAGCTGCGTCTTCACCTGCGAGCTCAAAGAATTGTTCTTCTTTAAATGAAAACATATTTGCGAAAATGTTTGATGGAACAGTCTGAATCTTTTTATTGTAATCCATCACTACTCCGTTATAGAATCTTCGTGCTGACTGAATTTTGTTTTCTGTGTCTGATAATTCACTTTGAAGAGATAGATAGTTTTGATTTGATTTCAAGTCTGGATAACTTTCAGCAAGAGCAAAGATGCTTTTTAGGGCTCCGCTAAGCTGATTTTCCGCTTCAGCATGCTCCTTCGGGGTTCCAGCATTCATGGCTTGAGAGCGGGCTTGGATTACTTTTTCTAATGTAGAACTTTCAAAGTTTGAAGATCCCTTAACGGTATTAACAAGGTTTGGAATAAGATCATATCGCCTCTTTAGTTGAACATCAATATCAGCCCAAGCTTCCTTCACATGAAGGCGTGAAGAAATAAGTCCGTTATATATTGCGATAATAATGATAACAAGGAGAACCAGAATTCCAATAATTATATAAGGCATAAGTTTAAAGTTAATTTTTCTTGCAAGCTAGAGTTATCGAAACAGTCCACCTGTATGAAGCCGGCAAGTAATTCAAATGTTACAGAATCCCCGGTCAAAGTCAAGAAGATTAAATCTAAGATCTTACTAATACCCTGTTGTTATAAGGCTCTTTTTTTCTTCTGGCATTTTCAGTATTTCCTTTTTCTGGTACTATAAATAGACCATGTCACAAACACCTGAAGAATCCTCACTTTATAAAATCCGCCATTCTCTTGCACATATCTTGCTTATGGCTGTAAAACACCATTTCCCGCACGCTATCCCAACCATTGGCCCTGTGACAGATACCGGCTTCTATTACGATCTAGATTTCAAGGATGAACTCAAACCATCATTGGATGACCTACCAAAGATAGAAGAAACAATGAGAGAAATTATCAAGAGAAATCTCTCTTTCAGAAGTGAAGAAGTTACAGCTGATCAGGCTCGTGCTTTATTTGAATTTAATCCATATAAGAAAGAAATAATTAATGATCTTGAAAAAGAAGGCAAGGAAATAACTATTTATTACACAGGAGATGATTTCTTCGATCTTTGCGTAGGAAATCATACTGAAAGCACTGGTGAAATACAGGCAGATTCTTTCAAGTTAGATAAAATCGCCGGTGCATATTGGAGAGGAAGTGAAAAAAATACAATGCTTACAAGAATTTATGGTTTAGCATTTGAGACAAGAGAAGAATTAAATACATATATCGAACAGCAGGAAGAAGCGAAGAAAAGAGACCATCGCATAATCGGAGCGCAATTGAAAATCTTTACTACATCTCCTCTCGTTGGCCCAGGCCTTCCGCTACTCCAACCTAATGGGATGACAATCAGAAAAGAAATTGAGGATTATTTATGGTCACTTCATAAAAAGAAGGGATACTCTCGTGTCTGGACCCCTCACATCGCTAAAGAAGCACTGTATGTAACATCCGGACACGCAGAAAAGTTCGGAGACGAATTGTTTAGAGTCCAAGGCAAAGAAGACGCTTTTATTTTAAAGCCAATGAACTGTCCGCACCATATGCAAATATTTTCTGATAATCAATTTTCATATAAAGACATGCCTGTTAGATATTTCGAACCAGCAACTGTTTACCGAGATGAGAAATCCGGACAATTAGGAGGATTGCTCAGAGTGCGCGCGATCACTCAAGATGACGGACACCTCTTTTGTACTAAGGATCAAATACAGGAGGAAGTGTCTACTATTGTTGGAATAATAAAAGAATTCTATTCCACGTTTAACATGATGGATGGATACTGGGTTTCATTATCTGTGCGAGATGATAACAAATCGAAATATTTAGGAAGTGATGAGGTTTGGGGTATTGCAGAAGGAGCACTGGAGGATGCAGCAAAAGCAAATGGATTAAATTATAAAAGAGTTGAAGGAGAAGCAACATTTTACGGACCGAAACTCGACTTCATGTTTAAGGACGCAATAGGCAGACAATGGCAGCTCGCTACAATTCAGTGCGACTTTAACTTGCCAGAAAGATTCGACCTTAACTACATAACAAATGAAGGAAAGAAGGAGCGACCAGTTGTGATACATCGCGCTATCTCTGGATCAATAGAAAGATTTATGGGAGTTATGATCGAACATTTTGCAGGAGCCTTCCCTCTTTGGCTTTCCCCTACTCAAATAACAATTCTTCCCATCACGGATAAACATCATGAATATGCTCATAAAGTAAACTCAATTTTATTTGATGCAGATATACGATCAGAATGTGACGATGCAAAAGAAGGGCTTGGAAAGAAAATCAGCAATGTACGAAAAATGAAGACGCCTTATTGGGCAGTTATCGGAGATAATGAGATCGCAAATGGAACTGTGACACTTGAACACAGGACGGAAGGAAAGGTTGGAGAAATGAAGGTGGAAGAATTATTAGAAAGGCTAAGAGAAGAAATTAAGAATAAAAAATAAAATAATGGCAGAAATTTCTCAACAAGACTTAGAAAATCAGTACCGAGTAAAGCAGGGAATGGAAGTTATAGATCACCGTATCATTCGTCAGCTTGCTGAAAAGTACAAGAATAGAGAAGACTGGGGATATGATATAGAAAAAGAGGAGTCCGTACTTAGAAAAATCACTTTCAAAAGTATAGCTTTCCAAATAGAAAGATACCTGGATTCTCTTGAACTTAGAGAAGATTTACTTAGAGACAAAGAGGTATTAGATATAGGAAGCGGGAATAATTTATTTGGGGAGTATATAGAAATGAAATACGGGACAAGATACACCGCTTTAGATGTTGATCTGACTGCACTGCGTGACCACAGTGAAGCTGTAGTCGCTGATGCGCGCCACCTGCCATTTAAGGATAATCAGTTCGATTTAGTAATGTCCAAAAGCTCTATGCCTCATGTATTGGCTCCCCACGAAGCAGAAGCCGGAGATCTGAAACCGTATAATGAAAATGAACGTCAAGAAATACTAAAATCTATTCTTTCTGTATTTCGAGAAGCGTATTATGTAACAAAAAAACAAGTACGATTAGACACTTTTTCTGATGCCGAAATCAATTCTCATGTTGAAGATAGAAAAAGAAATAATCTATTACCACATGTGACTGAGTTAACTACAAAAAGTCGAGAAAGGGTGAGCATCGTTAAAGAAGCTCTTAGCATTTTTGAAGCAGAAACTGGCGCACAATGCGTTTTTAAAGATGAAGAAAAAGGAGGCTTAATAATAATTACAAAAAAATAGCCAGCGCACTTTATACATGCGCCGGACACATATCAACCGTCATCATCCGGGGGCTCCACTCCGACTCTGATAACAGGAAGTGGCAGACTTTCTTCAGGCGTTTTCTCCTCGAATGATTCCTGGTCAAGGACTCCGCCCGCTCCAGTTATCCAGATTGCTCGCATGAGTGCAGACATACGGGCTCTCGGGAATGGCGGAAGCGGGCTTCTGGGTGCAGGAACCCTTGAAGAAAGTTTGTGTTTCAAACTATACCCGCAAAAACACGGATCTCCTGTGCAAGGCCCTGAATACCAACATACGATTTGATTCATAACCCTCCCGAGGTAGGATTCTCACTATAAGTGTAGTCCTTTTGTTTTTTTATGCAAACCTAGCTTTATGCAGGATTTACCTAAAATAACCCTCAGATATTAATCTGTATGAAATATACACCCAAGATATGATCTATACATCCAAATTCGCTTGCTTCGCGTGAGTTTGAATAAAACTCTTTCGCGGACCCACTTCAGTTCCCATTAGCATTTCAAATACTCTGTCAGCTTCTTCTGCTTCGTGGACGGAAACCGTCTTTAAAGTTCTCGTCTTTGGGTCCATAGTTGTTTCCCAAAGTTCTTCTGCATTCATTTCTCCAAGACCCTTATATCTTTGTATGCGGACCTTTGCCGGCTTCTTTGATTTCGCTATTGCTGTTTCTACTTCTTCAATTTCTTCATTATTCGTATTTGCGTCAGCGTCCGTCTCTTCTTCCCCTTCTGTAATATCCACATCTCCAACTAGAGCAAACTTTTCTTCATCTGAATATGCATACTTTATTTCTTTTCCTCTTTGGATTTTATATAGCGGCGGCTGAGCAATATAAACATAACCAGCATCCACGATCGGTCGATAATATCTATAAAAGAATGTTAATAGAAGAGTACGAATGTGCGCTCCGTCCACATCGGCATCTGTTGCGATAATAAGTTTATGATAACGGGTCTTTTCAATATTAAATGTGTCTCCAATTGCTGCCCCCATAGCAAGGACAAGATTCTTAATCTGCTCACTTGCTAACATTTTATCTAACCTCGCACGTTCTACATTTAAAATCTTTCCACGAAGTGGCAAAATTGCTTGTGTTACTCGATCGCGTCCTTGCTTAGCAGTACCACCGGCCGAATCTCCCTCCACAATGAAGAGTTCTGAAAGTGCAGGGTCGTTTGACTGGCAGTCTGCAAGCTTTCCTGGAAGTGAAAAGCCTTCAAGGGCTCCTTTTCGAAGCACAGAATCTTTCGCGGCCTTGGCGGCCTTGCGGGCGCGAAGTGCGAGAAGCCCCTTGCTTACGATTTCCTTTGCATCGTCTGGATTTTCTTCCAGGTACATTGTGAATGCCTCTGTAAACACAGTAGCAGTGGCAGACTGCGCTTCCATGCTTCCAAGCTTGGCCTTTGTCTGTCCTTCGAATTGTATCTCGCGAAGCTTTACAGAAATAACAACGGTGAGACCTTCAAGCACATCATCTCCTGTAAGATTTTCATCTTTTTCCTTAATGATGTTATTTTTCCTAGCATATGTATTTATAAGACGAGTAAGAGCTGTCTTGAATCCCGTCACATGAGTTCCTCCTTCAATCGTAGGGATATTATTTGCAAAAGCTGCCATCTTTGTAGAAAGATCGTCAATATACTGAAGAGCTATTTCAACTCCTACGCCTTCTGCTTCTTTTTCTACATAGAAAATATTCCTGTGGATTGGCTTGGCAAATTCATTGTAGTGCTTTACAAGAGACTTCAATCCTCCTTCAAAATAAAAGCTGGTGGTTGGAGATTCTACCCCTAGATCAAATAAATAAGTTTCGCCTTCCAGATCTAATTTCTCTGTAATATTCCTCGCATCAATTATATTTATAATTAATCCCTTAACTAAATATGCCTGTTGGCGAAGATGTGAGATGACGCGAGAAATCTCAAATTCTGTTCCTTCTTTGAAAATAATTGGATCAGGCTGAAAAGTAACAATAGTTCCAGTAAATTTACTTTTGCCTATTTGAGCAACCTTACTCTTTCTTATGCCTTGCTTGTATTCCTGCATATGCACTCCTCCATCGCGATGAACTTCTACTCTACACATAATAGAAAGCGCGTTCACAACGGAAGCTCCCACACCGTGAAGACCGCCAGACACGTTATATCCTTCACCTCCAAACTTTCCTCCTGCATGAAGTGTCGTCATAATAGTTTCCAGAGCCGAAACTTTTGTTTTGGAGTGAATATCCACCGGGATACCGCGCCCATTGTCTACTACGCGAATCTGATTATTTGGCAATAACGCAACTTCAACTCGATTCGCATGACCGTTCATCGCCTCGTCTCGCGAGTTATCAAATATTTCCCAGATTAAATGATGGAGCCCATCTGGACCTGTTGAACCGATATACATTCCAGGACGCTTTCTTACTGGTTCTAGGCCTTCCAGGACTTGAATGGACTCTGCTCCGTAACTTGATTTTTTCGGTTCTTTTGTAGCCATAAAATAGAGAAATTAATCTATTAATTATAGCAAATTTCGCCCTAAAAAGCGAGTGGAAAACTGACCATTTTTGCCTTACTTTTCAAGGGTTTTTAGGCATACTTTTGAACTTCTTTTACAAAAAGATCATTCCTTTCATATTCGTTATTAAAATACTTACTAAATGATACAAAAGTGGGTGAAAATAATATAATATCTCCCACTTGTGCTAATTTAAAAGCTTGATCAATGCAATCTTCTAGCCTTTCGTATATATATTTTCTATCAAGTTTAAGTCTTTCTGTTCCAGCTCCTTCTAGTAAAACAAAATCTTGCACGTCTTCTTTTATCACTTCTTCAAGATGATCGAGTGGAAGATTTTTATCGCCTCCACCTAAAATTAATATTGGTTTTTTATTATATTTCTCATATATAGACTTTATAGCTGCAATAGTTGCGTCGGGCGTTGTGGCGTTATTATCATTGAATACCCTTACCCCCCGAAATAATCCCATGTCTTCCAAACGTCCTTCGACAGCCTTAAAGTTTTTTATTGATTCCTTAATGTTGCTTTCATCAATACCGCATTTTATTCCGACTTCATAAGCAAGACGGGCAGAAATTTGATTATGCTTACCAATTAAATTCATTTCCAATATATCACTTGTAGGAATACTAACTTCCACCTCAAGATCGTATTTTGAAATTTCTTCTTTTGCCTGATTGCTTCCTATTAATATATCCCCCTCTTTTTGATACTTATATATATTTGCCTTATCTAAGAAATATGCTCTACGATCATCTTTATAATAATTCATATGATCATCCATGAAACTTGTAAAGACTGCAATATTAGGACTAATTTTAAATTCTCCAAATCCTTGAAGCTGCCAGCTGTCAAGTTCGAGAACTAAATAATCTCCGTCTTCAATTTTTTCTAAGATCGGCAAGTTTGCTATACCTCTGATATTCCCACCCAAATGCACTGTTTTCCCTGCAGTATGTAAAATATGAGCAATGAGCGCGGTGGTGGTGGTCTTTCCTCGAGTTCCAGTTACTCCTATCACTTTTACGTTTGGCAAGTGTTTATAAACAATTGAGACTACTAATGCAGCAGACATATAAATAGGTATTCCATTTTTTCTCGCATGCATTAAATATTCATAATCCTTAGGCATTCCTGCGCAAGTTAAAATATAATCTCTATTTTCGAAATCAATTAATCTAATTTCTCCAATAATTAATTGGAGGTTTTTAAAATTATGAGATTCAACTTTTTTAATGGACTCTGCAAGCTTTTCCCTACTTCTAGTGTCGGTACAAATAATATCCGCCTGGTTTTCAGCGACAAATAAAGTGTCACCCATCCCTCTTCCTAAGAGGCCTAAACCTAATATGGTAACCTTTTTATCTTTAAAATATGGTAAATATATTTCTTTCTTCATAACAATTTTATTTTCTTTAATTCCGCATATGCATCTCCTGCGCCAATATTTACTGCTATAACCTCTCCCCTGAGATCTTGAATTATATTTACAATTTCATCTTTAGATCCGAGCAGGACTGCATTTCCTCCTTTATTATTTATTTTATCTACCAACATTTGTGAGGCTCTAGAATCATCATGTTTTTCACGTGCTGCAAAAATAGGCATTACATATACAAAGTCTACAATTGCAAGTGACTCTGCAAATTCATCCATAAAAATCTTTGTGCGTGAGTATAAATGCGGCTGGAAAAATACATGGAGATTATATTTTTCTTTGGGATACTTTTCATATAACCCTTGAAATGTAGCATTAAGTTCTCTAGGATGATGCCCATAGTCGTCATAAACCTCCACGCCGTTTGCCGTTCTGCCCTTATATTCCATTCTGCGCCAAGTGCCTTTAAATTCTTTTAATCCTGCACGTACTCTCATTTCATCAAATCCTAATTTTTTACAAAGTGAAATAACAAGCTCAGCGTTTGAGCGATTATGATTTCCCCACACTGAAAGATCTATTTCATCTTTTCTTATTTCAGGATCAACTCCTATTCCACTATGGCTTACCAAATAACCTCCTGCCGGTAACTTACTCGCAAATTCCTCAAATGCATTTTGAATATCGTCAATATCTTTGTAATAATCCAAATGATCCAAATCAATATTTGTAATTATAATATGTGAAGGGTGGAGATTTAGAAACGAACGTTTGTACTCACAGGCTTCAACGACCATATACTTGCTATCGCCTGGAATAAAATTGGTCCCCACACCTGAAAGCAAGCTCCCCACTATAACAGTAGGGTTTATTCCACAAGCCTTCATGGCGTAATACATCATGGCTGTTGTGGTGGTTTTACCATGAGTTCCACAAATGGCTATCGTTTCTTTTTCTTTCGTCACATCGCCTAATGCTTCTGGATAGGTTTTATGATTAATGCCTAAATCCAACACTTGTGAAAACTCAGGATGGTCGATCGGGAGAGCTATTGTATATACAAATAAATCTATATTCTTGCTAATATTTTCTTTTGTTTGCCCAATAGTAATTTCTATTCCTTCTTTTTTTAACGCTTGAATCAAGTCAGAATCATGCAAATCTGACCCGGCCACATCATGTCCTTTGTATTTATAATATCGAGCCAAAGCAGACAGTCCAATTCCCCCTATTCCACTACAAAATATCTTCATATTATTTTAGAAATTAAAATTACCATCCCGCGCCAATAATTCATAAATTCTGCTTGTGTGCAGCTACGGTTTTGCCCTCTTTCCTTATTCGTATATTCAGGATCGTGGTAGATGATCATTCCATTTTCATACCCCGTAACCACAATCATATGGAATCTTTTTTGTTCAAGCACTCTTTTTTCAACAGAAGCAATAACCGGATTACCATTCTCTAAAGAGTTTAGTATTTCTTTTAGAGAAGTTAACCCTTCCTTTCTTTCGGCGTGCATTCCTTTTTCACACACATACTCGACTAATTGATCATGTATCCATCCATTTTCCATATGATACCCACCGCGATCCTTTAGTTCGTTACATAACATAACTAAGTCAGGAGTCGGTACGCGATGAAAGTCTAATACCATTTTAAGCGAAACTGCCCCACACCCTCTAAGCATCCAAAAAGGATCAGATATATCAATATACTGAGAATAATAAGGTACTTCTAATTTCAGATTATCTAATTTCATATCCTTTCTCTTTAAACTTCGCATAGTATTCTTCTATCATCTTGTTAACCTCTTCATCAGTAAGCGTACGCTCATGACTTTGGAAAACTAATCTGAACGCATACGAAGTCTTTTTTACCCCTTCGATTTCTTTAGAAAAGGTATCAAAAAGGTCAATACGAGCAACAATAGGATTCCGTATTTCGTCCAAAAGAGAGCGGACACTTTCCCATGATACGCTATCAGGTACCCACATAGCAATATCACGAGCAATAAACGGATAAGCCGAGACTGGTTTGTAACTAACCAAAGGTAAACGAGAGAATGATGGCGCTTCATAAGTTATTGGATCATTTAAGTCTACTATAAGATCATCTAAATCTATTTCAATAATATATGGTTTTGAAGATACAGTTTCGCAATTAATAGCTTTTATTCCCAAGGTCCTTTTTATGCCAGCCAGTATCAAATCTACCTCTTCGGAGAAATTGCTTTTCTTGGCTCCGTCATCAATGGCGATAGACAGATGCTTTCTCTCGCTTTCTTTATTAAATACTTTTCCTATTTCAAATACCTTAATTGTTTTCTGTCCTAGAAGCGGAGAATTATAAAAGTTCATATTAAAAGCATTCATTATTCCTTTCCCTAAGTCCGGCCTTATCTTTTCTTTATCTTTTGCTAAGCCCTTGACTAATTCGACTTCCCCAACGTCACCAAATGTATAAGTAATTATTTCTGAAAATCCATGAGAAAAAAGAATCTCGCGGATTTTATTTTCGTAATGCATTTGCTTATTTAAAAGACCGGTTCTAGAAAGAGATGGAAGAGTGGGGACTATTTTGTCATATCCTATAATGCGTCCTGCTTCTTCTGCTAAATCTTCTTTTATGCGAATATCGAACCTTTCAGAAGGGACCTTTATTACAAATTGAGGTATTTTTAAATCATTTACAGGCCTTCCATACCAACATTCATTTTTAAAATAATTACTGCTAGAAAACTCTTCAATCACAACCTTTCCTATTATGCTTCCAGTGTGTATCACCTTACCATCTCCTATATACATCCCGACATGGTCAATGCCAGGAGGAAACTCAGTCCCGCGTAAGAACTCTAATGTCTTTGTATATTTAGGAACATCTGGAATTTCTTTCCCTAAAACCTTAGAATATATCATGGCATTTTTAGGTTTTTCTGTAAGTGTATTTGTAAATATAAGGTCACCTAATTTTAAATCTTCTTTCTTTATCTTTTTGCTATAAACATACATATCAAGAGAAACTCGAGGGAGCGCATAACCACATTCTACATAAAACCAATTAACTAACGATCCGCAACTAAATTTTTCGGGAGCATCATAAAGAGTACTTGCTAACCTTTCGTAGGGCTTATCTAATGCCACAGGAATAAGCTCTTTTATCTTTTCTTCCGGAACTACTTTTTCAAATGTAAATAATAACTTTTTAAAAGCATCCTCTATTAATGAACCTTCATACTTTGTGCCTAAGATAGAATTCAGATCTTCTTTACTTATGCCTATCTTAAAAGATTTATCCTTTTTTGGATATATATCCACCACTTCGCTCGCCTTTGCACTTTTGCAAACTTGCTTTATAAGATTCGCTGTCATATAAAGCCCCTCTTCAACAAGAGAATTTGCAATGCCATTTTCGAAGCGTTTAGATGCATCAGTATGGAGATTATACTTTGTGGAAGTTCTCCGAATAAGACTTGGTTCAAAGTTCGCGCTTTCTAAAATAACTACATTTGTATCTTCTTCTATACCGCTTGGCTTCCCTCCTTTAATTCCAGCAAGTCCTAAAATTATTTCACCATCAGCAATAACCAAATCTTTAGAATTTAACTTTAGATCTTTACCGTCGAGTGTCTCTAACTTCTCTCCAGACTTCGCGAAGCGGACATTTATAACCCCGGTTATTTTCCTCGCGTCATATGCATGCATGGGTTTATTAAGCGAAAACTGCACATAATTTGTTATATCAACTATATTATTAATACTTCTTTGTCCGATGGCTTCCAATCTTTCTTTAAGCCATTTAGGAGACGGAGATACTTTCACCCCTTCTATTCTCATACTCATAAACCTTGTACAGGCTTTTTCATCTGTGACCATTATTTCTGGGACAGGGACTTTTTTATCAACCAACTTTTCATTTAATTTTACCTTCTCATCATCTTTGAATGTGAAACCGAAGTCAGCACATAGTTCTCGTGCCATACCTCTGTGGCCCAATGCATCGTGTGCGCGATTGGGCAATACTTTTATTTCAAAAACCGTATCTTTTTTTAGACTAACCACTTCTTCAACTTCAAATGCTTTTTTATTTAAAATATCCCTGATTTCTTCATCAGATGGAAGCGGTTCAACTATGTAGTCTTGTAGCCAGGATTTTAGGAATTTCATAAGCGGATAGTAGAAAGTAGAGAATAGAAGGTGGTCATATTATTTATTTAGATATTTTCTGAAACCTCCCATTGAAACACCTAAACCACTAATTATCTTAATCATTTTACCATACTCGATTTCTGACATATATCCTAATCTAAATGAAACTTCTAACAAACTTTCAACTTCCTTTAATGAGCCTATAGCTATATCAATAAAACGAGAATAGTCTTTCTTCGATGGTCGTGATGACCCTTCAGCAATATTTGACGATATGGATACTACTGCTCGTCTTAACTGGGAAGTAATTCCAAATATTTCTTCTTTTGGAAATCCTTTTGTAAGTTTATATATATAAGTAGACAGATCCACTGACTCTTTCCATATATTTAAATTTTTATAACTTTCTGCCATTTTATAACTGCTATCTCCTGTCTACTTTCGACCTTCCAACATAAATTGATTTACTACGCGAAGATCGCCGTTATATAAAAGCCTGACATCATCAATTCCATACTTAATCATAAGCATACGGTCTATTCCGCAACCAAAAGCAAATCCTTTCATATCCCGAGGATTAATCCCCCCTGCTTCTAAAACTTTCGGATGAACCATTCCCGCGCCGCCTATTTCAATCCATCCTGTTTCTTTACATATATTGCACCCCTTACCTCTGCACTTAAAACATTGCATATCCACTTCGTTTCCTGGTTCCACGAACGGGAAATAACTGGAACGAAGACGGATATTAATATCACTTTCAAAAAATTCTGAAAAGAATTTCTTGATAACACCGATCATCATCGAAAGACTTGCATCTCTATTTATATAAAGCATCTCGATTTGATGAAATTGCGCTTCATGCGTCGCGTCAGTGGCTTCGTTTCTAAAAACTTTTCCTGGACAGCAGATAGCAAGAGGAAACTGTCCTCCATCAGAAACAAATTTTTCCATGGTTCTAATCTGCATATTGCTTGTGTGCGTCCGGAGGACATAGCCAACTTCTTCACCAAACTTGTTTATACCTTTTTTATCTTTAATCCAAAACGTATCCTGCATATCTCGTGCCGGATGATCTTTCGGTACATTTAGTGCGTCGAAGTTATGCCATTCATCTTCAAGTTCTGGCCCGTCTACAGTATCAAACCCAAGCTTTGAGAAGATATCTGTGATCTTAGCAATCGCTAAGGTTATCGGGTGAGCATGGCCATTCATTTGCTTATTCTAACAAGAAAACCCCTATTAATCTACAGTATTTGCGACCTGGTATGACCCCTTACTATCTTGAAGAACCCATTCATTTTTCCTATTTAACATAGTGTCTATTACAGCTCGTCCCAAGAATAATGGAACAAAGATTGGATATATTAAAAAGAAAATAGGAAAGTTAAAATATAAACGCTGGCTATCATCAGAAAGCGTACTGCTAATATAAATAACCAGAAGGAATATAGAAAACATAACCATAACAATAAAAGCCATTACTGTCGTACTTAAATAAAACCAATCAAAGTGCGGAAGGCCGATAGAAATCTGAGGATGAAATCCGACTATTGACCATTTATTTGTCAGATTATAAATATATGAACCCATGGAATAGACTGTAAACAAAGCTGCATATAAACCATAAAATAAAAATACGAATGCCATTGGGAGCGTGAACATCCCGAAGTTGCCATATTTCTTTTTAAAGAAAAGCTCTTTATAGTCAAGTGAATTTTCTAAGAACCCTCTGGCCCAGCGCAATCTCTGATAGAAAAAACCTTTTGCGGTCGCAGGCCCCACAGTATAAACAAGGGCCTTATGCGAATTCATTATTTTTAACTGAGCTTTATGCATGCGAAGAGTGATTTCTAAGTCCTCTGTATTATGCGCTTTTCTGTATTCTCCTATGGTACTAAATACTTCTTTTCTAAAAATTGAAAATGGGCCTGGCGTTACTTGGATGGCATCTAGCTCCCCGAAGGCCTTGCGCACGAAAACTCCCATTAGATATTCCACCGCTTGCATCCTCTGCACAAAAGTCTTCGGGCTCTTTATGTGAATGCATGGGGTAACCGCCATGGTCTTAGGATACGCTTCGAAATATGAGATGATAGTCTTAAGAGTTTGAGGGGCGACAAAGGAGTCCGCATCTAAACATCCGAAAAAATCCCCCGTTGAGTTTTTCAGTGCTAAGTTAACCGCAGTATGCTTTCCTCCGTTTTCTTTTGAAAAGACTTTTATAATATCGCCGTGCTGCTTTGCATATTCGTATGCAACTTCTGCTGTGTGATCCTTGCTTCCGTCATCAACTACGATAATCTCTAGTTTATTTTTCGGATAATCGAGAGCCAGAAGTGAGTCAAGAGTAGCAGAAAGAGTTTTTTCTTCGTTCCAGCATGGCACCGCAACTGTAACCAATGGGAAAACAGACACTCCGTACTCTTCTTCTCCTTTTATTTTTCTTTTGCTTTCAAAAAATGAAGTAAGCAAAAGCACCTGAAAATACATAGACAGGAAAAGAAATGGATACATGAGCCATTGTAAAATTTGAGCTATCATAAAATTATTTTATTCCCCGAGTGCTTGTGGCTCCAGTTTTAGTCGTGGTCGCAGTGGTAGTCGCTTCTTTTAATGTGTCTGGAAGAAGAGACTCTAGGGCGTCAACTGATTTAAATCCAGTATATGCTTTATCTTCTATAACGAGGGCTGGAAGATTGCCGTTTATTTTATAAATATTTTTCATTGAATCTATGGCCGCTAGGTCTAAATTAAAATCAAATGAATAAACTCTTAAATCTGGATGAACCTCCTTTAAGCGAGTAAGTACAAAGCCTTCATTTTGGCAATCTGCACAGTCTCCTGTATTTGAATAGAAGTAAATAATGAAAACAGGCTTTTTTGCAGGACCGCACTTGCTTGCCAATTGCTTAGAAAGCAAATAATCTTTTATTTGAAGAAGGGAGTAATATTTTTTTAAATAGATGACATCAGCATCTGTCGCACCCCTGTCAGATTCTGTTTTTGATAATTTATCACCCAGCGCTGAAAGTTCCGGAGACAAGATACTTTCACTTACGTTGGTGCATGGGATTTCTTTTAAAAGATCAAACTGAGTTTCATTTGATAGAATATCAATTGCAATATTATCTTGTATAGATTTTACATCAGTAACTCTTTTATTGGATAAAAATGACGAAGCGTAAAAAGCCGTTGCAAATATGGCAACTGTGATTATAAAAGTAAAGATGTACTTTTTTGTGTCTATCATAAGTGAATTATATGATTACTCATATGTATAAGCCCCAAATTACACGCAGAGAGCCACTTCCCAGATTCGGCTACAAGTTCCTTCGCACCGCCGTGCTCACGACTCGCAGCCCGCCCCTCGCGGTTTTTCTTGCTAGAAAAACATCGCTGCGGCCTTCGAATCTGCTGCATATGAAGCAGATCATATGCATGAGCTCCGATTACACGCAGAGAGCCACTTCCCAGATTCGAACTGGGGACCTACGGTTTACAAAACCGTTGCTCTACCAACTGAGCTAAAGTGGCTCTCTACGTGTAATTTAGACGGCTTTTAAAGAGGAATTACGGACAGCTCTCCAGAAAACAGGGTTTTTCCATATTATCATAAATGACCACCCCTGTCAGCTAACAGCACTCATAAAGAAGATCTACTTTTCTTCTACCTTTTCCTTATCCATTTCTTGCTTATACACTTTCAAATGTTCCCAAAAGTGCGGAACAGTTCCCCTATTTTTGACCGCGTTTTTCACAAACCAATTTCTAGACTTTGAATAAATATAAGATGAACCCTTGTCTAAGTAATACATAAACCTAACTACAATATGCAGAATATACTGCATAATAAATTTACGCGCATATACGCTTCTTTTAAGAAAGTATCTTACGACAAGATGTAGAGTGAAGGAAACGTCAGCCGGTCCGTTGTACTCCCCGTTTAATGTAATTACCCCTTTTCTTACCCTATATTGCTGTAATAAAAGCACGAAAATTGCACCAAGGGCTGCTATTACTCCACATATTATGAGTATCAGTAAAAGCATATTTATAGATTAATTATACTACTAGATACTATATCTAGTAAAAGCAATGATTTTGGTGTTTTCGCCTGACTTTTGAATAAAAGCATTTATCTTTTGTTCGATAGTCATATTTGGATCTTTAATAAAAGCCTGTTTCATTAAAGCTGTTTCCTCCCCTTCATTATCTTCATTATTTATTGAGGTAGGAGCCATAGCACAAATATGCATTGAAATTTCATGCGCGAGAGTTTTGAATTCATCATTTTTTGCCACGAAGTCAGTTTCGCAGGCAAGATGAAGAAGCACTCCAGTAGTACCATTCCCATGAATGTATGAGTCTATCAATCCCGCAGCAAGTTCTCGGTCTGCCTTCTTTTCAGCTTGTGCTTGTGAATATTGCGACAACACAACTCTGGCTTTTTCTTTATCTCCCCCTGCTTCATCAAGAGCTTTTTTTATCTGCGCAAATGAAAGCCCTGTTTCTTCTCTAAGTTCTTTTATTATATCCATATTTATAGTTATGAGTTATTGGTTATTAGTAATTAGTTTAAACGCATTTGGAATTCCCCAATTACTGGGTTTATAAATTATTCCTTATCAGCAAGAGCTTCTTTTATAGCTTCTAGAACAAACTTAACAGACGCAACAGAGCCGTCGTTACCAATGATCGGATACTCTATACCATCTAGTTTACAATCAGTGTTTGAAAGCGCAACTATAGGAATGTGGAGCTGAAGAGCCTCCCTTACACACATATCTTCGTGTCTTGAATCAATCATCACTACCGCTGCTGGCAAATTAGTTAATGATGAAATTCCTCCGAAATCGCGATCAAGCCTGTCAATATCACGCTGAATTAAAAGCTGTTCTTTTTTCGTATACACTGCAAGCTCTCCTGTTTCCTTTTTCTTCAAAAGATCATGAAGTTTCTCAATTCTCTTTTTTATTTGCGGAAAGTTTGTAAGAGTTCCTCCGATAAATCTTTCTGTAACATATGGAGCATTAAGTGAAAGCGCTGCTTCTTTTACAATTTGTCTTATTTCTGGCTTTACTCCTACAAAGAGAATGGTTTTTCCTGCCCCTTTTAATGCTGTAAGAAATGCTAAAGCATTTTCAAGCTGTTCCTTAGTTTTATCAATATTAATAAAATCTACTCCGTTATAATTTCCTTCAACAAACGGTTTTACAGATGGATGGCGACGAGTTCGAGAAAATCCGTATTGTAATCCCGCTTTTTGAAGCGCTTCTTTTGTTATTTCTATCATAGTAATTGGTTAATGGTTATTAGTAATTAGTTTAAATGCATTTGGAATTCACCAATGGCCAATAACTAATTACCAATAACCGGATTTATAAAACATTTGCCTCGTGCCACATAAACATCTCTCCATTGTACAGTTTGTACGCGTCCGTGTTCTTAGAAATGTATGCTCAGGTGTCCAAATCCTGATTTGCCCGATTGGATGTAACGGAGAATATTATAGCATAAATGAGACATTTTGTGAATGGAAAATAAAAACCGGCAGGCGCATGAAGCGCCGCCGGTCGTGAGCTTTCTAATCCAGGTGTTGCGCCCGGATTAAGCTACTTAATTTTGGTTTGAATGAACCATGTGGAGGCGTCGAGGATGCTCCGAAGCGGCAGGGTGTACTTCTTCTTCAGACTGGCCCGCAACCTCTCCTTCACCCCCTTCGTCAGGCGTAACTGCCCCTTCGCTCTCAGAGACTGGCGCTCCTTCTCTGTGAAGCGACGCTAAACGCTCTATCTGCTGCAGGTCTGGCTGAAGATCCGCTACAGACTTCTGTACCAGGGCCGTGGCAGCTTCATCGCCGGGAAGCGATTTTAGTCTTTCGTCCATCTTCCGCCTGATTCCTGAGAGCATCTGCTTCGCATCAAATGCATCAGAAAAGATCAAGTCGTACCCTTCGAATTCCGGAGGCTTCTTAAGCAGGAGCTGCGTGAAACTCTCCGCCCGATCAACATACGCGGAAAACTGTTGGTAAAACTTGAACTGGGACTGCCTATCCGCTGCACCTTGCATGCACACATAGTTATATGCAGCCCAGCCTACGGACATACGCAAGCCTTCGTTCCAATCGAGGAAATGCTTCAGGTGGAGAAAGAAATACCACCATGGCAATTGCTCGGTGAGATCGCCGGAGGGTTCCCATTCCTCCGGCTCAGGCATAAGCTTCTGCGCCGCCTCAACCAAAGCGGCAAATTGCGGTCTTTTTTCATCGTCATACGCATTCTCGAAATCTGGATTGTACGGCAACCTTAGGACAGGCGTTAACATTCCTTCGAGTAGGCGGTAGACCGCGACGTACTTGAAGTTATCACTCCTTTCTTCGTTGAGGGTTTGCTCGATCTGGAAGAGCTGCTCATGACCTGCTTTGAGCTCCCCAGTCAGACTGTGCTCCATTTTTGCCGCAGCTTCATGCACCTCCTTGGTGTGCGCTCCTAACAATACATAGCCAATTAGGAGTATAGTGAAGGACATGATCCCGCCGATCCACCAGACGATCGCCGTAACGCCCAAAAACGTGTCCAACACCCACTTGACCAGAAGTACGAATTGCTCCCAGCTTTCCAAAAGCGTCTGATTTGCAAGCCTCGCTTCTTCCTGCTGAAGCGCGATCTCCTTCTTCTCCTGATCTTCGACCTGTGTGCAGGACTTCCACTCCACGGTCATTTTCGGGACCAGATCTCCTTTCTTTTTTCTGTCGAAGCAATCCTGGAGCAAAGCTTGCCGGGCGACGCGAGCGTAGGCACGAGCCTCCATGGCTGTAGCTTTTGCCTGACTGCTACGGTACTTGCTTGCAATCAGTGGCGGTCCAATGAGAAAGAGGAGGAAGGTGCAGAAGTACGCTACGCTACGAGTCTTGGAGTACTTCGCCTCCCGCGCAGCATGCCACGAGGTCCAATCCCTCCAATAGCGTGAAGGCGAGTTTGCGAATTTCTCCCAGCGTGCTTTTCTCCAAGCGCGCCATTTTCTTACGATCCAGAAACGTGATTCCTTAGGTGGCTCGGTCTCGGGAAGATCTTGTGGATCGCGCGACTGAAAAACCGCCGGCAACCTTGAAAGACCTTGTTCAACAAAGGACAGTAAATTCGCTGGTAACTTCATTGCGGGTGCTCCCTAAGTGAATGCGATATCCTTTCACACTAAAATATTTTTCATTCTTTGTCAATTGATTCTTAGATATAAAAAATCGGCCTTATTCGGCCGGCTTAAGAAGGTGTTGAAGGTTGTAAACTAATAGGCTTCTTTCTTGTAAAACGGCGTTTTTAACTACCTCTTGGGAAAAATGAACAAGTTTTAAAAAAAGACTTTGCAGTTCTTCATCGGTAGGGAAATCTGTCGCATAAAGGTACTCTTGGTATTCCGGAAATTCAATATGCGATATTTGCCCCAGAAAAACCCATCCTTCTCGCCCTGTCTCCTTTGTATTGATGTCACACGAAAGATCTAAACGACTCATTCTGGGCATCATATAACTTTTAAAAGCTTCCCAGGTCATAAATCCGTAACTCTCTATCCCACAAACAACTAATTTCATGTTTCTCTCCCTAAACACTGGTTATTTGTTACTCTATATAGATGAAATCGTTATGTCAATAATAAAAATCGGCCGTGGCCGATTTGGTTAAGAATCAAAAAGTGAGAACTGTCTGTTTAAACCGAGTTGGGCCAGAATTTCAGGTTGTTCTTCTTCTGATATCTCTCCGAGAACATACAAAGAAATTGCGAACCCGCTTTTTCCTTTGACCTCTGCCTGCGCCACAAGGGTTTGATCAGGCATCCACCTTGTGGGAGTGCACACTACGAGCTTTATTTTTCGGTCTTTAATGTGCTTAAGAAGAGAGGTCGTGGTCGAAAAGTTTCCCGCCGCACCATCCCTTTCCGTCAATTTAAATGAAGGCATCGTTATTACCCCAATGATTGTTTCTTTTAAAATACACGCTTAAAATTTATATGTCAATTACTCTTCCCCTTCAGCAAACTCCCCTTGGAAATTCTTTAATGCTTCAAAAATTGGTTCGAAATTCCCCTGCATTATTTTAGGAATGCCATGAAATGATTCTTTTATCCTATGATCGGTTACTCTGTCTTGTGGAAAGTTATAGGTCCTGATTTTTTCGCTTCTATCCCCCGTTCCTACTTGAGATCTTTTAGCATCTCTATTCCCGGCGCTTTCTCTTTCGATTTCTAATTGATCAAGTTTTGCTTGAAGCATTTGAAGAGCTCTCTCTTTATTTTTTAACTGGCTGCGCTCTATAGTACAGCGCACAGAAAGACCTGTAGGCTTGTGAATTACACGAACTGCTGTTTCTACTTTATTCACATTTTGTCCGCCAGCTCCTCCGGAACGAGATGTTTCAAATTCTAATTCAGCAGGATTTAGTGTTACTTTTTTCTTTTCTCGTATAGGCATCACCGAAACAGTGACTGTAGAAGTATGTACGCGCCCATTTTTTTCAGTATCTGGAATTCTTTGTACTCTGTGCACTCCGGATTCAAATTTAAATGTTTCCCAGGCCTCTTTCCCCTTTATTTCAAATGATGCATATTTATATCCGCCCACATCACTTACCGAATCATCTGTTTTTTCAAATCCGATTCTGTGGTGCTCGCAATACATACTGTAAGCGGAGGCAAGCTCTGCGGCGAAAAGTGTGGACTCATCTCCTCCGGCTCCTGCAGAAACTTCTAAGATGAGTGCTTTTGGCTTCTCTTCCTCTTCTTTATCCCTTGAGGCTATATCTTCCATCTGATCCCAAAGTGCGAGTTTCTGTGCATCAATACTTTTAAGCTCTTCTTCTGCAAGCTCTCTCATAGATTCATCTGTTAACATAACCCTCGCCTCTTCTTCGGACTTCATAAGACGCTCATACTCTTGCATGAGGTAAGAGGTTTTCGGATTAGATTTAAAGTCTTCTTCTGACATATATATAGTGTAGCAAAATAAAAACACGCATATTTAAATATGCGTGTTTTTATTTAATTTAAGACTTCTTAGCTGCTGCTGCTCGTTTCTTAAACTTATCTACTCGTCCTGTTGAGTCGAGGACCTTATCCTGACCTGTATAAAATGGATGGCAATTCTGACAGATTTCTACATTAATAGTTTCAGTTGTAGCGCCGATAGTGTAAACAGCCCCGCAAGCACAAGTCGCAGTAGCATTTGGGTAATATGTTGGATGAATGGATGCTTTCATAATTATTGTATTATACCATAAAAGTGCACCTTTGCAACTTACTTTTGGAGCTTGTCGATATCTGCTTGCATGCTATAAAGCTTCGTCATAACAGAGTTCCCGTATCCTGCACCTGCAGATGAAGATGAACAAGCTCTACCGGAATAATACTTACACGCAGCGTTTCTTTCAGAAGCCTCATCTCCAGATACAGCCCCTAAATCTTCTAGATATAGCGCGGTAGCAGTAATCGCATGATACGGATTCCATGGGTTAGCAACTGAAGCGCCGGTAACGGAAGTAATACGACCTTCAAAAAGCTTCCAAGTAGAAGGAATAAACTGCGAGGGTCCCATAGCGCCTCCCCAACCAGAAGGCGACCCGCCGCTATACGCTGCGATCCAGCATGATACGGGAGTAGTCTTCGGATCACGCCCCAATCTAGAAGTAATATCAAGAAATACCGGCACATCTCGAGTCGGATTCATTGTGCGTATTTTTATTGCACCACTTTTAATACTTACTCCATCTCCCGTAGAATAATCAGATAAATTACATGTTCCTACATTTACCCCCAGGGATGATTCTTGCATAAGGATGGCAAGAATGAGTGCAGGACGGACTCCTGTTGATTTAGAAGCGGCAAGAGCGTAGTCATAAGCTGCACCGAAGGAGATGGCTGCTGTGTCTCGAAGATCAAAAAGACGAGCTCGGATTTGAGCGGCCTCTTTTTGCCTATCCGCTAGAACTTTCTTATATTCAGATTCTTGATTCTTAGTGATAGTAAGAAGAGTGTTCTTTTCTTTTTGATTTGCTGCAACGAGTTTCGCTTCATTTTGCTGAGCTAGCTTTTTCTGAGTCTCCTCATCCTTAGCGTCTTCTAGTTCTACCTTTACACCTTCTATATCAGCTTTTGTTACCCGAATATCTTGGAAGCTTTGATTGAGAGCTCGGTTTAATGTAGAAAATGAATCAACGTCAGAAAAGAATGTAGAGAGGCTGTCGCTTTGAAGACTAAAATCAATCAAAGAATACTGCTCTTGGTACTGGGTCTTCCTCATTATCTGAGCAAGAGAATCTTTTTCCCTGTCCATTTTATCGTTAAGCGCATTGATGGTTTTATCTTTTTCTGAAATATTAATATTTAACTTGCTAATAGCCGCATCGTGCGCTTTTATCTGAAGTTTGCTTTTATTTATCTTCGCCTGAAGTACTGCTATATCATTTTTAAGAGAAGTACCTTGAGCCTTAGTCTGGGTAATGGTGCTATTTAATGCTGTGATCTGTGCTTCCAGATCGGCTAGGTTTTTTTCTAGTTCTTCCCTGCTTTGGGCAAAAGTGGGAGCTGGATGATTAATTGCTATTCCAAAGGAAACAATTAAGAGCACAATAAAAAAGGCGACTTTTATCCTCATGTACTAATTATAACAGGAAAAGTCATCTATTGTGACAAAAATTACACATATTTTTATAAGAAAAGATCGATGCGGGTGGCATCGATCTTTTCTAAATTATTATTTGCTATCAGCTGTTTTTTCTTCTGTTTCATCATCGGCCACCTTGCCCTTCGCCTCTACTTCAATAGCGCTCAAATCAGGTGCTTCTATCGGTGCTTCCACTTCCTCTACCGCTTCAGCAATAGAAACGATAACATCTTCCGGAGTTAAATGATATAGCTCAACGCCAGATGGAAGTTGGATATCACCTACTTTTATAACATCATCTTTTGTAACAAGCTTCGAAATATCTACAGTGAACTCATGTGGAAGCTTAGTAGGATCTGCCTCAACAGAAAGTTCATGAAGAACCTTTACGAGCACTCCGCCTTCTTTCACTGCCTGCGATTCTCCAATAAAGACAATAGGAGTCTTAACGTGAACTTTTTGTCCCTTTTCGATTACATAAAAGTCAGCATGTATTGGAGTATTTTTTACAGGATCCAATTGAACAGTCTGAATCATGGCATTTTCGTTGCCACCTTCTGTATTAAGCACGATAGAGCTTGATTCACCTGCTGACGAAAGAATCTTCTTAAATTCAATTGCGTTAATAAATATTGAGGTCGATTTGGTTTTAGAACCATAGTAAACAGCCGGTATAAACCCGTCTTTTTTGGTTTCTTTTGGCGCCCGAGGAAGAGTTGTAATGGAAAGCATAGTTAAGAAATTATACAGCATTTTTAAGCCTAAATCAAGGCTCTATAGGACGAGTCCGGAAGCCGTCTTAATTATGAAGAATAGGTATCGAAATAAATTCAATTATATGAAGCCATATACTTTCGCCGTCTCCACCAGCATCTTGCTTTGAGAAAACTGCTGCACTACATGCGCATGAAGATTCTGGCCTAACTTTTTAGCATAATTTCTATCTTGAATGAGTTTCTTTAGCTCCTCTTTTAGATGATCGTCGTCTTTCGGTTGGACAAGTAGCCCTGTCTGCTCATGGCGGATAATCTCAGGAATTCCCCCTGTTGTAGTAGTCACCACCGGTAGCATTGCTCTTCCGGCCTCAAGTAATGTGTACGGAAGTCCTTCTTTAATGGATGGAAGGAGGAAAATATCATATTCATGAATTCTAAGTGCTGCGTCTGACACATGACCATGAAGAGTTACTATGTCTTCTAGTCTCTTCATTTTTATATACTGTTCGATTTTCTGCCTATCCTCTCCTTCTCCAAAAATCGAATAAGTTATATTCATATAATCTCCCAGCAATTTACTAATAGCGGACAATCCATATAGCAACCCTTTATTTTTATGAAGCTCTGCAATAGTAACAATGTGAGTGGTTCTTGTTCTGGGGGTGATTCTTTCCGGAATTTCTTTATATGGTATCCCAGGATAGACAGTCGTAACTTTTTTCTTCGTAAACCACATTGAGCAGATATCATGCTCATCTTGTTTAGAAATTGTTATAATTTTATGGACCAGCAGGCACGTAGCCCAAGTGCCTAGATAATAAAATAACTTAATCCCTATATTTCTATCTTCTCTAAATGGCGCTCCATGAATTGTAAAAACAATACTCTTAGTCCCCGCTAACCTTCCAGCAAAGGCCCCTAGTGCCGAGGCTTTCGCGCTATTTAAATGTAAAATCTCAGGTTTAACTTCTTTAATTATTTTATATATGGAAATAAATGCTTTTATTTCGCGAACCAAGCCTAAGTTTCTGACCATGGATGGTATTGAAATTGTTTTTATATTTGCTTCTGTTAACCTCTCCATAAGTTCGCCTCTTCCGCCGGAAGCGACTGTGATATCGTGGCCTTTCCCAGAAAATGAGACCGCTAAATCATACACATACTTTTGTGCTCCGCCCCAGTTTGACTTCGTAATTACGTACAGGATTTTCATATCTTACAAGAAAGTATATCGTGTTATCACACTAATTTGTAATTTAATAGAGGAAATAGCGAAATGAAGTATACCCCCACACCAAAAATTGCATTATTTTGGTGTGGGGGTATAGTATATACATGATTTTACGGCATACCCCTGGAAGGCTACTTCTGTTGATTGTAGACTGTTTAATCCTCTTTTTATCCTTATATTTAGCCATACTAGCGAGATCAGGAAACACTCCTTCCTATGAGGTTTTTTTGAATTTCGTCCCATCATTCTCTATTATTATTGCGGTTACTGTGGCGGTATTTTATAGCTATGGCCTTTATGACAAACCCACTCTTCGTCTGATCCGCGAACTTAGTAAAAGAATTCTCACAAGCCAGGGACTCGCCGCCTTTGGTGCCGTTATATTATTTTATATTCTTCCGGTTCTGGGAATTGCGCCAAAAACCATTCTCCTTATATATATAATAATCTCTTCCATACTGATGACTATTTGGAGGCAGTTTGCTTTCTATATTGTCCTTCACTATAAGAAGCAAAAAAGCATAATCATAGGCTCTGGGAATACTTTCGTCGCATTGGTGGATGAGCTATCTCGAAATCCGCACACTGGAATTACTCTGATATCAGTAATTGATGTAGATCACTATGATATGTCACGTTTAAAAAACGTACTAAAAACTACCCGGCCTAATTCTGTAATAATAGACATGCGCGACGAGAGGATTAAATCATACTTTGATACTTTATATTCAGAGCTTTTTGAAGGGCAAGCCGTTCTAGATATCGTGGACGTTTACGAAGACGTTTTCGATATGGTTCCGCTTGATCTCATTAACCAAGAATGGGTATTTAGATACATCAGCACCGCACAGCGCTATGATGGGATAAAAAGATTTATTGATCTTATACTTTCTATACCAATTGGTATCTTTACTTTAATTCTTTATCCATTTGTATTTATTTCTATAAAACTGGAAGATAACGGTCCGATTTTTTATCACGAAGCGATTAGAGTAGGAAGGCATGGGAAGATTTTTAAAATGTATAAGTTTAGAAGCATGGAGCATAAGCCCACAAATGAATTATTGGAAACCAAGCAAATTACTCGTGTAGGAAGTTTCTTAAGAAAGACTAGGCTTGATGAATTTCCTCAAGTTATTAATTTAATACGTGGCGATGTTTCATTGGTCGGACCGCGAGCGGAAGCACCAAACCTCGTAGAGGAATATGCTCGCACTCTCCCCTTCTATAATATCCGCCATGTTGTACGCCCAGGGCTCTCCGGATGGGCGCAGATTCATCAGTATGAGGCTCCGAAGTTTGGAATAGATGTTGAAAAGACTTCCACCAAGCTTGCATATGATTTGTATTACATTGAACACTCTACTCTTTTACTTGATATCGCGATTATTTTAAAAACAGCAAAAGTTTTGTTAAGCAGAAGCGGAGTGTAGGACAGCGTGTAGAAAGTAGCGTGTAGCGGGTAGATAAATTCAAATATAAATCTAGTTCCAAGTTTCCAATTTTAAGTAAATACCACAAACAGAAAAGCCCCACACTAAGATTGCGCTTTTCTGTGTGAGGCTACTTTAGATGTCCGGAATAAAACGCCAGGCTTAGCCCGATAGCGAGAATGAAGGCGACCTCGGTCACCGTCCCCCGCCATGAAAGCGGGAAAATCTTGTTATACAAACTGCCGGCAGTGATAAAAAGCTGATACATGATCTCCTCCAGCTTATGTAGTTCACTTTAATACTACAACTCTGGGCATAAAAGTAAATAGCAGAATTTTACTTCTAAATCCACCCCTTTTCTTCTAAAAATCCTTTTACTTTTATAAAAATCTTTTCATGTCCTTGAGCGTTAGGATGAATACCGTCCTCGAAATCACTTGGGGTGAGAACGCTACCCATATTTAAAAATAAGACATTATTATTTTCACAAACTTTCTGCATAACTTTGTTGTATCTTTCTATTTCACTATTCAAATAATAAATATCATCCCAAGGCACTGGTGCTGTTTTACTATCATCCACTTCTTTATACCCTATAAATATGACATGTTTCGTAATGGCTTTTGCTTTTTTAAGTATATTTTCAATGTTATCTTCAAAGTTTTCTATAGAGATATTATTCGGTCCGTTTTTGCCAACCAAATAGGAATCATTCCCTGCTGTTTGAAATATTAAGGCATCACATTCACGAACTTTAGATTCATTTTCAAATCTCTCCAAGATTAAAGAGCTGTCTCCGCCGGATATACTTTGATTGTAAATATTCGGAGTATCTATAAAATCATTCCGGTTAGCAAGATGTAGCCATAATCGATTTGCCCAACCTCCTTTCTCCTTATCCCATGCTCCCCACGCAGTACTATCACCAAAAACACAAATATTTTCGATTTTATTCATACATAAATTATATCAATAATTCCTTATTTTCTAGGAACTTTTGCCTATTGACTTTTACATCCATATGTGATATACTGATAAAGTTCTATCTTAATTATATTCACGGGAAGTTCATCCTAGAATCCCTCTGGGTTGCCTCTCGTGAACAACGAGAGAGGTGAGCCATGGGTTCTTTTAACCGCCGTAGCGACTACCAGATTCGCTTGTCGCAGGCGACATGGAGGACGCATTATGACTTAGGGAAATCCGGCCACGTGCTGGAAGAAGCGGCGATCGAGAAGTTGTCGCCAACTGCGCGCGACGGGTATACGTCTGGCTGGGCGAAATTCTTCGGAATGTCGCCCGAGCCGATAAAACCTGCGCCACCGCGTATGACTCGCGAAGAAGAAAACCGCGCCCAGTACGAGCGCGGGAATCACATGGGGAGGGAAGCTGAGTCAACCGGGAATTACCTACCGGAAGACTTGCTCTCTAAGTGCCATCCCGAGTTCGTTCGCGGGTATCACGATGGGGAGCGCGCCAGCGATCCGATAGATGATGACGTGGATTGGGTGGACAGTTACTTGGACCGCCCACTCACGTCGGAAGAAAATCGTCTCGCCGACATCGCAGCTGAATATAGAGTGGATCCAGAGTATTAGGATCTGTAACGGGAGGCCTTCGGGCTTCCCGCTTTTTATTTTGTTATACTTCTAATTATGAAACAGTTTGGAGAACAGCCCGGGACGCAAGAGCCTGACATTCACGAAAAAGACACCAGAAGACCTTTAACTGCTCAGAAAATGAAAGGAGTTGCTCGAGAGGTTTTTCCTCAAGGAGCAGATACCCCTATGGAAACAGTAAAAGAAAATCTTTCTACTGCAATGAAGAAACTCAGTCTCAACCCCAGTGACAGACTGGATAGAAATAGATTTAAACATGGCCTCCTTGCGGGATTTACGTATGTATTTGGCCAAGATACAAATGATCTTTTTCTTTCAATATATAACTGGCAACCAGAAAGTGAACAAGATTATTGAGAAATGTCTTTTTCTAGAAACCTCTTTAGTGCTTTCAAATCTTTTTTATCAAAGTCGTAGTAATAAGTTTTTATTCCTACAGACTGAGCACTTTCCACCGCTTTAAGATTATGTTCAAAGTAAATAACCTCTTCCGGTCTAAGATCATAATGCTCCAACATTTTTTTATAATATTCTGGATCTGTCTTTTCTGGATTATGTTTTAAAGTAAATAATTCATAGGGCATATTTCTAAGCCCAAATTCATCCATTTGATTATCATCGGCACCGGTGAGAATTATTTTTCTACTCGGATATTGTTCCAATAAATCATGCATTGGTTTATAAATACCTTCTTCTTCAATCACGAAACAATCAACTGCGTCGACTAATATTGTTTTCATATTTATGATTATATCATTTGCGCCCTTTAGCTGCGTCAGCCTTGGCTACAAATTGCATCAATTTCAAGGCGCGGGAAAGTGAGCGAGGAGCCGTACACACAAGTACGGTGACGAACGAGCTGGGGCTCGCAACAAAGAAAGTGAGGTAATTTTAGCCGAGGCCAACAAACTCGTTGCGAGTCTGATACTTATGCCCCCCTCGCGAATACCTATACATCCCCACACACATACCCAGGGCTACTGCTTCCGCCAGCAAATGCGATCCTCCATAACTCATAAGCGGCAACGGTATGCCTGTTACTGGCATTATGCCGATATTCATACCAATGTTTATGGCAATGTGCGCCAAAAACCAAATCAGCACGCCATAAGTAAATAATGCTTCAAATGTTGAATCTGCCACAAGCGCATACCTTGCAAGCTTATAAAGTAATATTAAATAAAATATCAAAAGCAAAAGTGCCCCGACAAATCCCCACTCTTCAGCATATGCGGCAAAAATGAAGTCAGTTTTATATTCGGGCAAGAAGTTAAGCCGCGACTGAGTTCCGTAGCCTATTCCCTTGCCGAATAATCCGCCAGACCCTACTGCGATGGTGGACTGATAGGCGTTGTACCCTGTTCCTCGAAGGTCCTGCAGAGGATAAATAAAATTCATAATGCGGGCTTTTTGATATGGCTTAAAGGCAAAGTTCCACCCTATAAGAAATGTAATGGCTCCGATTGCAATCACGGCAAATAAATGCCTTTTCGAAATTCCAGAGATAAGCACCATGCCCAACCATATAGCAAAAAGTATCATGGCGGACCCGAGGTCAGGCTGGAGCAAGACAAGAACGAATGGAATAAAAGCATAAATTCCAGAGATGATAATATGCTTAATATTTGCGATCTCAATATGACGCCGGGAAAAATACTTGGCAAATAAAATAATCAGACCGAGCTTCATAAGGTCAGATGGCTGAAAAGCAATTCCGCCTAAAGAAAACCAAGATTGCGCACCTTTAGAAACATGTCCTAAAACGAAAAGAAGTGTGAGCACCGCCAAAAGAAAAATATAAATCCCGAACACGATTCTGGTTTGTTTTAAAAATCTATACTCAAATCGTGAAGCAAAAAGAAACGCAAGCAATGAAACTATAATCCAAACCCCCTGCTTAAAAGCATAGTTATCCTGTCCATTAAATGAGCTCATTGTGAAAAGTCCGGCAAGCAGTATGCAAATCATAGAGACAATAAATGTCCCTTCTACTCCGCGGAAAAGTTGTAAAAATCTCATAAGCTACTTTGTATTTAGGAATGGATCAAGAATCGGATAAATACTTATCTTCGTGGGAACTACATTAAAAGGAGTTCTCCATGTAAATACAACTTGTTTGGATTCTTCTTTATCAAGCAAAGGGATAATGGTTTCTCCAGTAGCGATCGCGTTATTATGCGAATCATACACGACCACTCTTACGGGTAAATTATTTATAACAATGCGTTTAGTGTTTGTAAGAGTTGCATATACGCGAGGGATAGTGCCAGCTTCATATTTTATATTTGATTGGCGGATAGTAGGAGAAGCAGGGTTTTCATTTACTTTAAAATGAGGTCCGTCTACAACTTCTGCCGTTACCTGAGAAGGAGCGCGGCTAAGAGAGATGTTTTGGCGTACGATGGGAAAATCACTATCAAGAGGTGCTGTTGTGCTTCCAGAAATCGTCATAGCTTTCTGCCCGCTTTCATCATAAAGAACGAAAGAATACCCAACTGCGCGCGGAGTATTATCAATATTTTTATTTGTTACCATCATTACTAAATCATAGGAGCTAGAAGAAGTTTGCAGAGCTCGTGACCAAAGTACTTTTAGTGGAACAACCTCTTGCGCACACCTTAAAGCACATAATCCTCCGCAATCTACTCCTGATTCGTAGCCGTTTTGCTTGCCGTCATTACAAGTGGGTGTCGGGAAAATAGTTCCCCAGAAAAGATAAAGACAAATAATAACCATAATAACAATTGCCAAAATTCCATAAACGATCTTTCTTCTTGTGGACCAATTCATAAAAATTAGTATATCAGATATTAGCTGTTAGATTTTAGATAAATTATCACGAGAAATAGCACGAAACGGTTGGTTTCGTGCTATTTATGAAATCTATTATTTAACATCTAATGCGCAATCTTAATTCCTTCTTAAGTTCTTTGTTCTCCCGACAAGCTACTTTCCCAAATAAATTTAGTATGCACGCTTCCGTCGGGTTTAACTTCGTTTTCTGTTTAATTAATTTCAAACAGTTTTCAAATACTTAGTTCTGGCGGCAAGCTACTTTCCCAAATAAATTTAGTATCATCGCTGCAGCAAGGCTTAACTGCTCTGTTCGGAATGGGAAGAGGTGTGACCCTTGTGCCAAACCACCAGAACAAAGTATTTGAATTCGTTAATTAATTAAACAGAAACTGTCCGGAAGCGGATGGGTGTGACCCCAAAGCCAAATCAGGAGAACAAAAAACTCAAAAGTTTTTAATTTTTGAATTTTCTTGTATGTGTAAAATAAACACTCTTTACACATCTAAACTATGAAATAGACACGCACACATACCTAGTCATAGGTATGTTTCCTAATAGGATTCGGGTAATTAGTAAGCCTCGACTAAACACATTACTGTGCGTACATCTAGCTCCTATCAACGTAATAATCTCTTACGACCCTTCAACGAATACTTATCTTGAAGTTGGCTTCGTTCTTAGATGCTTTCAGAACTTATCCATTCCCGACATAGCTACCCTGCGGTCCGGCTGGCGCCAGAGCAGGTACACCAGAGGTCAGTTCACTCCGGTCCTCTCGTACTAGGAGCAAATCTTCTCAATATTCGAACGCCCGCAGAAGATAGGAAACCAACCTGTCTCACGCATTCTAGTTTTACATTACTCCTTGGTTTCCAACCTGAGTAAACCTTTATTACTAAAGGGATCGGACTATAGCTTCAGCTTATTTTTACTAAGCCTGCCAACGTTTAGTCTCTACGGGTGTATTTAATTATGAATTTCGTAGAAGTGTCGATTAAAAATCGACGAGATGTGAGCAGTGTCGCAGGTTTACAACCTGACGGCCTTCTTCCCCACTTTGCTGTGTTTGGCTTTCTCTCTTACGTCAATCAGCGTGCTGATTGCTTAGAGCACCTTGTCATCTGACACACAACACTGTCACACCTCTACGAAATCCACAATTATTTACTTCCCTCGGAATTGTCCCATAATTTGCGGCTAAATAATTTTGTAAACAAAATTATCGCCCGAACTTTTGTAAACAAAAGTTTTAGGGATTTTCCCGATATTAGTTGGCTTGCCAAATATTATTTCTAATATCTGCCGCCGTGATCAATGTCTTTTTGGTAAGTTTAGTCTTACCTCCTCGGGTTCAAACTAAGAGAAGTCAACTCCATAATCTAAATGAATGACTATGGAATTCACTCCTCTACGGTTTGAACCCAGCTCACGTATCTTTTTAAATGGCGAACAGCCATACCCTTGGTAGCTTCTCCACCACCAGGATAAGATGAGCCGACATCGAGGTGCCGAACTGTGCCGTCGATATGAACTCTTGGGCACAACTAGCCTGTTATCCCCGTGGTAGCTTCTATCCGTTAATCTGCACCGGCATCTAAAGCCAAGTGTAGGTTCACTAGGACCCACTTTCGTGTCTGCTCGACATGCCCGTCTTACAGTCAAGCCATCTTATGCCCTTACGCTATCGGCACGGTTTCCATTCGCGCCTAGATGACCTTAATATACTCCTC